>NZ_JBDUUH010000001.1:0-645000 GCF_039939195.1 Foliimonas ilicis | reverse complement strand
AGACAAGCGGGTCAGGCTTTTTTGAGAAACTCGGTTCGAAGAACCAGGCCCTTCACCTGCTTGGTGTTGCATTCCACCTCATCAGGATTTCCGTTGAGACGAATGTTCTTCACCAGCGTCCCGCGCTTGATCGTCTCGGACGTTCCCTTGACCTTGAGGTCCTTGATGAGCGTGACGGAATCGCCCTCATTGAGCTGCGTTCCATTGCTGTCGCGTACGATGTCGGTCAATTTTAAAGCCCCGCCTCAATGAGATCTGGCATCCTCATAACCGGCGGAAGCCCGCCTTACAAATGCAATGGCGGATTTGGCAGCGCCGCAACTTAGGGACATATCCCCTGCGCTTGAAGCTTTCGACGATAGGCCGCACCCTGTTTTCTGGCGAATGCGACAGCCGCGGCTTTACCTTGCCTCTGCATGATACGCGCTGCTTGTGCTTGAAGTCGCCTCTGGTCAGCCGCAGGCATCGAATCCGCAGAACAACGAGACGCCCGCCGCGGTGCATTTCGATCGATATTGCGCGGGGTTCGGTTTTGACGGCGCATCGAATTCTGATGGTCTTGCAATCTATTCCATTGCTGCTGATCAAGATGCCTGCCCAACGTATTCATATCCTGTGCCTCGACCAACTGGGGGATGGTGCAGAGTCCTGCGGCAATCATGAATGCAGTTAGCAATCGTTTAGCGATCATAAATTTTGCACCTCATCAATTATAGGCCGCCATGATCCAAAGCGTCGCACAAGTTGAGATACATCTCCATCGTGCGGGACTGGAAAAAGCGGAACCTCGTGTTGCGAATCCGGCATCACGCAGCCTCATTGTGAAATCCGATGCTCAGTTTTGGGCGCTTCGGGGATGAACTATATTTGTAAATAGGTGACGCTGCCACTCTGAACACGCAGTGTCACTGGCACGTTACTTCATCTGATATGCTCCGGCTTCGTTCTGCAAAAGCCCGGCATCAACCCCAGCCTTTGCCTCTTGCGTTTTCGCGCGCCTTTCAGTATTTCCCGACGTGGGCCACCCCTCCCCAACGAGGGGCCAGCTATCTGGAAGGATAGAACCACGATGACGATACTTTCCAAGCCCGGATTCCGTCCGGCAAACCCCAATTTCTCCTCAGGTCCGTGCGCAAAACGCCCCGGCTGGTCCCTTGAAGGCCTCCGCGACGCGCCTCTTGGCCGTTCGCACCGTGCCAAGATCGGCAAGGCAAAGCTGGCTCAGGCCATAGACCTCACCCGCGAAATTCTTGAAGTTCCCGCCGATTATCGCATCGGCATCGTTCCGGCATCCGACACCGGCGCTGTCGAAATGGCGCTCTGGTCGCTGCTCGGCGAGCGCGGCGTCGACATGGTCGCCTGGGAAAGTTTTGGCGCTGGCTGGGTGACCGACGTGGTCAAGCAGCTCAAGCTTGCCGATGTCCGCACATTCGATGCGCCTTATGGCGCACTGCCCGATCTCTCGAAGGTCGATTTCGACCGCGATGTCGTTTTCACATGGAACGGCACGACCTCCGGTGTGCGCGTGCCGAATGGCGATTTCATTCCGGCTGAACGCCAGGGCCTGACGATCTGCGACGCGACTTCTGCCGCATTTGCGCAGAAGCTCGATTTCGACAAGCTCGATGTCGTTACTTTCTCCTGGCAGAAAGTGCTGGGCGGCGAAGGCGCGCATGGCATTCTGATCCTCAGCCCGCGCGCTGTCGCGCGGCTGGAAAGCTACAAGCCCGCATGGCCTTTGCCGAAAATCTTCCGCCTGACATCCGGCGGCAAGCTGATCGAAGGCATTTTCAAAGGCGAGACGATCAACACGCCGTCTATGCTCTGCGTCGAAGATTATATCGATGCGCTGCAATGGGCGAAGTCGATCGGCGGCTTGAACGCGCTGATTGCCCGCGCCGATGCCAATGCAAAAGTTCTGGCTGATTGGGTCGATGTCAATCCGGCAGTGGCTTTTCTGGCGAGCGATGAAGCGACCCGTTCGAATACTTCGGTCTGCCTGAGCTTTGTCGATCCGGCGGTCGCCAATCTCGATGAGGTAGGCCAGCAGGCTTTCGTGAAGTCGCTGACGGCTGTCCTCGAAAAGGAAGGCGTCGCCTATGACATCGCAGGTTATCGCGATGCGCCTCCCGGTCTGCGCATCTGGTGCGGCGCGACGGTTGAAACCGCCGATCTCAAGGCGCTCGTTCCTTGGCTCGACTGGGCTTTTGCCTCGTCGAAAGCATCGCTTACTGCTGCCGCCTGATAATTTTCGTGGGTGTTCAATTGAGCACCCCTCATCCGACCTCGCTTCGCTCGGCCACCTTCTCCCACAATGGGAGAAGGAAAGGCGCTCTCCCTTCTCCCCGTGTAGGAGAAGGTGTCGCCAAAGGCGACGGATGAGGGGTCAGCAACCTGACAGGATAAAAAAATGCCTCGCGTACTCGTTTCCGATAAACTTTCCCCCACTGCCGTCCAGATCTTCAAGGATCGCGGCGTTGAAGTCGATTATTTGCCCGATCTCGGCAAGGACAAGGAAAAACTGCTCGAAGTCATCGGGCAATATGACGGTCTGGCTATCCGCTCGGCCACGAAAGTCACCGAAAAGCTGATCGCTGCCGCGACAAACCTGAAAGTTGTTGGCCGGGCCGGTATCGGCGTCGACAATGTCGATATTCCGGCAGCCTCGCGCCGCGGTATCATCGTCATGAATACGCCCTTCGGCAATTCGATCACCACTGCCGAACATGCCGTTGCGCTGATGTTCGCACTGGCGCGCCAGATCCCGGAAGCCAACGCTTCCACCCATGCGGGCAAGTGGGAAAAGAACCGCTTCATGGGCGTCGAAATCACCTCGAAGACGCTGGGTGTCATCGGCTGCGGTAACATCGGCTCCATCGTCGCGACGCGCGGCGTTGGCCTGAAAATGCATGTCGTCGCATTCGATCCTTTCCTTTCCGAAAGCCGTGCAGAAGAGCTTGGCGTCGAGAAGGTCGAGCTTGAAGAGCTGTTCCGGCGCGCTGACTTCATCACGCTGCACACGCCGATGACCGACAAGACGCGCGGCATCATCAATGCAGAAGCCATTTCCAAGATGAAAGATGGTGTGCGCATCATCAATTGCGCGCGCGGCGGCCTGATCGTCGAAGCCGATCTGATCGAAGCGCTGAAGAGCGGCAAGGTCGCAGGCGCGGGCATCGACGTGTTCGAAACCGAACCGGCAACGGAAAACGCGCTGTTCGGCATGGAAAATGTCGTTACCACCCCGCATCTCGGCGCATCGACCAGCGAAGCGCAGGAAAATGTCGCGCTGCAGGTGGCCGAGCAGATGTCCGACTATCTGATGAAGGGTGCGGTTTCCAACGCGATCAACATGCCGTCGATCACAGCCGAGGAAGCACCACGCCTGAAGCCATTCGTGAAACTGGCGGAAGTGCTCGGTGCATTCGTCGGTCAGGTAACCGAAGACCCGATCGAGGAAGTCGAAATCCTGTTCGACGGCGCGACCGCCTCGATGAACACCCGCGCCCTGATAAGTGCAGCGCTTGCCGGTCTCATCCGCCCGCAGGTTTCCGACGTGAACATGGTCTCGGCCCCAATCATGGTGAAGGAGCGCGGCATCATCGTCGCCGAAGTGAAGCGCGACAAATCCGGCGTTTTCGACGGCTACATCAAGCTGACGGTCAAGACCAACAAGCAGACCCGCTCGATCGCAGGCACCTGCTTCTCGGATCACAAGCCGCGCTTCATCCAGATCAAGGGCATCAATCTCGACGCCGAAGTCGGCCAGCACATGCTCTACACGACCAACGCCGACGCGCCGGGCATCATCGGCCTGCTCGGCACTCTGTGCGGCAAGAACAACGTCAACATCGCAAACTTCCAGCTAGGCCGTAACAAGCCCGGCGGCGACGCGATCGCGCTGCTCTATCTCGACGGCCCGTTCCCGGAAAAGGCACTCGAGGAAGTCCGCGCAAATCCATCCATCGGTTCGGCCAAACCGCTGGAATTCGATATCACCACGAACTGAGCAAACATCAGAAAGGCGCGGTCAACACCGCGCCTTTTTTATTCGTCCCAGGGATTGATGATCGGAATATCAAGGTCATTGAAATCCTTGACGTTGCGCGTGGCCAAAATCGCTCGCCTTGAAACGACAATGCCTGCGATCTGCGTGTCCATATTGTCGATGTTGCGACCGATGGCGATCCGTTTGGCACTCAAAAACGAAGCGGCTTCGGCAGCGTTTCGGTCAAAGGGCAGAACCCGACCAGCGATGACATCGCTCAAAAGCTGATCGAATCGTCCGAGCAAACCACTCTTGCGTCTGCCATCGGGTAAGAGAAATAACCCCGCTCGTATCTCGAGAACACTTATGGCCGTTATCCAGATGATGGTCGATGTCTGACGATCAAGCCAGGATACGGCTGCATGGTTCCTGTCCGGCTGCATAAGCGCAGAGATGACATTGGTATCCAGAACGATCATTCGCTGAAATCGACCGGCTTGAACGGTTTGCGAGGGATCTTCGGAAGGGGCTCGTCATTATCCGGGACATCGCGAAATAGCGCCGCAATCCTGCTCCCCAACCCAAATTCCTGCCCATCATCTTTCAAGACGGCAGCCCGGAGGATTTCGCGGACCTCCTCCTCCATGCTGACGCCATGCTTCGCCGCTTGCTCCTGCAGACGTTGCTTCACATCGTCATCGATCTGCCTAACCAGCAACTGTGCCATCGCTCGCCCTTGATGCTATCATGATAGCAAATATAGAAGATGCGATGTGGCTTATCAAGCTGTAGCTCTTTTCCGCGCGCTGTACTCGGCAATCAATATTCCGCCGAGAACCATGACGAGCGCCAGCGCGTGATAGGCGTGAAACTCATCGCCGATAACTGTCACCGACAGGAACGCGCCCCATAGTGGCAGGAAATTGATGAACAGGCCGGCGCGATTCGCACCGATCAATTCGACCCCGCGAATATAAAACACCTGCGCGATAAGCGACGGGAACAGGGCGATGAACAAGATAATCGCCCAGCCTTGCGCGTCGGGCAGTATCATCGCACCGTAAGCCGCTTCTGCCGCAACGAAGGGAATTGAGCTGGCGACTGCACCGATGCACAGGGCGGCCATAAGGCTCATCCAATGGATGTTCGGCTTCAGGCGAAGTGCAGCCGTATAGATGCCATAGGCGAGGATCGCGAGAAGCATCAACGCGTCGCCGAAATTGAGATCCAGCGTAATCAGCCGCGCTATCTCGCCATGGGTAGCGGTGATGATGACGCCAGCGAAGGAAAGCCCGAACCCCAGCAATTGCGGAATGCTGACCCGCGTTCGAAACAGAAAATAGGCCCCGATGAACACGAAGAGCGGCATGCCGCCCTGTTCGATGCTGACATTGATGGCCGACGTGTAAAGAAGCGCACCGTAAAGTGCGGCGCTGAACACGGTAAAGCCGAACGCGCCAAGCCCGAAAAGCAGCACCATATTTTCGCGGATGAGCGGCCAGTCCTTCGCGATCTGCTTTCGACCGATGACAAGCAGTATGAGAAGCGCCAGCGACCAGCGGGCCGCAGTCAGCACCATTGGAGAGACATGGCCGACAGCCAGTTTGCCCGCAATCGCATTGCACGCCCAAAAGAGCATGGTCAAAAGAAGCAGCAGATAGGCTTGGCGATGCATGGCTTGTCCCTCCCCGTAACGAGGTGATAAGGGCTAGAGCCGTAAAACAGCCAAGTAAATGATGTAAAAGCCGAAAATTGTTGTGCCTGGCACGCTTTCGCGCCTGAAAGAATGGTCGCGCTCGGCGCTTCATGACGTTATAGAGGCCTACGTCGAAGGATTTACGCCGCCCTTGAGCGGCAGCAAAGGAACAAATCATGGCGAATGTGGTGGTCGTCGGCTCACAATGGGGCGACGAAGGAAAGGGCAAGATCGTTGACTGGCTTTCGGAACGCGCCGATGTCGTCGTGCGTTTCCAGGGCGGCCACAATGCCGGCCATACGCTGGTTGTGGACGGCAAGGTCTACAAGCTCTCCCTGCTGCCATCCGGCGTGGTTCGCCCCGGCAAGCTTTCGGTAATCGGCAATGGCGTGGTCTTCGATCCGCATGCATTCGTGGCCGAGACGGCAAAGCTGAAGGAGCAGGGCGTCGAAATCACGCCCGAATGCCTGAAAATTGCCGAAAACACCGCGCTTATCCTGTCGCTTCATCGCGAATTGGACGGCTTCCGCGAAGACGCCGCATCGAATTCGGGCACGAAGATCGGGACGACCCGTCGCGGCATCGGACCGGCCTATGAAGACAAGGTCGGAAGGCGCGCGATTCGCGTGATGGATTTGGCTGATTTGGAAACACTCCCGGCAAAGATCGACAGACTGCTTACGCATCACAATGCGCTGCGCGTCGGTCTCGGCCATCCGGAAGTCAGCCATGAAACGATCCTGACGGAACTGACCTCGGTTGCCGATCAGGTGCTTCCATATATGGATCGCGTCTGGAAAATTCTCGACGACAAGCGCCGCGCGGGCGAGCGCATCCTGTTCGAAGGCGCGCAAGGCACACTGCTCGACATCGACCACGGCACATACCCTTTCGTCACCTCATCCAACACGGTCGCCGGGCAGGCAGCACCCGGATCGGGCGTCGGCCCCGGCGCGATCGGCTATGTTCTGGGCATCACCAAGGCCTATACGACGCGTGTCGGCGAAGGTCCTTTCCCGACCGAGCAGGACAATGAAGTCGGCGAATTCCTCGGCACGCGCGGCCGCGAATTCGGCACCGTCACCGGGCGCAAGCGCCGTTGCGGCTGGTTCGATGCGGTTCTGGTTCGCCAGGCAGTGGCGGTAAACGGCATCACCGGCATCGCGCTGACCAAGCTCGACGTTCTCGACGGGCTGGACGAAATCAAGGTCTGCACCAAGTATCTGCTGGACGGCGAGGAGATCGACTATCTTCCGGCGAGCCAGGGCGCGCAGGCGCGTGTGCAGCCGATTTACGAAACGCTCGAAGGCTGGAAGGGCACGACGGCCGGCGCGCGTAGCTGGAACGATCTTCCCGCGCAGGCGGTAAAATACGTTCGTCACATCGAAGAACTGATCGGTGCACCGGTAGCGCTTCTGTCGACCAGCCCCGAGCGGGACGACACGATACTTGTGACCGATCCGTTTCAAGATTAATTTTTACCTTTTCCTGATAGCTCATGGTTAAGGGCTTCGGGACAAGGAAGGTTCAGGTCTGAAAGCATGGCAGATTTCGTAGCGGTTCTGAGGAAAACGATCGACGGTCTCAGCGACCCGACACCCGAAATGCGGGAAAAGGTCTATGAGAAGGCGCGCTCGACGATTGCCGCCAAGCTCGCCGCGATAAACCCGCCGCCATCTGCCGCCGTGGTAGATCGCCAGAAACAGGCGATCGAAGACGCAATCGGTCGCGTTGAAAAAGAATACGCGGCCGCCGCACCTTTGCCGGAGCCGGAAGAAGACGAAGATCCGCTACGCCAGCTCGAAAGCGTTTTCGCATCCATCGAACGCGCCAAGTCCGAACCGCAGGCGCCCTCGCCTGAAGTAAAAATCGAAGCGCGGTCGGACAATTGGCCCCGCGCGACGCCAGCCGCACCACTTGCTCCGATTGTCCAGAAGCCGATTCTTCCCGACCCTGAACCGGCCGAGCCGGAAGAAATCGCTCCGGCGGTCGAGCCCGGTGAAAACACATCGACGCAACCGGTTGCCTCTGCAGACGACGATTTCGTCGCGCCGAAAAGCCCTCCGCCACCGCCGAGATATATGCCTGCCGCGGGGGCCGAGCCGGATGAAGTACGCCCTGCTCCCGAAACATTCCGCATGCCGGGCTCCCCGCCTGAGCGCAAGCGCAGCTATGCCGGACTCATTGCAGCACTGGTTGCATTGCTGGTCATTGCCGGCGGCGGTTATGGCATCTGGCTGAACAAGGATGCCTTCGCCAGCCTTTTCGGATCATCCACCGAGGTCGCATCCACACCGGAAGAGAACACGCCGCAAGAGGCACAGCCCGACGGTACGGCGGCAGTGAGCCCCGGAACTGAGACAACGCCTGCAGCCCCTGAGGCCGCACAACCCGATCCCAAACTCACGCAGCGTCTGACCGAAGACGGCAGCGAAGTCGATCCGGGTCCGGCTGGCGGCGAGGCAGGCATCGGCGAAGGCACGTCCGTTTCCTCCGCAACGCAACCTTCGACGCCCGAAGGCCAGCCGAGTGCCGAGCAGGGCAACACGCCTGCCAGTGCAGCGGCTGAGCAGCCTGCGGTCGCGGTCGGGCAAAAGGCAATCTTCTACGAAGAGCGCACCAACGTCGCGCAAGGCTCGGCCGAAAATGGCTCGGTCGTCTGGTCGACCGTTCAGGAATCGCCCGGTGGCGATCTGCCGCCTGAACCTGCCATCCGTGCCGAAGCGACCATCCCCGGCAAAGACCTGCAATTGCGCTTGACGATACGCCGCAATGCCGACGACACTCTGCCTGCCAGCCATATCATCGAGGTCATCTTCTTGACGCCGGACGGCTTCGAGGGCGGCGGCATCGACAATATTCTGCGGATCGCCCTGAAAGGTTCCGAGCAGGACGCCGGCAGCCCGCTGATGGGCATTCCCGCAAAGATCGCCGATGGTTTCTTCCTCGTGGCGTTGAACGAAAGCCCGGCGGAGATGAACAACAATCTCACCCTGCTGCGTCGTCAGAGCTGGATCGATTTGCCGGTGGTTTACAAATCCGGCCGCCGCGCGCTTTTCACGCTGGAAAAAGGCATTCCGGGCGAAAAGATCTTCACCGATGCGCTTAATGCCTGGCAGGCAGCAAGCAACGGACAGGCTTCCGGCGGCTGATTGGGGTTGGTGAGTTCCGTCGCGCGCCCTGCATTGGCAGTGTAGTTCGTAGCTGGTGCGTCCTTCGAGGCTCACTGCGTTCGCACCTCAGGATGAGGGAAGTGGGTGCACTTCAATTTTGAGAGCGGCAGGCCAGATTTTTTTATCGAAATCCACCTCCCTCATCCTGAGGTGCAAGCGAAGCTAGCCTCGAAGGACGCACTGAAGCGCTAACGCTCCTCATGCTGAGCTTGTCGAGCACGCAGATACATTTCATCATCGCCACGCCCGGTTTTCACCGTCTGGCCATTGTCAAAGAACCGGGAAGCGGGGCGCCTGGCCGTGCCTTCCTAGTGTAAGTAATATGTGGCGCGACGTCCGCACCCCGCCGGTCTTTGCTATCCAGTCGGTCGGGCACAATGTCTCCTGCATTCAATAGTGCAGATGAACATCGCGGTTTCTCCGCACGCTTTGGGATGTTTCATCGGCGGGGTTTGTCACTTCCCGCCATGAACGCATCTTCGACGCGCCGACCTGTCGGATGCCCTCGGATCCAGCAGCTACCGTAGCTGTTGGCGGGAGGTCACCGCTGTCTGAACCGATACCCGGTGCGCACCGGCTCCCCGCTCAGACAGTGGGGTGATGATAGGAGCGGGTGCGAGGGGGTGAATAAAAAACATGAAATTGGAGTTTTTGTTCACACGGCAAGCGGCATCCCCGTGCGTGCCTCGAACGAGGCAAAGCCGAGCCACTCCTGCCCTACGCTATGGCTGCGGGCGTTCGACATTCAAAAAGCCAAATCGTTGGTTTTTTGCCGACCTTCGGTCGGGCATATCTTACCCCTCAAGCTCTTCCCGCAGCATTTCGAGTTCGAGCCACTCTTCTTCCATGGAGGCGAGCGTTGCGCGCTCTTTGTCCAGGGCGGCGATCGTTTTTTGAAAACCTTTCGGGTCGCGTTCGTAGAAGGCCGGGTCCGCGATGTTGTTTTCAAGTGCTGAGATTGCAGTCGTCACGGCTGCCATCTTTCCCGGAAGCGTGTCGAGCGCGAATTTCTGTTTGTAGGAAAGCTTCTTCGCCGGCTCGCGGCTTTGCGTCTGTGCCGCAGCGCGCGGCTCATCGCCGGATGTTTTGGGCACGGCGCGTCTGTCGTTAAGCTTTGTGCCGCCGCGCTGCGCCAGCATGTCGGCGTAGCCGCCCGCATATTCCACCCAACGCCCGCCGGGTTCCGGCGCGATGATGCTGGTGACGGTTCTGTCGAGAAAATCGCGGTCGTGGCTGACGAGGATGACCGTGCCGGCAAAGCCTGCGACGAGTTCCTGAAGCAGTTCCAGCGTTTCCATGTCGAGATCGTTGGTCGGTTCGTCCAGCACCAGAAGATTTGCCGGACGCGCCAGAACACGCGCCAGAATCAACCGCGCACGCTCCCCGCCGGAGAGTTCCCGCACCGGCGTACGGGCCATTTCCGGCTTGAACAGGAAGTCCTTCATGTAGGAGACGACGTGGCGTTCCTCGCCATTGATGACGACCGTCTCGCCGCGCCCGTCGGTCAGGAACTGGCCGAGCGTTTCCTGCGGATCGACCGCGGCGCGTTTCTGGTCGAGCGTCGCGATTTCGAGATTAGTACCAAGGCGGACCGAGCCGGTATCCGGCTGCAATTCGCCGGTCAGCATTTTGAGCAATGTCGTCTTGCCAGCACCATTCGGCCCGACAAGGCCGATGCGGTCGCCACGCTGGATGCGCGACGAGAAATCCTGCACGACCGTCAGATCGCCAAAGCTTTTCGAGATGTTCTTGGCCTCGATGACCAGCTTGCCGGATTCGGCGGCATCGCTGGCAACCATCGTTGCGACGCCTTCCGCGCCCTTATGCCCGCGAAAGCGCTGGCGCATCGTCTGCAATTCGCCCAACCGGCGCATATTGCGCTTGCGGCGCGCGGTCACGCCGTAGCGCAACCAATGTTCCTCACGAACGATCTGGCGACCGAGCTTGTGCTGTTCGCGCTCTTCTTCCTCCAGGATCGTGTCGCGCCATTCTTCAAAATGAGAAAAGCCACGGTCAAGACGCCGCGTCTGCCCGCGGTCAAGCCACACCGTCGCGCGGCTGACGCGTTCAAGAAAGCGCCTGTCATGCGAAATCACGATCATGGCCGAAGACGTACGGTTCAACTCGTCTTCCAGCCATTCGATGACCTGCAGATCGAGATGGTTGGTCGGCTCGTCGAGCAGCAGAATATCGGGCTGAGGAGCCAGAACGCGCGCAAGGGCGGCACGGCGTGCTTCGCCGCCAGAAAGATCGTTGGGCTGCTCCTCGCCGCTCAAACCCAGATGGTTGAGCAGATAGACGGCGCGATGCGGATCGTCCGCGGGTCCAAGACCGGCCTCGACATAGGAGAGGGTGTTCGAAAAACCTTCCATGTCCGGCATTTGCGGCAGATAGCGAATGGTCGCGGAAGGATGGCGGAAAACCTCACCATCCTGCGCATCGACCAGCCCCGCCGCGATCTTCAGCAATGTGGATTTGCCTGAACCGTTACGGCCGACAAGCGCGATACGGTCGCCCGCCGTGACGGAAAGATCGGCGCCGTCCAGAAGCGGCGTGCCGCCAAAGGTCAGCCGGATCCCGTCGAGCTTGAGAAGAGGAGGAGGAGCCATGCTTAATCTTTCGGATCGGGAAACGGATGCGCCAGAAGCAGCGCGCGGCCACGCTCAAGCGTGATGCACAGCCGGCCCCGGCTTTCATTGGATATGGTGAGCGACGAACCGAATGGCACATCGACATTGTGAAGCGGCCATTTCGCGCCCGAAACCGTAAGGCCGACCAGGTCGGAAAAGGCAAGAATGCTGAACAAAGTGCCGTCTTCATAGTCGAATTGCGAAGAGCCGGTCGGCAGCGGATAGCCTTCCTGCTTGCCGCTGGTGAGAAGGACATTCGTGCCGTTTTCGGCCAGATGAAGCGCCAGCGCCATATGCAAAAATGCATGGTCGGCACGCGGACCGCCGAACGCACCAGCAATGACCAAAGAGTTCGCACCACGCGAAAGTGCTGCACCGATCGCAAGCTCGCCATCGGTTGCGTCTTTTTCCGCCGGGAAGGTTTCGCGCTGGATGGACGAATATGGCTCCGGCAGCCCTTCGGGGACGGAATCGAAATCGCCGACCCAAAGCTCCGGCATCAGACCAAGCATAGCTGCGTGGCGCATACCGCCATCGGCAGCGATGACGCGCGTTCTTTCGATCTGCGCGGCAAGCAGCGGTGTCGGCACGAGATCGCCGCCAAGCAGGATTGTAAATCGGCTCATGCAGCCGCCTCTATCATGCCCGGCACACGCATAGGAAGCCCGCAGGCGCTCTTAACTAGCGCTTGCGCGGGCAATCAAGCCGTCCTATGTCAAAGGCATCTAACGGGGTGCCGGACGCGTTTTTCGCGAACCCGGCTGAGAGGCTTGAAAGCCAACCCGCTGAACCTGATCCGGTTTGCACCGGCGGAGGGATTAGATGCTTCGTTCAAGCGACGCCTCATTCTCCTTCCACTCGAGAAAAAGGAGATGTCGATGCGTATGAAACTCACCGCTGTTCTAGCTCTTTCCATTGCGCCCTTCGCGACAGCGGCTGCCGCGCAGGAAAAGCTCACTGTCTATACCTATGACAGTTTTACCGCCGAGTGGGGCCCCGGTCCCGCCGTCGAAAAAGCTTTCGAGGCCGAATGTGGATGCGACGTCGAATTCGTCTCGGTTGCCGATGGTGTCGCGCTGCTGAACCGCGTCAAGCTGGAAGGCGCATCCACCAAGGCCGACATCGTGCTCGGCCTCGACACGAATTTGACGGCGGAAGCGAAAAGCACTGGCCTGTTTACGCCGCACGGCATCGACCTTACCAATGTCGAGGTTCCCGGCGGCTGGACCGACGATACTTTCGTGCCCTTCGACTATGGATATTTCGCATTCGTCTACGACACCGAAAAACTGCAGGACCCGCCGAAGAGCCTGAAGGAACTGGTCGAGAGCAATCCGGAACAGAAGATCGTCATTCAGGACCCGCGCACCTCGACGCCCGGCCTCGGCCTCGTGCTCTGGATGAAATCGGTCTATGGCGATGGAGCTGCAGACGCCTGGGCCAAGCTGCAAAAGCGCGTTCTGACGGTAACGCCGGGCTGGAGCGAAGCCTACGGGCTGTTCACCAAGGGCGAAGCGCCGATGGTTCTTTCCTACACGACCTCGCCCGCCTACCACATGATCGCCGACAATTCGGAACGCTATCAGGCAGCGGCCTTTGAGGAAGGCCATTACATTCAGGTCGAGGTCGCAGGCATCACCACGACAGGCGCGAAGAACCCGCTTTCGGCGAAATTCCTTTCGTTCATGACGGGTCCGGGCTTTCAGGATGCGATTCCCGAAACCAACTGGATGTATCCGGCGGGCAAGCTCGACAAGCCGCTCAACCCAGCCTTCGACAAGCTCGTAAAGCCCGCGAAGACGCTGAGCTTTTCGCCGGAGGAGATTGAACAGAACCGCAAGGCTTGGGTCGATGAGTGGCTTGCGGTTATGAGTAGGTAGTAGCGGAGAATGGTTTCGAAGTGACCGCCCTACGTTGCCCCCCTCTGTCCTGCCGGACATCTCCCCCACGGGTGGGGAGATTGGCCCTCATCTATGATTTCGCCAATCAGCTTCCTCTCAAGAAAAAATCCGGCGGCAGCGGCCAGCCAATCTCCCCACCTGTGGGGGAGATGTCCGGCAGGACAGAGGGGGGCAACGTAGAGCGCCCACTTGAATGGTCGCTCGATCATCCGGGCAACCATTGATGCCCCGCGCCGACTCCCGCATCACTTTCGGCATCACCGCCCTGACCGCAATCGCCATACTCATCGGCGGTGCATTTACCGGCCTGATGCTCGAAGGCGCGCGCGATATATCAGGCGCGATCTCGGCCTTCGATCCTTATCTGCTGCGTGTCGCGCGCTTCACGCTCTGGCAGGCGGCGTTATCGACACTGCTGTCCGTCGCGCCTGCAATCCTCATCGCGCGCGCCCTTTCGCGGCATCATACCTTCCCCGGACGCAGTTTCATCCTGCGGCTGTTTGCAGTGCCGCTGGCACTCCCGGCAATCGTCGCGGCACTCGGCATACTCGCGCTCTATGGCCGGGCCGGGTTCTTCGCCGATCCGCTCAGCAGCCTGACCGGCAGCACATGGCCCGGAATTTATGGCCTCTCCGGCATTCTCGTCGCCCACGTCTTCTTCAATCTGCCGCTGGCGACGCGCCTGTTTCTGGAAGCTCTACAGACGATCCCCTCCGATCAGTGGCGGCTGTCGAGCCAACTCGGCATGAATGCGCGCACCGTGTTTCGGCTGGTCGAATGGCCTGCTTTACGCGCCAGCCTGCCGGGCGTCGCGGGCCTCGTCTTCATGCTCTGTATTACATCCTTCACCATCGTATTGACGCTGGGCGGCGGACCGCGCGCGACGACGCTGGAAGTCGCGATATATCAGTCGCTGCGTTTCGATTTCGACCCCGCACGCGCGGTCGCACTTACGCTTCTGCAAGTCGTGCTGACCGTCTGCGTCATGTTCATCCTGACACGCTTCGGGGCGAACGTAACCGGCGATGCCAATCTGCCTGTCGCGTCGCGTCGGTTCGTGACCATCAGCCCGTTGGAAACCGGCCTTAACGCCGCGCTCATCCTGCTTGCATTGGCATTCGTCGCAGCTCCGATGCTGGCGACCGTGCTGGCGGGGCTGGACGCCGACCTCTACCGCCTCGCAGGCGAAAGCACCGTTCAGAAGGCAACATTGACCAGCCTTGTGCTGGCGCTCTCTTCTGCAATCCTTTCGGTGTGCCTCGCGCTGGCACTTGCCATGGCACGCATGGCGCTTGCGGCGCGGCGCAAAGGCGGCAAGCAATCCTGGCTCGAAAGCGCGACCGATACAGGCGCAGGCTTTGTGCTGGTCGTGCCGCCCATCGTCATCGGCGCGGGATGGTTCGTGCTTTTGCGGCACACGGGCAATGTTTTTGCGCTGGCGCCAATCATGGTCGTCACCGTCAACGCGGTCATGGCGATGCCCTTCGCAATCCGCGCCATAAGACCCGCCTATGACGCCGCCTATGAACGCCACGAAAAGCTTGCGACGTCGCTGGGCATTGCGGGATGGAACCGCTTCCGCCTGATCGACTGGCCGATGCTGCGGCGGCCCGCTGCCACCGGCTTTGCCTTCGCGATGGCGCTTTCGCTGGGCGATCTAGGCGTCATTGCGTTGTTCGGCAGCGATTCCGTTCAGACCCTGCCCTATCTGCTCCTGTCGCGTATGGGCAGTTACAGAACGGCGGATGCGGCGGGGCTTGCTCTTCTGCTTGGAATGCTCTGTCTTGCGCTGATGATGCTTGCAGATCGCTTGGGAAAGAATGCCACAAAATGAATTCGGCCATTCCTGCCCCACGCAAAGTCGCTCTCGACAAGGTTTCGTTCAGCTATGGCGACACAGGCTTCGACTTCGATGTCAGCTTCGAAGCGGGGGCGATAACCGCAATCATGGGTCCGAGCGGATCGGGGAAATCGACGCTTCTCAATCTGGTCGCAGGTTTCGAAACGCCGCAGGCCGGTCGCATTCTGATCGGCGACGACGATGTCACGCAGCTTGCGCCCGCAGTTCGCCCGATTTCGATGGTTTTCCAGGAAAACAATCTTTTTGCGCATCTGAGCGTCGAGAAGAATGTCGGGCTTGGCCGATCTCCTTCCTTGAAACTGACGGATACGGATCGGCAGGCTGTCTCGCAGGCGCTTGCGCGTGTCGGTTTGGCTGGTAAGGAAAAAAGGTTGCCCCGCGAATTGTCCGGGGGCGAGAGGCAGCGCGTGGCGGTAGCGCGCGTCCTGGTGCGCGAACGGCCCGTTCTGTTGCTTGATGAGCCTTTCGCGTCGCTCGGCCCCGCCCTGCGCGAAGATATGCTCGATTTGTTGGTCGAGCTTCATAAGGAGCGCCCCATGACCGTGCTTTTCGTGACCCACCAGCCCGAAGATGCACGCCGCATCGCATCACAAATGGTGTTCATTGATAATGGAAGAGCAGCGCTAACCGGCAAAACCGCTGAATTCTTTGCGGAAACTGGACCTGAAGCGTTTCGGCACTATATCGGTTTTGGGCCGCGAGCACCGCTTTAAGCCCGGTCTGCCCGGAAGCGGACATAATTTCCGGCCAAACCGCAAGCTCGGGGCGTTCTCCTGTTGTTGTCTTGCCTGAAGGAATGTGGCTAGGTCCCATGGTGGGGCGTAGGTGATTCACGGGGCAAGCCACGGCCGGCATTGACCCGAAGTGTCGAAAGGAAACGATCCTGCTTAGCCGTACGGTCAGCAATGGAAATGGAATGACTGCGCGCAGCCTGGCAAGATTTGCCGGCGGCGTGGGTTTGTTTGCGCTTTTGGCAGGCTGCAATGTGTTCAGCGGCGATTTGCGCGAATCCGGCTTCCAGCCATCCAACAATCCGGTGACGGTCGACAGCGTGTCGCGCAACGACCGCATGGCCGAGATTGCGCGCGGCCAGCATCCGCGCATTCTGGCGACCTATGGCGGCGAATATTCCGATCCCAAGCTTGAGCGCATGGTGGCGAAAGTCGTCGGCAATCTGACCACGGTTTCGGGAAACCCGAACCAGACCTACCGCATCACCATCCTGAATTCGCCGAACATCAACGCCTTTGCGCTGCCGGGCGGCTATCTCTACGTCACGCGCGGCCTCCTGGCGCTTGCAAACGATTCCTCCGAGCTTGCCGCCGTCATTGCCCACGAAATGGGCCATGTGACCGCCAATCACGGCGTCCAGCGCCAGCAGAAGGAAGCGGAAGAAGTTCTGGCGACCAAGGTCGTTACCGACGTGCTCGGCGAAAGCCAGACAGCGAAAGTAGCACTCATTCGCGGCAAGCTGCGTCTTGCGCAATTCTCGCGCAATCAGGAACTGGAAGCAGACGCGATCGGCATCAAGGCAAGCGGACAGGCAGGCTTCGATCCCTATGCCGCCTCGCGCTTCCTGCAATCCATGGCTTCCTACGCGAATTTCCGCACCGTTACCGGCGCAACCGATGCGAGCCTCGACTTCCTCGCCAGCCACCCGAACGTGCCGCAGCGCGTGGAGCTTGCGCAGCGCCATGCCCGTCAATTCGGCCCGCCCGGAACAGGCGCGCGCGACCGCGACGCGTTCCTGGCCGGCATTGACGGCTTGCTGTTCGGCGATACGCCCGACGAAGGCTATGTGCGGGGAACGACCTTCCTTCACCCGCGCCTTGGCATCTCATTCTCGGTGCCGGAAGGTTTCGTGATCGACAACACCGCTGCCGCCGTCACGGCGACAGGTCCGGGCGACATGGCCGTGCGCTTCGACGGCGTCAATCTCGCCGCCAGCACATCGCTTGCGGATTATGTGAAAAGCGGTTGGGTCGCGGGGCTTGATCCGTCCAGCGTGCGCACCGAAACGATCAATGGCAGCGAAGCGGCAACCGCCAAGGCGCGCGCTGATGGCTGGCAGTTCGACATAACGGTCATCCGTGCGGGAAGTCAGGTCTATCGCCTGTTGACGGCAGCGCCCGCAGCAAGCGGCTCGCTGGATCAGGTCGCGCGGTCGGTGGCGGGCACTTTCCGCGTGCTGAACGCCAGCGAAAAAGCGGCCCTCAAGCCGCTGCGCATTCGTGTGGTGACCGTGCAGCCGGGCCAGACCATCGGTTCACTTTCTGCCAGCATGGTTGGCGTCGATCGCAAGCTCGATCTGTTCAGGGTGCTGAACGCGATGTCGCCTGGCGCGACCGTTTCTGCCGGCGACAAGGTAAAAATCGTCACCGACAAGTAACGTCAGGCCGCAACGGATAGCGAAGGGTTTTCCTTCACCAATGCGGTCTTCAGCTTCTCGATCGCGCGGCTTTCGATCTGCCTTACGCGTTCCTTGGAAATGCCCAGCGTCTCACCCAGCGATTCCAGCGTCGCGCCTTCGTCCTGGAGGCGTCTTTCCTCGATGATGCGAAGCTCACGGTCGTTAAGGACGCACAACGCCTTCTTCAGCCATCCGCTGCGGCGTTCGAGATCGATCGTGTTGCCGACGATTTCATCTGGAAGCGGATCGTCAGAGACCAGAAAATCCATACGGTCCGCAGACCCGGTGCCTTCATCTATCACGGGTGCGTTGAGCGACGTATCCGGCCCGGAAAGCCGGGCATCCATGGTCGCGACATCGGCTTCCGATACACGCAATGCCGACGAGATTTCCTTGTAGAGCGCGGTATTGCTGAGCGGGGCCGGTCCCTGTCCGAGTTTCGCACGCAGACGCCGCAGATTGAAGAACAGCGCCTTCTGCGCCGAGCTTGTGCCGCCCCGGACGATCGACCAGTTGCGCAGCACATAATCCTGCATCGCAGCTCTGATCCACCAGGTCGCGTAGGTCGAGAAGCGCACTTCGCGTTCCGGTTCGAAACGTGCGGCAGCTTCCAGAAGGCCGACATGCCCTTCTTGAATGAGATCGGAGGCTGGCAGACCGAAGTAACGGAATTTGGCGGCCATGGAGATGACGAGGCGCATATGGGCGACGGTTATCTGGTGCAACGCCTGCTGGTCGTGATTGTCGCGCCAGCGTCGCGCCAGATCATATTCTTCATCGCGTGCAAGATACGGCGCTTTCATCGCCGCGCGAACGAGAATCTGCCGTGCCTTGTCTTCCGTCATGTTCTGCTCCCGACCATCGCCAATTTCTTGGGGCCAGCGATCAAAAGCCGCGAGATTGAATTCCGCTTTGCTCTTGACGGTATGCCGCAATGCCCTAGCTAGATCGGGAACGTAACGAGCCTGTTTTTGTTCCGCAGCGGACTCATATTTGAGCGCAACGGTCGGAAATCACGTATTTGCCGGTTTTAGAAACAAAAAACCCGGCACAAAGGCCGGGTTTCCTGAGAAAAATGCAGCAATAAGATCAGGCAGCTTCTTCCTGCTCTGCTTCCTCATTGTCCGCTTTCGCGCCGCGACGAGGGCCTTTTTCGAGGTTAGCCTCGATCAGGCGAACAGCTTCGGTGTCGGACAATTTATTGACGGCTGCGATTTCGCGAGCCATGCGGTCAAGTGCTGCTTCATAAAGCTGACGCTCGGAATAGGACTGCTCCGGCTGGTTGTCGGCACGGTAAAGATCGCGCACGACTTCCGAGATGGAAATCAGATCGCCCGAATTGATCTTCGCATCATATTCCTGCGCGCGGCGCGACCACATGGTGCGCTTGACGCGTGCGCGGCCCTGAACGACTTTCAGAGCGCGTTCCACATAATCGGTCTCGGAAAGCTTGCGCATGCCGATCGAAGTCGCTTTCGCTACCGGCACTTTCAGGCGCATCTTGTCTTTCTGGAAATCGATGACGAAAAGTTCCAGCTTGTGACCCGCTACTTCCTGTTCGTCGATGGAGACGACTTGTCCGACGCCATGGGCCGGATAAACGATGTATTCACCCGTCTTGAAACCGTGACGCGTCGCGGACTTCTTCTGCTGGTTGGTAGTTACCATTACGCCCTGCACTCCTTGTTACACCGGCTCTATCGCCGGAAGATCTGCCGAGGCGGCCCTTCATGGGCCAGATCGTTGCCGCACAAGCAAGGCAAAACCCGCGTCCTGGAATTCAGCGCTGACAATTGGCAAACGAGCTTGCCAGAGCCAGATCAATCCGGTCCAAGAAGAGTTTCGCCTTTCAGTGATTAGGGCTTTTGCGCCATAGATCGAAGTCGTGCCGTCGGCATGTGTTGATTGTATAGCACAAAAACTGGCCAGAATCAACAATTTGCCGCATAGACGAGCAGCAGGCGCGGGCAGTCGCACCTGTCAACTGTTTATGATCGAAAAGCGCCGACGAATACAGCGCCGCTATCAGTCTCCCGAGCCAGGCTCGGCGGAAAAATACTTCTCGAACTTTTCCTCGACGCCGTCGAATTCCTTCGCATCGGCCGGCGCATCTTTCTTCGTCGTGATGTTCGGCCATTTATCGGCGTATTCGGTGTTGATCTGGAGCCACTTATCAAGACCCGGTTCCGTATCCGGCTTGATCGCATCGGCAGGGCATTCCGGCTCACACACGCCGCAATCGATGCATTCGTCGGGGTGAATGACGAGCATGTTGTCGCCTTCATAGAAGCAGTCGACCGGACAGACCTCGACGCAATCCATATATTTGCATTTGATGCAGTTGTCGGTCACGACATAGGTCATGTGATACGGCTCCGGAAAGTGCCCTTATAGAACGGATGGCCGTGAGGTAGACCCTTTGCTTTGAGGTTGCAAGGGTGGCATTTTCGCCCAACACAGACCCACGGAAATGTTATTCCGAGATCAGGCTACAGGGTAGAATTTCGTTCATCCTAATGCGGATCACGCAGTCTATCCGTTTCGCGACGCTGCTTTTTCGTAGGACGCCCTGCTCCTGCATCACGAACCGGCACCAGCGCCGGCGCGTCTTTCTTTTCGGGAGGCGGCGACAGATCCTCGTAAAGCGCCCGCGCTTCCTCGGCCGGGCCGCGCCTGACACCCGGCAACAGCACCTTGTAGATGAGAATGCGGCGTTCGAGCGTGATCGTCAGCACATCGCCGGGTTTGACGAGATCGGAAGCCTGGGCAAGCTTTTCACCGTTGAGCCGCACGCGCCCGCCCTGCACGAGTTTTGCGGCAAGCGAACGCGACTTGAGCGCGCGCGAGAAGAACAGCCATTTGTCGATGCGCTGTCTGCCCGCCGCGGTCATTATTTTTTCAGTTGGTCACGCAAGGCTGCGAGCTTCGCGAAGGGCGAATCCGGATCGATGCGAACCGGACGCTCTTCACGCTTCGGCTTTTGCTGAACCGGCTTGGCACCACCGCGATTTTCCGCATTCGGACGACCGCCCTGACGGCGCTCGTCCTGACCCGGCTTGCCCTTGTTGAATCGCCGTGCGGGCCGCTCCTTGCCGCCGCCGGGTGCCGATGCGTCATCTTTACGCACTTCGCCCTGACGCTGCGCAGGCGCGCCGCCCCTGTTGCGATTGTCGTTACCGCGATTGTGACGCGGACGCTGCTCGAAACGCTGCTGGCGCCACAAGATGATAGGCTTCGGCGCTTCCGCGCCTTCCGGCTCGGCCTCAGTTGTTACGGCAGGTTCCGGCGAAGCAACAGGCTCTGCCGGTTCGGTAGCGACGACTTCCGCCGTTGCAGGTTCATCAACCTCCACGGGAGCGACTTCCGCCACGACCGGCTCAGAAGCCTCAGCGACAGGCGCAGCCTCTTCAGAAGCCTCTGCCTGCTCCGCGACCGCCTCGCTTGGCTCAGCGGTCTTCGCAGCCGCCTTTTCGGCAGCCTCGCGAGCGGCATGGTCCAGAGCTTCGAGACGTGCCTTTACGTCATCCGCCTTCTTTGGTTCGCCGCGATAGCCGAGACCCTTGAGGATTTCTTCCATGTCGTCGGCGGTGGCACCGAGAATGGACATCATCGCTGGCGTCACGAAGAAATTGTTGCCGTCGAACGCGCCATCAGGCCGTGTGCCGACACCAGCCTTCCATGAAAGAGCCGGGCGAATGAGATCGGCCAGCCGCTCCAGAATATCGACGCGCACAGCGCGGCGGCCGAGAATGCGGTAGCCGCTGAGCTTGTAGAATGTCGGATCGAAAGTCGCATCGACCACGACCGATGTGCGGCCAGTGGCCAGCGCGTTCACGACATCGCCGAAACCCTGCTTGTCCTTGCCGTCATGGATAAGTGCCCAGAGCAGCGTCACCAGACCTGCGGGGGCCGGTTTGATGAGCGCGGGTACAAAAATATGATACGCGCCAAACCGCACGCCCAGACGACGCAGGGCCGCGCGACCATCCTGATCTAGGGATTTGACGTCCTCGGCAATGTCGCGGCGGTTGATCAGGCCGAAATGCTCGACGAGCTGGAACGCGATGCCGCGGCCAATGCCCGAAAGCTGCTCCGCATTCTTCAGATCGACCAGCGGCTTGAGCAGCGATTCAACCTGGAAATTGACGAAACGTTCGGCCCGCGCCACGACCTTGTCGCGCGCTGGACCAGTCAATTGTTCGTCGGCTAGCACAACGAGACGCGGCTTCAGAGCCTCCTCGCCAGCGACCAGCGTTCCGATCGGAGCACCGAGCCAGCGCAATACGCCGTCGGAGCCGAGCGCTATATCGCCGTTCGGCGAGGCGGAAAACCGTTCGGCACGGCTTTCGAATTCGACGGCAAGGGCTTTCTGCGAGGCCGCTTTTACGGCTTTTGCATCTTCTCCACCGGCACTTTGGTCGGCGGTAAAACGGAACCCCTGCAATTCTCCGACATGGTGGCCTTCGACTACCACGGTTCCAGATGGGCTTATTTCGGCTTCCAGCATTGTATTTTCTCTAAGGCGGCGCATGAGCACGGAAGTCCTGCGGTCTACGAAGCGTTTCGTCAACCGCTCATGCAGTGCATCTGACAGTCTGTCCTCGATCTCCCGCGTTTTTTCCTGCCAATGTGTTGGATCGGCAAGCCAACCGGGCCTGTTTGACACGAAAGTCCACGTTCTGATCTGTGCGATGCGATGCGAAAGCGTGTCGATATCACCTTCAGTGGAATCGGCACGGCGCACCTGCTCGGCCATATAATTCTCATCGACGCGCCCGCGCCGTGCGAGATCGTCATAAATCGAAGCGATCAGATCGGCATGCTGGGCTGGTGCGATGCGGCGATAATCCGGCAGCGCGCAGACTTCCCACAAGAGCGCCACGCGCTCAGGCGTGGAAGTCAGCGCCCTTATCTCCGGGTCGCGCGACAGATATTCCAGCGCCTGCGCATCGACGGCAGGCAGCGCGCGCGTCAGCCCCTCGACCGGCGCATTCGTTTCGATCGACCGCTGCAGCGCGTCCAGGCTGGCAAAATCGAATTGCGCCGTGCGCCACTGCAGGACTTTGACCGGATCGAAATCATGCGCCTCGATCCGCTCGACAAGTTCGTCGTCGAAGGGATCGACCTGACCGGTAACGCCGAATGTGCCGTCTCGAAGATGACGCCCCGCACGCCCTGCAATCTGGCCGAGTTCCGCTGCCGAAAGATTGCGATACTGGAAGCCGTCGAATTTCCGGTTCTGCGCAAAGGCGACGTGATCGACATCGAGATTGAGGCCCATGCCGATGGCGTCGGTCGCGACCAGAAAATCCACGTCGCCGGATTGATAAAGCTCGACCTGCGCATTTCGCGTGCGCGGCGATAGAGCGCCAAGCACCACGGCTGCACCGCCGCGCTGGCGCCTTATCAGCTCGGCAATCGCGTAGACCTCATTGGCCGAAAACGCGACGATCGCGGAGCGATGCGGCAGCCGTGTGATCTTCTTCGATCCGGCATAGGCCAGATGCGAAAGGCGCGGCCTTGTCACCACTGATATGCCACGAAGCATCCTCTCAAGAATACCGCGCATGGTGGCAGCACCCAGCAGAAGCGTCTCCTGACGCCCGCGCAGATGAAGAATGCGATCCGTGAAAATGTGACCGCGCTCGAAATCTCCGGCCAATTGCACTTCGTCGATTGCCACGAAAGCCGCATTCGTCTCGCGCGGCATCGCCTCGACGGTACACACGGAATATCGCGCCTTGGGCGGCTGGATTTTTTCCTCACCGGTGATCAGCGCGACATTATGTGCTCCGACCTTCTCGCAAAGACGGACATAAACCTCGCGCGCCAGAAGGCGCAGCGGCAAGCCGATGACGCCGCTTTCATGCGCGATCATCCGCTCGATCGCCAGATGCGTCTTGCCGGTATTGGTCGGCCCCAGAACGGCGGTAACGTCGCGTCCCGAAAGGATGAGCGGGCTGTTGGGTCTGGGCTGGATGTTCATCTTGCCGGGAAGTGACTTTCTGCGCTGCCTTCAAAGGCCGATCGACGGCATCGCCTTCCGAGAAGCGATGGGCGTCACATAGGGTTTTGCAGTCTGCAACGGAAGAACAATGTTGTAAAATCGAAACCGAAGCGCCGTCCTTTTGCTCCAAATTGCGCTTTTTTCTGTGTTCTGCAGGCAAGTTGGCCCTAGAAACCGCAGATTCGGAACAAGGACGGAACGAATCGGCTACGAATCGCTGACTCGCATGGATTCAGCTTTTGTTCTCCACTTCATATGGACATGGAGCAGGTGAAAATCACCACATGCTGAATCGCGATTCAGCACGGATACCGATCCGGAGCGAAATTTAGCCATCCGCACAAAATAATCCTGTGATTTACGCTGCGTAAGCTTTTCGCCAACGCAACCTCCCATTGCACTTTGCCCGAAACAGGCATTGCGTAATCGGACTTGGTCAAAGGAGGGAACCATGTCCAAGCGTCTCGTTGCAGAATTTCTCGGAACTTTCTGGCTCGTTTTCGGCGGTTGTGGCAGCGCGGTGTTGGCGGCTGCCTTTCCTGAAGTTGGAATTGGGTTTCTTGGCGTTGCGTTTGCGTTCGGTCTCACAGTGTTGACCATGGCCTATGCCGTGGGCGGCATCTCGGGCGGCCATTTCAATCCGGCTGTTTCAATCGGCCTGGCGGTCGCACACCGGTTTCCGGCCAAAGAGCTTTTGCCTTACATAATCGCGCAGCTTATCGGCGCGGTATTTGCTTCGGCGATTCTCTATTTGATTGTTGCCGGCAAAGCCGATTTCACCACTGTCGGCGGCTTTGCGACCAATGGCTATGGCGAGAACTCGCCGGGCGGCTATTCGCTCACCTCGGCCCTGTTGATCGAGGTGGTTCTGACCTTCTTCTTCCTGATCGTCATTCTGGGGGCGACCGGCTCGCGTGTACCGCCGGGCTTCGCGCCTATCGCCATCGGTCTGGCGCTGACGCTCATCCACCTGATCTCGATCCCGGTCACCAACACGTCGGTCAATCCGGCACGTTCGACCGGACCTGCACTGATCGTCGGCGGCGCGGCTCTCCAGCAATTGTGGCTGTTCTGGATTGCACCGATCGTCGGCGCGGTTCTGGCAGGGTTCGCACACACCGCATTGCTCGAGGACAAAACACCATCGATCGGAGATACGATCATCCCGGCTGAATGATCGCGTTCAAAAGCATATGCGCAAACAAACAAAAACGGCGTCTCGCAAGAGACGCCGTTTTTGATTTTATGCGCAATAACTCAGCTAAAATACTGTCCGCCATTGGCGCTAAGGGTCGATCCGGTGATGAAGCTGGCATCTTCCGATGCCAAGAACACCACACAGCGCGCGATTTCCTCCGGCTCGCCCAATCGACCGACCGGGATCTGCGCAATGATGGCCTCACGCGCCTTTTCCGGCACGGCCATGACCATTTCGGTCGCAATATAGCCGGGGCAGATCGCATTGACGGTAATGCCTGCCCGCGCGCCTTCCTGTGCAAGCGCCTTGGTGAAGCCGATATCGCCCGCCTTGGCCGCGGAATAGTTCACCTGCCCCATCTGGCCCTTCTGGCCATTGATGGAGGAGATATTGATGACGCGGCCGAATTTACGGTCGCGCATGCCGCTCCAGAGCGGATGGGTCATGTTGAACACGCCGTTGAGGTTCGTACCGATCACCTCATTCCACTGCTGCGGCGTCGTCTTGTGGAACATGGAATCGCGGGTGATGCCCGCATTATTGACCAGAACACCTACAGGCCCGAGATCGGCTTCAACCTGGGCGATGCCCGCAACGCATGAATCGTAATCGGCAACCGACCATTTGTAGATGGCAATACCCGTTTCGGCGTTGAACTTTTCGGCCGCTTCGTCATTGCCAGCGTAATTGGCGGCAACTTCGTAGCCTGCTTCCCTGAGCGCGACGGAGATTGCAGCACCGATGCCGCGCGTTCCTCCGGTAACGATTGCTGTTCTCGACATAGGTCCTCCCTCACAGTTTTTCTAAATACTCAATTCCATCGGAACGTTTGCCAAAGGCACCGTCTTTCAAATCTTTCTTCTCATACCGTTTGGTGAAAACTTTCCTGACGTTGCTATACGGATCAGTAGCAATAACCCTTAGTCGTATCCATGTACTTTGGGACTCTTCAAAAACTTTCTGAATATTCTTACGCCCGTCAGATGAACGCGAACTGAGGACGCTATAGTAATCTGTTCGCTTGAGCTTTCTATCATAAGCCTCCAAAACGGCTATATCATCCGTTACCAAAGGGATTTTCCTTATAGAAGAATAAGTATTGCTACCATCAACCTCATCCCTAACCCTGTGCGCAACAATCTTAATCTCAATCGCCTGACGGAAACTTCTATTAGTAATCCTAAATTTGATCGTCGGCTTCCCGACAGCGTTTGTGCCACAACGAACGAAATCATCAATCTCAATTCTAGGAGATAGCGTCCACCGCAATAATAGGATCATTACTAAAGACGCTAATATACTCGCTCCAGCACCTAAGAAGAAACCGACCAACAATTCGCTCATAGCAACGGAATACTCACAGCACTTCCACACACATAGCGACGCCCATGCCGCCACCGATGCAAAGGGTTGCGAGACCCTTCTTGCCGCCGCGGCGGCGCAGTTCGTAGACCAGCGTGTTGAAGACGCGGGCGCCCGATGCGCCGACCGGGTGGCCGATGGCGATCGCACCGCCATTCACGTTTACGATCGACGGATTCCAGCCCATATCCTTGTTGACCGCGCAGGCCTGTGCGGCAAACGCCTCATTGGCCTCGACCAGATCGAGATCGACGACCGTCCAGCCAGCCTTTTCCAGCGCCTTGCGCGAAGCCGGGATCGGGCCGGTTCCCATGATCTGCGGATCGACGCCTGCCGTCGCCCACGAAACAATGCGAACAAGCGGCTGGATCCCGCGGCGCACCGCCTCTTCTTCGCTCATCAAAACGGTCGCGGCTGCACCGTCATTGATGCCTGAAGCATTGCCCGCAGTCACCGTGCCTTCCTTGTCGAAAGCGGGCTTCAGCTTCTGCAGCGCATCCAGCGTCGCGCCGTGACGGATATATTCGTCCTGATCGACGACAATGTCGCCCTTGCGGCCCTTGACGGTGAAAGGAACGATCTCGTCCTTGAACTTGCCGGCCTTTTGCGCGGCCTCGGCCTTGTTCTGCGAAGCGACTGCGAATGTGTCCTGCTCCTCGCGGGTAAGCTGCCACTGGCGCGCGATGTTTTCTGCCGTGTTGCCCATGTGGTAGCCATAGAATGCGTCGGTCAGGCCATCCTTGATCATCGTGTCGATCATCTTGAAGTCGCCCATCTTCACGCCGGAGCGCAGATGCTGGCAATGCGGGGCCATCGACATGGATTCCTGGCCGCCCGCGACGATGATCTTTGCATCGCCCGTCGCGATCTGCTGCATGCCGATTGCGATCGCGCGCAGGCCCGATCCGCAAAGCTGGTTGAGGCCCCAGCCGGTCGCTTCCTGTGGAATGCCCGCGGCCATCGCCGCCTGCCGCGCAGGATTCTGGCCCTGACCTGCCGTCAGGATCTGGCCGAGAATGACTTCATCCACTTCCTTGGGATCGACCGATGCGCGCGACAGTGCCTCGGCTATAGCGGCCGCGCCCAGTTCGTGCGCTGGCGTGTTTGCAAAAGCGCCGTTAAACGAGCCGACAGCGGTGCGCGCGGCACTTGCCACGACGATTGCTTGGGAAGAGGACATGTTTCATCTCCAGACTTTTGAGCTCAGGTCGAGATCATTGTTTAGACTTTTCTTGCTGTTTCCCGTGGCCAAGTCAAACGCAATGGCAGACAATTTTTGCGAACGCGCTTGATGCTGCGCAGCATTTTCCGCAGCATTTTTTCGCACTGCAATTCCGCACTGCACAAACCGCTTGGAATTGCGCAGCATTTGCGCCTATCCTGACGGCAGGCAAATAGTTACCGGGCGCTTACCCAAGCCCGGCGTTACCTGGGAGGGTTCCTTATGCCCGCTAAAAACGACCCGGTCGTCATAAAGAAATATGCGAACCGTCGTCTCTACAACACCGGCACCAGCACTTATGTAACCCTCGAAGACCTCGCCGAAATGGTGAAGAAGGGCGAGGAATTCACGGTGCAGGACGCCAAATCAGGTGAAGACATCACGCATCCGGTTCTGACCCAGATCATCTTCGAGCTGGAGAACAAGGATGGGCAGAACATGCTGCCCGTGCCTTTCCTGCGCCAGTTGATCGCATTCTACGGCGACCAGATGCAGATGATCGTGCCGAGCTTCCTCGAACAGTCGATGAGCGCCTTCTCCAAGGAGCAGGAGCGTTTTCGCGAGCAGATGAAGGCATCTCTGGGCAAGACGCCCATGGACATGATGAAGGTTGCGACGCCGATCAAGGCACTCGAAGAACAGACGCGGCGCAACATGGAAATGTTCCAGAACGCCATGCGTATGTTCACGCCCTTCCCGCCGCCAGGCGCCGCTTCAAGCGCTGCGGAAAAGGAAGAGCCTGCGCCCGAAAGCAAGCCGGACGACCTTCAGGAACTGAAGAGCCAGATCGCGGCGATGCAGCGCAAGATCGATTCTTTAGGGTAGAGCGTTTTACTCGAACAGCAGACAAACGAAAAAGACCGGCGCGAGCCGGTCTTTTTCTTGGTAAACGCGTTTTAGAAAAGCCTTAGCTTTCCTTAGGCGTCAGAACCTGACGGCCGCGATACATACCGGTCTTGAGATCGATATGGTGCGGACGGCGGGTTTCGCCGGAATTCTTGTCCTCGACATAGGTCGGGGCCTTGAGTGCGTCTGCCGAACGGCGCATTCCGCGCTTGGACGGCGAAGTTTTTCGTTTTGGCACAGCCATGGAAATGCTCCATCGGTCAAAAGCCCTTGCTGCCCTCGTTAAAGGACCGCAATCGTCGGGCCGGAATCTGAAAGTTGGCGAGCCTATACACGCTCATGCGGGGCTTGACCAGCGCCAGCGCGATTTTTTTTGACGATGTGCCTCAAGAGGCCATTTATTGCAGGCATTGAACATAGTCGCCTGCCCGCGATGCGCGCCGTTCGATGGTCGAGGCGATGCGGCGAAGGGCTGCCGTCGGCTTCGCAGGATTGCGCACATTCGGGTTCGGCAGCGCGACAGTCAGCAAAGCCGCCTGCCTGCGCGTCAGGTTTTTGGCGGAAACGCCGAAATGATGCTGTGCGGCTGCCTCGATGCCGTAGATGTTCGGCCCCCACTCGGCAATGTTCAGGTAGATTTCCATGATCCTTTTCTTGGAAACCACGGCGTCGAAATAAACGGCCAGCGGAAGCTCCAGCACTTTGCGCAAAAAGGAGCGGCTCGACCACAGAAACAGGTTCTTCACGGTCTGCATGGGGATGGTCGATGCGCCGCGCGTCGATTCACCTGCCATTGCGCTGTCGATGACAACCCTGAGCTCGCCGAGATCGATGCCCCGATGCCCGCAGAACTGCCCGTCTTCCGACATGATGACCGAATGGGCCATCACAGGCGCGATCTCTTCGATGGGCACCCAGCGACGGTCATAGCCGCCCTGCGTCACGATATCCTTGACCATCAGGGTCGAGACCGGATGCACGAAGGACGGCAGATAGAGAAAAGTCAGCACGAGCGGCGCCACGGCAAGAACGACCAGAACCGTCAGCGCGCGCCGCATCCACACGGCCAGCGTTCCGCGCGACCTGGTTTTTCGCCTTATCGGCATTCCCAGTCCTTCGGTTTCGGGGTCTACGATCGGCTCCGTCAACGTGCCCGCCCTTGCCAGATACGCCTTCCGGCATAAAGGTGCTTGGCTTCTTGCGCAACGTCTGAACGTTCGGTAGAGCCACGTAACCATGGAAAATGCCGGTCAGATCCCTTTCGAAACCTTTCTCGAAATGCGCGCGCTCGAGGTCGAGGCGCTTTTGCACACCCTGCTTGACGGGCGACCGTTGCAGGGCGAGATCGAGCGACCTTCCGAATTGATGGCCGCCATGCGCCATGGCGTGCTGGCGGGCGGCAAGCGTTTGCGGCCTTTTCTGGTCATGGAAAGTGCCGCCCTTTTCGATGCCGACCCTGAAGCGGCATTGCGCGTGGCAGCAGCGCTCGAATGCATTCATTGCTATTCGCTGATCCATGACGATCTGCCCGCAATGGACAATGACGATTTGCGTCGCGGATTGCCGACGGTTCACCGCGCATTCGGCGAGGCAGCCGGCATTCTGGCAGGCGACAGCCTGCTGACCTATGCTTTCGACATCATTGCCGACCCGGCAACCACTATTTCACCGGACAGGAAAGTCGTGCTCATTCTGGCGCTGGCACGCGCCGCTGGCCCCGGCGGCATGGCAGGCGGGCAGGCGCTCGACCTACAGGCCGAAAAACAGCGCCCGAACGAGGCAGGCATCATCCGCCTGCAGGCGATGAAGACCGGCGCGCTCATTCGTTTCGGCTGCGAGGCTGGCGCAATCCTTGGCGGCGCGAGCGATGCGGATCGTGAGCGCCTGGCCGAATTCGGCTCGGCAATCGGACTTGCATTTCAGCTCGCCGACGATCTTCTCGACCTGACGGCGACAGCAGAAACCATGGGCAAGGCGACGGGCAAGGACGCGGCTGCCGGAAAGGCGACACTGGTTTCGCTGCATGGCATGGAATGGGCACAGACCCAGCTTGCCGGGCTTGTCGACCAGGCACACAGCCTTCTCGACCCCTTCGGCGAGCGTTCGACACTTCTGAAAGAAGCCGCGCGATTCATCGCCACGCGCAAAAGTTGACGAAAATCGGGCTGAAATCAGATTTTTTTGATTTCTCCCCATTCGCTTGAACTTTTCGTTAATGGCTAATGAAGCGTAGTTGCAACCGGTAAAATTATACTTTTCCGGAGCATTCGCGTGCCGAACTACAATCTGTTCATACGGTCTATCCGGATCAGGTATCTGTCTGGGTTGCTGATCTTTGCACTCACCGCCGGTGTCGTGGTTTTTGCGCTAAATTACGTCAACAGTTTTCGCAATGAGGTCGATACGATCGGCAGCGACATGACTGCGCTGGCCGTGGAGATCAAAAACGCAACGGCATTTGCCGAGACGACAGCATCGGCGTGGCGGCCGCAGACCCGCCCGGAATTGATGGCCGCAGCACGCGGGCACAGCGAGCGATTGACCAATCGGATCGACGCGCTTCAAGACCGCATCGAGGCCATTTATCCCAGTCTCTCAAATACCGCCAGGGACAGGCTTTCCGCCGCCTCGGTAAACGGCGATCTGTTCTGGTCGGCACGCGATATAGTCCGCAATCTGAACCTCATTTCCGTTGCGCAGATTGTCGATGACTGGAGCTATCGCGAAATCCGCAACCAGAACGATCTGTTCGTCCAGCCCTCATTCCTGAAGGCCCGCATGGCCATGGAAACCGAGCGCCGGCTGGCCGACAGCCGTGGCGATGCACTGCTCATCATCGCAAGCCTGGCGTCTCTGGCGGTGCTGGCAATTGTCGCCCTCTGGGTTTTCCTGCCTATGGAACGCACGATCCGCCGCGCCTTCCAGCAATCGGCAGAATCGCTCTCTCAGGCAGAGGCCGCCGACCGCGCAAAATCCGAATTCCTCGCCAATATGAGCCATGAAATCCGCACGCCGATGAACGGCGTTCTCGGCATGGCGGAACTGCTTGCAAAAACCGAACTGACGCCGCGCCAGAAGACGTTCACCGATGTCATCGTAAAGTCCGGCAATGCGCTGCTCACCATCATCAACGACATTCTGGATTTCTCCAAGATCAATGCCGGTCAATTGACGCTCGACCCCGCGCCTTTCGCCATTGCCGAAGCGGTCGAGGACGTCGCGACGCTGGTTTCGGCGCGCGTGGCCGAAAAGAACCTCGAACTCATCGTGCGTATCGATCCGAAGCTTCCCGCCCATGTCGTGGGCGACGTCGGACGCTTCCGGCAGGTCATCACCAACATGCTTGGCAATGCGGTGAAATTCACCGAGAAAGGCCATGTGCTGGTTGATGTATCCGGCGAGGTGGAGGACCATGTCGTCAAGATGAAGGTGCGTGTCGAAGACACAGGCATCGGTATTCCAGCCGAAAAGCTGCAGACCGTGTTCGAAAAATTCGCACAGGTCGACGGAAGCTCGACGCGCCGCCATGAAGGAACCGGCCTCGGTCTGGCGATCGCCGCGCGGCTTGTCGATCTTATGGGCGGCACGATCGGCATCGAGAGCGAAGTCGGCACCGGATCGGTATTCTGGTTCACCGCCGAATTGCCGGTGCATGAAGCAGATGTCAAAAACGATCTCATCCCCGTCGATGTCACCGGTGCGCGCGTGCTGGTCATCGACGACAACCCGGTCAACCGCGAAATCCTGCTTGAGCAGTTGCGGAGCTGGGGCTTCGATTGCGCTGCCGCCGAAAGCGGCGCTGTGGGCCTCGCATTCCTCGACCGGGCGCACCAGCTTGGCGCGTCGGTCGATTGCGTGATCCTTGATTACCAGATGCCCGGAATGAGTGGCGCGGATGTCGCCAAGGCGATGTCCTCCGACAGCCATATGTCGGCTATTCCGGTCGTGCTCCTGACCTCGGTCGACCAAGTCGATTTCGGACGCCTTATTATGGATTACGGCATCGCCGCGCACCTCACGAAGCCTGCCCGCTCGGCAGTTCTTCTCGGCACCGTCATTGCCGCGATCCAGAAGGCGCGCAGGCAGGGCGGCAAGGCCCAGTTCACCCGCGAGCCGATTGCCGCGCATTATCCGATGGCCGAAACCATGACCGCCCTGACCCGGCAGTCCGGCGAACGCGAACCGCTCCAGCGCGGCGGCGCGCTCGATATTCTGGTTGCCGAAGACAATGAGGTTAACCAGCTCGTATTCGGCCAGATTCTGAGCGGCCTTGGCCTCTCCTATCGCATCGCAGCCAATGGCCGCACCGCAGTCGAAATGTACCGGGCGCTGAAGCCGCGCCTTATCCTGATGGACGTTTCCATGCCCGAAATGAACGGCTACGAAGCAGCCACAGCCATTCGCACGATAGAATTACGGACCGGCCAGCACACGCCGATCATCGGTGTTACCGCGCATGCCCTGAAAGGCGACCGCGAAAAATGCCTCGACGCCGGTATGGACGATTATCTGCCCAAGCCCATCTCGCCGGACCGTCTTGGCGGCAAGATCGGCTCTTGGCTGAGTGAAACGACGAAGCTCGCTGCATCGGCGTAATGCCCAAAGTAGGCGTTCTACGTTGCCTACCTGTTCCGCACAACGATGCATGACCCACCCGCACCCCGCAATTGCTGGCAGATGATGTCGGCATTGGCGCGATTGTTCACGCCAATGCGAACGGTATAGATGCCGCGGCGTCCGATTGGCGAACGAACGCGGCTCACCACCGGATCATATTGCCTCAGCAGGGCGGTGAACTGCCCGCGGATGCGCTGCCATTGCCGAATTGCAACCGCGCGGCGGAAATTGCCCGCCACCTGAACGCCCCACGGCTTGATGTGGACTCGCGACATCGGAACCGTCGCAGTCAGCGTCACCGGCAGCTTCCGGCACGATTCATCGAATGGCTTTTTCGGATCGAGCGGATGCACCGTGCCCGCATAATCCTTGTTCGAAAACATGTCGGCAGGCTCGCCCATAATGTCGAGCACGTAGTTTTCGGTCTCCAGCGGAAGAAAGCCGCCCGACGACAACCAGCGGGAAACACGGCTCTCGCCCGCATTATAGGCCGCCGCTGCCAGACCGAGATTGCCAAAACCGGATTTGAGTTCGCCGAGATAGACGGCCGACGCCGGAATCGCTTTTTCGATGTCGAAGGAATCGGAAAGCCCGCGCATTGACGCCGTGCCAGGCATGAATTGCGCGACGCCTTCGGCCCCTGCAGGGCTGACAGCATTAGGATCGAACCGGCTTTCCTTCCAGATAAGCCGCGCGAAAAAGTCTGCTGGAAGATTGTTGAGCTCGGCATGCGAGCCGATTAACTCGCAAATGCGGTCAACCGTCGACTTCACTCTGGTTTTTGGTGGATCGGCCTGCGCAGCCCCTGCCGCAAATAGCGAAAAGACGACGAAAAGGGCCGCCTTTCGCTTCACCATCGCCTATTCGGCCGCTGCCTTGCCGGAGCTGCCATAGCGCTGCTCGACATAATCCATGACCATCTTTTCGAAATCGGCGGCAATGTCCGGCCCGCGGAGCGTCGCAGCCTTCTTGCCGTCGATAAAGACGGGCGCCGTCGGCGTCTCGCCGGTGCCGGGCAGCGAAATGCCGATGTCGGCATGTTTGGATTCGCCCGGCCCGTTGACGATGCAGCCCATGACGGCCACTTTCAGCTCTTCGACGCCGGGATATTTCTCGCGCCAGATCGGCATGTTCTTGCGAATGTCGCTCTGGATGTTCTGCGCCAGTTCCTGAAACACCGTCGAGGTCGTGCGGCCGCAGCCGGGACATGCCGCAACGATCGGCACGAATTGGCGGAAGCCCATGGTCTGCAGCAATTCCTGCGACACCTGAACTTCGCGCGTGCGGTCGCCATTGGGTTCCGGCGTCAGGGATATGCGGATCGTGTCGCCGATGCCCTGCTGAAGCAGAATGCCCATTGCCGCGGATGAGGCAACGATGCCCTTCGAGCCCATGCCCGCTTCGGTAAGGCCAAGATGCAGCGCGTGGTTGGAGCGGCCTGCGAGCTCGGTATAGACCGCAATCAAATCCTGAACCTGGCTGACCTTTGCCGACAGAATGATCTTGTCGCGCGACAGGCCGATTTCTTCTGCCATCTCGCCGGAAATCAGCGCGGATTGCACGATCGCCTCGCGCATCACTTCCTGCGCAGTCAGTGGCGAACCGTTCTTCTGGTTGTCGTCCATCAGCCGGGTCAGCAGATCCTCGTCCAGCGAGCCCCAATTGACGCCTATGCGCACAGGTTTGTTGTACCGGATCGCCATTTCGACGATGTCGGCGAACTGCTTGTCCTTCTTGTCCTTGAAACCGACATTGCCCGGATTGATGCGGTACTTCGCAAGCGCTTCGGCGCAAGCCGGGTGATCGGCAAGGAGACGATGGCCGATATAGTGGAAATCACCGACCAGCGGCACGAACAGGCCGATCCGCTCCAGCCTTTCGCGAATGCGCGGCACGGCGGCAGCACTTTCGTCGCGATCGACCGTGATGCGGACGATTTCGGAGCCGGCACGATGAAGTGCGGCAACCTGCGCCACCGTCTGATCGACATCGGCGGTATCCGTATTCGTCATCGATTGCACAACGACAGGCGCGCCTCCGCCGACGATAACGCCGCCAACATCGACACCCACCGATTTACGGCGCGGAAATGGAGAGGAAAAATAGCCGGTCACTGCGGCTCCCCGGTACTGACTGGTCAAACTCTTGAGGTGGATGAGCCGACGCATTCTGTCAACTCTTCCCTACGCACGTTACAGTTTAACGACCGATTTTGGCCAAATTTTCATCGAAGCGGCACAATCAATCCGTGTTATTGCGCTGCACCACGCATATATGCTGCATTGCGACGAGTTTCGATGCCTTTGAAGCCCTATCACGGAGATTTTTAATGAGCACTACGAGAACCGCAATCGTCACCGGCTCGACTTCGGGAATAGGTTTGGCAATCGCACACGCGCTTGCCGCCGAAGGCTGCAATGTCGTGGTCAATTCGTTTTCCGATACGGACAAGGATCATTCGGTCGCCGCCGAAATCGCAGCCGCCCATGACGTGAAGACCGCTTATATCAAGGCGGATATGTCGAAGGCAGACGAATGCCGCGCCCTGATCGAACAGACCGCAGCGAAATTCGGTTCCGTCGATATTCTGGTCAACAATGCAGGCATCCAGCATGTCGCGCCGGTCGATGAACTGCCAACCGAGAAATGGGATGCGATCATTGCGATCAATCTGAGTTCGGCGTTCCACACCATCGCCGCAGCACTTCCGCATATGAAGCGGCAGGGTTATGGCCGCATCGTCAATATCGCTTCCGCGCATGGGCTGGTCGCCTCGCCTTTCAAATCCGCCTATGTCGCGGCAAAGCACGGCATTATGGGCCTGACCAAGACCGTCGCGCTGGAAGTCGCGCGCGAAGGCATCACCTGCAACGCGGTCTGCCCCGGCTATGTGCTGACGCCATTGGTCGAGGCGCAGATCCCCGATCAGATGAAGGCCCACAAGATGGACCGCGAAACGGTGATCCGCGAAGTGATGCTCGACCGTCAGCCGACCAAGGAATTCGTGACAGTCGAACAGATTGCAGCAACCGCCCTGTTCCTCGTCTCGTCCGCCGCAGCACAGGTCAACGGCACGCATATTTCCGTGGATGGCGGCTGGACGGCGCAGTAACATTCACAATCATGCGGATTGGCAACAGCCTGTCCGCATTGATGCGTCCATTTGTTTTTCTCACTGTATATGAATGCCGGTTTGATGTAGAACTCCGCTGCCTCAAGAAACAGGCGGGCTGATTTCTTGAGCATGTATCGTGCTCGAAGACGTCCGCCAAACGAAGCGAAGACAGCTCAGGCATTTTCTGCGGAAAAACAATGTCCGGATTTAGATTTCACAAGGTTGCCGCCCTGACGGTGCTCGTCGCCTTTGCCATCTGGATGGGAACGGGCGAGTTTTCGTCGGTTGGCAGCGCTGCAAGCGAAAACGACGCGAAACAGGAAGCGACGGAACAACCCAAGCCGCCGGTGCGAACTGTTGCCGTCATCACCCCGCCCCGCACGAACCATGCGCGCGCAATCCGGATTTCCGGGCAGACCGAAGCCGACAAACGCGCCGTTCTGGCAAGCCGCACGGGCGGCATCATTGCTGAACTGCCTGCAAAACAGGGCGAGCGGATAAAGGCAGGCGAACTGGTGCTCATGCTCGATGCCGAAGAAAAACAGTCGATCGTCGAGAACACGAAGCAGCTTCTGAAGCAGCGCGAAGCCGAGGCTGCGGCAGCAGACAAGCTTTCGAAAAGCGGCAATCTGGCAAAGCTAACCGCGGACAATGCTCAAGCTGCACTGACCACGGCCCGCTCGCAATTCGACACGGCACAGGCTGAACTGGCACGCAATCGCGTCGTCGCTCCCTTCGACGGCGTTGTGGATCGTGTTGCCGTCGAACTCGGCAGTTCCGTTATGGCAGGCGCTGAAGTCGCGACCATTTTGAAGCTCGACCCGATCATCGCCAAGGGCGAAATCAGCGAGCGCGATTTGCGCTATCTGAAACTCGGCGACGAGGCCGATGTTCGTCTGGTCGATGGTGATATCGTAAAGGGCAGGCTGAGCTATATCAGCCGCGATGCTTCCAGCTCGACACGCACTTTCCGCATCGAAGTCGCTATACCGAATGCCGACGACACCATTCCGGCAGGCATGACAGCCGAAATCACACTGAGGGCGCAGCCTGCGGATGCTGTGATGCTGCCGCGCTCCGTCGTGACGCTGAGCAAGAATGGCGATCTGGGCATTCGCGCCGTCGACAAGGATTCCAAAATCACCTTCCACCCGATCGATCTGGTGGACGATACGCCGGACGGGCTTGTGCTTGGCGGCATTCCCTCTGACGCCCGCATCGTCGTCGCCGGTCAGGATCTGGTGACGGAAGGCGACACCGTTCAGGCCGTCGAGGCCGATGCCGAAACGCTGAAGAAGCTGGCTGGCGCGCCTCTCATCGACACCACGCAATAGGCGGACCGAGGCGGGAGGCTTCACAATGGGTATTGTCGGCTACGCCATAAAAAATGCGCGGCTCACGCTCTCTTTCATGGTGTTTTTCCTGATTGCCGGTGCGCTGGCCTATCAGGCGATTCCCAAGGAGGCGGAACCTGACATCCAGATTCCGATAATCTATGTGAGCCTGGCCTATCAGGGCATTTCGCCGGAAGACTCTGAGCGGCTTCTGTTGCGGCCCGTCGAAACGCGCATGAAAAGCCTTTCCAACGTCAAGGAAATGCGCGCCGCAGCCTATCAGGGCGGCGGCTATGTGCTGGTGGAGTTCAACGCAGGTGCCGACCTTTCCTCCGCACTTGAAGACGTTCGCGCCAAAGTATCCGACGCCAAACGTGACCTGCCGCAAGGCGCCGAAGAACCGACGATCAACGAGGTCAACCTTTCGGAATTCCCGGTTCTCGTCGTCACGCTGGCAGGCAATGTGCCCGAACGCGCGCTGACGGCATCGGCGCGTGAATTGCGCGACCGCATCGAGGAAGTGCCGGGCGTGCTGGAGGCCGTGCTGCAAGGCGCGCGCGAAGACCTAGTCGAAGTCGTCATCGATCCGGTCAAGCTTTCCTCCTACGGGCTTCGTCTCGACCAGCTCATTCAGGGCGTCGGCGCCAGCAACAGTCTGGTCGCTGCAGGCAATCTGGAAGGCGCCGAGGGCCGCTATGCGGTCAAGGTTCCGTCGCTGATCGAAACACCGGAAGACGTTGCCAATCTGCCTATCGTGGCTGGCGAGAATGCCGTCGTGCGCGCCCGCGACCTCGCCAATATCCGCACCACCTACAAGGATGCCGAAACAGTCGCGCGGCTGAACGGCAAACCCGCAATCGCCATCGAAGTGAAGAAGCGCACCGGCGCAAATCTCATCGAAACCGTCGATACGGTAAAAGCCGTGGCGGACGAATTCGCCAAGCGCCTGCCCGAAGGCAGCGTCGTTTCCTACAGCCAGGACAAGTCCACCTCGATCCGCCAGCTTCTGGGCGATCTGCAAAACCATGTGATGATTGCGGTCATCCTCGTCTTCATCATCATTCTCTATTCGCTGTCGGGCCGCGCCTCGATCCTTATCGGCCTGTCGATCCCGACCTCCTTCCTGCTCGGCATTCTGTTGCTGGCGCTTGGCGGCCTGACGGTCAACATCGTCGTGCTTTTCAGCCTTATCCTCGCGGTCGGCATGCTGGTCGATGACGCCATCATCGTCACCGAATTCGCCGAACGCCGCATGTCGGAAGGCATGGATAAGAAGGAGGCCTACGCGCTTGCCGCAAACCGTATGGCAGGCCCGGTCATTGCAGCCACGATGACGCGCGTCGCCGCCTTCTCACCTTTGCTGTTCTGGCCGGGAATCGTCGGCGAGTTCATGAAATATCTGCCGCTGACGCTGATCGTCACGCTGTCGGCTTCGATGCTCTATGCGCTGGTTTTCACGCCGACGCTTGGCGCGATCTTCGGCAAGCCGCATCCCGAACCGGAACACAAGGACGGGCTCTATATGAAGACCGTCGGGCTGGCCGTGCGCCACCCGATTGTGACGCTTTTTCTGGCCGTTGCACTACTCGTCACCGTGCCGGTGATCTATGCCAAGGAAGGCGCGGGCGTCGAATTCTTCCCCAATGTCGAGCCAGAATACGGCCTGCTCTATGTCCATGCCCGCGGCAATCTCTCGCTTGCCGAAATGGATGCCGCGACAGCGCAGGCAGAAAACCGCATACTCGGCTGGCCGGGCGTCAAATCCGTTTATACGCGCGCAGGCAAAACGCGTGGCGGCGGCGACAATATCGCTGAAGATGTGGTCGGCGTGATCCAGTACGAGTTCGTCGACTGGCGCGAGCGCAAGGCCGCCCACGACGTTCTGGACGATCTGCGCAAAGCCATGGCAGGCATTCCCGGCGTCGATGTCGAAGTGCTGGTGCCCGAAGCTGGTCCACCGACAGGCAAGGCAATTCAGGTTCGCCTTTCATCCGCCGATCCGGTTGGTTCGAACATGAATGCCAAGGCAGGCGAAGTGGCTGCCATGCTGGCCACGATCCCCGGCGTCATCGACATTGCTGACGGCCTTCCACCGCCCGGCGTCGACTGGGCGTTGCGCATCGACCGCAGCAAGGCCGCGCAATATGGCATCAGCCCAGCCTCGGTCGGAACAGTCGTCCAGCTTGTGACGACCGGCCTGAAGCTCTCTGAATATCGCCCTGCGGGCGTCGACGATGCCGTCGATATCCGCCTGCGTCTTCCGGAAGATCGCCGCACACTGGCAACGCTCGATCAGTTGCGCGTCGAAACGGCCCAAGGCTCCGTGCCAATTTCCAATTTCGTCACGCGCGAGCCGGAAAACACGGTCGGCATTTTGAACCGCATCGACGGCGAACGCACCATCGTCGTGCAGGCGAATGTCGCCAGCGGCATCCAGCCCTCCGCTGCACAGGCGCAAGTGACGCAAGCCATGCAGAAGATGGATTTGCCCGGCATACGCTGGAAGCTTGCCGGCGAGGACGAGGAAAGCAAGGCGGCGACCGACTTTCTCTCAAAGGCATTCGGCGCGGCGATCTTCCTGATCTTCATCGTCCTGCTGGCGCAGTTCAACAAATTCATCAGCGTGGCGCTGGTTCTCTCGACCGTCGTCATGTCGACCATTGGCGTGTTCCTCGGCCTGCTGATCACCGGGCAACCCTTCGGCATTGTGATGTCGGGTATCGGTGTCATCGCGCTTGCGGGCGTCGTGGTGAACAACAACATCGTGCTGATCGACACCTATGACCGGCTGCGCGAAGAAGGCTGGGACAAGCTGGAAGCCGTGCTCCAGACCTGCCGGGAACGCGCACGCCCGGTGGTGCTGACGGCACTCTCCGCGATCCTCGGCGTTCTTCCGATTGCCTTCGGCCTCGGACTGGAAATCTTTCACCATGAGACGACGATCAATGCGCCGTCCACGCAATGGTGGATTTCGCTGTCCAGCGCCATCGTCTTCGGCCTGTCCTTCGCAACGGTGCTGACGCTGATCGTGACGCCTGCCGCATTGATGGTCTTCACCCGCAGCAATGACAGCAAGGTGAATGCCTATTTCGGCAGGCTGTTCGGACGGCTCCGCAGGAAGCCTCGCCCTGAGGCAGTCAAGCCAGCGGAATAGGATCGAGAGCAAAAGCGCGGGAACCAGCGGCCCCGCTTACGCATTGCTATCGCATTGAAACTTTTGAGAGGGACATTGCGATGACACTCACGACACTTCTAATTATCATTCTGATACTGATCCTCGTTGGCGCCGTTCCGGCATGGCCGCATTCGCGCGGATGGGGTTACGGACCTTCGGGTATCGTCGGTGTCATCCTCGTCGTGTTGCTGATCCTGCTTCTGATGGGCCGAATCTAATCGATTTCAGTCGATATTTCGACCGAAACGCGCCGCCTAGCGGCGCGTTTTTTGTGTCCCGCTAGTGGTTTTCGAGATTTTCATGTTCGAAATCGGCGGCTTTCGCCAGTCCGGCCATCAAAAATACGACGATCAGAAGAGCCGCGACTGCAACAAAGATCGGCCCGAAGCCCGTACGCTGGCCGATGAAACCGATAGCCGACGGAGCGACCAATATGCCTGAATAACCCATCAGCGTAACCGTGCTGAGCGCGACACCAGACGACATGCCCTTCTGGTTGCCTGCTGCCGAAAAGGCGATCGGCACCATGTTGGCGATGCCGAGACCTGCAAAGGCAAAGGCGAAAATCGCCAGCCACGGCCATGGCGACAGGCCCGCAACCATCATGCCCGCCGCGGCGATGAGGCTCGAAACCCGAAGCGTATTGACCGCGCCGAAACGGTTTCGAATGCCGTCACCCATAAAGCGCATGCAGGCCATCGTCGCCGAGAAAGCCGCAAAGGCAAAGCCTGCGGTGGCGAGATTCGTGCCGCGTTCCTGCTGCAGATAAAGTGCGGCCCAATCCAGAACGCTGCCTTCCGGCACCATAGAAAACAACGCCATCAGGCCGATCAGATAGATCAATGGGTTTGAAGCCAGCGCGAACTTACGGCTCGATTTCACGAGAGCGGGTGTCTCCCCGACCAGCTTTCTGACCGCGAATGCGACAATCACCAGCGCGACGATTGCCACGAACGCACCATGCGCGACATAGCCGAATGTCTGGATGAAAATACCGCCGAGGCCACCGCCTGCGAACCCGCCAAGACTCCAGAAGCCATGCGATGACGACATGATCGCGCGCGAAAGCTTCTTTTCGACGGCGACGGCATTGGCGTTCATCGCGACATCCATGCCGCCGATCACGCCGCCAAAGAAGAACATGGCGAAGGCTACGAGAACCAGAGTGGGCGCAAGCGCAACCATCAGGAGACCGAAGGATGCAACCCATGCGAAAGAGGCGACCACAAAACGCGACCCGTAACGCTGCAGGAGATAGCCGCACCAGGCCATGGCGCAAAGAGCGCCCAGACCGAACATCAGAATCAGCATGCCGAGCATGAATTCGCTGATGCCCAGGCGCTTCAGAACGACCGGAATCTGAGGCGCCCAGCTTCCGGTAACGAAGCCGTTCACGAAGAATAGTGAGGCGACAGCCCACCGTCCATGGACGGCGGCTGCGCGTAAATTCAAGGCATCCATCGATTATTGATCCGTTTTTGGCGATTCTGCGCCAACCTAAATCGGTTTAAATCTCTGTCAAGGAGCCGTTTCGACTGGTTTTTGGTCCAGAACGATATGAACGGGCGATGTAGCGCCCTATTCGAAGACCACCAGAAGATCCTTGGCGTCGATCTGATCGCCGGTCTGCACCAGCACTTCGACGATCGTTCCATCGCGTTCGGCATGCAGCGCGGTTTCCATTTTCATCGCTTCGATGGACAAGAGAACGTCGCCCGATTTGACCGACTGGCCGGTCTTGACGGCAAGCGCCGAAACGACGCCCGGCATCGGTGCGCCGACATGGGCCTCGTTTCCGGCTTCCGCTTTGCGGCGCGCTTTGGCGGCGGATGCGCCGCGGATGCGGTCCGGCACTTTCACGCGGCGCGGCTGGCCGTTGAGCTCGAAGAATACGGTGACCATGCCCTTTTCATCGACATCGCCGATCGCCAGGCAGCGCACGACCAGCGTCTTGCCTTTTTCGATATCGATGAAGACCTCGTCTTCCTGTTCCATGCCGTAGAAGTAGACCGGCGTCGGCAACACGCTGACGGGGCCGTAGGTTTCCTGCGCGCTGGCGAAGTCCGTGAAGACCTTCGGATACATGAGCCACGAAGCGAATTCGAATTCGCTGATCTTGCGGCCGAGCTTCTCTTCGATTTCGGCACGGTCTGCCTTCAGATCGGCAGGCTTCAGCAACGAACCGGGACGCACCGTAATCGGCTTTTCGCCCTTCAACGCCTTCTTTTGCAGAGCCTCCGGCCAACCGCCGGGCGACTGGCCGAGATCGCCGCGCAGCATCGACACGACAGAATCCGGGAACGCGATGTCCTTGGCAGGATTTTCTACATCGGCAACCGTCAGATCCTGACTGACCATCATCAGTGCCATGTCGCCCACCACCTTGGAGGACGGCGTGACCTTGACGATATCGCCGAACATCAGATTGACGTCGTGATAGGACTGCGCGACCTCGTGCCAGCGCGTTTCCAGCCCAAGCGAGCGGGCCTGCTCCTTGAGATTGGTGAACTGACCGCCGGGCATTTCGTGCAGATAGACTTCCGACGCCGGACCCTTCAGATCGCTTTCGAAAGCGGCATACTGGTTGCGCACCGCTTCCCAATAGAAGGAGATGCGGCGTATCCATTCGGGATCGAGGCCGGGATCGCGGTCCGTGCCTTTCAGCGCTTCGACGATCGAGCCAAGGCAAGGCTGCGAGGTGTTACCGGAGAATGCGTCCATCGCCGCGTCGATCGCGTCCACACCGCTCTCGACCGCCGCCAGAATGGTCGCCGCCGACAGGCCGGACGTGTCATGCGTGTGGAAATGGATCGGCAGATCAGTTTCCTCGCGCAGCGCCTTGAACAAGACCCTCGCCGCAGCAGGCTTCAGCAGACCGGCCATGTCCTTGACGGCAATGATATGCGCGCCTGCCGCTTCAAGCTCTTTGGCCAGACCGACATAATATTTCAGATCGTACTTGGCGCGTTCGGGATCGAGCAGGTCGCCCGTATAGCACATCGCGGCCTCGCAGAGCTTGCCTTCCGCGCGCACCGCATCCATCGCCACGCGCATGTTCTCGACCCAGTTCAGGCAATCGAAAACGCGGAACAGATCGATGCCGCCCTTCGCCGCCTGCGCAACGAAATGCTGCACGACATTGTCGGGATAATTGGTGTAGCCGACGCCATTCGCACCGCGCAGAAGCATCTGCAGCAGGACATTGGGTGCCGCTTCGCGAACCAGCGAAAGCCTTTCCCACGGATCTTCTGTTAGGAAGCGCATCGAAACGTCGAAGGTCGCGCCACCCCAGCATTCAAGCGAAAGAAGTTGCGGCAGCGCGCGCGAATAAGTTCCTGCGATGCGGGCAATGTCATGCGTGCGCATGCGTGTCGCCAGCAGCGACTGATGCCCGTCGCGCATCGTCGTGTCGGTTACGAGAACCTGTTTCTGTTCGCGCATCCAGCCGGCAAACTTTTCCGGTCCGAGCGTATCGAATTTCTGTTTCGTGCCACCCGGAATAGTGCCGTTCAGATAGGGCACGACAGGCGACGCCGCAGCCGCGTTCGGCTTCGGGCGGCCGCGCGTCTCCGGGTGTCCGTTGACGGTAACGTCGGCCAGATAATTGATGAGCTTGGTCGCCCGGTCCTGCCGCTTGACCTGTTCGAACAGCTCCGGCGTCGTGTCGATGAACTTCGTCGTATAAGAATTATCGCCGAAGCTCGGATGGGTGATGATCGCTTCCAGGAAGGTCAGATTGGTTGCCACGCCGCGAATACGGAACTCGCGAAGCGCGCGATGCATGCGCGAAATGGCTTCGCGCGCGCTCGGCGCCCATGCCGTAACCTTTTCCAGAAGCGGATCGTAGAAACGCGTAATGACCGCGCCCGAATAAGCGGTGCCGCCATCCAGCCGGATGCCGAAGCCGGTCGCACCGCGATAGGCGGTGATACGACCGTAATCGGGAATGAAATTCTGTTCAGGATCTTCGGTCGTGATGCGGCACTGCAGGGCATGGCCGTTCAGCCTGATATCGGCCTGCGCGGGCACGCCCGATTCCGGTTTGCCGATTTCGTAGCCGTCGAGAATGTGGATTTGCGCCTTGACGATGTCGATCCCAGTCACCTCTTCGGTGACGGTATGCTCGACCTGAATGCGCGGATTGACCTCGATGAAATAGAATTCATCACTGTCCGAATCCATCAGGAATTCGACAGTGCCAGCACCAATATATTTGGTCTCATTGGCAATCTTCAGCGCGTAGCCGCAAAGCTCCTCACGGCGCTTCGCATCGAGATAAGGCGCTGGCGCGCGCTCGACGACTTTCTGGTTGCGGCGCTGGATCGAGCAATCGCGCTCGAACAGATGCACGGCATTGCCATGCGTATCGCCGAGCACCTGCACTTCGACATGGCGGGCGCGTTCGATGAGCTTTTCGAGATAGACTTCATCCTTACCGAACGCAGCCTTCGCCTCGCGCTTGCCTTCTGTGACCTCGCGCGCCAGATCGGCTTCGCTGCGGATCGCGCGCATGCCGCGACCGCCGCCGCCCCAGGATGCCTTGAGCATGACCGGATAGCCGATCTCGGCGGCCATCTTCTTGACGATGTCCATATCGTCCGGGAGCGGTTCGGTGGCCGGAACGACCGGCACGCCGACTTCTATCGCCAGATTGCGGGCGGCAACCTTGTTGCCGAGACGACGCATCGTCTCTGGCTTCGGACCGATGAAAATAATGCCGTTTTCAGCGCAGGCATCGGCAAATTCCGGGCTTTCCGAAAGCAGGCCGTAGCCAGGATGGATTGCATCGGCAGCAGAAAGCCGCGCGACCCGGATGATTTCCTCGATCGAAAGATAGCTCTCGATCGGACCCATATCTTTTGCCAGATGCGGGCCGCGCCCGACCTGATAGCTCTCATCTGCCTTGAAGCGGTGCAGTGAATATTTGTCTTCCTCAGCCCATATCGCCACCGTTTTCAAGCCTAACTCGTTGGCAGCGCGAAACACGCGAATGGCGATTTCCGAACGGTTGGCAACGAGAATCTTGGCTATAGGCACAGGCAAACTCCAGTGAAAGCGACGTTACGGAACCCTGATTAGCGCGCAAAATGCTGCAGCGCAAACTCTACGGAGCAATTAAATTTCAATCGATTTAACAGTGAGTAATATAGCCCTCTGAAAAGACACAAAAATGCCCGGCGCAAGCGCCGGGCATTCTCGAATTCCAAAGCTCAAAAAATATTAGAGCTGGAAGTAGTTGTACTTGCCGTCGTCGCCCTTGCGCCATTCGTAAACAACGTAGTCGGCATCCGTACGATCGCCCTTTTCATCAAAGGACAGATCGCCAAGAACGGTCTTGAACGGACCTTTTTCCTTGATGGCAGCAGCAACGGCTTCCGGATCATTCGAACCGGCAGCAGCAGCAGCCTGCGCGATGACCTGCATCGAAGCATAGGAGTAGAGCGTGTAGGCTTCAGGTTCGAAACCAGCAGCGCGGAACTTCTCGACGACGTCCTTTGCAGCCGGGTTGGTGCGTGGATCCGGGCCGAACGTGTTCAGCGTACCGGCAACCGCGTCACCGGCGATCGATGCCAGCTCGTTGGAAACGATGCCGTCACCCGAGAACAGCGGAGCCTTCAGGCCCTGATCTGCTGTCTGGCGGATAAGGAGACCTGCTTCCGTGTGCAGACCGCCCCAATAGATGAGCGTAACGCCAGCCTGCTTCATCTTTGCGATGAGCGCGGAGAAGTCCTTGTCGCCTGCATTGACGCCTTCATACATGGCTTCCGTGAGACCAGCGGCGTTGAGCGCCTTCTTGGTTTCATCGGCGAGGCCCTGGCCGTAAGGCGTCTTGTCGTGGATGACAGCAACCTTGGCGTCCTTGAACTTCTCGGCAATGTACTTGCCGGCGACTTCGCCCTGCTGATCGTCACGACCGCAGATGCGGAACGTGTTCCACAGGCCGCGCTCGGTGAAGACCGGGTTGGTCGATGCAGGCGTAACTTCGAGGATGCCGTTTTCGGCATAGACTTCCGAAGCCGGGATCGAGACGCCCGAGTTGAAGTGACCGACGACGAACTTCACGCCATCGGCAACGAATTTGTTGGCGACCGAGATGCCCTGCTTAGGATCGGACACGTCGTCGCCGACAGAGACCTTGATCTGCTCGCCATTGATGCCGCCGGCGGCATTGATGTCGGCTGCAGCCTGTTCGGCACCGCGCTGAAGCTGTGCTCCGAAAGCGGCGTTCGGACCGGTGATCGGACCGCCAACGCCGACGAGAACATCCGCCCACGCGCTGCCGCCGAATGCCAGCAAGGCGCTCATGGCGACTGCGGACAGAAGTGACTTTTTCATTGAAACGCTCCCATTAACAGAGTGGGCGTGAAATTTGCTTTCTTGCGATGCCCACCCAAAGATCGCAGAAAGATCAGTTTGCCGATTTTCCAGCTCTTGTCACGCCGATTCATTTCAAAAACGACGCTAGAGCATCGGACCGAAAAGTGGTTACTGGTTTTCGGAATATTCCGATGCTCATTCAAAGTGTTAGATCGTCCTTTGTGCGTCCGAAAGGAAGCACGGCGATCTAATGGCGGTATCAGCTTTTCGGTTTCCAGCTTAACGGAGTAGCCCTTTCGTAAAGCCAGCTATATTGATTGACCATCTGGTTGGTGCGTGTGTAACGGAACCCCAAAGTTCCAAGAACAAGCAGTATGATCGTATCGACGATATAGAATTGCGCAGTCAGCATCGTCCCATCGAACAGTGCATGGTGGATGAAACGAACCGCCAATCCGAGCGCCAACAGATAAACGAACAGCGCATAGAAGGGCCGCCATGTCTGCGCACATGCGCGCCCGGTCATCCAGGCAGCCCAGCCGCCCAGCAGACAGGTGACGAAAAAGAACTGCCAGACCGATGCTTCTTCGTAGAGAATACCTTGCATATCAGCCTCCTGCTCGGGTCAATGCCGGCCGCCTTCGAGATAGGCCGCACGGACTTCGGGGTCTGCCAGAAGCTCCTTGCCGCTGCCGCTCATCGTGACATTGCCATTGACCATGACATAGCCGCGATGCGCCAGCTTCAGCGCGCCGAACGCGTTCTGCTCGACCAGGAACACCGTCAGCCCCTGTGTGCGGTTGAGTTCGCGGACAGCATCGAAGATTTGCTTGACGATCAGCGGGGCCAGACCGAGCGACGGCTCATCGAGCAGCAGCAGTTTTGGCCGCGCCATCAGCGCGCGGCCGATGGACAGCATCTGCTGCTCACCGCCCGAAAGCGTGCCGCCGCGCTGCTGGATACGCTCCTTGAGGCGCGGGAAGAGCGTGAAGATCTTCTCCACATCCTCATCGAAATATTGCAGCTTGTCGAGGCTCGCGCCCATCTGCAAATTTTCGAGCACTGTCATGCGCGGAAAGATGCGGCGGCCTTCCGGCGACTGCGCGATGCGCATTCTTGCGATCTCATGCGTCGGCATTTCCGTGATGTCGGTGCCGGCGAAGGTGATCTTGCCGCTGCGGGCACGCGGGCTGCCGAAGATGGTCATCATGAGCGTCGATTTTCCGGCACCGTTCGCGCCGATCAGCGCGACGATCTCGCCTTCATTGACATCGACATTGACACCATTCAGCGCACGGATGTTGCCGTAATAGGTCTCGACGTCCCTAACCGAGAGCAGGGGTGAAGCCATTATTTACGTCCCCCGGTCTTTGCCTTGGTAGGTGCCTTTGCGGCTTCCCTGGCAAGTTTTTTGGCCTGCCCGACCCAGTCTTCGCGCGCTATCCGCCCGTCGAATTCCAGATAGGTCTCTGCCGCGACCACATCGGCCTTTTTCCAGGCGGCAATCTGGTCAAAATGGAAGATGCCGTGCTCATTGAGCTTGCGCTCATTGACCGGCCCAATGCCCTTGATAAGCAGAAGCTTGTCGGCAGTGCCGCCGCGCGGTGCCGAAAGGCTCTGCGCAACCGCCGGAGCTTTTGGCTTTGCCGGAGCAGCTTTGACAGGCACCGTCTTCGCGGGCGGCGCTTTTGCTGGTGCAGCCTTCGCCGCCACGGCTTTTGCGGCGACTGGCTTTGCTGGTACCGCCTTGGCAGGCGCGACCGCTTTTGCAGCCGGTTTTACTGGCGCTGCAGCAACCGGCTTCGCGGGAGCGGCCTTGGGCGTCACTGCCGGTTTCGCAGCTACAGGCTTGGCCGCAGCCTTTTTCACGGGCGCGGATTTCGCAGACGCCTGTTTCGCGGAAACCTGCGCCGCCTTCGAAGCGCGCGGCGAGGCTTTGGCAGCCTCTTCGTCATCGCCCTTGTCGATCGTTTCCGAGATCGGGCCTGCAAGCATCGAAGCGGATGCGGCAGGCGCCTGAGACGGATCGGGCTCGATGCCGAGTTCTTCGATGACGTGATCGTCGCCGACCTCCGCCAGAACTTCGGTGACTTCCTCATCGTCCACGCCGAGATAAGCGGCGATGACGCGCGGGTCGCTCTTTACGAATGTCGGATCGCCATCGGAAATCTTGCGGCCATATTCAAGCACGACGACATGATCGGAAATCTGCATGACAACCGACATGTCGTGTTCGATGAGCAGGATCGACGTGCCCGTCGTTTTCTTGATGTCGATAAGCAGCGTGTTGAGCGCCAGCGACTCTTTCGGATTGAGGCCAGCCGCAGGCTCGTCGAGACAAAGCAGTTCCGGCTCGGTGCACATGGCGCGCGCGATTTCCAGACGACGCTGCGCGCCATAAGGAAGGTCGCCCGCCGGATCATCCGCACGATCGGTCAGATCAGCCTTGTCCAGCCAGAATTTTGCCAGTTCGATGGATTCGGCGGACGATCTTTTATAGCTCGGAAGCCCGAACAGACCGAGGATCGTAAAGCCCGAAGCGCGCATCAGCTTGTTGTGCTGCGCGACCAGCAGGTTTTCCAGAACGGTCATGCCCGAAAACAGGCGGATGTTCTGGAAGGTACGCGCCACCTTGGCGCGCGCCGTGATCTGATAGTCCGGCAGACGCTCCAGAAGGAACTCGCGTCCCGTCTTGCTGTTCAGCCGGATCATGCCTTCGGACGGTTTGTAGAAGCCCGTGATGCAGTTGAAGACGGTCGTCTTGCCCGCACCGTTCGGCCCGATCAGCGCGGTGATTTCACCGCGCTTTGCCTCGAAGGACAGATCGCCGATGGCCACAAGGCCACCGAACTTCATTGATAGATGCTCGACCGAGAGAATTGGAGTGTTCATTACGGATTCCGTGCTCATCAGCCGTGTCCTTCCTTGGTGAAGGAACTCGAGACGGCTTTTCTCTCACGCAGGAAGGCGGTCGGTTCACGGCTGCCGACGAAACCGCGCGGCTTCCACACCATGACGATGACCATGGCAAGGCCGAACAGCAGCATGCGGTAAAGCTCCGGCGTGAAACTCTGCCCGAAGATCGCTTTCAGGAACGTCATTTCGCGCAGGATTTCCGTACCGCCGATCATCACCAGTGCAGCGATCGCGATGCCGACCAGCGAGCCCATGCCACCAAGAACCACGATTGCGAGAATAATCGCAGATTCGAGGAACACGAAGGATTCGGGGCTGACGAAGCCCTGACGAGCCGCGAAGAACGAGCCGGCGAAGCCGCCGAACATAGCGCCGATGGCGAAGGCCGTAAGCTTCGTGTTGGTCGTGTTGATGCCGAGCGAGCGGCAGGCGATTTCGTCTTCGCGCAGCGCTTCCCACGCCCGGCCAACCGGCATGCGGCGCAGGCGGATCGTGACGAACGCAGTGATAAGTGCCAGCGCCAGGATCAGGTAATAGAGGAAGATCTTGTAATAAGCGCCGGACGTCGCCAGCCCGAAGACTTTCGCGATGTAATCCGGCGACGAGACGTCGAAATTGAACCAGCCGAAGAAGGTCACTTTCGGGATACCGGAAATGCCTGCCGAACCATTGGTGACTTCGCGCCAGTTGATAAGCACAAGGCGGATGATTTCACCGAAGGCGAGCGTCACGATGGCGAGATAGTCGCCCCGCAATCGCAGCACCGGAAAGCCGAGGATCACGCCCCAGAAGGCAGCCATAAGACCGGCGGCGGGAAGCAATATCCAGAAGGACCAGCCGAAATGCGTGCCGAGAAGCGCGTAGGAATAAGCGCCGACCGCGTAGAAGGCGACATAGCCGAGATCGAGAAGACCGGCCAGGCCCACCACAATGTTCAGGCCCCATGCCAGCATGACGTAGATGAGAATCTGGATACCGAAATTATCGACCCATTTCAACGAACCCTGGAAGCCGAACAGCGCAACCATCAGCACCGGATAGATGACCATCGCGATGATGGCCAGCAGCGAGAAATGAGCAAGGATGAAGGTGCGATAATAATAAAACACCGAGGCCAGCGCATAGATGATCGCGGCCCCGCGAATGAGCCCGACATAGGCTGATGCCTGTGGGCCGAGCGCCCCTGCCAGCGTGCCCGAAAAGAAGAGCAGGACCGCAGCGACAATCACGGCAACGATAAAGTATGGAAGCTTGAAGAACCGCTTGGCCGAGCTGTCCGGCAAAAGACCGGTCGCGATATTCACAACCTTCTGATTCGCAAAATACGGGCGCAGATAAGCGACCATCAGGAACCGGCCAATCATCACAAGACCGACGACGATTGCCAGCGTGCCCCATCTCTGGACGATGACCAGTTCGTTGCGGATGTTCTGATCGGTTTTCAGGCCGATAAACATAACGAACAGACCGAATGAGATGAGACCCGCGAATAGCGCTTCGCGAATGGCGCGTTGAATTGGAGCCGGCTCGCCGGGCTTCGTGGACGCAACATCAGCCATGACGTCAGACCTTTTCGACTTCAGGCCGGCCAAGGATGCCGGAAGGCAGGAAGATCAGCACGATGGCGAGGATCGAGAATGCTGCGACGTCCTTGTAGTCGATGGAGAAGTAAGCCGACCACATGGATTCGATGAAGCCGATGAGTAGGCCGCCGAGCACGGCGCCCGGTATCGAGCCGATGCCGCCGAGAACCGCTGCGGTGAACGCTTTCACACCCGGCACAAAACCATCCGAGAACACGACGACACCGTAATACATGAGGAACAGCGTACCGGCGACGGCGGCGAGCGACGCGCCCATGATGAAGGTGATCGAGATGGTGCGATCGACATCGATGCCGAGCAGCGCCGCCATCTTGCGATCCTGTTCGCAGGCGCGCTGTGCGCGGCCGAGAGAGGTTTTGTTGACGAGATACCAGAAGATCACCAGCAACGATGACGTGACCAGCACGATCACGATCTGCTTCAGCGAGATCGAGATGCCGCCGACATTGTAAACCTTGGTGATCAATGGAGGAATCGGCTTGTTGCGTGGACCCTGCGTGACCTGCACGAAGTTCGACAGCGCAATGGACATGCCGATTGCCGTGATCAGCGGAGCCAGCCGGAACGAACCTCGAAGCGGCCTGTAGGCCATCTTTTCGATCGTCCAATTGTAAAGGCTGGTGAGCAGCATGGCCACGATCATCATGATCAGAAGCGCCAGCACGACGGGGATCGAATAGAAAAGGCCGACCAGAAGGAGAAAGACGATCAGCGCGGTGAACGCACCCACCATGAAGATATCGCCATGGGCGAAATTGATCATGCCGATGATGCCGTAGACCATCGTATAGCCGATTGCGATCAGCCCATAGATCGACCCCAGCGTCAGCCCGTTGATAAGCTGCTGGATAAAATATTCCATTTGAATGCGGCTCCCCTGGAATGTCGTCTTGCAGACGCATCCACTTCTATAGTTCCCCTAGTCCTAAAGCGCCGCGCCCGATTTGCAACTTGGTTTTTGTACTGTCGCACGCCACTTTAGGCTGATATCCGACCCGCGTCTCATCTGCGTGAAATCACTGGACCAGAGGCAAGCTAGCACTGGCACAACGCAATGTCTTTGATGAATCTGACCGGTCAACCAAGGAAATTGCAAGAAATCCACGCTTGGAGCGCATTATAGAGAGTTTTTTTGCATGATTGGCAAATCCTCTTTTTGAATGAACTTACCTTACTTTACGTCACTACGAAGCCATGAGCGAATGGATCGCGCTCATCGATGAAGATCGTGTTCAGCCCGGTCATACGCGCCCAGCCACCGATGGAAGGCACAATGCCTGTCTTGCCTGCGACATCGACTTCGCGCTCCACCCGGCCCTTGAAGAGCGAGCCGATGATCGATTCATGGACGAAATCGTCACCTTCTTTCAACTGGCCCTTCGCGTGAAGCTGCGCCATGCGCGCCGATGTTCCGGTTCCGCATGGTGAGCGGTCGATTGCCTTGTCGCCGTAGAACACCGCGTTGCGGGCATGCGCTTCCGGATTGGTCGGCGCGCCGGTCCAAAGCAGATGCGAAAGCCGGTTGATGCCCGGATTTTCAGGATGCACGAATTGGTATTTTTCGTTCAGCCTCTGCCGCACAATCGGGCTCCAGGCGATGAGATCGCCCGCCGAATGATCGGCCATGTCGCGATAATTCTGCTGCGGCTCGACGATGGCATAAAAGTTTCCGCCATAGGCCACATCGACTTTAAGCTGGCCGAGTTGCGGACACTCGACCGTCAAATCCTCTGCATAGAGAAAGGACGGTACATTGGTGATACGCACTTCCTCGACATAGTCGCCCACCTGTTTGTACTCGGCGATCACCAGCCCGGCGGGCGTATCGAGACGCAGGGTTCCGGGTACTTTCGGCCGAACAAGCCCCTGCTCTATCGCCATCGTAACGGTTCCGATCGTGCCGTGCCCGCACATCGGCAGGCAGCCGGACGTTTCGATGAACAGGATCGCGATGTCGCAATCATCGCGCGTCGGCGGATAGAGGATGGAACCCGACATTACGTCATGTCCGCGCGGCTCGAACATCAGGCCGGTTCTGATCCAGTCGAACTCGGCCAGAAAATGCGCCCGGCGTTCCATCATGGTCGTGCCCTGCAGCAGTGGCCCGCCGCCTGCAACGAGGCGAACGGGATTGCCGCAAGTGTGACCGTCGATGCAGAAAAAGGAATGACGGGCCATGCTGACTGTCCTGCTTAAAAGCGCTGCGCGGAAAAGGGTGAAATGTCGATTGGAGAAGGCACACCCATAAGCATGCCGCTCACCAGCCTGCCCGTGGCGGCGGCTTGCGTGAGGCCGAGATGCCCATGGCCGAAGGCGAAATAGACGCCCGGATGATTTTTCGCCCTGCCGATGACCGGAAGCGAATCCGGCAGCGACGGGCGATAGCCCATCCATTCGCGTCCGCCCTCGGTGCGAAGCCCCGGCACGAAGCGCTTGGCTTTCTCAAGCATGGCGCGTGACCGTGCGAAATTAGGCACCCGCTCCAGCCCGCCAAGCTCGACGGCGCCACCGACGCGAATGCCGTTTTCCAGGGGCGTCATGACAAAGCCCTGAGCGGAGAAAATGAGCTGCCGTTTCAGGTCGAACGCCCCCGCAGGCAGTGTGGTGTTGTAGCCGCGTTCGGTCTCAAGGGGGATCCGTTCCCCGAAATGTCGAGCCAAACGATGCGACCACGCACCCGCAGCGATGACAAGCTTTTGTGCCATCGCCGTCTGGCCGTCAGCCAAATCGATACGCACATTTTCCCTCGATGCAGAAAGATCGACGACATTCGCCTGCACGAAGCGCGCACCCTTCTGCTCGGCATATCGAAAAATCGCCTTGCCCAGATCCTTGGGATCGGACACGGTTTTCCAGCCCGGTACGAATGTGCCGCGCGCAAAAACAGGAGCCAGCCCCGGCTGGTAGTTCTGAAGATCACCGCGCTCAAGATGACGATAGACGATGCCGAAACGGTCTCGCGCGGCCCAGCCCGGAAGCGATGCCTGAAACTCGGCCTCACTTTCATAGAGCTCGAGTGAACCGTCTTCGCGCAGCATCGAGCCTGTGCCCGAACGCGCCATGAGGGCTGCCCATTCGGACTCGGCGAGCCGCATCAGCGAGGCTTGAGCACTGAGCCCGGATTCATATCTATCTGCCCAGCCAGCGCGCCAAAAACGCAGCAGCCAGGGAAGCAGGCTGGGGAGATAGGCAGGCGGTATGGATAGCGGCCCCAGCGGATCGGCGAGCCAGCCCGGCACTTTGCTCAGCATGCCCTTATGAGCCAACGGCAGAACGTCGGAAAATGCGAAGGCCGCCGCATTTCCCGAACTGGTTTCCTCGCAGACGCCGGTCCGATCATACACCGTCACGCGGCGCCCTGCCTCCGCCAGATAGGCAGCGACGCTTATGCCGACGATGCCGGCGCCGATGATGGCGATTTCGCCTTCGCTGCCGTCCGGCCCGTTCATGGCTGGCCCTTCATTCCGCTTTATCGATCGATTTCAGAATGATGGCAGGGTCGGGCGGATTGCAAGCGCGTCCTTGATGATCTTTTCCGCTGCCTTGCGGCGTTCGCCCGAAAGAGGCTGGCGCGGCAAACGCACACGATCATTCGTGCCGATCGCGTGAACTTCCGCGAGCTTGATGTTCTGTACCAGATAGGTCGACACATCGAGGTCCAGCAATGGACGGAACCAGCGATAGATCGACAGCGCCTCCTCGCGACGGCCCTGCTTCATGAGCTGATAGATCGCAACGGTTTCGCGCGGAAACGCCGTGACCAGACCGGCAACCCAGCCGATTGCGCCGACCGCCAGCGCTTCATAGGCGAGATTGTCTACGCCGGTGAAAAGGTCAAAACGATCGCCAAAGTGATTGATGATGTCGGTCGAGCGGCGAATGTCGTCGGACGATTCCTTGACCGCGACGAACAGCGGATCGGATGCGAGCTCTTCCATGATTTCGATCGTCACATCGACCCTGTAAGCAATGCGGTTCGAGTAAATCATGACCGGCAGACCGCCAGCGGAAGCGACAGCCTTCAGCGTCGTCACGGTCTCTTCCGGGTTGGTGTGGTAGATCGGGCTCGGCACGATCATCACGCCGTCGGCCCCGGCAGCAGCAGCCTTCTTTGCAAGGGCTGCGCCTTCGCGAGTTCCGGCTTCGTTGATCGTCAGGAGAACCGGCTTGCCGGCTGCAACACCTTGCGCCGTTTTCAGAACTTCGAGCTTTTCATCGACGGAGAGCATCGGGCCTTCGCCAAGCGACCCGGCGACGATAATGCCGTCGCATCCGGCTTCCATCTGGAGAGCGAAGCAACGCTCCATTTCCTTGTGATCGAGGCGGTCATCTTCGGTGAATTTGGTCGTGACGGCCGGGAAAACGCCTGTCCACATGATGCATCTCCTTTTGATATATCAGTGATATATCTAGATATTCACACCCTGTCAAATGCGGAAATTAGCTGATATATCAAAAAATCCATCTGGAAAGGCCTACGCATTTGGACGATTCGCAGCAGAACGAAACCGCACTTCAAGAGGCCTCAGAGCCGGTTGCGGCAAAAGCATATCGTTTGCTGGAAAGGATGATCGTCACGCTTGAACTGGCGCCCGGCAGCCTGACCACGGAAGGTGCCTTATTGGAGCGCCTCTCGCTCGGTCGCACGCCTGTTCGCGAGGCAATCCAGCGGCTGGCATGGGAAGGGCTCGTTACGGTTCGCCCGCGCGCCGGTCTGGAAATCGCACCGCTTCACGCTTCGGACTGGCTGCGCGTACTGGACGCAAGGCGCGGCGTCGAGGTTGTGCTGGCGCGCTCCGCGGCGCGCTTCCTGACTGACGATCTGATCAATGATTTCCAGCAATCGGCGGTCGTCATGCACGAAGCGGTCGTCAAGAACGACGTTCTGGAGTTTCTGGCGGCGGATAAATCACTGGATGAAGCAATGTCGCGCGCCGCCGACAATCCATTCGCCACGCGCCTTGCAGCACCATTGCAGACCCACAGCCGCCGTTTCTGGTTCCGTTTTCAAAGCGGAACAGGCCTTGCGGAGTCCGCAGGTATACACGTCGCGCTCATTCGCGCGATTTTGAACCGCGACGAAGAGACTGCAGGCACGGAGGCCGACAGGCTGATGGCGCTTCTAAGATTGCGCGCGCAAGCCGCCGCAATGCGCTAGAAGCGCCGTTCCAAAATACCTGCCCAGACGTTCCGGGTCTAATTCGCCGTCTTTGTTTCTTTTTTCACGGTTTGAGCCGCGGCATCTGCCGGGACAGAGGCCTGATCCGTCTGGATGCTTGCGGTTTTCGTTTCGCTATCTACCGAGGCCGAAACCTTGGAGTGATAATTGCACTCGGCTGAGGCGGCCGAAATCGAAAGGCCAAGGGCTGCGGCGATTGCAAGTACATACTTCATCGTCTGCTCCTTTTTGTCGTGACGAAAAAGACTAACCCGCAACGCCGAAGACACGAAATCACGCTTAGGTGAGCCGCCTTTCATCTGATGGAAACGAAAAAAGCGCGGTTTTCACCGCGCTTTTTCTTAATTCCTGCCTGTGAAGCCTAGTTCATTGTCGGAATGACGAACTCTGCTCCATCCTTGATGCCGCTCGGCCAGCGCGACGTGACCGTCTTGGTCTTCGTGTAGAAGCGGAATGCATCCGGGCCATGCTGGTTCAGATCGCCGAAGGACGAGCCTTTCCAGCCACCGAACGTGTAATAGGCAATCGGAACCGGGATCGGAACGTTGATACCGACCATGCCGACCTGAACGCGGCTGGCAAAATCGCGCGCTGCATCGCCATCACGCGTGAAGATCGCGACGCCATTGCCATATTCGTGCTCGTTCGCGAGTTTGATGGCATTCTCGTAAGTCGGTGCGCGGATAACGGAGAGAACCGGGCCGAAGATCTCTTCCTTATAGATGCGCATGTCGGCGGTGACATTGTCGAACAGGCAGCCGCCCATATAGAAGCCGTTCTCATAGCCCTGCATCTTGAAGCCACGGCCATCGACGACGAGCTTCGCGCCTTCCTTGACGCCAATATCGACATAGCCTTTGACGCGTTCCAGCGCTTCGCGCGTCACCAACGGACCGAAATCGGCAGACGAATCCGTCGAAGGACCGACTTTCAGGCTTTCAATGCGCGGAATGAGTTTTTCGACCAGCCTGTCGGCTGTCTCCTGCCCGACCGGAACGGCGACCGAAACCGCCATGCAACGCTCGCCAGCCGAACCGAAGCCCGCGCCGATCAGCGCATCTACGGTCTGGTCCATATCGGCATCCGGCATGATGATGGCGTGGTTCTTCGCGCCGCCAAAGCACTGGACACGCTTGCCGTTCGCGCAGCCACGCGAATAGATGTACTGCGCAATCGGTGTCGAACCAACGAAGCCGATCGCCTTAACGTCCGGATGGTCGAGGATCGCATCGACAACTTCCTTGTCGCCATTGACGACATTCAGCACGCCAGCCGGAAGGCCAGCTTCAAGGAAGAGTTCCGCAATGCGCATCGGTACGCCCGGATCACGCTCCGAAGGCTTAAGGATGTAGGTGTTGCCGCAGGCGATTGCCGGTGCGATTTTCCAAAGCGGGATCATGGCTGGGAAGTTGAAAGGCGTGATACCGGCCACGACGCCAAGCGCTTGGCGCATGGAAAACGTGTCGATGCCGGGGCCTGCGCCATCGGTGAATTCGCCCTTGAGCATATGCGGCGCGCCGATGCAGACCTCGACCACTTCGAGGCCGCGCTGGATGTCGCCCTTTGCGTCGGCAATCGTCTTGCCATGCTCGCGCGCCAGAAGCTCGGCAAGTGAGTCATATTCCTTATGGACGAGTTCGAGGAACTTCATGAGGACACGCACGCGGCGCTGCGGGTTGGTTGCCGACCATGCCGGAAACGCAGCTTTTGCGTTTGCAACTGCCGCATCCAGTTCGCTGCGCGAAGCCAGCGCCACCTTGCCGCGAACCGTGCCATCCATAGGCTGCAGCACATCCTGGCTGCGCCCGCTGGTACCAGCGACATTCTTGCCGCCGATGAAATGTCCGTAATCGACCATGATTTCTCTCCCTTGATTGGTTGAGCGCATTCAACTGCTTCGAGGCTCGCATTGCAACGCCAGCGGAAAAGCATCCGTTGTGCGTAAAATAATGCGCGAGAGGGCGTTGAATATGAAATGACGCAAATGCTAGCTTGCCAGTCACGTGATCAAGGACACCTCGATGCAGGATGCACCCCCCTCTGGGCTGCCGCCCATCTTCCCCTCAAGGGGGGAGATCAGCAGTTTTGACGTTGGCGATTGGCTAATCTCCCCCCTTGAGGGGAAGATGGGCGGCAGCCCAGAGGGGGGTGCAAACCACCTCACAAACCAACAATGAACTGGGACGACGCCCGCATCTTTCTAGCCGTAGCGCGTGCTGGCCAAATTCTGGGCGCAGCGCGAAGGCTGGGCCTGAACCATGCCACCGTTTCCCGACGGGTAGCCGCACTTGAAGACGCCCTGAAGGCAAAACTTTTCCGCCGCCTGACCACCGGCAGCGAACTAACCCCCGCCGGAGAGCGCTTTCTGGAAATCGCTGAGCGCATGGAAGCAGACATGATTGCGGCGCGGGCGGAGATCGCCAGCGAAGGCGACGATCTTTCTGGCACCGTGCGTATAGGCGCGCCGGATGGTTTCGGCGTTGCGTTCCTTGCCTCGCGCCTCGGCGCCTTGACCGCGCTTCACCCGGACCTTGCAATTCAGCTCGTGCCGGTGCCGCGCAGCTTTTCGCTGTCGCGCCGTGAGGCGGACATCGCAATCACCACCGAACGCCCGACCGAGGGACGGCTCGTGGCAGGCAAGCTGGTCGATTATACGCTCGGCCTTTTTGCATCGCGCTCCTATCTGGAAGCGCACGGAAACCCGCAAACGCCAGCCGAACTAAGCGCGCACAGGCTGGTCGGCTATGTGCCGGACCTCGTGGTTGGCCCATCACTCGACTATGCGGGAGAATTCAGTGCCGAATGGAGCGCAGGCTTTTCCATCTCTTCCGCGCTCGGACAGGTCGAGGCGGTGCGTTCAGGCGCAGGCATCGGCATTCTGCATTCGTTTATCGCGCGCGCCGTGCCGGACATCGTGCCGGTAAACGCCGCACCACCGATAAAGCGTGCCTATTGGCTGGTTTATCATGAATCCATGCGGCCACTGCGCCGCATTCAGGCAGTGGCCGAGTTCATCACCAAACTCGTCGAAAAAGAGCGCGGACTCTTCGTCTGACTTAGCCGTACCGTGTAATCGACAAGTCCTTGACGTCGATATCCGGCGTCTTGTCCGAAATAATATCCGCCAGAACCCGGCCGGAACCGCAGGACATCGTCCAGCCAAGTGTGCCGTGACCGGTATTGAGATAGAGATTGGAATAACGGGTCTTGCCGATGATTGGCGGACCGTCCGGCGTCATCGGGCGCAGGCCGGACCAGAAAGTCGCTTCCGAAATCGGCCCGCCAGAGCCGAACAGATCGCCGACCGAAAATTCGAGCGTCGCGCGCCGTGCGGGATCAAGCTTGAGATCGTAGCCCGAAATTTCAGCCGTCCCGCCCACCCTGATGCGATTGCCGAGCCGGGTGATCGCCACCTTGTAGCTTTCATCCATGACCGTCGAAACGGGTGCACCGTCAGGATTGGTGATCGGCACGGTGATCGAATAGCCTTTCACCGGATAGACCGGGATCGAAATATCGATCGGGCGCAGCAGGATCGGCGAAAAGCTGCCGAGCGCGACGACATAGGCATCCGCGGTAACGAGCCCTGAATCGGTCAGAACTCCGGTTATTTTGCCGCATTCCGAGACGATCTTCTCGATATTCACGCCGAAACGGAAGGAAACGCCCCGCTCCGTCGCCATGGATGCGAGCCTTTCGGTGAACATCTGGCAATCGCCGGTTTCATCGCCCGGCAGACGCAAGCCGCCTTTGATCTTGTCGCGGACGTTTGCGAGCGCCGGTTCTGCCGCGATGCAGCCTGCGGGATCGAGCACTTCATAAGGCACGCCGAATTGCTTCAGCACCTCGATGTCGTCGCCCGTTCCATCAACTTGGCTCTGCGTGCGGAAAAGCTGCAACGTTCCCTGCGCGCGGTCATCATAGGAGATGCCGGTCGCCTCACGCAGCGCGCGCAGGCAGTCGCGGCTATATTCGGCAATCGGCACCATGCGCGCCTTGTTGACCGCATAGCGCGCCGACGTGCAGTTGCGCAGCATCTGGAGAACCCAGGACCACATGGCCGGATCGAAATTGGGTTTCAGCACCAACGGTCCATGGCGCATGAGCAGCCATTTGATCGCCTTGAGCGGAACTCCAGGCCCGGCCCAAGGCGCAGAATAGCCCGGCGAAACCTCGCCCGCATTTGCGAAGCTGGTTTCCAGCGCCGGGCCGCTTTGACGGTCGATGATCTCGACCTCATGCCCGGCCTCGGCCAGATAATAGGCAGTCGTGACGCCGATCACGCCGCTTCCGAGCACAAGAACTTTCATTGAAGGTAGTCTCCGTCCTGCAAGTGTAGTTCGGATGTATCGAGATTCAGATTAGGACTTGCCGAAAATGGTGGTTTTCGAGAACCGGAGCGGAGCGTACATTGGTACGTGAGCACCGGAAGCGCAGAAAACCGTCATTTGCAGGCAGTCATCATTTGAATCTCGTTACATCCTAAGCCGCCGATGGACCCGGCCCCTCATCGTCATAACCTCGCGCAGCATTCGGCTGCAAGCCAGTGTTGAGGACAGGCCCGTCCGAACTATAGACCAGACGCGGGAATCCAGGCCTCGACCTGGCATTCGCCGCCATGGCGGCCTTGCCTTTCAGCATGCCGCGCTTGGCCGCTTCAGGCTGATAGAGAACCCGTTCCAAATGCACGGTTTCGAGACTTCCATCGGAGCGTTCTATGGTCGCCGCCTGTCCCGGCGAAAGACCGAGCAGTGCGATACCAAGCGGCGTCGCGAGCGGAATTGTCATTCCGACCAGCGCACGCAATTCGCCCTGAACGACGATGCGCGTCTGCGCAACGCCGCCGTCAACGTTGAACAGAACGCGGCTATTCAGTGTAACGACGTCAGGGTGGACCTCGTCGCGCAAAACCACGCGCGCGCTGGCAAGCTTTTCACGCAGCATCGGCGCGATCGGTTCGCCGAGAGCCGAACTGCGCTCATGCATCACTTCGAGTATCGCGTGATCCTTGCTCGTCAATTCGCAAAAATTCATCATGATTCGCCTCCGACAACGGGATCAGGCGGCGGCAGGCAATGACGGATAAATCCTCTCGCGTCACGCATTCTGGTTCACCTCGATAATCTCGACGCTCAGCCTCTTGCCGTTGCGCGCTGTCCAGGTGACGGCTTGGCCTTCGGAAAGCCCGATCAGCGCCGTTCCCAACGGAGTGAGGATCGACACCTTGCCCTGCTCGATATCCGCCTCGCCCGGATAGACGAGCGTGATGTGCTTCACCTCGCCGTCATCGGCCTTGTAGGCGACCTTCGATCCCATCTGCACCGTATTGGCAGGAATACGCTCTGCAGGCGCAATGCGAGCGCGCTCCATCTCCGACAGCAATTCTTCCGCAAGCTCAGGCAATCGGCCCAATGCCGCATTGGCAATGCCGGTCAGGCGCGGATGGTCGATTGTGCTGACGACGATCTTGTGGGCGCGGCGCTCTTTCAGATTTTCGCGCATTTTTAAAAACCTCTATTGGTCTGCGACGGCGCGCCGAAGGCAGCGACCGTCAGCCGCAAAAGCGGCAATTGTTCACGAACGCCTGCGACCTGCCGGTCGAGCTGGCGTTGTTCAGATCATGCGTTTGAAGGTGCCCCTGAAGACAGACGGCGCATAGCGTCCGCCTCCGGGGCTATGATCCCGCGATGGGGCAGACCCGGAAGACGATTGTGCGGTTGGTGTACGCAGTCTTCCTCATAGGGAGAGGGTCGTAGAACCGCCGGTCTTTGTCAAGGACAGGATCGACGCAGCATCGTGTCATGAGCCGGCATAGATGCGGTGGAAACGATGGGCCAGACTCGTAAGTATCTCGTAGCCGATCGTACCGGCCGCCGCCGCAACATCATCCACGCTTTGATGCGGGCCGATCAGCTCGACCAGATCACCCGGTTTGAGCGCATTTTCAGGCAGCCCCGAAATGTCCAGAATGATGCTGTCCATCGAAACACGCCCGGCAAACGGCAGTTCGATATCGTTAAACCACGCACTCATGACGGCGTTTCTGCGCCACCCATCTGCATAGCCAAGCGAAATCGTAGCAAGCCGGAGCGGCGCCCTGCTGCGGAATGTGTGGCCATATCCGACGCCGATATCCGCCTCCACAACCCGCGTCTGAATGACTTTCGCCTCCAGCTTCACCACGGCTCGCATCGGATTGGGCTTTCCGGGCGTCGGATTGATGCCGTAGAGCGCCGCACCGGGGCGCGCGAGATCGAAATGGAAATCGGGTCCAAGAAATATGCCGGATGAATTCGCAAGCGATGCGGGAGCGTTCGGCAACAGCTTGCGCAGCAATTCGAACGCTGTCCTCTGCGCTTCATTGGCGGGATGATCCGGCTCATCCGCGCAGGCAAGATGGCTCATGACGAGCGAAACATCGATACCCTGAAGCAATGATGGATCAAGGGCGATCGCCTCGACTTCATCCGGCGACATACCGAGCCGCGACATGCCGCTGTCGACCTGAATAGCGGCTGCAAGCGACGCGCCGCGACGCTGCGCCTCAGTCCGCCATGCATCGAGTTGCGCGCGGCTGTTGAGCACGGCGCGGAGATTTGCATCGACACAGGCAGCTTCGGCGCCGGGAGATACGCCATTCAGAATGTAGATGACAGGCTGTTGGCCAAGCGCATCGCGCAATGCGAAACCCTCGTTGACATGGGCCACGAAGAATGTGTCGCAGCCTTCGGCAAGCAAGGCGCGCGCGACCTCTCCAGTACCGAGGCCGTAGCCGTCCGCCTTGACGACCGCAGCGCAGGACTTGCCGCCGAGACGGGTTTTGAGCGTCCGGTAATTCGCGCGTATCGCACCAAGATCGGCTGTCAGGACCGCACCGGCTTGCACCAGCCCGGCTGACACCTCGCCGGTCCTGTTCAAATTGCGGTTCATTTTAAAAGCACTTCCAACATCCCCTATCCGTAGTTCGGGAACGGAAAGAACTCAACGCCGATCGTCGCCCTTTGCATTGCGCCAGACTGTGGCTATTGCGCCAGATGCCGGAACGCCGCGACCACCTCGTCATAGACCTTGCGTTTAAACGGCACGATCAAGTCGGGAAGCTCGGACATGGGTTTCCACGCCCATTGGTCGAACTCGGCCTCGTGACCGCCGGGCGGCGGATCGATGGCGATTTCGCTTTCATCGCCCTCGAAGCGGAAGGCGAACCAGCGCTGCGTCTGGCCGCGATATTTGCCCTTGAGCGCGATGCCCAGAAGATGCGGTGGAAGATCGTAATTAATCCAATTCGGTGCCTCGGCGAGCAGGGAAACGGACTTCATGCCGGTTTCCTCGTAAAGCTCGCGATAGGCGGCAGGCAGCGGGTCTTCGCCCTTGTCGATGCCGCCTTGCGGCATCTGCCAAAGCTGCGTCGCACCCGTCATCTCGCCGTCTTTGACGTGAATGCGCCGGCCCGCCCATACCAGCCCTTCGCTGTTCAGCACCATGACGCCAACGCATGGCCGGTATGGCAAATCCTCAGGCGCGACCGTCTTTTTCGTCATCAGTTCATCCTTTTTCGGGGTCCGCTGCCAGCGCGGAAACCGGCACGATTTCAATGCCCCGCCGGCGTGCTTCCGCGGCCCATGAAACCACCGCATCGACCGTCATGTCGAAGGCGGAGCCGGTTCCGATGGCAAATCCCTTTGCACGCGCAATGCGCTCCAGCTCGTCGAGCTTGCTCATGATCGCGCTCCGGTCTCGCACCGCATCGATCGAATTGTCACCGGAAGCGAAAGGCACGCTGTTTTCAAGCGCCAATGCAGGCGCAAGACTGCGTGCCGAAGAGCCGTCATCGAGATAGAGAAGGCCGCGCTTGCCAAGCTCCGCCATAACCGGCCCGAAGGCTCCGGCATCGGTCGAGAACCGCGCACCCATATAGTTCATGACGCCGGTGTAATTGGTCGTACGTGAAAGCGTCCAGCGCAGGTTTTTGAGGTTTTCCTCGGTACCGCCGTCAACCGTCAGCGTGTTGCGGCCTGGCGTGACGTTCGGATAGTCGAATGGCTCAAGCGGCAATTGCATGACGATTTCATGCCCTTTTTGCCGTGCTGCCTGCATCCACCGGCCGATGCTGTTGCCTTGCGGCGCGAAGGCCAGCGTGATCTCTGGCGGAAGCTTCTCGATTGCCGATTGGGTTCCCGTCTGGGAAAGACCGAGACCGCCGAGCACGATCGTAATGCGTGCACCGCGCGCGCCGGACCATGGCCTCGCATAAACATCGAACGGGCGGCGTCCATCCATTGCGCGAACAGGCAGGGGACCGGCATCCGTCTGTTCGATCAAATCCTTGTCGGGCAGATGCGCGACACGCGGATTCTGGCCAACGGCAGACGGATCGCGGATGACCACGACGCCCTCGCCGGAATTCTGATCTGGATTGACGCGGATGATCGCCGGGCCGTCCGGCCTCGACGCGGCAGAAACCTGCGGCGCAGGTTGAACAGGCGTGCTTACCGCAGCGACTTCGGGCGTAGTAACGACAGCGACCGGCGGAGAGCGGAATGGCTTTTCTCGAAAAGCAATTGTGGCAGAACCGGCAAAGACCGCCAGCGCCATGAGGCTCAACGTAATGTTGAGCGGACCGAATTTTACCCGGCCACCTGTCAGCTTTTTACCGGATTTCGGCTGCCCAAGCGGACGGTCGATGTCTTTTTGCGCTTGCGACAAGCCGCACCCTCTACCGGCGGGAGATGCTTTTTACGGCAAATTCCGCCGGGCTTAGACCCGGCGGATACGCTTGACCGTGAGGTTCGCCGGCTGGCCCCCGAATGCCCGGAGCCGACGTAAAGCCTCTTACTGGTTGTTCATTACAGCCTTGTCCGGATTCGGCGGGAACGCCGGATCGGTCTTCTCGCCACGCAGCAGTTCGAGTGCGTAGTTGAGCTGAATGTCGTCCTTGGCTTCCGGCGGTACATAAGCCGCTGAACCCGAGCCCGTATCTTCCTCTTCGGCGCCCTTGATGTGGCCCTTGAGGTCGGATTCGCCGCGGCTCACGTCGCGACCCTGAAGTTCAGGCGGCAATGGCTGGTCGACCTTGATGTCAGGCGTGATGCCCTTGCCCTGGATCGACTTGCCGGACGGCGTGTAATAGAGCGCCGTGGTCAGACGCAGCGCACCGTTTTCCGCAAGCGGAATGATGGTCTGCACCGAACCCTTGCCGAAGGACTGCGTGCCGACGACCGTCGCGCGGCGATGATCCTGCAGCGCACCTGCCACGATTTCCGAAGCACTGGCCGAACCGCCATTGATGAGAACGACGAGCGGCTTGCCATCGGTCAGATCGCCGGGGCGTGAATCGAAGCGTGTAATGTCCTTCGGATCGCGGCCGCGGGTCGAAACGATCTCGCCACGATCAAGGAACGTGTCGGAAACGCTGACTGCCTGATCGAGAAGACCGCCCGGATTGAGACGCAGATCCAGCACATAGCCCTTGAGCTTGTCAGCCGGAATATCCTTCTTCATCTCGTTGATCGCGGCTTGCAGATCATCGAACGTCTTTTCGGTGAAGGAATTGATCTTCATGTAGCCGACGTCGTTTTCGACCCGGTACCTGACCGCCTTGACCTTGATGATGTCACGCACGACCGTCAGCTCGATCGGCTTGTCCGCGCCTTCGCGCAGGATGGTCAGCTTGATCGGCGTATTGACGAGACCGCGCATCTTTTCGACAGCGTCGTTCAGCGTCATGCCGCGAACTTCGTCGCCGTCGATCTTGGAAATGAAATCGCCGGCAAGAACGCCAGCCTTGGCTGCAGGCGTATCATCCATCGGGCTGATGACCTTGACCAGCTCGTTTTCCATCGTGACTTCGATACCGAGGCCGCCGAATTCGCCCTTGGTCTGGACGCGCATATCTTTGGCAGCATCCGGATTGAGGTAGGAAGAATGGGGATCAAGCGATGTCAGCATGCCGTTGATGGCATTCTCGACAAGCGACTTCTCATCAGGCGGCGTGACATACTGGCCCCGCACGCGCTCGAAGATATCGCCGAAAATGGCAAGCTGCCTGTAGGTTTCCGCCCCTGCCGCATTGGCGGTCGAGCCCGGCGAACCATAGACGAGGCTCATTGCAGATGCGCCCATGAGCGCGCCAGCAAACAGAAGCGATAATTTACGTATCATTCCCGGTCCTTCCAGAAAGACGCTCCGCCCACCACGGGGTCGGATCGACGGGTTTTCCATCTTTGCGGAACTCAACATAGAGCTCCGGTGCGCTCGTTTCACTTGCCGCAGCCGAGGTGCTCGCCACCCTGGCCTCCCCCATCGCGCCTATCGGTTCGCCTGAAAGAACGGCCTGACCCGACGCAACACTGATTCTGGTCATCCCCGCCAGAACTATATGATAGCCGTCACCTGCGTTCAGGATCAAGAGTTGTCCGTAAGATCGGAACGGCCCCGCATAAAGAATAGTGCCGTCAGCCGGCGCCGTCACGATTGCGCCGGATTGTGTCGCAAGCATGTCGCCCTGCATCACACCGCCGTTACCGTCTTTCGCTCCGAAACGCTGCTTCACACGGCCCGGAACAGGCAAGGAAACCTGCGCTTTAAGTGCCGAGAACGGTGTGGAAACGAGGCTATTCGCATTGGGAAGTGCAGCCAGCGCATCTTCGCGCTTTTGACGATCGGTTTCAGCCTTCAAAGCGGCTTCCTGCGCCTTGCGGTCGTCTTCCGCCTGCTTTTCGAACGAGGCGATCAACTCTTGCAGGCTTCCGGCGCGCGCGGCCAGCTCTTCGGAGCGGCGCTGCTCTTCGGCAAGTGCCGTCTCGGTCTCGCCCTGCAGCTTCAGCTTTTCTTCCTGCAGCAATTCGAGCTTTTTCTTCTCTGCCGCCTGCTCCTCGACTGAGCTTACGAGACGTGCTCGCTCTGTTTCGATAGACGCGACAATGCGCGACCGCTCTTTCAGATCGGTCAAAAGAATTTTGGTCTCGGAGCGAAGTTCCGGCACCACGGCTCCCAGCAGAATAGCACTTCGCACGGATGACAGCGCATCTTCCGGCTTCACGAGAATTGCCGGCGGCGGATTGAGCCCCATGCGCTGCAAAGCACCCAGAACCTCCGCCAATACGCCCCGGCGCTCGTTCAGCGAAAGCCGGATCGCTTCTTCCTGCTCTTTCAGGCCTTCCAGCTTTCCGCCGATGTCATCGATGTCCTGCGAAAGCTTCTTTTCGGTCTTGGCGGACTGGATGAGAGCGGCGGTGATCGTCGCATGGTCCTTGCGGATCGCGGCAATATCCGTTTCCATTTCTTCCATACGCTCGGCAGAAAGGCTTACTTCGCGCGAAATGCGCTCATATTCGGAACGGCTGTCTTCGACGGAAGCAGGAGTAGCCTCCTGCGCATGCAAAGCAGGTATGGCAGCAACCAGAAACAACGCGGCAAACCAGCCACGCAAGGGGCCTTTCAGACCCTGTTTCAGTGTTGGAGCGAGAAACATATTCGCCTTCGTGCCGCTCATTGGCCGCTTGTTGTTTGCAGAGACATTAGCGACGGGTTCGTTAACGAACCATCAACCATAAATCGCAGCCACCGTCATTATGACCCTCAGCCACAGCTTTCGCGTGTCAATTTGGCGAAATTCCGTTTGGTCTTCGAGAGTTTCTAGCTTCGATGGTAGGGGTGGCCGGAAAGTATCGTCGTTGCCCGGTAAAGCTGCTCGGCCAAAAGCACCCGCACGATCTGGTGCGGCCACGTCAACGCACCGAAAGACAGAACGAAATCAGCCTGCTGGCGCAGTGCCGCGTCGTGCCCATCGGGTCCGCCGATTGCAATCGTCAGCCCGCGCGCGCCCTGATCGCAAAGCGCACCCAGCCTGCCTGCAAAATCTTCCGAGGAAATATTCTTGCCGCGTTCATCGAGAAGCCAAAGCACCGAACCCGGTGCGGCCTGAAGCTTTGCGGCTTCATCGCGCTTGCGCTCATCGGCATCGCGGGCGCGGCTTTCGGCAATCTCCACCACGCCGGTAAAGTCGAGCCCTACCGACGCACCGCTTTTGCCGAGCCTATCGAAATACCGGTCCGCAAGTTCCCTTTCGGGGCCCGCTTTCATACGGCCCACGGCATGTATCGATAGTCTCATATCCGCGTCTTAAAAGAGCGGTTCAGTGAACCGTCTCTTCCTCCAGATCCGGTGCCTGCCACATCTTTTCGAGATTGTAGAAGTCGCGGACTTCAGGACGGAAAACGTGGACGATTATGTCACCGGCATCGATCAGAACCCAGTCAGCGCCGGTTAGACCCTCAACCCGTGCTTTGCCCAGGCCAGCTTCGCTGAGCGCAGTCAGGAGATGATCTGCCACAGCCGCGACATGGCGGTGCGAACGACCAGAAGCCACGACCATATAATCGCCGAGGCTGGATTTCTTCTGGATGTCGATTGAGACAATATTTTCTGCCTTGGAGTCTTCGAGACTGGCAAGGACAGTGTTCAAGGCGCGGGTAATGGCTTCACTTTCGCCTATCCCGGCCGGTGAAGGCAATGGTTCTGCCTTCTTCCGCAGTGCTGTTCTCAGCGTCTTTCCTTTCGAAACAGGAACAACTGTATCATCGCAGGATTACGATGATGGTTTATAGATAGGCAGAGTCGGGCAACAGTTTCAAGACGCAACAGCCCTCAACCTTTGATGCAGCCGCCCTTTTGCGTTATTCCCTTCGCCATCACCCATCATCAATTCGAACAGGAACGCATCAAAGCCTGATGGCTTGTACCTTTTAATACTGCACAAGGAGATTGTTTTGGAACTCGACCCGCAGACCGCGATAACCACCCTACAGGTCGGAATCGGCCAGATAAGCGCATTGGCCGTCACCTATTTCTTCTCCGTTCTGGGTGCGATTCTGCTTCTTTGTGCAGGTTATTTCGTTGCCGGAATGATCCAGCGCGCCGTATTTGCCGGATTGAGCCGTATTCGCGGTTTCGATTCCACGCTTTGCCATTTCTTCTCGAAAATCGCGCGCTACGCGGTGCTCGTTCTCGTCGTCGTCATGGTTCTCGGCCAGTTCGGTGTCCAGACGGCGTCGATCATTGCCGCGATCGGCGCAATCGGTCTGGCCGTCGGCCTGGCGCTTCAGGGAACGCTGCAGAACATTGCTGCAGGCATCATGCTTCTGGCCCTGCGCCCGTTTCGTATCGGCGAATATGTCGAAGTGGGCGGTGTTTCTGGAACTATTGAAGAAATCGGCCTGTTCGCAACCACACTACGCGCCTTGGACGGCGTCTATATCCTCGCGCCCAATTCCAATCTCTGGAACCAGCCGGTGATCAACTACACAAGAAACGGTGTGCGTCGGAACGACATCATCATGCGTGTCGGCTTCAGCGAAGACGTGGACATCGCGCAGAAAACACTACTCGAAATCGCGACGAGCGACGAGCGCGTCTATAAAGACCCTGCGCCGGACACCTATGTCGCCGAGTTAAGTGAAAGCGCCGTCATTGTAACGCTTCGCTACTGGACCTCCGGCGCGGACTTCTGGACGACGAAACTGGACCTGACCAAGAAGGCCAAGACGACATTCGATGCGCGCGGCATTTCCATACCGCTTCCGCATCACGAAGTGACCTATCGCAATGTTACTGAGCCTCTGCCTGCAGGCGAATAGCAGTCGATGAAAGCGATGAGCGCGGGCCGTGAATGAAGGTCCACGCCGGCGCCTTCATTCGCGCAAGACGCGGTGCGTCTATCTCGTCGATACGTGCATAATCGAACGTCTTGGCAAGCATCGATGACAGGAAGGCGAGCGTGGCGCCGGGGCGGTCGATCACAGCAATGGGGAAAGTCATCGCGATCTGCCGCCAGCTTTGCCAGCGATGAAAGTCGCGCAGATTGTCGGCTCCCATGATCCAGACGAATTCGACGCCCGGATTGCGCGCCTTGATCAGCGCGAGCGTATCGGCGGTGAAGCGCACATTATAACTCGCCTCGAACGCCGTGACCTTGATCCGCGGATCTTTTGCGATCCCTTCCGATAATTTGAGACGCCTGGAAAGGGGTGCCAGTTCGCGCGTGCTCTTCAGCGGATTTCCGGGCGTGACCATCCACCAGAGCTGATCGAGCGCCAGTCTGCGCAAAGCGATTTCCGCGACCAGCGAATGCCCCGCATGCGCCGGATTGAACGACCCGCCGAACAGGCCGACCTGCATGCCTTTTTCGACATGCGGCATGCGCAGATGCCGCACAGCCACATCGTCAAATGATGATCCGGGATGCTTGCTCAATTCTCAAGGCCGCGTCTGGCCTGAGCCGCGAACGCGATATTTGAACGAGGTCAATTGCTCCACCCCGACCGGACCGCGCGCATGCATCTTGCCGGTCGCGATGCCGATTTCGCCGCCCATGCCGAACTCGCCGCCATCAGCGAATTGCGTCGAGGCGTTGTGCAGCAGGATTGCCGAGTCGATCTCGTTGAAGAACTTCTCGACCGCGCCCGCATCCTCGGCGACGATCGCCTCCGTGTGATGCGAGGAGTGCGTTTCGATATGTTCTATCGCGCCTTCCACACCATCGACGAGCTTCACCGAAATGATCGCATCGAGATATTCGGTCGTCCAATCAGCGTCCGTTGCAGGCACTGAATCGGCAAAGAGCTTCTGCACTTCGGCATCGGCTCGCACCTCACAGCCCGCCTTGCGAAGCGCCGTCAGGATCGGCTCGACATGCGTCGCAGCGACTGCCCTGTCGATCAGCAATGTTTCGGCAGACCCGCAGATACCGGTGCGGCGCATCTTGGCATTGACCGCAATCGACACGGCCATATCGAGCTTCGCCGATTTGTCGATGTAGAGATGGCAGATGCCTTCGAGATGAGCGAAAACCGGCACCCGCGCTTCCGATTGTACACGGCCCACAAGACCCTTGCCGCCACGCGGCACGATCACGTCCAGATTGCCGGACAGGCCCTTCAGCATCTCGCCAACGGCGGCGCGGTCAGTGGTCGGGACATATTGAATTGCGGCTTCGGGCAGGTCGGCCGATTTCAGGCCCTCGACTAGACATTCGTAAATCGCCGCTGAGGAATTCACCGAATCCGAACCGCCACGCAAAATGACCGGATTGCCCGCCTTGAGGCAAAGCGCACCGGCATCCGCCGTGACATTCGGGCGGCTCTCATAAATCACGCCGATAACGCCGAGCGGCGTGCGCACGCGCTCTATATGAAGTCCGTTCGGCCTGTCCCACTCCGCGATCACATCGCCAACCGGATCGCGCAATTCGGCAATCGCGCGAACACCGTCTGCCATGTCGCGAATACGGTCCGGCGTCAGCTTCAATCGATCCATCAACGCGCTGGTGAGACCGGCTTCCTCGCCATTTTGCATGTCGATCGCGTTGGCGGCGAGTATCTCGTCCTGCTTTGCAATAATTGCCTGCGCCATGCCGACGAGGGCCGCATGCTTGCGCTCTGCCGATGCGATGGCCAACGGTCGCGCAGCGGCCCGAGCCCGGCGGCCGATTTCGGCCATCAGGGCAATCGTGTCTTCGCGAGCGTCTTCATGCACGGTCAGCATGGTCTATCCTTCGTTTTGCGCCGATTGGGCGGCGCGACTCATAACAAGGTCGTCCCGGTGGATCATTGCGGAGCGCGCTTCATAGCCAAGCACGGTTTCGATCTCCGCAGTCTTCAGTCCAGCAATTCTTACGGCATCGGCGGCATCATAGGCAACAAGCCCTCGCGCCACCTCGCGACCCTCCGGGTCCAGTATCGCCACCGTATCGCCGCGCGAGAAATTGCCGCTGACAAGACGAACGCCCGCCGGCAGCAGCGATTTTCCCGACGACAATGCACGCACCGCACCTGAATCGACGGTCAGCCGGCCCGCAGGCTCCAACTGTCCCGCAATCCAGGTCTTGTAGCCTTTGACCGGATTGCTGCTTGGCTTGAAATAGGTCGAGCGTTCGCCGCGATCAATCGCAGCCAGCGGATTGAGCCGCGTGCCGGAGGTGATAATCATCGCCGCACCCGAAGCGTTGGCGATCTTGCCTGCATCGAGCTTTGTGCGCATGCCGCCGCGCGACAACTCGGAGGCCGCAGCACCTGCCATCGCCTCGATATCCGGCGTTATGCTGTCCACCACGGGGATGAATTTCGCTTGAGGATCGAATGCAGGCGGCGCGGTATAAAGCCCGTCAATATCCGAAAGCAGGATCAGGAGATCGGCGCCCATCATGGTAGCCACGCGGGCCGCCAGCCTGTCATTGTCGCCATAGCGGATTTCGCTCGTTGCGACCGTGTCGTTTTCATTGATGACCGGCACGGCCTTCATCTTGAGCAGTGTGGAAATCGTCGCGCGCGCATTGAGATAGCGGCGGCGCTCTTCCGTGTCGCCAAGCGTCACCAGAATTTGCCCCGATATGATGCCCTTGCGGCCAAGCTCTTCCGACCATGCTCCCGCAAGCGCGATCTGCCCGACAGCCGCCGCCGCCTGACTTTCCTCAAGCTTCAAAGCGCGCTTGCCAAGGCCGAGGATTGTGCGTCCAAGCGCAATTGCACCGGAAGAAACGACAAGAACTTCCGCGCCGGATTCAGCCAGCGCAGCAACGTCGTCAGCCAGCGATGCCAGCCATTCGCGCTTCAACCCGCTCTGCCGATCGACAAGGAGAGCCGACCCGATCTTGACCGTGATGCGCCGATAATTTTTGAGCGAGACGGTGGTCATGACGCACAATATTCCGAAACAGACGAATTACGATTGCCAGCGCGTGTCTTCGACCGGCGCCTCGACACCGCGCGCGCCTTCGATCTCGATCATCAATCCGCGCAAGGCAGCCTCGATGCCTTCGCGCGAAACGGCAGAAAGCAGCAATGGCGCATGCCCGGCCGCACGCTTCAGCGCAGCGGCTTTTTTCTTGCGCTCGTCAGGACCGATCGTATCGACCTGGCTCAATGCCACGATCTCAGGCTTGTCCGTCAGCCCGTGACCATAGGCTTCAAGCTCTCCGCGCACGGTCTTATAGGCCTTCGCGGGATCTTCTTCCTGCGCGGATACAAGATGAAGCAGAACGCGCGTGCGCTCGACATGGCCGAGGAACCTATCACCGATGCCGACGCCTTCATGCGCGCCTTCGATCAGACCCGGAATATCGGCAATCACGAATTCACGCGCATCGATGCGCGCGACGCCGAGGCCGGGATGCAGCGTCGTGAAGGGATAATCGGCAATCTTCGGCTTTGCCGCCGTCACTGCCGCGAGGAATGTAGACTTTCCCGCATTCGGCAACCCGACGAGACCCGCATCGGCGATCAGCTTCAAACGCAGCCAGATAACGCGCTCATCGCCCGGCAGGCCGGGATTTGCGCGGCGCGGCGCCTGATTGGTCGATGTCTTGAAATGCTGGTTGCCAAAACCGCCATTGCCACCGGCAGCGAGACGAAAACGCTGGCCGACTTCCGTCATATCGCAAATCAGCGTCTCATTGTCTTCTTCGTAAATCTGCGTGCCTGCGGGAACCCGCAAAACGACATCGGAGCCTTTGGCGCCGGTACGGTTGCGGCCCATGCCATGAACGCCGGTCTTGGCGCGAAAATGCTGCTGATAGCGATAGTCGATGAGCGTGTTGAGGCCGTTTACGGTCTCTGCCCAGACATCGCCGCCGCGCCCGCCGTCACCGCCATCCGGGCCGCCGAACTCTATGAATTTCTCACGGCGAAACGAAACGGAGCCTGCGCCGCCATCGCCGGATTTTATGTGAACCTTGGCCTGATCGAGAAATTTCATGATTGCCGAACGATCTTTTGTGGATTTCTGCTAAATTCTTTGAGCTCTGCCTTAACCTAAACGACAGGCAAGCGCGAGTGCGGGCTGGGTGGAATATAGGGAGGGTTTCCATGAAATTCGCCACTTACAATGTGCAATACGGCATCGGACGCGACAGAAAATACGATCTCGACCGTATCGCCCGAAGCGTCGAAGGCGCAGATATCATTGCCCTGCAGGAGGTGACACGGAACTTCATGCGCAATGGCGGTGCCGACATGGTTGCCGAATTGGCCGAGCGTCTGGACACCTATTTCCATGTCTTCGGCCCAGCCATGGATATCGATTTCGGAATGTTGAACGACAGCGGCAAGCCGGCAAACAAGCGGCTCCAATTCGGCAACATGATTTTTTCGCGCTGGCCGATCGTGTCGAGCCGCAGCATTCTCCTGCCGCGCACACGTCGCATCAACCGCGCCAACCTTCAGCGCGCCGCACTCGAAGCCCTCGTCATGGCCCCATCCGGTCCGTTTCGCGTCTATTCGGTTCATGTCGATCATGTCAGCCTCGAAGAGCGATCCATACAGATCAAATATCTGAAGGAACGGCTTTATGCCTATCCGATGGAAGGCGGTGCGATCACCGGCTCCGTCGAATATGGATTTCCGGAATTGCCCCGCCCATCCGAATTCGTCGTCATGGGCGATTTCAACATGGTTCAGACCTCCCCTGAATATGTGCTGATGACCGGCGCGATCGATTATGCCGAAGGCCGCCAGATTGTTGCCCATCATCCCGTCGATGTATTCACGCTTGCCGGCGGAGTGCCAGAAGGTTCGACAAGCTGGGTCGATACCAAAAAACCGGAGACGAACCGTCTTATCGACTACGCCTTTGTCGAGGCGAGCCTTGCAGAGCGCGTCGAAAAAGTCTGGATCGACGCGGACGCGGAAGGCTCGGATCATCAACCGGTCTGGTTCGAGATGAAGTGAGCAGCATGCCAGCCACTTACTTCATCCGGTTTGGATGCCGTCACGATCTCGCCCAGGTCCGCAGGCTGACCCACGTCTTGCGATCCAGACGATAGCGCTCGACAGGCACCTGTCCCGCGACGATCGAGTTCAGCATGCCCTGCCCCGCATACTGGAATCCGCATTTGTGGATCACCCGGCGCGACGCCGGATTGATGACGCGGCACGAAGCGTGCAGCACATTCGTACCGGTAACGCGGAACGCCAGATCGACCAGCGCGTGCGCTGCTTCGGTCGCATAGCCCTTTTTCCAGAAAGGCTCACCAATCCAGTAGCCGAGTTCCAGCCCGCGATCCGTCACATTGAGGCCCGCGCAGCCGACGAACGCGCCATTGTCGGCTTTCGTCACCGCATAGGCCGCGCCCGACTGCTTGTTTTGAGACATGGCAACGAACGAACGCGCTTCGGCCTCTCCGTAAGGATGCGGCATACGCGCCAGCATGCCCGCGACATGTCTATTGTCGGCAAGGAATGCGAGATCGGCAATGTCATCCTCGTGCGGGGGACGCAGAACGAGCCTTTCGGTCGTCAGCACCGGCGGGCACTCTATCGTGAACCGTTCATCTTCCGTGTCTTCAGATTCGGCAACCATTTCAATATCCTCCAGGCAAAGAAAAAGGGGAGATGGCGACCCATCTCCCCTGATGCTTTTTCTGGAATTTGCCAGACACCGGTCCCGAGATGGGGCGCCGGTGTCTTGGTGCGGAACCGGCTACTCCGCTGCTTCGCTCATCGGGTTTACCGATACGTAGGTTCGGCCGTTGGCTTTCTTCGTAAACGCAACCGCGCCCTGCTGAAGCGCAAAAAGGGTGTGATCCTTGCCAATGCCTACATTGGTGCCGGGATGCCACTTGGTGCCGCGTTGACGAATGATGATGTTGCCCGGAATGACGCGCTCGCCACCGAACTTCTTCACGCCAAGACGCTTGGATTCTGAATCGCGACCGTTGCGCGACGAACCGCCAGCTTTCTTATGTGCCATAGCTGTTCTCCTTTAGCCTTGTTCTTACTCGCCGTCCGACTTGGCGGCGGCTTCCTGATCGACCTTGGCGCGCGGCGGCTTACCAGCCAGCAGCTCCTTGGCCTGTACGACCCACTCGTCACGCTCGATACGGCCGCCCAGCGACAGATCTTCGTCGAGCTTCGCCGCGTCCTTCTTCTTAAGGTCGGCGACCTGCTTGAGCGAGGTGATGCCTGCTTCCTCGAGCTTCTTCTTGAGGGCCGGACCGACGCCGCTGATCAGCGACACATCGTCATTTTCGACCGATGCGGTTTCTGCCTTCGCAGCAGCCTTGGGAGCTGCCTTCTTTTCTTCCTTCGCAGCGGCCGGCTTTGCAGCGGCCTTCTTCGAGGGCTTTGCACCGTCTGTCAGGATTTCAGAAATCCGGACAGTCGTCAGAAGCTGGCGATGGCCCTGCTTGCGACGCGAATTCTGGCGACGGCGCTTCTTGAAGGCGATGATCGTGCGGGTCTTGCCCTGCAGGACGACTTCTGCGGTGACTACCGCGCCTTCGACGAATGGTGCGCCGATCGTAACGTTTTCGCCCTCGCCATAAGCGAGAACATGGCCGATTTCGACGATGTCGCCGACCTGACCGTCTAGTTTCTCGACCTTGAGCAGGTCGTTGGCGGCTACGCGATACTGCTTGCCGCCCGTTTTAATGACTGCGAACATTTTTTGCCTTTCGCTGTTCTGTCGGCCTTTTTGAATCATCCGAAGATGTTTCGACCGTCTTTTTTTCAGTCTGCGGGTTCAATAAACAATGCTGGCGCGGAGAGACCCCACGCCAGACTGCGCTGTCACTAGACAAAGCCTCCGGTCCTGTCAAGGCAACGGCACAAAGAAGCTATTATAAAGCGCCGAATAGGACTTGTGCATGAGAGATTCAGCCGTTATCTAGTGCGCCGCGCCGCAAGGCGTTCCACGACCCCGCGGAGAGGTGGCAGAGTGGTCGAATGCACCGCACTCGAAATGCGGCATGGGCGCAAGCTCATCGGGGGTTCGAATCCCTCCCTCTCCGCCATTCGCCGATGATTGGCCTCTAAGAGCGCGATCTTCTGGGCTACGCAAATGCCGATGGTAGTTTTGGCTGGACCCGCTCCGGTCGTTTACTGACGCTGCGCAGTAATTCCGCTTCGACTCCCACGGCATCTCCGCTTTGCCTGACTTCACCCGAAAGCCGCTGTCTCAAATGTCCGGGCTTTGATATGTCGCAGAAGTGACCATATCCTCTTTTGCAAGAATAAAGAATTTCGAGACAAGCATGCAGATTTCAGCCCCGACCTCGATCGATGCCGTCGATGCCCTGATCGTCATCGATGTCCAGAATGCTTTTGTTTCGGGACCTGAAGCCGTTCCTGGTCATAAGCTTCTCATTTCCATGATCGGCTTTCTGCTTGAGCAGGCCAGGCTCGCCAAAGCGCCTGTGATCTTCCTTCAAAATGATGGCTCTGTCGGTGCCGCCGATGAGCCATTCCAACCAGGGTGGGCGCTATTCTTTCCGCCGCATCCAAACGAGAAGGTCGTGCGAAAGAAGAAAGATAATGGGTTCGATGGTACGGACCTGCACGCTATCCTTACGGGCCAAGGTATACGAACTGTCGCGATGTGCGGCATGCTTTCGGAAATGTGCGTTGCGGCGACCGCGCGGGCAGCCATCGAGCATGGTTACGGTGTGCTGCTGCCTCACGACGCGCATGCGACCTATGACGTTCCCGCCGGTCCGGGTTCAGAAGGTGTTCCTGCTGCGATGGCGGCGCGAGCGGCTGAATGGTCGCTTGGCGACGAGATCAAGATTTGTGCCTCGGCGCACGAAGTCCGCTTCCTGTCGCCCGCTTCTGAATTGAAGCTAAAAGCCTGAATTCTGCATCTATAGTTCTCGATCTGGTTCCCGCTCGGTTCGGCGCGAACCCAAATGTCGTTCTCGCGCGCATGGCGAATCGAAAGCACCCCGGTTAAAGTTTCCTGTAGGGCGGCTCGCAAGGGACCGGCTCTGGATGGATCATGAGCTTCGACGGAGGGCAAGGCCGGTGAAAAGCACGATATTGCGGGGCCTCGCCGCAGCGTTATTAGCAGTGATATTCAGCGGAAAGTTGCCTGCGGCCGCGCAGGAGGCCGTCCATCCAAATGCGAATTCTGACGATGCTCAGCCCGTCGAGAATGGCTGGGTCCGCAAGACATTCGACTTCGGTTCGGAAGACATCAATTTCCAATCTCTCGTTCCGCCCGGCGCCACGGTGGAAACCGTGGCATTAGGCTCGCCGGACCCAGATACGATCGGCAAGATCAAGATCGTCGGCAAGATTCAACCCGTTGATGGAAACGTTCCTGTTGAGGTGACCATCACGGCTTTCGACCTTGTTGCTCCCGCTGCAGCATCGCGCGTATGTGCCTATGAAATTGAAAGCGCGGGTTACACTTTACGGTCCACGAAGAGCGCGCCCGATCTGTCGGACATGCGCATATTCGCCACAAAATCGGATGGCTCCCGCCCCATGGAGGGCGCTTTCAGCCAATGTTTCACACGCGGCAACAAGGTGCTCGCGCTGCATTTTATCTTCGATGTCAGCAAGACCACAGACCTTGAAGCTGCGGACGCGCTGGTCGCGAAGGCGCAGGACTACGCCAACACAATGCTTTCGCACATTGCTTTCACCGATGGGAAACCAACGGGTTATGGGGCTGGAATGAAGGACGTGCCGATATCGATCGGCACAGAAAAAATGAACCTGAGTGTTCCGAATCTGTGGAACGTCGCCATCAATGATTTCCACGGACCGCTTCCTGCAGAATTGCATCTCGTGCGGCGGAAAGACGAAAAAAGCGTCGGTGCGATCTGGCTCGCCGTTCGGGAAATGAAGGAGCAGCCTGACCTCGATGAATTGGGAAAGACGCTCATTCGTGACTACTTCGTCCTGCAATCCCTTGATGCAAAACCTGCCGTGCCGGTTTCCAGCGGAGACGACCCGGCATTCACCAATTTAGGCGTCGCGGCACGGAATTTTCGCTTTTCCGTCGAAGACAAGTCAAGCGAAGATGCGGGAGACATCCTTGCCACTCTGATCTGGCATGAAGGCCGCCTCTATGTCGTCAGCGTATGGTCGATATGGGCGCCGACCGGCGATCGCAACATCTTCTTCTCACGCCTTCCCGGCCTTACGGCATATGACCTGATTACTGCAACGCTTTCAGAGTCGATTGCGGGTCAGCGGTGACAGAAAGATATTCGGAGGTAACGGCATGCCGCAGCACGTTGCAACCGAACACCTGTAAGCTCGTTATGTGAACGGCGATCACGCCGATTTAACATTAAGAGGGCTTTTCGATGGAAGATGCTGGTATTGGCTGGATCGCAGCAATCATAATCGGCGGCATCGCCGGTTGGCTTGCCGAGATGTTCATGAAGTCGAATATGGGACTTCTGATGAACATTGTGCTCGGTATCGTCGGCGCAATTATTGCGAACGCCATTCTCGGTCTGATCGGCATTTCTCTGGGCGGCTGGATCGGCTATCTGATCACCGGGTTCATCGGTGCCTGCATCATCATTGCCGTCGCCAGAGCCATTCGAAGATAGGCTGGCCGAATTCGAAAAAGCATCAAGGGCCAGAGAACTTCTGGCCCTTAGCGTTCGCGTGGCCAAACGGCATGCATATCGTCGATCACGAAAGCATGTGCATGCCGCCGCCCGTGACCGATCCCCGAAAGATGCGGATGATTGTCCGGCAGGTCGTCATGCGTATGTTCGACGCTGTCGGGGTCGTCAGCCGGCCAGACCAGCATAGCGACAGCCAATGAAAGCCCGGCAAGAAGCGCAAGCAGCATAGCCACAAACGGAAGGCCGACACTGGCACCTGCCCAGCCGGCGAGCGGATAGGCGATCAGCCAGCAGGCATGCGAAAGCGCAAACTGCGCAGCAAACAATGCCGGGCGATCTTCCGGGTTTGCGGAGCGTCGAAGCAATCGGCCGGATGGCGTCTGCGCCAGCGAATAACCGACACCTAGCACCAGCCATAGTGGCAGCAACCATCCGTAGGATGACAATGTTGCCGCGCCAAGCGTTCCTGCGGCGAGTAGGGCACCGCCCGCCAGCATTGCAGTGCGATCAGCAATGCGTTCCAGAAGTCCTGGCAGAAACAGAGCTGCAATCATCGAGCCGCCGCCAAATGCCGCCAGCGCCAAAGCGGTACGGTTCTGATCAAGGCCGAAGGCGCCCTGCACGTAAACGACTGTATTCACGATCACCAATGCTCCCGCTGACGACACACCCAGATTGACGGCCAGCAGACCACGCAGACGCGGCGTTGCCAGATATATGCGAAGCCCGCGCGTGGTTCGGTCGTAGATGCCGCGCAGCTTTGATGGCTTAGGGCTCGGAAGCGCCACGGAAATCACCAGCGCGGCTGAAGCAAGGAACCCGACGACTGTCCCCGCAAACAGATTGTGAAAACTGATGATTGTCAAAAGCACTGCCGCGAGCATCGGGCTGATCAGGCTCTCCAGATCATAGGCGAGCCGCGAGAGCGACAGCGCCCGCGTATAGTCTTTCTCATCCGGCAAAACGTCTGGAATGGTGGCCTGAAATGTCGGGGTAAACGCGGCTGAAGCCGATTGCAGCACGAAGATCAACAGATAGACCTGCCAGATTTCGGTGACGAACGGCAGGAACAGAGCAACACCGGCGCGAACCAGATCGAGCGTCACCAGCATGCCCCGGCGCGGCAGACGCTCTGCAAAAGCCGAGGCGATGGGCGCGACACCGACATAGGCGATCATCTTTATGGCCAACGCGGTGCCGAGCACTGCACCTGCCTCATCGCCTGCCAGATCGAACGCGAGAAGACCGAGCGCCACCGTCGCCAGTCCGGTTCCGATCAGAGCAATAATCTGCGCAAAGAAAAGGTGGCGGTAGGTGCGGCTTTGAAGAATTTCCAGCATCAAAGATACTTCGCGATTTCCTTGAACTCATCCACCGCGCCACGTTTTTCGCGCGACAACGGCCCGACTGCATCTTCAAGACAGTGATCGAGATGATCGTGGATCAATGTCTTCTTCGCCTGCGACAGCGCCTTCTCGACGGCATGGAGTTGCTGAGCAACGTCGAGGCAGGGCCGCCCGCCTTCGATCATTGCGATAACGCTTCGGAGGTGGCCTTCGGCGCGCTTCAGCCGTTTGACGATAGCGGGATGCGAGGCGTGAACATGATCGGTCATACGCAATTGCTATCCCCCTGGTAGGGATAGGTCAATAGATTTTCCTAGCCTTGCGGAGAGAGAAAGCAAGATATCTCTTGTAGCGGATCACCACCGTCTATGAATAATCTGCCATCGGGAACAAGTGCGGCCGCAATTCGCTGACGGGCGCGATGCTCGTTTTCCGGGTGACGTCCGTCCAGCACGCCTACACGAACCGCAAAAGCAATATCGCAACGAGCTTCACCAGTTGCCAGCTCAAAATCTTCAATCGCGATGTGGCGAAAGCTCAGTCTGCCGGCTTCAATTTCTGAAACTGATGCCGACTTGGCTTGCGCGATAGCCTTGGCAGACCGGTCGATCCCAAGGACATGACCACGCCCGATACGAGCGGCGATCTCGCGCGCCGCGGCACCTGGCCCGCATCCGATTTCAAGCACGCGCATGCCTTCGGCAATCGGCAGAGCGTTCACAATCGCCTTCAGCCTGGGCGACAATATATTCGCCATCCGCGTTCTTTCACCGGCCGCCATTCCGGCAAAAGATATTACGGAAAACGACTCAAGGCAATTGCAATGTTCTTTGTTTGTTCTTATTATGAATTATGCAAGAGATATTCGATTTCGGTGCTCGTGCAGATATTACGCTGCTGCGCGACACTCTTCGCCCTGTCAGCCCGCAGCGTGAAATTTTTCGCCGCGCACCCATCGGCCAGTTGGTAAAGTCGATGATCAGCAGCCGAACAAAGGATGCCGATTCCCTCGCTGCCTATGAGAACCTGACCCGAAAATATCCGACATGGATCGATCTTTTGCTGGCGGAACCTGAAGAAATCGAGGCTACTATTGCCATTGTAAGCTATGCCGATCGAAAGGCTGGTCAGGTCAAGCAAACACTTAATCAAATCCATGAAGGCCACCCCGATTTCGACCTCACATTTCTCGGGCATATGACCGTTGATCAAGCGCTCGATTGGCTTGAACGCCTACCAGGCGTCGGCCGGAAGGTGGCAGCATCAACCTTGAATTTCAGCACTCTGAACATGCCGGCATTTGTCGTCGACACGCATGTTATGCGGGTCTTGCAGCGTTTTGGAATCGCCCCGATGAACGCCGATATTGAAAGGACTTACACTTGCGTGATGGCCGCGACTGTTGGATGGTCTCCCTTCGAACTTGTGGAGCTGCACGTAGTAACCAAACTTCTCGGTCAAGCAGTTTGCCATTTCCGACGCCCGGACTGCAGAGTTTGCCCGCTCGCCGATCATTGCCAATACGCTTTTCACCATAGAGACGATTCACTTCCATCCATTTGAAACAATTCTCGCATGACAGATCAGATTCCAGCCGAGTTCCAGACAGCCATACTCAAAGATTTTCCGGAACTTGCCGGAGGCAAATTTTCTCTTCTGACGAAAGGCTGGCATTCAATCGCGATCGATGTCGATGATCGCATGATGTTCAAATTCCCGCGTCACGAACAGGCCGAGAAGGCATTGCGCAAGGAAGCGCGCCTGCTTGAAATCGTCAGGCCAGCGGTTTCCCTGCCCATACCCGATCTAGCGCTTCATCAAGGCCCGCCCTTGTTTTCCAGTCATCAGAAACTGAAGGGCGATCATCTTGTCACAGCACAATATGAAACCCTGCCGGAGCAAGCTCGACAATGGCTCGCAGCCGAAATGGCGCGCTTTTATGCAGAGCTTCATGCCCTCGACAAAGACAGGATGAAAGATGCAGGCGCGTCTTCTATCGAAGCCTGGGTGCCCGCCGAAAATATCCTGAAGCAGATAGCGCCGGTTCTTCCCAGGCAACTGACCGTTTTTGCGGAAAAGACTATCGACGCTTTCCAACGTCTTGAGCCAGATCCTTACGGACACACCTACGGCTTCTTCGACGGGCATGGCTGGAACATGGCTTTCGACCACACGAGCCAGACATTGAACGGAATTTATGACTTTGCGGATTCGGGTTTTGGCCCGCTGCATCAGGAATTCATCTATTCCAGTCTCATTTCAGCGGACCTCACGGCGCGCATCGTAAACGAGTATGAGCAAATTACCGGATGCCATCTGGACCGCCAGCGCATCCGCATTCTCACCGGCGTCCATCGCCTTTCCGAATTGGCAGAACTTGCCGATGACCCTGAACATGTGCCGATGATGCTGAAATTTCTCGAGCAATGGGCCGCGCAGTAAAAGGACATCCTCCTTTCAAACGTGCCGTTTACGTCCTTTGCCCAGCTTGTCCATTACCGGCACCTGCTGCCAGATGATGCCATCCCGACTGCTGTCCAGTTCGGGTATCATCTGAGCGGGGAGAGAGGATTTTGCTTCAGGAAACCGTCGTCGTCAGCCAGACCGGCGCGCGCATGCATTACGCGGTGCCGCGCATTCTGAACGAGATGGGCAAGCTCGAACGGCTCTACACTGATGTCTGCGCGGTAAAGGATTGGCCGCGTATGCTGGCTGCGTTGCCGAAAAGCATTCAGCCCGGAGGTTTGCGCCGCCTGTCCGGTCGAATACCGCTCGGCATTTCGCCGCGCCGGATAACAGCATTTTCCACGATGGGTTTCTACTATGTGATGCAGCGCATGCGCCATGCGAGCCGCGCCGACGAAACCCGTCTCGCGCTGCTTCTCGCCGAGCGGTTTTCAAAAAACGTCGTGCGAAGCGGTTTTGGAAGTGCGAGCGGATTCTATGGAATTGCAGGCGAATGCCTTGAACAACTGATCTCCGCAAAGCAGGCCGGCCTCTGGACGATTGTCGAGCAGATCATCGCGCCGAGGCAAATCGTGGACCGTCTTGTGGAAGGCGAAGCCAAACGGTTTCCGCAATGGGGAAGTCAGCTTGATGATGATCCCTTTGCAGACGATTTCGCAAATCGCGAGAAAGCGGAGTGGGCGGTCGCAGACGTCATAATCTGCCCTTCCGAATTCGTTCGCCAATCCGTCGAGGACGTCGGCGGGCCAGTCCATAAGTGCGTCGTCGTGCCTTACGGCATCGATTACAGCTTCGAACCTAGGCCAACGCGCGCGGCTACGCCAAAGCTTCGGGTGGTGACAGTCGGCGCAGTCGGTTTGCGCAAAGGGTCACCTTACGTTTTGGAGGCGGCCCGTCTCATGGGCGGCAAGGCCGAGTTTCGGATGGTCGGGCCGATAGGCGTTTCTGGCGCTCTCAGGGAGGAGCTTGGCAAGGCCGTCGATCTTCGCGGCGTGGTGCCGCGCGCCGAAGTGCGAAACCATTATGACTGGGCCGATGTTTTTCTTCTGCCCACCGTCTGCGAAGGCTCCGCCACGGTGACTTACGAAGCGCTCGCCGCCGGGCTGCCCGTTGTCACGACACCGAATGCGGGCAGCGTTGTCCGCTCTGGCATGGACGGCTTCGTCGTGCCGCTTGGCGACACACAGGCAATCGTCGAGGCACTGAACACGCTGCATCGCGACCGGGCAATGCTGACTTCGATGTCGGTTTCAGCACGCATACGTGCTGCCGATTATGACCTGACCGGCTACCGCCGCCGCCTTCAGTCCGCACTTGCCTTGGCGGCAAAATCACCGGCAGCCAATCTGGACGCAGTTCGATGACCCATGCGCTCAACAACGGCTTGCAAAGACCCGTCAACAAGGCCACACCGCTCGCGGCCGGTAAACGCAGCCCGAAGGAAGGCGGCGCGACCTACCCGTTGAGCAACCGCATCTACCGTGCATTGTGGATGGTGACCTGGCGGCTCGCGGCTTCCTGGACGCCCGCTGCATTCCATCCATGGCGCCGCTTTCTCTTGCGATCCTTCGGCGCAAAGCTCGGCCCAAATTGCGATGTGCACGGTTCAGCACGCGTATGGTTTCCGCCAAATCTCTCAATGGGCGAACGCGCTTTGCTGGCCCACGGCGTAAATTGCTACAATCTGGCGCCGATCACGCTCGGCGATTGGGCCATCGTTTCGCAAGGTGCGCATTTATGCACCGGCTCGCACGACATCGACGATCCTGATTTTCCGCTGGTGACGGCACCGATTACCATCGAAGCTCATGCATGGGTCGCCGCCGAAGCATTCGTCGCTCCGGGCGTTACGATCGGTGAAGGTGCAGTGCTCGCAGCCCGCTCGGTAACAGCCCGCGACCTCTTGCCATGGACTGTCTATGCGGGAAACCCCGCCTCCCCGCGGCGCCAACGCACCCGGCATTCGGGCCGCAAGTGATGAATATCTGGCACTTCTGCCCGTCTCCTGTCGACGTCTCTCGCGAGCAGGGTGGCGTGGCCAATGTCGTTCGTGCGCTGGCAATGGAGCATGCAGCCTCAGGCATCTCCACGACAATCATCTGCGGAGATCACGAACTCGGCAGGAAAAGCCAGGAAATCGGCATTACCAAACCGATGCCGCAACTCAGAATTCAGACTGTCGCACAGCGCGCCAATCCGGCCCTCGGACCTGTCGCGGAGTTGAGACGCATCATCGATGGTATGCCGGATGACGGCATAGCTCATGTCCATACCTGCTTCAGCGCCTTCACGGATGTCGCGATGCTGTCCCTTCGAAGGCGTAAAATTCCGCTCGTCTTCTCACCGCATGGCAAATTGAGTGCCGCAATGCTGAAGAAAAGAGCCTTGACCAAATGGCTCTGGTGGCAGCTTCTTTCGAAAACCAACGTTGCGAAGGCAGACTGCATCGGACTGTTTGCAGAAACCGAAAAGGAAGAGATGCGATCGCTTGGCCTAGCAACACCAAGCGCCATCATTCAGAACGGCTACGCCGCGCCATCATCCGATGCCTGGAAACACGACAAACCATTGATCGATGGCGAATATATTATCTATCTCGGTTATCTCGACCCTCGCAAACAACCGGATTTGTTGATCCGCGCATTTGCGAAAACCGAGATAAGCAAACGCATACGCCTCGTGCTTGTAGGGCCTGATGGCTACGGTTTTGGCGAAACACTCCGCCAGGAGGCAAAACGGCTCGGCGTAGAAGATCGTGTGGTTTTCTACGGTCCGGCCTATGGCATCGACAAATGGAATCTTCTGACGAATGCTGCCTGCCTATGCCTGCCAAGCCTTGCGGAAGGAATGCCGCTGGTGCTTGCTGAAGCCTTAGGCGCCGGTACTCCGAGCCTTTTCTCGGCTGCCTGCAATGCGGGAGCAATCGCGAAAGCGGGTGCCGGCACGGAAATCCCGGACAATACAGAAGACGCATGGACCAATGCCATCAACGCCGCATTCAGCGATCCGATGCACTTGTCGAGCATGAGAAACGCCGCCGAGAATGCCCGAAAAGACTTCTCATGGCATGGCATCGCCACACGATGGACCGAGGTCTATCGACAGCTTCACGCCCAAAAAGCCAGCTCGGAGAAAGCCTTACTGCCGATCAATCGCAAAGGAAGTTTCCAATTGCGCCGGGTGGATTGAATTCAGCTTATGAATTATCTGGAAAACAAAAAAACCGGCCACAAGGACCGGCTTTTCTTAAAATAAGAAGGCTTTTTAGAGCGCGCGTTCTAGCGTCGTGAGCTGGGCCAGATACTCTTCGGCCTTGGTCTTCGACTGATCGTCCTTTGCATCCGCCAGATCTTCGCGCGCATCCTGGATGCGGCTCGTCAAATCTTCCTTATTGATGTCGGCAACCGCGATTGCAGATTCTGCAAGCAGCGTGCAGCCCGAAGGAAGGATGTCGGCAAAGCCGCCGAAAACCACGTAGCGATCTTCGCGGCCAGCGAGCTTCACCGTAACCACACCCGGCTGGATGGTGGTCATGACTGGAGCATGATTGGCCAGAACCGTCATTTCGCCTTCCGAGCCCGGAATGATCACGGACTCGACCTGCTCCGAAACCAGCAGGCGTTCAGGTGAAACGAGATCGAATTGGAAACTATCGGCCATATTAGTTTAGCGAATAGCGAATAGCGAATAGCGAATGCAAGTCCGCGCCGCTAACTCTATCCCTATTCGCTACTCCCTGTTCGCTATTCGCTCTGTTTAAGCGGCGTCCGCAGCCAGCTTCTGTGCCTTTTCGACGGCTTCTTCCATCGTGCCGACCATGTAGAAGGCAGCTTCTGGAAGATGATCGTATTCGCCGGCAACGAGGCCTTTGAAGCCCTTGATGGTGTCAGCGAGATCAACCAGCTTGCCAGGCGCGCCGGTGAAGATTTCAGCGACGAAGAACGGCTGCGACAGGAAGCGCTCGATCTTGCGGGCACGCGCCACGGTCAGCTTGTCCTCTTCGGAAAGCTCGTCCATGCCGAGAATGGCGATGATGTCCTGCAGCGACTTGTAACGCTGAAGCGTCTGCTGAACGTCACGTGCAACCTGGTAATGCTCTTCACCAACGATCAGCGGATCGAGCATGCGCGAGGTCGAGTCGAGCGGATCGACGGCAGGGTAGATGCCCTTTTCGGCGATCGAACGGTTGAGCGTGGTCGTCGCATCCAAGTGAGCGAACGACGTTGCAGGTGCCGGATCGGTCAAATCGTCGGCAGGAACGTAAATTGCCTGAACCGAGGTGATGGACCCCTTGGTCGTCGTGGTGATGCGTTCCTGCAGCGCGCCCATGTCGGTCGCCAGCGTCGGCTGATAACCCACAGCGGAAGGAATACGGCCGAGAAGTGCGGACACTTCCGAACCAGCCTGCGTGAAGCGGAAGATGTTGTCCACGAAGAACAGAACGTCCTGGCCTTCGTCGCGGAAATATTCAGCAACCGTCAGACCCGTCAGAGCGACGCGTGCGCGCGCACCCGGCGGCTCGTTCATCTGACCGTAAACGAGTGCTGCCTTCGAGCCTTCGCCGCCGCCCTTCTTGTTGACGCCGGATTCGATGAACTCGTGATAGAGATCGTTGCCTTCGCGGGTGCGTTCACCCACGCCAGCGAATACCGAGTAACCACCATGCGCCTTGGCGATGTTGTTGATCAGTTCCTGAATGAGAACGGTTTTGCCAACGCCAGCGCCGCCGAACAGGCCGATCTTGCCACCCTTTGCGTAAGGCGCGAGAAGGTCGAGAACCTTGATACCGGTGACGAGGATTTCGGATTCCGTCGACTGCTCGACATATTCCGGAGCTGGCTGGTGAATGCCGCGCATTTCCGTCGCGACGACCGGGCCTTCTTCATCAATCGGCTCGCCGATGACGTTGACGATGCGGCCGAGCATCTGCGGACCGACAGGAACCATGATCGAGGAGCCGGTGTCGACAACCTTCTGACCGCGAACGAGACCTTCTGTCGAGTCCATCGCGATGGTGCGGACGGTGTTTTCGCCGAGATGCTGTGCAACTTCGAGAACCAGACGCTGACCATTATTGTCGGTCTCGAGCGCGTTCAGAATTGCCGGCAGATTGTCGCCGAACTGAACGTCCACGACAGCGCCGATAACCTGACGGATCTGGCCAACCGAGCCGGAGCCGAGCTTTACGGCTGCAGCCTTTGCAGCAGGTGCTGCGCGCTTTGCCGGAGCTGCGGCTTTCGCAGGCGCAGCAGCTTTAGCCGGTGCGGCCGCCTTGGCAGCAGTCGTCTTCTTCACAGCCGGAGCCTTCGCTGGCGCCGCTGCCGCCTTGGGGGCGGCGGGTGCCTTTTTCGGGGTCGCTGCTTTCGCCATCCTTTTTACCCTTTTTCGTCCGTTTGTTTAGTCGCGCGGTTCTACCCAAAGCCTTTTGCCTTGGAACCCCGCCTCTAGAGCGCTTCGGCGCCCGAAATGATTTCGATCAGTTCTTTGGTAATCTGAGCCTGACGCTGACGGTTATACGTGATCGACAGCTTGTTGATCATGTCACCGGCATTGCGCGTCGCATTGTCCATCGCGCTCATCTTCGCGCCCATTTCACCGGCAGCGTTTTCGAGCAATGCCCGGAAAATCTGCACCGAAATGTTGCGCGGAATGAGGTCGGCGAGGATTTCGCTTGGCTCAGGTTCATATTCGTAGACCGCGCCCCCTGCAGCTTCCGCCTCGGAGGCATCCGCGGGAACAGCAGCCGGGATGATCTGCAGTGCGGTCGGCACCTGGCTGATCACCGACTTGAATTCCGAGTAGAACAGCGTGCATACGTCGAACTGGCCTTCGTTGAAAAGCCCGATCACCTTCTTGGCGATCGCATCGGCATTGACGAAGCCGAGCGTCTTCACTTCACGCAGATCGACACGATCGATGATCAGACTGGAGTAATCGCGGCGAAGGATGTCGTAACCCTTCTTGCCGACGGTTACGATCTTGACCGTCTTGCCCGCAGCCAGAAGCCGGCGGGCATGATCGCGTGCAAAACGTGCAATCTGCGAATTGAAACCGCCGCAAAGGCCGCGCTCTGCCGTGCAGACCACGAGCAGGTGCACGTCGTCCTTACCGGTGCCGGTCATCAACGCAGGCGCATCGCCGTCACCGCCGACAGCCTGAGTGATGTTCGCGAGAACGGCACCCATGCGCTGCGAATAAGGACGCGCCGCTTCCGCCGCTTCCTGTGCACGGCGCAGCTTCGCCGCGGCGACCATCTGCATCGCCTTGGTGATTTTCTGCGTCGCCTTGACCGAGGCGATACGGTTACGAAGGTCTTTTAGTGAAGCCATGCCTCAACCCTGATCCTTATGCCCGCTTGGAGCCTCTATGCGAAGCTCTTTGCGAAGGCGTCGATCTGTGCCTTGAGCTTGGAGCGAAGGTCGTCCGAAAGCGCCTTCTCCTTGCGGATGGCGTCGAGAACGTCCTTGCCGTCCGAATGCATGTGCGACAGCAGACCCTGCTCGAACTTGCCGACCTGATTGACAGGGATCTTGTCGAGGTAGCCGTTGACGCCGGCAAAAATCACCGCGACCTGCTCTTCGGTCTTCAGCGGCGAGAACTGCGGCTGCTTCAGAAGTTCAGTCAGACGTGCACCGCGGTTGAGCAGGCGCTGGGTGGAGGCGTCCAGATCGGAGCCGAACTGCGCGAAGGCAGCCATTTCACGATACTGAGCGAGCTCGCCCTTGATGGAGCCCGCAACCTGCTTCATCGCCTTGACCTGTGCGGCCGAACCGACGCGGGAAACCGAGAGACCGACGTTCACGGCAGGACGGATGCCCTGGAAGAACAGGTTGGTTTCAAGGAAGATCTGGCCGTCGGTGATCGAGATCACGTTGGTCGGAATGTAGGCCGAAACGTCGTTGGCCTGCGTTTCGATGACCGGCAGAGCCGTCAGCGAGCCATTGCCATTGTCGTCGTTGAGCTTTGCAGCACGCTCGAGGAGACGCGAGTGCAGATAGAAAACGTCGCCCGGATAAGCTTCGCGGCCCGGCGGACGGCGCAGAAGAAGCGACATCTGGCGGTATGCGACGGCCTGCTTGGAAAGATCGTCGTAAGCGATAAGGGCATGCTGGCCATTGTCGCGGAAATATTCAGCCATTGCGCAGCCAGCCATCGGAGCGATGTACTGAAGCGGAGCAGCATCCGAAGCCGTAGCAGCGATGATGATCGAATATTCCAGCGCACCGCGCTCTTCGAGCACCTTCACGAACTGCGCGACGGTCGAACGCTTCTGGCCGATAGCGACATAAACGCAGAAAAGCTTTTCCGAATCCGGGCCGCTGTCGTGCACGGCCTTCTGGTTCAGGATCGTGTCGAGAATGATTGCGGTCTTGCCGGTCTGACGATCGCCGATGACGAGCTCGCGCTGGCCACGGCCAACCGGGATGAGCGCATCGATAGCCTTGAGGCCGGTCGACATAGGCTCATGAACCGACTTGCGCGGGATGATGCCAGGCGCCTTGACGTCGACGCGGCGACGCTCGGTTGCCTTGATCGGGCCTTTGCCGTCGATCGGATTGCCGAGACCATCGACCACGCGACCGAGAAGGCCGGGACCGACAGGAACGTCAACGATCGCGCCGGTGCGCTTGACGGTGTCGCCTTCCTTGATGTCACGGTCGGCGCCGAAAATAACCACGCCGACATTGTCGCTTTCGAGGTTAAGCGCCATGCCGCGGACGCCGCCGGGGAATTCGACCATTTCGCCGGCCTGAACATTGTCGAGGCCATAGACGCGGGCGATACCGTCACCGACGGACAGAACCTGTCCTACTTCGGAGACTTCGGCTTCCTTGCCGAAATTCTTGATCTGGTCTTTCAGAATTGCGGAAATTTCCGCGGCGCGGATGTCCATCAGCCGACCTCTTTCAGTGCAAGCTTGAGCGAATTGAGTTTGGTTTTTAGCGACGTGTCGATCTGGCGTGAGCCGAGCTTCACGATGATGCCACCGAGAAGCGTAGGATCGACCGTCACCGCGATCGATACGTCCTTGCCGGCAACGCTTTTCAGCGCGGCCTTCAATTCAGTCTGCTGGGCAGCAGTCAATGTATGTGCCGATGTAACTTCGGCTGCGACTTCACCGCGCTGCTCTGCAGCGATGCGGCGAAATGCCTTGATCATTCCCGGCACTGCGAAGAGTCGGCGATTATTCGCGACAACGCGCAGGAAATTTCCGACGAGACCAGTGATCTTCGCCTTGTCGGCGATGGCCGCGACGGCCTTTGCCTGTTCTTCAGCCGAGAAAACCGGGCTGTTGATCAGGCGCTTCAAATCTTCGCTGCCGTCAAGCAGCGCTTCGAAGCGGCCGAGATCGTTTTCGACCTTGGAAACCGACTTTGCATCGGCTGCGAGTTCGTACAGCGAACCCGCATAACGTTCGGCAACACCCGAGATTGGCGATGTAGACTGAGCCACGGACCGTCTTTTCTCTTTGTCTGACCGGTCTGAAGATTCTTGGCGCGAGCAGGAAACTCTGGCTAAATCTTTGACCTTACTGCGTTTGATTGACCGCTAGGGAGTGCATGCCGCATCCCCTCGGCCAAAAGTCGATTGCCGTCTAGCACACGCTTTTGAGAGTCGCAACACGCTGGCGAACAAGCTTTTCAAGCTGATTTGTCGCAGCCTGCGCTCAAAGGCACCGCGCTCAGGCGATGAGGCCGAAGCTGAAACCCAAGGGCAGCACGGCAAGCACGAGTTCAACGACCAGCGATACCCAGTTGTAAGGGGTGTTTCCACGATCCGAAAGCATCGAGATCACACGTCCAAACGCGGTAAACAACCAGGAAAAACCGAGCGCCATATAAAGCCAGGGCTGCGCCAGAAGAATGCAGCAGAGCCCAAGGCCGAGATAGAAACCGGACATCGTCGCCCGCCCCTCGGCAATCGCTTCGGGATGATCGGGGCGGGTCTGGAGCCTGAGAATCTTGAAAGACAGCGCTGGTGCAAAAAGCAGCATCAACCCGAACAGTACGGTGATTGCCGCCGAAGTCCACGCCAGCCACTCGCCCTGCGTGAACGGCCAGGGAAATCCAAATTCCATAATGCGTCCTCTCCAGAATCGCCGCGTCTCGCCGCCCGCATATTATCCTGCGCCCGCTGACGCACCAGAGGAAGAAAAAATACTTTGCGCAGGCGCTTCAGCTCAAAGCGAAATCTACCGCCGCCTCGGCATGTATGCGTGTCGTGTCAAAAACCGGAATATCGAAATCGCTCTCACCGATGAGCATCGTGATTTCGGTGCAGCCCATGATGACGCTGTCGATATTTTGCTCGACGCGAAGCTTGTCGATTTGCGCAATATAGGCGGCTTTCGATTCTGCATTCACTATGCCCCGGCACAATTCGTCATAAATCACGCCATGCACCATTTCGCGTCCAGCTGGGTCCGGCACGACTGCGTCGAGGCCATGCCGTTCGCGCAGCCGGCCCTTGTAGAAATCTTCTTCCATGGTGAAGCGCGTCGCCAGCAGCGCTGGCCGCGAGCAGCCTTCCCGCAGAACAGCAAGCGCCGTCGCATCGGCAATATGGATCAAAGGAATGGAAAGCTCAGCCTCGATCTCCGGGGCAAGCTTGTGCATCGTGTTGGTGCAGATAACCAAGCCTTCAGCCCCGGCGGCTTCAAGCTTACGCGCCGCGTCGATCATGATTTTCGCGGCGCCCTGCCAATCGCCCTTATGCTGAAACGCGGCGATCTGAGCAAAATCGACAGACCAAAGCAGCAATTTCGCCGAATGAAGCCCGCCGAGACGTTCGCGCACGATCTCGTTCAGATGGCGATAATAGATCGCGGTGCTTTCCCAACTCATTCCGCCAATCAGGCCAAGCGTTTTCATCAGCGGCTCCTACAAAAAACTTTGCGGATCTATGTCGATATTGACCCGAACAGAGCCGCGCACCTTCGGGCCATTGGCCGTCATGGAGCGAATAAAGCCTTGAATGTCCGAGCGCTTTTCGCCCTGGACGAGCAGCCGGAAACGATGCCGTCCGGCAATCATCGAAAGCGGCGCTTCGGCAGGCCCAAGCACATGAACATCCGCAACATCCGGCGCTGAACGTCTCAGGCCCCGTGCATGGCCTTCCGCCTCGGCACGGCTTGCAGCACTGACGATGATGCCCGCCAGCCGTCCGAATGGCGGCAGATGCGAGCGCTCCCGCTCCGCGATCTCGCGATTGTAAAACGCCTCTGCATCACCGGAAACGATCGCCCGCATGACCGGGTGGTCCGGCTGAAATGTCTGGAGCAGACCTAGGCTCTTGCGACCGGTTCGCCCGGCACGACCTGTTACCTGCGACAGAAGCTGGAATGTGCGTTCGGCAGCGCGCGGGTCGCCATTGGCCAGCCCCAAATCGGCATCGACCACGCCAACCAGCGTCATATTCGGGAAATTATGCCCCTTGGCCACCAATTGCGTGCCGATGACAATGTCGGCCTCACCATTGGCGATGGCTTCGAGTTCGAGCCGCAGGCGCTTTACGCCTCCCAGAATATCCGATGAGAGCACGATTGTTCGCGCATCGGGAAAGTGCCCAACGACTTCCTCGGCAATGCGCTCGACACCCGGCCCGCAGGCAACGAGATGATCGAACGTGCCGCAGGACGGGCACGCTTCGGGCCGTTTCTCCGTATGCCCGCATTGGTGGCAGACGAGTTGCCCGCGAAACCGATGCTCGACCAGCCAACTCGAGCAGACCGGACAGCCGAAGCGATGCCCGCAAACCCGGCAAAGCGTCAGCGGTGCATAGCCGCGCCGATTGAGAAACAGAAGCGATTGCTCGCCGCGACCCAGAGTTTCCTTGATTTGCCCAAGAAGTGCCGGTGACAGAAATCCACCCCGCGCTGGCGGCGCGCGGCGCATATCGATGGTCTTGATGTCGGGAAGTGCAGCCTCTGCGAAACGCGCGGGCAGAAGAGCACGGCCATAACGGCCCTGTTCCGCATTGACCCGGCTTTCCACCGACGGCGTCGCCGATGCCAGAACAACCGGAAAACTGCTTATTCTGGCACGCACGACCGCCATGTCGCGGGCATTGTAATAGACTCGGTCCTCCTGCTTATAGGCCGGGTCGTGCTCCTCATCGACGATGATCAGGCCGAGTTCCTTGAACGGCAGGAACAGCGCCGAGCGAGCACCCGCCACCACACGCACAGTACCTTCTGCCAATTGCCGCCAGACGCGCTCGCGGGTTCGGGGCGCGAGATCGGAATGCCATTCGGCAGGTTTTGCGCCGAAACGGTTCTGAAAACGCTCCAGAAATGCGTGCGTCAGCGCAATTTCCGGCAGCAAAATCAGGGCCTGCTTGCCTCTTTTCAGCGTTTCAGCGATCGCTTCGAAATAAACTTCGGTTTTTCCCGATCCCGTGACGCCGTCGATCAGCGTCACGCTGAAATCGTCGCGCGACGCGGCATCGCGCAATGTGACGGCCACGCTTTCCTGATCGGCGGTGAGATCGGGCAATGCATAGTCCGGGTCCGGCGCGGCAACGACGGGCCGCGGCGGGATCATTACTTTTTCGAACACGCCCTGCGCCATCAGCCCATCGACCACTGTGGACGATACGCCTGCCGCATGGGCGAGACCGGAACGGGTCCAGGCAAGTCCGTCATGCGCGGTTTCCAGAACACGCTGCCGCGCGGATGTCACGCGGTCAGGCTCGGTCGCAGTACGCTGCAACCCTTCGATCCAGGGTTCCGGATCGAATGCGGCAGGTGCGCGCAAAATCATTCGCGCAACCATTCCGGGCGGCGAAAGCGTGTATTGCGAAAGCCAATCGACGAAGCGGCGCATCGGCTCATCCACCGGCGGGCAATCGAAGACTTCCGAGATCGGTCGCAGCTTTTTCGGATCGACAGCTCCGCCATCGCCATCCCAGACAATGCCTGCGACTTCGCGAGGCCCAAGCGGCACGCGCACGATGGAACCCGGTACAACCGACATGCCGTCCGGCACGGCATAGGTGTAAGGGCGCTCCGCCGGCATCGGCACGAGAACGGGCACCGCGCGCTTTTCGTTCGAATCTTGTCTCATGAGGCGTGACCTTGCATCGACTTTGGTCTAGATCAAAGCCACAAAACGAGGCGCCGGTCCGGCACCCTCACACACGCGAAGGAGGCTACCCATGAAATTCTTTGTCGATACGGCTGATGTTAAGGAAATCCGTGAACTCAACGATCTGGGCCTTCTGGATGGCGTTACGACAAATCCGTCGCTGATTCTCAAGTCGGGACGCGACATCAAGGAAGTGACCAAGGAAATCTGCGACATCGTGGATGGTCCTGTTTCCGCTGAAGTCGCTGCAACCGAATATGCCGAGATGATGCGCGAAGCCAGCGTCCTTTCGAAAATCGCCGACAATATCTGCATCAAGCTTCCGCTCACCCTCGACGGCCTCAAGGCGTGTAAGGCGCTGACCTCTGAAGGCCGTCTGGTCAATGTCACGCTCTGCTTCTCGGCCCCTCAGGCGCTTCTCGCTGCCAAGGCCGGCGCAACCTTCATCTCGCCCTTCATCGGCCGAATCGACGATATGGGCGTGGACGGCATCGAGCTGATCTCGGAAATCCGCCAGATCTACGACAATTACGATTTCAAAACGGAAATCCTTGCCGCTTCGATCCGCACCGTCAATCACGTCAAGGAAGTCGCCCTCATCGGCGCCGATGTCGCGACCATCCCGCCATCGACTCTCAAGGCACTGGTCAAGCACCCGCTGACCGACAAGGGCCTGGAGCAATTCCTTTCGGATTGGGCAAAGACCGGCCAGAAAATCGGCTGACCGTCTAAAAAATATGAAAACAAAAAAGCCGGGAAGCAAAACTTCCCGGCTTTTTCGTAGGTATTGATTTTTTGGGCATCGGACCGAAAAGTGAAATCCGGTTTTTAGATTATTCCGATGCGATCTAACGTGGCTTGCGCGCCAGTTCCTGCGCGATGCCGATGCGCAGCAATTCGGCAAGTTCGCGCGCGGCACGGTCTTCCGCGTTGCGTATGGCACGAAGCGCCGCAAATTCCTGAAGCGGGCGATCGTAGGACGAGCTTATCTGACGCTGACCCTGAGCAATTTCCTTGCCGGTGGCGATTTCCGTGAGGCTGAAGATGCCGGTCATCGTCACGACACCTGCCGTCGGCTCGCTTTCCGTCGCGCGCTGCACCAATGCGGCGGACTGCGCAACAGCCGTCACTCTGAGATTCATTGAATAGCGGGCATCAGTAGGCTGGCCCTTGCCGCCATTGAACATGAAGATCAGATGGTTGCGGACTTCCTGTCCGTAGCGCGTCGAGACGGGCTTGATGGCAATTGAGGAAAGCTCCGCTGGGGTGCTCGACATCGAGCCGGGCTGCGACGGGCTGTTCGAATAGAGCGGCTGCACGGTGCAGGCGGACATTGCCGCAGCACTCATCAACAATCCGGCGATTGCCCCGAAGCGGGACACTGAAAATGGAGACTTTCTCTCCCGCTCAGACGACGACATTCACGATCCTTTGTGGCACGACGATCACCTTGCGGGGCGATTTTCCTTCGAGAGCCTTTTGCACGAAATCGAGCTCGAGCACGGCCTTCTCGACGGTAACTTGATCCGCGTCGCGAGCAATTGTCAAATCCCCGCGCTTCTTGCCGTTGACCTGCACCGGATAGGTGACCTGATCGTCGACAACGAGCTCCGGCATAAAGATCGGCCATGGGCGCGCGGCGACGAGATCGGTTCCGCCGATTGCCTGCCAGCACTCTTCGGCAAGGTGCGGCATGACGGGCGCCACCAGATGGATGAGGATTTCGACCGCCTCGCGCACCGCGCCGCGCATATCGGCATCGGCCTGCGCAATCTGGCCGAGCGGGCCGGACAACACATTGGTCAATTCGTAGATGCGCGCGATCGCACGGTTGAAGGCAAGCTTTTCGATGTCTTCGCCGACAGCTTTCAATATTTTATGAGCCGCTTTTGAAACGACACTCGCATCACCGGTTTTCGCCGCCTGCGGTGCGACGTTACCAAGTGATTCGGCAGCCAGATAAACCAGACGCCAGACACGCTGAATAAAGCGATGCGCGCCTGCCGCACCATCATCCGTCCATTCGACATCGCGCTCCGGCGGCGAATCCGAAAGCATGAACCAGCGCGCTGTATCGGCGCCATATCCATCGGTGATCTCTTCCGGGCTTACCGTGTTCTTCTTCGACTTCGACATCTTTTCGAGCGAACCGATTTCGACGGGTTTGCCGGTCGTGATCTCGAAAGCCGTGCGCTGATTTTCCGTCTGCTCGATCCGCACTTCCGTTGGAGCCAGCCAGCGACCGTCTGCCGAACGGTAGGTCTCATGAACTACCATGCCTTGCGTGAACAGGCCCTTGAACGGCTCGGCCAGAGCGACATGGCCGGTTTCGCGCATGGCACGCGTAAAGAAGCGCGAATAGAGCAAATGCAGGATCGCATGCTCGATGCCGCCGATATACTGATCGACCGGCAGCCATTCGCTGGCAGCCTTCGGATCGGTCGGCTCGTTTTCCCACGGCGCCGTAAAGCGCGCGAAATACCATGACGAATCGACGAACGTGTCCATCGTATCCGTTTCGCGACGCGCATCCTTGCCGCATTGCGGGCAATTCACGTGCCGCCATGTCGGGTGACGGTCGAGCGGATTGCCCGGTTTATCGAAATCGATATCGTCCGGCAGCTTCACCGGCAGATCGGCCCTCGGAACCGGCACCACGCCGCAATCGTCGCAATGGATCATGGGGATTGGGCAGCCCCAGTAGCGCTGGCGCGAAATACCCCAGTCGCGCAGGCGGAAATTCACCTTGCGCTCGCCCATCGGGCGATTGCCGATGGTCTTTTCTTCAAGCAGCTTCGCAACCTCGCCGAAAGCTCTCTCGGGCGTCATGCCGTCGAGAAAGCGCGAGTTGATCATCACGCCGTCATCGCCAAAGGCTTCGTCGGTGATCTGGAATGTTGCGGCATCTCCGCCTTCAGGCATGACCACAGGCACGACCGGCAGGCCGTACTTATTCGCGAAATCCAGATCGCGCTGGTCGCCGGACGGGCAGCCGAAAATCGCACCCGTACCATATTCCATCAGCACGAAATTCGCGACATAGACAGGCAGCGTCCAGCTATCATCGAAAGGATGCACGACACGGATGCCCGTATCGAAGCCTTTCTTCTCGGCAGTTTCGAGTGCTGCAACCGAAGTACCCATGCGGCGGCATTCGTCGGAGAAGGCCGCGAGTTCCGGATTGGTTTCAGCAGCCTTTTTTGCCAGCGGATGGTCGGCGGCAATCGCCATGAAGGACGCGCCGAAAAGCGTATCGGGCCGGGTAGTATAGACTTCGAGCTCGCTCTCGCCATCCTTTGCCGTGCCTTCGGCAACCGGCCAGCGAATCAGCAGGCCCTCGGACCGTCCGATCCAATTAGCCTGCATGGTGCGGACTTTTTCCGGCCATTCGGTCAGTCCGTCGAGCGAATCGAGCAGATCCTGCGCATAGTCGGTGATCTTGAAGAACCACTGCGTCAGCTCGCGCTGCTCGACAAGCGCACCGGAGCGCCAGCCGCGCCCGTCGATCACCTGCTCATTGGCAAGCACCGTCATGTCCTCGGGGTCCCAATTGACCTTGGAGGATTTGCGCGTCACCAGGCCCTTCGCGACGAAGTCAAGGAAAAGCATCTGCTGGCGGTGATAATAATCGACATCGCAGGTCGCGAATTCGCGCGACCAGTCGATGGAAAGTCCCATGACCTTGAGCTGTGCGCGCATCGTGGCGATGTTCTTATAGGTCCATTCCTTCGGATGAACCTTGTTCTGCATGGCCGCATTTTCTGCCGGCATGCCGAACGCATCCCATCCCATTGGGTGCAGCACGTTGAAGCCCTTGGCCCGCTTGTAGCGCGCCACCACATCGCCCATCGTATAATTACGCGTATGGCCGATATGAATGTTCCCCGACGGATAGGGAAACATTTCGAGCACGTAATATTTCGGACGTGGATCGTCGTTCTTGGTTTCGTAGAGCTTTGCCTCGTCCCAAATTTTTTGCCATTTGGGTTCGGCTGCACGGGGATTGTATCGCTCGGTTGCCATGAACGCTTTTTCACTTAAAAGACGGAAATCGACGGTTTGGGCGGACCTTCACCATGGTTTGCCTGTACCGTCAACTCTGCCGGTACACGGTGCGCGCAAAAAGACATTTTGCAAGGTCTGAAAATCATGGACGATTCTGTCGAAAAACTGGCTGCCGTGAAGGCGAAAATCACGAAAGCCGAGCGCGAAGCAAAAAGGCCTGAAGGCAGTGCCATTCTGGTCGCCGTTTCAAAGACATTCGAGGCAGGAGAAATCCGTCCGGTGATCGAAGCAGGCCAGCGCGTGTTCGGTGAAAACCGCGTGCAGGAAGCGCAGGGTAAATGGCCCGCGCTCAAAACCGAATATCCCGATCTCGAACTGCACCTTATTGGCCCGCTTCAATCCAACAAGGCAAAGGAAGCCGTCGCCCTGTTCGACGTGATCGAGACGATCGACCGCGAAAAGATCGCGGCAGAGCTTGCGAAGGAAATCGAAAACCAGGGCCGCAAACCGCGTCTCTATGTGCAGGTCAATATCGGCTCCGAGCCGCAAAAGGCAGGCATAGACCCAAACGAAGCCGTCGCTTTCGTGAAACTCTGCCGTGAGACGCACGGGCTGGAGATCGAAGGACTGATGTGCATCCCTCCTGTCGATGAAAACCCCGGCCCCCATTTCGCATTGCTCGAAAAGCTCGCAAAACAGGCAGGCGTCGAAAAGCTATCAATGGGCATGTCCAGCGACTACGAACTCGCCATCGCTTTTGGTGCGACCTCGGTACGCGTCGGTTCGGCTATTTTTGGCAGTCGTTGACACCGGAAAGTTGATTTTTCAACCAAAAAATTATATATCTAGCCAAGCTAGCTTGGTGATTACAATGAATTGGCATTTGCAGGACGCAAAAAACAATTTCTCGAAAGTGGTTCAGCGCGCACGCAGCGAAGGACCGCAGACCGTCACACTGCGTGGAGAACGCGCTGCCGTCGTCATTTCAGCGGAGGAGTATGATCGTCTCGCGGGCAAAAAGAAGAGCTTGGTCGAGCATCTTCTAAGTGGACCCGGCTGGGATGAAGAATTTGCGGAAGAGATCAATCGCCGTTCCGAAACCATGATCCGCGACGTCGATCTCTGATGTACTTGCTCGATACGAATATCGTTTCGGACGTTCAGAGATTACTGCCCGAGCCAACAGCATGGTTGCAATCTGTCGACCGGGATTCGGTAAATCTCAGCGTCATCACGATTGGCGAAATCGAGCGGGGCATCATCAAGCTACGAAGTACCGGGCCTGAGAGAGCCATGCGGCTTGAGCTTTGGCTGCGAGAACTACGTCACGACAACGCCGACCGCATCCTCGCCGTCACCGAAGACGTCGCTTTGACCTGGGGCCGCATTACGGCCAGAAGAACGCGAGGCTCTGCCGACACGCTTATTGCAGCCACGGCCTTGGTTCACGACCTCGTCCTCGTCACCCGCAATGTCGCAGATTTCGAAGATACCGGCGTTACAATTCTCAATCCCTGGGCTCTCTGAACTCCGTCAATTCAGCACAAATTCCCCATTCACATTACGCCATTCATTCGGCGCGATCAGGCGCTGATGCGTGTAGCACACCGAGTGAAGCGGGCCTTCCAGTTTCTCTTTCCAGAAATCGATGAAACCGTGCAGGATCGGGAACTTCGGGGCCAGATCGTATTCCTGCCAGATGAACTGCTGCAGGAGATGCGGATGATCCGGCATGTGGTAGAAAATCTTGGCAGTCGTCAGCCCATAGCCCTTGAGCATGAGTTCCATTTCAGAGAAGTCGCGCATTTACGTCCCTCCGCAGAATTGTTGCCTTGCCTACAACCGAAGCCTGCGCTCCGATCGTTAACAGTGTATTGAAATCGCCGACGCCGGCAAATAAATTTCCTTTGATTACAGACACTTGGCAGCACAGCGCGGCGAGTGCTGACAAGGGTTGGCTCAAAAACGCAACCGGATATGAGTCCAGTCACTTTGTCTAATGTTGTGACGGCAGAGGAATTGCTAATAATGCCCCCGAATTCGTGGCCGCGCTGGCCGCAATAAAGTGCAGGGAGGAAGCCAAGAATGTCAGAAGTTCATGTCCATCGCGTTCAACCAGCGTGGAAGAAGGACGCGTTGATCGACAACGAGACCTATCTGAAATGGTATGCCGAAAGCGTCAAGAACCCGGACAAATTCTGGGGCAAGCACGGCAAGCGCATCGACTGGTTCAAGCCATACACCAAGGTCAAGAACACCTCGTTCAACGGCAAAGTCGCGATCAAGTGGTTCGAGGACGGGCTGACCAATGTCTCCTACAATTGTATCGACCGGCATTTGAAGAAGCGCGGCAACCAGACCGCCATCATCTGGGAAGGCGACAACCCGTATGACGACAAGAAGATCACGTATAATGAGCTTTACGAGCATGTTTGCCGCCTCGCCAATGTGATGAAAAAGCATGGCGTGAAGAAGGGCGACCGCGTCACCATCTACATGCCGATGATTCCCGAAGCGGCCTATGCGATGCTCGCCTGCACACGCATCGGCGCCATTCACTCCATCGTCTTTGGCGGGTTTTCACCGGACGCGCTTGCTGGCCGCATTGTCGATTGCGAATCGACCTTCGTCATCACAGCCGATGAAGGATTGCGCGGTGGCAAGACGATCCCGCTCAAGGAAAACACCGACAAGGCGATCGACATCGCCGCAAAAAACCATGTGCGCGTGAAGAACGTCGTCGTCGTGCGCCGAACCGGCGGCAAGGTCGGCTGGGCGAAGGACCGCGACCTTTGGTATCATGACGAAGTCGCCAGCGTTAAACCGGATTGCAAGCCGGAAAAAATGAAGGCGGAAGACCCGCTTTTCATTCTTTATACGTCGGGCTCGACCGGCAAGCCGAAGGGCGTTCTGCACACGACCGGCGGATATCTGGTCTTCTCCTCGATGACCCACCAATATGTCTTCGATTATCACGACGGCGATATCTACTGGTGCACCGCCGATGTCGGTTGGGTCACAGGCCACAGCTACATCGTCTACGGCCCGCTGGCCAACGGCGCGACGACGCTGATGTTTGAAGGCGTGCCGAATTACCCGTCGACCTCGCGCTTCTGGGAGGTCATCGACAAGCACAAGGTCAACATCTTCTACACGGCACCAACCGCAATCCGTGCACTGATGGGCGCAGGCGACGAGCCGGTGAAGAAGACCTCGCGCAAGTCTCTGCGTGTGCTGGGTTCCGTCGGCGAGCCGATCAACCCGGAGGCCTGGGAGTGGTACTACAATGTCGTCGGCAACAAAAAAGTGCCGATCGTCGACACATGGTGGCAGACCGAAACGGGCGGCATTCTGATCACGCCTCTGCCGGGTGCGACGGACCTCAAGGCAGGCTCAGCGACGCGTCCCTTCTTTGGCGTCCAGCCGCAACTCGTCGACAATGAAGGCAATGTTCTGGAAGGTGCTGCAGACGGCAATCTCTGCATCGTCGATTCATGGCCGGGGCAGATGCGCACCGTCTATGGCGACCACGAGCGCTTCATCCAGACCTATTTCTCGACCTACAAGGGAAAATACTTCACCGGTGATGGCTGCCGCCGCGACAAGGATGGCTATTACTGGATCACGGGTCGCGTGGACGATGTAATCAACGTGTCGGGCCACCGCATGGGTACAGCGGAAGTCGAATCCGCACTCGTCTCCCACGACAAGGTCTCGGAAGCCGCCGTCGTCGGCTATCCGCATGACGTCAAGGGGCAAGGCATATACAGCTACGTCACGCTGATGAGCGGCGTCGAATGGTCCGAGGATTTGCGCAAGGAACTTATCGCTCATGTCCGCAAGGAGATCGGCGCGATCGCCTCGCCCGACAAGATCCAATTCGCCCCGGGCCTACCCAAAACCCGCTCCGGCAAGATCATGCGGCGCATTCTGCGCAAGATCGCCGAAGACGATTTCGGCGCACTGGGCGATACCTCAACGCTCGCCGATCCGGCAGTGGTGGATGACCTTGTAGCGAACCGCCAGAACAAAAAGGGGTAGGAGAGCAAATGAGCAAGGGTCTACGAAAGTTGAGTTTATCTAACAAATTTCGCCCCTTGCGCTCGCGTCTTTCAACCTCCACATTGCTGGTGTGTTCAACGAACTGAAAGGAGGTGATCCGATGTCGAGTGATTTCGTTTTCCTAAGCGTGGCCTCAACGGATTGCCCTTTCGGGAAGCAGCCTTCCCGCTAACGGCGCATGACGCGCGGCTGGCGATGTTTCTGCATCACGGCTGACGGTCACGTTTTGGACGAAGACACGAAGGCCGTTGCGTCATTGGCGCAGCGGCCTTTTTCTATTTCAGTCACACCAGCTTTTGCGCTTTCCGCCGCTGTAAGCGCGCGCAAACTGGCTCTCGATCATCGCAGCCGCCACCTGCAAGCCGTCCCCGGTTTCCACGTCGGCCAAAACGCGTCCGTGATATTTGGCGCCGCCTATGTTCGAGATTGAAATCTTCTGCTCGCCCAAGAATTCGGACAGTGCTACCTGCGCCTGCAATGCGGCATCGCGCTCGCTCACGCATCTGCTGCGCATTTCCGGCGTATCGATGCCGCGAATACGCACATTCACGCGCACCCAATGACCCGGCCAGATATGTGCCTCCGCGAGAAACGTATCTCCGTCCAGAACTTTGAGGACACTGGCTTCAACCGGCCCTTTGAAATCTTTCGCAGAAGCAGCCGAAAAAGCACATGACATCGCTGCGCAAACGAATATGCGCACGACAACAGAATGCCTTTGCATAACCAACATCACACAAAGGCATTTATTCCTACAATGCTATTCTGGCAATAGAAATCCTACGCAAGCATATGGGTGCGCGCGGTCCGGTCGACGCCACGATAGGGCGGTTTTGCAGGATGGCTTTCCTGCTCATAGGCCCACACTTTGAACATGTTTAGCCTATGCGGGCCAAAACTATGCAGCAGGGGCACATCCGTCGCGTCACGACCACGCGAAACCACCACGCGACCGATACGAGGCACATTGTGACGTGCATCGAATGTGTACCATTTGCCGCTCAGGAATACCTCGACCCATGCGCTGAAATCCATGGGGGCGGGATCGGCCGGGATGCCGATGTCGCCCAGATAACCATTCACATAGCGCGCCGGAATATTCATGCAGCGGCAAAGCGTAATCGCCAGATGAGCGAAGTCGCGGCATACACCAACGCGTTCGTCATTTGCCTGTGCCGCTGTTCTCGTGGAGCGGGCGTAGCCATAGCCGAATGACAGGCGATTATGCACATAGTCGCATATCGCCTGAACGCGCGCCCAGCCGGGCGGGACGTTTCCGAACAACTGCCAGGCAAGATTGCTGAGGTGATCCGTCTCGCAATAACGACTGCCGAGCAAAAACCCGAGCACATCGTCTGGAAGCTGCTCTACGGGCATTTCCTGCGCCAGCGTATTTACCTGATCGGGATTGCCACTGTCTTCTATGACGGCGTCATACATTACACGGAACCCGCCGGCCGGTACCATGAAGCGGCGGCACGAATTGCCATGCAGATCGACATAGGGATGGCCGGGAATCGACGGCGAAGTCAGTACGCGCGTCTGCCGCTTTATATCCGGCTGCCGGTCGCTGTGTATTTCTAACAGAGAGATCACCGGCATGGGTTGCTGGCACTCGATGGCGATTTCATACCCAAGCCGAATAAGCATGGTCGGACCCCTTCATCGGTGAGAAACTAGATTTCCCCCAACGCGAGTGGCCTGCCGTTGTTCCCCTGCGAAAACGAATAGTCGCGCAGGACGATCAGAAATCGCTGGTCAGTCCCTTTACCTCCCAGTCGCCATAACGGCCAGGCTCCTGCCCCCCGCGCCCGCCGATCTCCTTCGGCATCGAGGCCTGCTTTTCCTCATAGAGTTTGCGGCGGGCTTCTGCTTCCACAAGTGCGCGTTTCGCTGCCGGTGAGAGCGGCTTTTCGTCGTTATTCACGCTGGTTTGGGCTTCTGATATGCTATTTTCGCTGGACATCGTTCATCCGCATCGTTGAAACAGGAACAGGCGTTTCCCATCATATAACCAAGCCTCATCGCCGAGGCGAGTTATTCATTGCTGCCGCCCTATCTGACGGAGTTGATTATGAACATTATGCGCACCGCAATGCTTCTGGCATTCATGACCGCGCTTTTCATGGGCGTCGGATATCTTATCGGCGGCTCGGGCGGCATGATGATCGCCTTTTTCGTGGCAGCGGCAATGAACATCTTCAGCTACTGGAACGCTGACAAGATGGTGCTGCGCATGAACAACGCCGTCGAGGTCGACGAGCGAAATGCGCCTGAATATTACGTCATCGTGCGCGAACTTGCAGCGCGTGCAGGCCTGCCGATGCCGCGCGTTTATCTCATCGAAAACCCGCAGCCCAACGCTTTCGCGACCGGCCGTAACCCCGAAAATGCGGCAGTCGCCGCGACCACCGGCCTCCTGCAGCGGCTTTCGCATGAGGAAGTCGCCGCCGTCATGGCGCATGAGCTTGCCCATGTCCAAAACCGCGACACGCTGACGATGACAATCACCGCCACTCTCGCCGGTGCGATTTCCATGCTCGGCAATTTCGCGTTTTTCTTTGGCGGCAACCGCAACAGCCCGATGGGCGGCATAGGCGCTCTTGTCGGGATGATCGTAGCGCCTTTTGCGGCCATGATCGTGCAGATGGCAATCAGCCGGACCCGCGAATATGCAGCCGACAAGCGCGGCGCGGAAATCTGCGGAAATCCCCTCTGGCTCGCTTCCGCGCTTGACAAGATCGCCCGTAACGTCGAACGCATCCACAACCCGGACGCGGAACGCAATCCCGCCGCCGCACATATGTTTATCATTAACCCCCTATCCGGCGAGCGCATGGACAATCTTTTCTCGACCCATCCGAATACGGAAAACCGTATTGCGGCACTTCAGGCGATGGCCGATCAGCCTGGTTACGGCAACACGCCTGCGCCACGCAATGAAGCTCCCGCCGCGCCAGAGCCGCAGCAGGCTGCTCCACAACGCACAAGCCCGCCGGAAGCCGGACCATGGGGCCGCAACCCCACCGGCCCGAAAACCGGACCCAAAGGTCCGTGGTCTTGAACGCTCCCAATTCGCGTAAGGAAGGGCATTCGCGCACCAGACCGGCAGACGACGCTTCCGACAACATACCGGGCCTTGCCGCTCGCAAGACTGCCGCACGGCTGCTGGCGGCCATAATCGACGCGAAAACCCCGCTCGACGGCCTGACCGACCATCAGCACGGTCACCCCATGTTCCGCGCACTGGATTTGCGCGACCGCTCTCTCGTCAGGGCAATTCTCGTTTCGACCTTGCGGCATCGCGTAACGATCGAATCGCTCATAGCATCGCGGCTCGAAAAGCCCTTGCCTGCCAATGCGACCGCGCTTTCCCACATATTGCATGTGGCAGCCGCCCAAATCCTGTTTCTGGATGTGCCGGACAGCGCCGCTGTCGACCTCGCCGTGACGCACGCTAAATCGGATACGCGTACCGCGCGCTTCGCAGCACTCGTCAACGGCGTTCTGCGCTCGATCGTGCGCGGCAAGGATTCTGAGCTTTCCGAGAGGCTGGCGAAAACCGACGATGCACCGGCCTGGTTTGCGCAGCGGCTTCAGGCTGCCTATGGCACGGAAACCACGAACCGCATTCTCGCCATTCACCGCGTAGAAGCGCCAGTCGATCTAACCGTTAAATCCGAGCCGGAAAATTGGGCAACGCAATTTGGCGGCATTGTCCTGCCGACAGGCACAGTGCGTGTCGCGCGGCTTCCGGCGCATGTCACCGCCCTTCCCGGCTTCGATGAGGGTGCATGGTGGGTGCAGGACGCGGCAGCAAGCCTTCCCGCAATACTTCTCGGCGATGTAGCCGGGCTTCATGTTGCGGATATGTGCGCGGCTCCCGGCGGCAAGACTGCGCAGATCGCATTGGCTGGCGCGCGCGTTACCGCGATAGACAGCTCCAAGAACCGCATCGTTCGCTTGCAAGAAAATCTCAGCCGTCTCGGCTTCGATGTCGAAACCGTGCAGGCCGACATTCTGACCTATGAACCGCCGGAGCTTTTCGACGCGATTTTGCTGGATGCGCCTTGCTCGTCCACAGGCACCGTCAGGCGTCACCCCGACGTGCCATGGACCAAATCCACCGCCGACGTCGAGAAGCTCGCAGACCTTCAGCGCCGCCTGCTTGACCGTGCCATCACCATGGTAAAACCCGGTGGCCGGGTCGTCTTTTCAAACTGCTCGCTCGATCCTCTGGAGGGCGAATTGCTGTTTGAGGCTTTCCTTGCCCAGTCACCCGGCGTCGAGCCAGACCCCGTTTTGCCGGGCGAGTTTCCGGGCCTCGACGCCTTCATCACCGCCAAAGGCGAACTGCGCACGACCCCTGCCGACATGGTCATGGAAACCCCCGCCTACTCGGGTCTGGATGGGTTCTACGCTGCCCGCATCCGCCGATTGAAGTAGTGCATGTCGCCCAAAAGTGTGACGCGGTTTTGGGATAACGACATGCATAAACAAAGAGCCAAAGCGCTCGACGACAAATCCAGTCCGAGACTACGCGCTTTGGCCTATATCGTTGGGTATCGACAAATTCACCTTCGCATAGAGTCTTGAATCATATAGACTATTGGTCGGCGAGGGGCCTTCAGGAGTGACTTTTTGGAAATCGCGGCAGGCGACACTCGGCGTCTTTGGGCGCTCGTTGCCAAGGAATTCTGGCGCAAAACCCGCCGGCGCCTGCGTTCGGGTCCCGCCTATCGCTGGCGTTATTCGGGGCGCACGCCTGAGCGCGTTCTCATCGCGCCACCCGACCTGCGCCTTGCCGATCCGCAGATCGCGCTCGAGATTTATTATGGCCGCTATCCCTTTGCCGGTCATCTGATCGAGACAGGCGGGCAATCGCCATTTCAGATCAGCGGCGCCAATGCCGGGTGGAGTAGATCGCTGCACGCCTTTCGATGGCTTCGCCATATGCGGGCGGCGGGAACGGAGCTTGCTGCCGCCAATGCGCGCGCGCTCGTTTCGGACTGGATATCGATGCATGGCACGCGGATACATGGCGTCGCCTGGGAACCGGCGATAACGGCCAAGCGCATCATTGCATGGCTCCAGCATTCATCCGTCGTTCTGCAAGGCGCTGAATTTCCCTTCTATCGCTCCTTCCTGAAATCGCTGGCGATGCAGATCCGCTATCTGCGCTCCGTCTCGCGAGAAATGCCGGACGGAAAAGACCGGTTGCGCGCCCGCATCGCACTTGCCTTCGCTGCCCTTTCATTACCAGCGCCGCCATCGGCGCTGCGCAACGCGACGAAACAACTGGCCGACGAACTGGAACGGCAAATCCTGCCAGACGGCGTGCATATTTCCCGCAATCCGATGGCGGTTCTGGAACTGCTGGCCGACCTTCTGCCGCTTCGCCAGACCTATGCCAATCAGGCGGAATCCCCGCCGGATGCTCTGATCGGCGCGGTCGAGCGCATGCTGCCCGCCCTGCGCTTCTTCCGGCATCAGGATGGCAGTATCGCCCGCTTCAACGGCATGGGCGCAACCATCCATGACCGCGTGGCGGCGATCCTCCGTCACGACGATACAGCCGGCGCGCCGCTGCTCCATGCCCCGCATTCCGGCTATGAACGGCTTTGCATGGGCAACACGACGCTGCTTTCCGATACGGGTGCGCCGCCGCCGGTCAGCGTGTCCAACAATGCTCATGCCGGCTGTCTGTCGTTCGAGCTATCGTCCGGCCGCCAACACTACATCGTCAATGCCGGGCTCGACACTTATGGCGCGCCGGAGTTTCGCCCGCTTGCCCGCGCAACGGCCGCACACTCCACCGCAACGCTCAACGATACGTCGTCGGCCCGGTTCAGCCACTCAGTTCGCGTCAACAATCTGCTCGGCTCCCCCCTCATCGGCGGGCCGCGCGAGGTGACGTGTGAACGTACGGATTCGCTGGGTATTCAGGGCTTCATCGCCAGCCATGACGGCTATGCGCATCGCTTCGGCATCGTCCATGAACGCGAGATTTCACTGTCTGGCGATGGTGATGTTATCTCAGGCGCAGATCGTTTCTTCCCAGCGCGCGGCAACACCGGCAGACCGCCCCCAGACAATCAGGTCACGATCCGCTTTCATCTGCACCCGGACATCGAGCTTTTCCGCGACAAGCGCGACAGACTTGTCCTGACCGCGCCGAATGCGGACCATTGGACCTTCACTTCGAATGAAGTCGAACCCGAAATCGACGAATCGATCTTCTTTGCTGGCGTCGGCGGACCGCGCCACACCCGCCAGATCGTCTTGTCTTTCTCGACATCGGACAGGTCGGAAGTGCGCTGGCAGCTCACGCGCAGTTATTTTTCCGGCCAGACCCAGCGGCCAAGAAGCAGTTTTTGAGGGAAACCTTTCCGCTCACTCTTCGAAACACCACAGAAAATCCCGCTCAAAACTGCAAAACTTCCAAGCTTTCACCGGCTTCAACTTGATTTGAAGCCGGTTTGCGCCTAGGCCCCGACTGCCCGCAACAAAGCTGAAGAGACTTTTGCCGATGGCCGTCGCCTCCAAGAAAATCCCCGCCCCCGATCTCGTCCAGGTGCGCCGTGCACTGCTGTCCGTTTCGGACAAGACGGGGCTGATCGATTTCGCAAAAGCACTCGCCGACCAGGGCATCGAACTCGTTTCGACCGGCGGTACGGCAAAGTCGATTGCCGAGGCAGGTATCGCGGTTCGCGACGTATCCGAACTCACCGGCTTCCCCGAAATCATGGATGGCCGCGTGAAGACGCTGCATCCTTCGGTTCATGGCGCGATTCTCGGCATTCGCGACGACGAGGAGCACACAGAGGCGATGCGCGCTCACAACATCGAGCCGATCGATCTGGTCGTGGTCAATCTCTACCCGTTCGAAGACGTGCGCAATTCCGGTGCGGATTACCCCTCCATCGTCGAAAACATCGACATTGGCGGCCCGGCCATGGTGCGTGCATCGGCCAAGAACCATGCCTATGTCGGCATCGTCACCGACCCGGAAGACTATGCCTCTGTTTTAAACGCACTCGAATTGAACACCGGCAGCCTGTCGCTGGAATTCCGTCAGAAGCTTGCGGCAAAGGCCTTCTCGCGCACAGCCGCCTATGATGCGGCGATCTCCGCATGGTTTGCCGAAACGCTCGAAATCGAGCACCCGTCATGGCGCGCTTTTGGCGGCAAGCTGGACAGCGTCATGCGCTACGGCGAAAACCCGCATCAATCGGCAGGCTTTTACAAAACCGGCGACAAACGTCCCGGCGTCGCCACCGCGCACCAGCTTCAAGGCAAGCAACTGTCCTACAACAACATCAACGATACGGACGCAGCTTTTGAGCTGATCGGCGAATTCGACCCCAAAAAAAGCGCCGCAGTCGCGATCATCAAACATGCCAATCCATGCGGCGTGGCGGAAGGTTCTTCGCTCATCGAAGCCTATGGCAAGGCGCTTGCCTGCGACCCGGTTTCCGCTTTCGGCGGCATCGTCGCGGTCAATGGTCTGCTCGATGCGCAGGCCGCCGAGGAAATCGTGAAGACATTCACGGAAGTCATCATCGCGCCCGAAGTAAGCACCGAAGCTCAGGCGATCATCGCCGCCAAAAAGAACCTCCGTCTGCTGGTGACTGGTGGCCTGCCTGACCCACGCGCGACCGGCCTGTCGCTGAAATCCGTCGCTGGCGGGCTTCTGGTGCAAGGCCGCGACAATTCGGTGGTTGATGATCTCGACCTGAAAGTCGTGACCAAGCGCGCGCCCACGGCCAAGGAACTGGCCGATCTCAAATTCGCCTTCCGTGTCGCTAAGCACGTCAAGTCGAACGCAATCGTCTACGTCAAGGACGGTGCAACGGTCGGCATCGGTGCCGGGCAGATGAGCCGCGTCGATTCCTCCCGCATCGCTGCCCGCAAAGCCATTGATGCCGCTGAAGCTGCCGGATGGGCCGAACCGCTGACCAAAGGCTCGGTCGTCGCTTCCGACGCCTTCTTCCCTTTTGCTGACGGTCTGATTTCGGCCATCGAAGCCGGTGCCACCGCCGTCATCCAGCCGGGCGGTTCGATGCGTGACGAGGATGTCATTGCCGCCGCAAACGAACATGGCATCGCCATGGTATTCACCGGCATCCGCCACTTCCGGCATTGAAGAACGCCCCTCTTCCTTCTCCCCTTGCGGGAGAAGGTGGATTGGCGCGAAGCGCCAAGACGGATGAGGGGTGTTGCGTGGAATGAGACGCTGGCATCCGGCCAGCACCCCTCATCCGCCTTCGCTACGCTCAGGCACCTTCTCCCACAAGGGGAGAAAGAACAGCCCCTACCTCTCCACCTTATCCGCCGGATAGGGCGTCGGCCAAAGCACCGCCATGCCGACCACCAGGAAGATCAGGATCATCGCCATGCCGAGGCGCGGCGATCCGCTGATTGCGGTTACCGTCGCCACCAGAAACGGCGCAAGAAAACTCGTCGCACGACCGGCCAGCGCATAAATCCCGAAATACCGTCCTGCCTCTTCCGGCGTGACGCTGCGCGCAAGATAAGAGCGCGACGATGCCTGAACCGGGCCGAATGCAATCCCTATCAGCAGACCGAACAGTATGTAGGCCTTCTCCGCAGGCGTGCCGAAAAGCCCACCCGTGTCGGCTCCCGGCAACATCAGCAAACCGAACAGCGTGAAGCCCGGACCGGTCGATACGATGCCGATCGTCGCTATGAGCAGCAAGACCAGCGAGATCATGACTACGACTTTCGATCCCAAAGCCGTATCGAGGCGGCTCGCCGCCAGACAGCCGAAAATCGCAACGATGTTGAGGATGATCCCGAAAACACCGATTTCCGTGATGCTCCAACCGAACATGGCCGCTGCAAACACGCCGCCAAGCGAAATCAACGCATTCACGCCGTCCTGATAGATCATCCGCGCGATGAGAAAGCGCAATATCCCGCTGCGCCGCCGCACCTCGCCGATCGTCGATTTCAGCTCGGCCATGCCGTCGCGTATCGCGGGACGGATCGGCTTGCCCTTGATCCCATCCGGCGTGAAGAAGAACATCGGCAGGATAAAGATGAGATACCATAGAGCCGACAGCGGCCCTGTCGCGCGTGCATCTTCGCCGCGCACCGGATCGAGCCCGAACAGCGGGTCCGCCCCCACGATCGTCTTGCCGGTTTCGGGCGAGGCCGCCAGCATAGTCACGACGAAAATCAGCGCGATCATTCCGCCGAGATAGCCGAGCCCCCATGCGATATTCGAGATTTTCCCGATTTCCGCCTTGGAAACCAGCCGAGGCATCATGGAATCGTTGAAAACGGTCGAGAATTCAGCGGCAATCGACGCCAGCGAGAAGAACAAAATCACAGGGATCAGCGGAGAGCCGGGAGCCGCGAACCACAGTGCGCACAGGCTGATGATTTTTATCGCCGCGAAAAAGGCGATCCACGGCTTTCGGGGCCCTGTCTGGTCGGCAATCGAGCCGAGCACAGGCGACAATATGGCGATGAAGAACCCGGCAATCGCGATGCCGTATCCCCAGGCCGCCTGCCCCATGGCAGGGTCGGTCGCCATGCGCGACACGACATAGGGGCCGAAGATGAATGTCGTCACGACCGTAAAGAAGGGCTGCGCCGCCCAATCGAAGAACATCCAGCCCCAGATGCCGCGACCGGAGGCGCGCTGAACTTTCCCGTCAGTCATATTCTCTCCACCCGCCGCGCATCTTTCACGGTTCATGCCATGTCTGCATGTTTTTCGGGACGGTGCAAAGAAGAACTTCCGGTAAGAAACTGTAACCTCTAAGCTGGCCCCTTCCCGACAGAGTTTCTGCCATATGACATTGAAAATCGTACGCCGCCTTCTACCAGATTGGGGAACAACTTATGGCCCACCCGGTGATGGCCCCTTTCCCGCGATTATGATTCTTCACGGCTCGGAAGGTGCGTGGTCAGGTTGGAGCCATCGCAATGCGGCAATCATTGCAGCCCACGGTTTCTTGGCTTTTCCTTTTGGTTATTCGAATGGCGGAAATGCTTGGAATGCGGGCAACATCATTGACGTGCCGTTGGACAGAACGGTTGAGGCACTTGCCGCACTAAGGGCATTTCCTTTCGTAGACCAACAAGTCGGCATGTACGGCGTGTCCCGAGGAGCAGAACATGCCTTGCTGCTGACTTCGCTGATGGTTCGCGACAAAATTGCTGGAGTACCGGACGCCCTCGCCGTTCACAGCCCACCGGATGTCATCTGCGGAGCGTTCGACGGGCGAAGGTGGCGCGATGCAGGCGATCCCGGCTGGCAATCTTGGGATGCTGGCCACCGCGCCTGGTCTTGGCGCGATTCGACGGAAGAGCTTCTTCCGACAACGACTATCGAAGTCGAGCGTTTCGACGGTCCGCTGTTCCTAAGTCACGGAACTGCTGATCGTGTCTGGTCTGTGGACATGACACGGCGAATTGTCGATCGGCTACATCGCCACGGAAAGACACCCGAAATCCACTATTACGAAGGACAGGATCACATTCCAGGAAGCGCTGCCGAAAATGAGCATCATGAACATCTGATTGCATTTTTCGAACGCAATCTCATTTCAAACGAGCGGCATTAACGGATCGCAGCCAAAATTCGCCGATGAAATCCGCTCAGGCTTTGCTGTCACTTCCCCGTCAGATCGCTCATCAGGCCCGATGCCACCGAAAGCCGCGCAACCGTGATGTCGCCGCCTTCGGTCAGGCTTTGGAGCCTTTCGCGTATACGCTCGATGCGCGCGCCGCCCGCTTCCAGCCATGCCGCAACCGGATCGTCGGATTTTCCAAAGTGCAGCAGCGCCTTAACGGCGATTGCGCGTCGCGATGCGTCAATCGTGTCGGCAGCGCGGGCCAGTGCCAGGCCTTCGTAATAATCGGCCGCGCTGATGTTGCGGGCCGCATCCTGCATGCGCCCGATGCGGAACGCTTCGGCAACGGCGAAGAATGCCTTTGCGGCGACGATCATGTCGGCTTTCGCAAGCTCTGATACCAGCGCGATATCGGGTATCAGTTCGGCCACTTCCGCAAGAGCCAGCCGCTCCGCAAGCTTTTGCGGTGCGCCTGCCGTTGCAAAGCCTGCGCGCCGTTCGCTGAACTTGTTCTGCGAGAAGGCGGACATCAAGCCGACGAGTTTCGGTTCAAGAACCTTGCGCGCTTCCTTCAAGCCTTCGATGCGCTTGCCGAGCGGCACATTGCGATGATCGTTTCGCAGATACCAGGTGCACGCCGAACGCAGGACGGCACCCACCGACTGGTAAAGATCGAGCTGGGCTTGCCCGTCGATTTGATTGTCGAGCGCGTCGATCTGCCTGTAGAGCGAGGTCAGCTCGAACCCGTCCCGCACCAGCACAAACGCACTGGCAACCGCTGCCGCACTGCGCGAGGTCAGATCCTCCAGCGCATTGACGAAGCACGGCCCGCCGCGATTTACGAGATCGTTTGCCAGCAAGCGCGAAATGATCTCGCGACGCAGCCGGTGCGTGCCGATTTCGGCGGCATATTTCTTGGCCATTTTCTGCGGGAAATAATCCAGAAGATCGGCCTCGAAATGCGGATCGTCGGGCAGATCGCTGGCGACGAGATCGGAGAACAGAACGATCTTTGCGTAAGCCAGCAAGACGCCGAGTTCAGCCCTTGTCAGTGGTTCGCCGCGCTTCGCGCGCTCCTTCAGAACCGCGTCGGACGGCAATGTCTCCACGGCACGATCCAGAAGATCACGCTCTTCCAGCGCACTCATCAGGCGCCCCTGCTGACCGATATCCGCAAGGCCCGGCCGTGCCGCCAGCGAAAGCGCCAGTGTCTGTTCGTAATTGTTGGCAAGCACCAGTTCGCTGACTTCCTGCGTCATGTCGGAAAGCAGCCTATCGCGGGCCGGACGCGCCAGCGCACCCTTTCGCATCGCGGATGCAAGCGCGATCTTGATGTTCACTTCGACGTCGGAGGAATTCACGCCGCCGGAATTGTCGATCGCATCCGAATTGCAACGTCGTCCGAGCATGCCGAACTCGATACGGCCGCGCTGCGTGACACCGAGATTTGCGCCTTCGCCGAGCACCTGCGCGCGAACTTCGGCCGCAGTCACGCGGATGAAATCATTCGCGCGGTCGCCGACGTCCTGATTGCTCTCGCCCGTTCCCTTCACATAAGTACCAATGCCGCCGAACCAGAGCAGATCGACCGGTGCCTTCAGAATGGCGGTCATGATCTCCGCCGGCGACGCCGTGGTCTTGGAAAGACCGATGGCGTTAGCCGCTTCCTGCGAAAGACTGATCGACTTCTGCGCGCGCGATACGATCACGCCGCCTTTCGAAAGCTTCGACTTGTCGTAATCCTGCCAGCTCGAGCGCGGCAGATCGAACATCCGCTTGCGCTCCGCAAATGTCGATGCGGCGTCCGGATCGGGATCGATGAAGATGTCGCGATGGTCGAAGGCTGCGATCAGTTTGGTCTGCTCGGAAAGCAGCATGCCATTGCCGAACACATCGCCTGACATGTCGCCCACGCCGACAACGGTGAAGGGCGAGGTCTGGATGTCGCGGTTCATTTCACGGAAATGACGCTTCACCGCCTCCCACGCGCCCTTGGCGGTGATGCCCATTTTCTTGTGGTCGTAACCGGCAGAACCGCCGCTGGCGAATGCATCGTCCAGCCAGAAATCATGCGCCTGGCTGATCGCATTTGCCGTGTCGGAAAAGGTCGCCGTGCCCTTGTCGGCTGCGACGACGAAATAGGGATCGTCGACATCGCGGCGAACGACATTCTTCGGCGGCACGATTTTGTCGCCATCGAGATTGTCGGTGATCGAAAGCATGCTCGAGACGAAATTCACATAAGCCTTGCGGCCTGCCTCGAACACTTCGTCGCGCGAGCCGCCTGTGGGCAATTGCTTCGGGAAGAAACCGCCCTTCGCACCGACCGGCACGATGACCGCGTTCTTGACCTGCTGGGCCTTCACCAGACCCAGAACCTCGGTGCGGTAATCCTGCGCGCGGTCTGACCAGCGCAGGCCGCCACGCGCCACTGGCCCGAAGCGCAGATGCACACCCTCGACCTCGGGACCGTAGACGAATATCTCGCGCCACGGCTTGGGATCGGGCAGTCCATCGATGGCACGCGAATCGAGCTTGATCGCGAGCGATTTACCCGGCTCGGTGGAGTCCGAGAAATGGTTTGTCCGCAACGTCGCCTCGATAAGGTTCAGATAGCGGCGAATGATCCTGTCATCATCGATATTCGGAACGTTTTCCAGCGCGTCCTTGATCCTGGCGTCGAGCTTGCCGGCGGCATTCTCGCTGTCCTTTCCGGCTTTCGGGTCGAGCCGCGTCATGAACAACGCGTGAAGGTCTCGGGCGATGTCCGGGTAGCGATTGAGCACGCCGGAAATAAAGCCCTGGCTTTGCGGAATTCCGGCCTGCTGGAGATAGCGGCCATAAATACGCAGAATGCTGATTTGGCTTGATCCGAGACCTGCCGTCTGCGCCAGCGCGTTGAAATAATCATTATCGCTCTGCCCGGCCCAGACCGAGAGAAACACCTCTTCGAACAGCGCGCCGCCATCGGCAAGATTTATCGTCGAACCATATTCGTGCTGAAGGTCCATGTCGTGGACGAAGACCTTGCCGCCGGAATCGACCTGATCGATTTCGAAGGTGCGCTCGCTGATAACCTTGAAGCCCATATTTTCGAGCACCGGCACACGGCGCGACAGGGCGACGGGGCTGCCGAAATGATAGATTTTTAGACCTGCTTCCGAGGCTCCCTGTCCAGGACGGCGATAATAGTCGATCTCGATAGACTTTTTCGGGCCAAGCTCGGAAATGCGCGCGGCATCGACCAGTGCTTCGGCCGGCTGGAATGCGTCGCGATAGCTTTCCGGGAAATGTCCGGCGATTGCCGCCAGCGCAGGCTCCGAGCCTGTTGCGGTTGCCGCTTCGCGAAGCGCGTCTTCCCACGTCCTTATAATGGCGCGGATTTCGGCTTCCACCGTCACCGTATCGACCTTCGGCGTCTTGCCGCCGCTGCGGCCAATGATGAAATGAACGCGCGCCAGCGTGCCTTCCGGGAAGGCGGGGTAATAGGCCGAGACATGGCCGTCGAAGACGGTTTTCAGATAATTGCCGATCTTCTCGCGCACGACGCTGTCGTAACGGTCGCGCGGCACGAAGACGATGACCGACACGAACCGGTCGAACTGATCCACCCGAACCAGAACGCGTACGCGCGGACGCTCGCTAAGGCCGAGAACTGCTTCGGCATGTTTGCGCAATGTCGGAACAGCGATCTGGAAAAGCTCGTCGCGCGGATAGGATTCCAGAACGTTGATAAGCGCCTTGCCTGAATGGTCGCCGGGGTTGAAACCAGATTTCGCGATGACCGCTTCGGCCTTGGAGCGCAGATACGGTATCTTGATCACCGAGCGTGTGTAGGCGGTCGAGGTGAACAGGCCGACGATACGTAATTCGCCCGAAAGCACGCCCTTCGGACTGTAGGTTTTGACGCCGATATAATCGAGATAGATGCGCCGATGCACATTCGACTTCGCATTGGCCTTGGTGACGATCAGCGGATCGGGGCCATGCAGGAACGCGCGGATTTCAGGTGTGGTGGTGGATGCACCGCCCGCGTCGCGGCGCAGGATCGGCACATCCGGGTCGCTCAATATTCCGAGACCGGATTTATGTGCGAGCTCCAGCGTACCGCTCTTCTCGCCGCCGGAATATTTGAACTCGCGCATGCCGAGAAAGGTGAAATTGTCGTCGCGCAGCCATTCGAGGAAAGCGACAGCTTCCGTCACAGCCCCCTTGTCGAGCGGCACCGGCGCGTAGCGGAATTCCGAAATCGCTTGATCGAGCCGTGCAAGCATCGGCTTCCAGTCGCGCACCGCTGCGCGCACCTGCGCCAGAACCTTGCCGATCCGCTCTTCCAGCCCGGCGGATTCTTCTTGCGTCAGCGGGTTGATATGGACGTGAATGACGCTGACGCGGTCGACCCCAGTCTCGGTCTTCAGCGAACTCCCGTCACCGACGAGTTCCGCAACCCCGCCCTTGCCATGCTTTACGGCGATGATCGGATGCGTCACCAGCGAAGGTTCGCCTGCCGTGTCGGTAATTTCGCCCAGAACTGAATCGAACAGGAACGGCATGTTGTCATTGACTATGGTGACGACCGTTACCGGCCTGCCCTGCCTGACGACACCGGAATCATTATCGATTGCAATGACACTGCCGCCCTTGCGATGCTTCAGCAAAGCTTTGTGGGCGAGTTCGGCAGCCTTTTCGATCGCCCTTGCGTCGTAAGCTGCAAGATCCTCGTCGGGCGCCCGCGCTAAAAGAAGACTGGAGAGCGACGTGGAGGACTTTCCGGCTGGCGGTTTTTTGACGCTTTTTTTCACGGAAACGCCTTTTGCCGCATTTGCTTTCGCATCCATCGGAAGCCCCTCATGCACTGCTTTGAACGATCGTATCAGATAGCGGCCATTTGACGACTGTCACTGCCGCCGGATTTGCGAAAATTTCAGAATCTTGGAGAAACAGACCTGAAATGATGAATAAATCATCGATATGACAGCCGTACCACTCAATTCCGGCTACATTTTCTCTAACTTCGTCGAAAAAATTGCCAAACCCGCTCATTCGCCGATTGCCGGGCTATCGCGATAAACAGCCAAAAAAAAAGCCGCCCGGAGGCGGCTTTTTCAGTTTCGTCAGGCGGCACCGGCCGTCTTTGAAGATTTTTCGAAGCGCTTGCGCTCATTCGGGTCGAGATAAAGCTTGCGAAGACGAATGGTCTTCGGCGTCACTTCGACCAACTCATCGTCCTGAATCCAGGCGAGTGCGCGCTCCAGCGTCATGCGGATCGGCGGGGTCAGCTTGACGGCCTCGTCCTTGCCCGCAGCGCGGATGTTGGTGAGCTTCTTGCCCTTCAGCACGTTCACTTCGAGATCGTTGTCGCGAGAGTGAATGCCGATGATCATGCCCTGATAGACCTTGACGCCTGCGTCGATGACCATCGGGCCGCGATCTTCAAGGTTCCACATTGCGAAGGCAACCGACTCGCCCTGCTCGTTGGAGATCAGAACGCCGTTGGTGCGGCCCGGCAATTCGCCCTTGTAAGGCTGATACGAGTGGAACAGACGGTTCATGACCGCCGTGCCGCGCGTATCGGTCAGAAGTTCCGACTGATAGCCGATAAGGCCGCGCGTCGGCGCATGGAACACGAGACGCTGACGGTCGCCGCCCGAAGGACGAAGCTCGATCATCTCGGCCTTACGCTCCGACATCTTCTGCACGACGATACCGGAATGTTCTTCATCGACGTCGATGACGACTTCTTCGACCGGCTCCAGCAACTCGCCATCGTCGCCCTTCTGCATGACGACGCGCGGACGCGAAACGGCAAGCTCGAAGCCTTCGCGGCGCATCGTCTCGATGAGAACGGCAAGCTGCAATTCGCCACGGCCCGAAACGAAGAATGAATCCTTGTCGGGAGCTTCTTCGATTTTCAGCGCAACATTGCCTTCGGCTTCCTTCAACAGGCGGTCGCGGATGACGCGGCTCGTCACCTTGTCGCCTTCGGTGCCTGCAAGCGGGCTGTCATTGACGATGAACGACATCGTCACGGTCGGCGGATCGATCGGCTGCGCATGCAGCGGCTCGGTAACGGAAAGATCGCAGAACGTGTCGGCGACGGTGCCCTTGGAAAGACCGGCGATAGCAACGATGTCGCCTGCCTGTGCTTCTTCGATCGGCTGGCGCTCGAGGCCACGGAAAGCGAGGATTTTCGAGACGCGGCCGGTTTCGAGCAGCGAACCATCATGATGAAGCACCTTCACCGGCTGGTTCGATTTCAGCGTGCCGGATTCGATACGACCGGTGATGATGCGACCGAGAAACGGGTTGGCTTCCAGGATCGTGCCGATCATGCGGAACGGACCGGCATGAACGGTCGGCGCAGGAACATGCTTCAGCACGAGATCGAACAGCGGTGCCAGACCCTGATCCTTCGGGCCTTCCGGCTTTTCCGCAACCCAGCCATCGCGGCCCGAACCGTAGAGGATCGGGAAGTCGAGCTGTTCGTCGGTCGCGTCGAGTGCGGCAAAGAGATCGAAGACTTCGTTGATGACTTCTTCTTCGCGCGCGTCCGGGCGGTCGATTTTGTTGATGACGACGATCGGCTTCAGGCCGACCTTGAGCGCCTTGCCGACAACGAATTTCGTCTGCGGCATCGGGCCTTCAGCGGCATCGACCAGCACGATTGCCGAATCCACCATAGAAAGAATGCGTTCGACTTCACCGCCGAAGTCGGCGTGGCCGGGCGTATCGACGATGTTGATACGTGTGTCTTTCCAATCGACCGAGGTCGCCTTGGCAAGGATCGTGATGCCGCGTTCCTTTTCGAGGTCATTCGAATCCATCGCGCGTTCGGCGACACGCTGGTTCTCTCGGAACGAGCCCGACTGCTTGAGGAGCTGATCGACAAGGGTGGTTTTCCCATGGTCGACGTGCGCGATAATCGCGATATTGCGAAGGTTCATGTTTTTTCAACTCGGGAAGGTTGCGGGCACAGCCTGACGACGCACCGCGTTTCATTATGCGCGCGCTCTTACATTGTTTTTCGCAATTGCGAAAGAGGCAGCGATAGATACGGTTTCTTAACGCTCATTAAAGAATATCGAATACAAGGGCTAGAATTGATTCTTGAGCGGGCAATCCATGAACCAGTTTCATAATGGTGTGAAAAAGGCATTGTTCATCGCGGCAGCCTTCGCAATGCTTATGTCGCCTGCCGTGCATGCTCGCCAGCCATCGAATGACGTTCCCGAAAACATCGCCCGAATGACCGTATCTTCGGATGATGACGCGGCAGCGCTTTTCCCGGACGCATCGTTTGGCGTCGATCCTGTCGTCACAGGACCGGTCAGCAAAAGTTTTCGTGAACAGCAGAAAATCAACAATTGCGACAAGGCTGTCTGGCCGAAAATTCCGGCCGCCTGCTATCCGGGCTGATAGCCCAGAGACTATTTGATAATTCGCCCTGCTGAGTCATATGGTGTGGTTTTCGAGAACCGGAGCGGAGCGTACATTTGAGTACGTGAGCACCGGAAGCGCAGAAAACCGTGCCAGATGGCCAGCAGGGTAGAATTTGCAAATGGTCTCTACAATCCGCGCTTCTCCATCATTGCATCCGGCGTCGGCATCTGCCCGCGGAACGCCGTGTATAGCGCTTCGGGATCGGCAGAGCCGCCAGCCGCATAAATATGCTTTCGAAGTTTCTCGGCCAATTCCGGGTTGAACGGATCGCCAGTCTCCTCGAATGCCGCAAACGCGTCGGCATCCAGCACTTCCGACCACATGTAGGAATAGTAACCCGCCGAATATCCGTCACCGGCAAACACATGCTGGAAATGCGGAGTGCGGTGGCGCATGGCGATTGCATCCGGCATGCCAAGCTTTTCAAGCGTTTCCGCCTCGAACTCCAACGGCTTTTCCGGCGCTTGCGACCTCGCGTGATATTCCATGTCGACAAGTGCCGAAGACGTGAATTCGACCGTATTGAACCCGGCACCGAATGTCCGCGCAGCCAGCATCTTGTCGAGCAGCGCCTTCGGCATGGGCTTGCCGGTCTCGTAATGCAGCGCATGCTTTTCAAGTATCTGCGGAACGGTCAGCCAATGCTCGTAAAGTTGCGACGGCAGTTCCACGAAATCGCGGGAGACGGACGTTCCCGCAACGGACGGCCAGTTCACGTCGGTCAGCATGCCATGAAGCGCGTGACCGAATTCGTGAAACAGCGTACGCGCCTCATCCAGCGAAAGAAGCGCCTTTTCGCCGTCTTCAGGCCGCGCGAAGTTCATTACATTATAGATGATCGGCGTCGAACCCTTGCCGAGCCGATAGCCGGATTGCAACGCGCTCATCCACGCGCCTGAACGCTTCGACGGGCGATTGAAGTAGTCCGCCAGAAAGAGCCCGCGCCTGCTGCCGTCGGCATTCCTGATTTCGAACACCCGCACATCAGGATGCCACGCAGCAATGCCGTTCTTTTCAACGAAGGAAAGACCGAAAAGACGGGTCGCGACATCGAAACATGCATCGATCACCCGGTCGAGCTGAAGATACGGCTTGATCTCCGCTTCATCGAACGCGAATTTTTCCGCCCGCAGCTTTTCCTGATAAAAGCGCCAGTCCCAGCCTGCGATCGTCTGGTTGCTGCCTTCACCGGCGGCGATGCGCTGCAATTGCGTCTGGTCTTCCGCCGCGCGTTCGCGCGCCTTGTCCCAGACCGGCATCAGCAGTTCCATGACGGCATCCGGCGTTTTCGCCATCGTGTCGTCCAGCTTCAGCGCGGCATAGCTTTCATAACCGACAAGCCTGGCCTTTTCCGTGCGCAGACGCAGCGTATCGCGCACCACGTCGCCATTGTCACGCGCGCCGCCATTCTGGCCACGCATGATGAATGCCTTGTAGGCTTTTTCGCGCAGATCGCGCCGCGTCGAGAAAGTGGTGAACGGCTCGTAGATCGAGCGCGACAGCGTTACCGCGAATTTGCCCTTCTGCCCGCGACCGGCAGCGGCCTGCGCCATGTCGTTTTTCAGGAAATCAGGAAGCCCGTCGAGATCGGATTTTTCGAGAAACAGCACCCATTCCTTTTCATCGCCGAGCACATTCTGGCCGAACTTTGCGCCGAGCGAGGCAAGCTCTTCATTGATCGTCGCAAGGCGCTTCTTGCCCTTCTCGTCGAGCTTTGCACCGGCGCGCACGAAACCCTTCCAGCTTTTTTCCAGAACGCGCAGCGTCTCTGAATCGAGCCCAAGGCTTTCGCGGCGGCTGTAGAGATCGTCGATGCGGGCAAACAATCGCTCATTCATCGAAATCGCGGAGAAATGACGCGCCATTTTCGGCGAAATATCGCGTTCCAACGCCTGGATCGTGTCGTTCGTGTCGGCACCTGCACGGCACCAGAATATCGAGGACACACGGTCCAACGCTTCTCCCGACAATTCGAGCGCAGCCAGCGTGTTTTCGATTGTCGGCGTTTCTGGATTTGCGGAAATCGCCTCTATGTCGGCTGCATGAGCGGCAAGTGCTGCATCGAAAACCGGCGCAAACGCCTCATCGTCCAGCCGGTTGAAATCCGGCAAGCCATCCGGTCCGCCCCAATGCGTCAGCGGATGATTGGCGAGATCGAGGGTCGATGACATCGAGGCATTTCTCCAAATTTCGGGACGGGCATACGGTCAGCCTGACCGATGTAGGCGTGCGCACCGTCCCTGACAAGTTGTTGACGATGACAGGCGAAATAACTATGCTCCACATATAATAAGTAAGGCTTAGTATTATGGCTTCTCCCGTAAATCCGGAAAGTTTCGGCTTTCTCGTGACAGACGTTGCGCGTCTGGTTCGCTCTGAAATGGATCGACGCATCTCCGATGCCGGTCTTGGCCTGACGGCAATGGAAGCGCGCACGCTGACCCATGCCGCTCGCGCTGGTGCAGTTCGCCAGACGGTTCTGGCCGAGCGCCTTGGCGTCGATGCGATGACGTTGAGTGTGCATCTCGACCGGCTCGAAGCGCGCGGGCTGGTGCAACGCAAGCCCGATCCTGACGACAGGCGCGCAAACCATATTCATCTGACGCCTGAAGCCGATGCGCTTCTGCTTGCCATGCAGCCAGTGGGTGCTTCGCTGCGGGTGGATGCATCAGCGGGTTTTGAAACGGATGAGTGGGAAGCCTTTCTCACCATGCTCAAGCGCGTGCGCGCCAATATTTCGGCCGTCAAATCCGGCCTACGGAAAGAAGAACTAACGCAATGAACGCGCAGCCTTCCTTGCCAGCCCCGATCATGTCGGAGCGCCGTGTCGGCATAATCGGCGCGATGCTCGTCGCCATCGGTCCAACATCAATGGCGCTCTACACACCGGCAATGCCCGAAATCGTCCATGCTTTCGGCACCACCGAAGCCATGGTGAAAATGTCGCTTACGCTTTATTTCGCAGGCTTCGCCTTTGCCCAGCTTATTTGCGGGCCGCTTTCCGATGGGCTTGGACGCCGTCCGGTGACGGTCGCTTTCATGGGCATCTACACGATTGCCAGCATTGCCGCAGTCTTCGCGCCCGACATCCACACGCTGATTGCCGCGCGTTTCGTGCAGGGCGTCGGTGCGGCGGTCGGCGTTGCCATATCCCGCGCCATCGTGCGCGATCTTTTCGCAAGCGAACAATCCGCCCGCATCATGAACCTAATCGGCATCATTCTGGTGATTGCCCCGGCGACCGCGCCGACAATCGGCGGCCTGACCATGGAACTTGCCGGCTGGCACGCGATCTTCATCGTCATGGCGGCGGCAGGCATAGGCATCGCGCTGCTGGCAATCTTTTCCCTGAAAGAAACCGTCACGCGCGATCTCGGACGTATCCGTCCCAAGGCATTGATCAAATCCTACAAAACGCTGGTGCGCAGCACCTATTTCATGTCGTCCAGCCTGATGATCGCCGGAACCGCAGGCGCACTCTATGCCATGGCGACAATGCTTCCCTTCGTGCTGATCGAACGCGTGGGCCTGACGCCCAGCCAGTTCGGCTTCGGCATGCTTTTGCAATCCGGCGGCTATCTCACCGGTTCGCTTTTGGTCCGCCAGCTTATGAAACGCTACAGCGCATACAGGATCGTCCCGATCGGGCTTATCAGCGTCGCCATAGGCGGGCTGGCTTTTGCAGTGCTGCTGCGCCTCTTTGAGCCGACATTTTTGAACGTCATGATCCCGGCAGGCTTCTATGCATTCGGCATCGCCTTCGTCATGCCCGCCATCAGCACAGCCGCGCTGGCACCCTTTCCCCATATGGCGGGTGCTGCATCGTCGATGCTCGGCTTTCTGCAGATGGGTGCCGGTCTGGTCGGCGGTCTGATTGCCGCGGCGATGGGCGCACCCGTCATTGCGCTGGCAACCATCATTCCGGGAATGGCTATCCTGGCGGTATTGTCCTGGTTTGTCTGGCGCAGGCTTCCCGAACCGACGATCCTCGTTCTCAACCGCTAAACCCGGATCGCGATCGGATTGCCTTTTGAGTCCATATCCGGCGGGTCGGGAAACGAAATCGCCTCGCCTTGCGCGAACCGCTCGGCAATTGCGAGCATCGCACAGGCATCGAGAAAATCATCCGCCGCAGCACCGCGCGGCGGGCTTTGCTGAAGAAATCCCGGATCGAACCCGCTTCTCGAAAGCAGCGCGCGCCGCTCTTCCATGCCAGCCGGGTTGATCCTGCCCTTAATCTTCTTGGGCAGGATCATCGCGCAATCATCATACAGCTTCCAGAACGCCACTTCGGGATGCGATTCAATCACGCGCTTTCGCAAGCCGGGAACGGCGCACAGCAAAGCGTCCATTTCCCTGATTTTCGAGAATATCCCGAAAGCCTGAATCGAGACGCCGCGCGGCGGATCGGACGTTTCCATAGCAACCGCGCTCGCGCGCCTGTGTGCTTCGTACCAGACCTCGAGTGTCGTGAATGGCTGAGTATCTGCATAGACCGCCGCGCGCGACGGTATCGAAAAGACGCTCGACTGCCGCTGCCCGATCAAAGGTCGCACAAGGCGCTCCGGTCCGCGCCCGCCTTTATGCGTGAAATCTGGCAGCCCGATGGGCATATCGACGGCGATCACTGCATCGGCAGGCATGAAATCTACCAGCGCGGAAAAGCTTGCAAAAACGTCGCGCTGAAAATTTCCATCAGCGTCCCGCCAAACGGCAATCCATCCGCCCTTGCAGCCATCTACGCCCGCGGCAAGCAATGCTAAACCCGCTTGGACCGCGACGGATGCATCAACCGGCGAAGCTGAACCATCGCCATAGGATGGGACAGACTTTGCGCATCCGTTTCAAGCTGAAGTTCATCGCCGCCACGCTTGGCGGTACGCGCCAGAATCTCGAAGACGGCAGCGGTCGTCGATTGCAGTGCCTTTTCCGGAGAATGGCCATTGAGCAGACGCGCGAGAAAGACCGCGGCGGTCAAATCACCCAGGCCATTTGGCGGCTGGTCTATAGTCCGGTGCTCAGCAAGAAAGGCTTCGGTCGGCGTCAAAAGAAGATTGCCCGTCCCGCCAGCCATCATCGCCGGTGCTGACGTCACCAGCATTTTTGCCGGTCCAGCGTCGAGCGCTGCGGAAATCACCGAGCGCGCATCGTCCAGCTTCGCGCCCGCCATCCATTCGAGTTCGTAGCGGTTCGGCGTGGCGATATCAGCAATTGGCATCAGTCTGTCGCGAAGTGCTTCGGCCAGTTCCGTCGGCACATAAAGCCCGCCCATATCGCCCATCACCGGGTCGCAAATATAAAGCGCGTCAGGGTTTTTCGCCTTCACGGCGCCGACCAGCGAGGCGACGGCATCGGCTTGCGCGGCATCTCCCAGATAGCCGGAAAGCACGCCCGCGACTTCGCCAAGCCAAGGCGAATTCGCCAGATCCTTCATCAGCGACGCGAACTGCGCAGGCTCGGGGACGATGCGCGTTGCGCGACCATGTCCCGGGTGCCACGGCAAAATCACGGTCGGCACGGCCCATACCGGAAAGCCGAGCGTTTCCAGCGCAAATACCGCCGCACGGTTTCCCACCGATCCGCGCGCCACATGGCTGGAAATGACGATGACAGCACGCGGCGTGCCGTTTTCTTCTGTTTTCATGCTTCCCTCAGCGGCCCAACACGAAAATGACGAGCCAGATCAACAAGACCACGCAAAAGCCGAGACCGAGAATGCGGCCGATCCTCGTTCCCCAATATTCGATCCTGTCGGATTGGTCAGCATCGGTCGCCGACATATGGTCGCGCGCACGTTTCGTGGTGCGTCCCACCATCGACATGCGGCTGCTGTCCGCCTCTTTTGAAACGCGGTCGAGTATGCGCCGCGATTCGCGTTCCCTGTCGTCGTCGTGACCCGATGCCATTGCCGTTCCTCTCGCAAGCATCCTTATCGTGTTCGACGCATAACGAAATGGGCCACGAAGGCACCATGCTTGTTCAGCGCGCCATTCCTTTATAACGGGTTTGTGATAATTGTTTCCCGTTCTATCGTGAATCGAGGGATATTCCATGTTCGCACAACGCCTGTCGTTCCCGTCCTTGCGCGCGGCTCCCGCGCTGATTTTCCTCGCTCTCGCTTTGCCCCTGCTTGCGGGCTGCGGCTTCAACACCATTCCGACAGCAGAAGAACAGGCAAAAGCCTCATGGAGCGAAGTGCTGAACCAGTATCAGCGCCGTGCCGACCTCATTCCAAACCTCGTGGAAACGGTAAAAGGCTACGCATCGCATGAGCGCGAAACGCTCGAATCCGTCGTCGAGGCGCGCGCCAGGGCAACGCAAGTCACCTTGCCGCCGGATGCGCTGAACGATCCGGCAAAATTCAAGGCGTTTCAGGACAGCCAGTCCGGCCTGACCAGCGCGCTGTCGCGCCTGCTGGCCGTCGTGGAAAACTATCCCGACCTCAAGGCGAACCAGAACTTCCTCGCCCTTCAGGCACAGCTCGAAGGCACGGAAAACCGCATCGCGGTTGCGCGCCGCGATTACATCGAGTCGGTGCGCGTCTACAACACGACGCTGCGCACCTTCCCGTCGCTGATTTGGGCGAAGCTCTGGTTCACCACGAACGAGCCTTTCCAGAATTTCACCGTGGCCGAAGACAAGATCGAGACGCCCAAGGTGGATTTCGGTTCGGGCGGCTGAGATTCATAAGCAGTTTCGGCAAATCACATGATTTTCCCGCCTGAACGCATGCCGTCCGTCAGCCGCATTTCGTGGCTGACCACCGCGGTCTTGGCGATCGTCCTCGCATTCTTCGCTCTGGCCACGGTGCAAGCTGCCGAACTGCCAGCACTCACCGGCAGGGTGGTCGATCAGGCAAACATCATCGATGCCTCGACCCGCTCGGAACTGACGGAAAAGCTCAAGGTTTTCGAGGACAGGTCTTCGGATCAGATCGTCGTCGCCACCATCGACAGCCTCGACGGAGAAGCCATCGAGCCTTACGCAAACCGGCTTTTTCGCGCCCGGAAACTCGGTCAGGCAGGTGAAAATAACGGCATATTGCTGCTGGTTGCAAAATCCGACCGCAAGATGCGCATCGAGGTCGGCTACGGGCTGGAAGGCACGCTGACCGACCTGCACTCAAAGCTGATTATCGAAAACACTATGGTTCCGGCATTTCGCGCCGGTGATTTTTCCGGCGGAATTTCGCGCGCGGTGGACGACATCATCATGGTGCTGGAAGGCAATTCGGCCGAACTCGAAGCCCGCGCCCAGCGCAATCAGGAAAGCGGCAGCGACTTTACCGGCGACATCGTGCTCACCATGTTCATACTGATCTGGGGCACGCTGTTTTTCGGCGGTTTCGCAATGGCGATCCTGCCGCGCTGGTTCGGCAGGAAAATCGGGCCGAACCGCTACAAATGGCTGGGCATGGAATTCAACTACACCGTGTCCCGCTCGTCTTCGGGCGGCGGCTGGTCGTCCGGGTCGTCAGGCGGCGGGTTTTCGTCGGGAGGTGGAGGCTTTTCCGGCGGCGGTGGCTCGTCGGGCGGCGGCGGATCATCGGGAAGCTGGTAAATGAATAGTCCGACATCTGTAACGAGCGAAGATCATCAGAAAATCGCCTCTGCGATACGTGAAGCCGAAAGCCGCACCTCCGGTGAGATTTACTGCGTCGTAGCGCGCTCCAGCGACAGCTATTTCTTTCCCGCTGCATTTGCGCTTTCCGTAGCAATCCTGCTGCTCAGCTTCGGTGTTTCGTTGTTCCTGCATTTCTGGTGGTTCAGCATACAGATCCACGTTTTCGTAGGCGCGCAATTGCTGGCTCTTGTGTCGGCGCTTGCCGTCATATGGCTGTTTCCAGCACTTCGCATTCATCTGGTGCCGCGCTATCTTCAATATCGCCGTGCGCATGCCAATGCCGCTAAGCAATTCCTGGCCCGGAACGTCCATATCACCTCGGCGCGCACCGGCGTTTTGATCTTCGTCTCGCTCGCTGAGCGCTATGCCGAGATTGTCGCCGACAGCGGCATCAACCAGCGCGTCGAGCAGGACAAATGGAACGCCATCGTGGCCGATTTGATCGAACACGCCCGCCAAAAACGCCTGACTGAAGGTTTTCTGGGTGCAATCGCAGCAGTCGCCAGCCTGCTCGAGGCGCATTTCCCGATACGGCAAGGCGATGTGAACGAGCTCGACGACCACCTCGTCGAAATTTGAATCGGACAAACTCGCCAGCCGCGCAGACATGCTTGCAATGTTTTTGCGCGAGTTTATGGTTAAGAAACCATGAAGACGATAACGATCGATATTCGCAAGGCTGGACCGACGGACGCGCAGGCGATTGCCGACGTGCATCATGAGGCATGGCGCGGCGCTTATGCTGGCATCATCCCGCATCGCGCGCTGAACAGCATGATCAGCCGCCGCGGTACGGAATGGTGGGCCAATGCCATTCGCCGCGCGGCGACCGTTCTGGTTATCGAGATCGGCGGCAAGATTGCCGGCTACGCAACGGTTGGCCGCAACCGCGCCCGCGACCTCGCGCAGGAAGGCGAAATTTACGAGCTTTATCTGCGCCCGGAATATCAGGGCGTTGGTTTGGGTAGCCGCCTGTTTGCCGCAGCACGCGAAAAACTTTCCGCCCACGGCCTCAAGGGCCTCGTCGTATGGGCGCTCGAAGACAATCAGAATGCCGTGCAGTTTTATCTTGGCGCTGGCGGTCGCGATGTTGCCGAGGGCGTAGAAATATTCGACCAGAAAGCGTTGCGAAAAGTAGCCTTCGTCTGGGAATAAAGCCCTCTCCGGACGCCGTTCACGACAAATCACAACTTCTCACGCCTTGCTTCCCGGCGCATGTGCGGCTATCGGGAATGCGTTTTCGTTCCGCTTCCAGGCAAGCGGGACGCTCGTGTTTCATGATCGCATCATCCGCGCGAGAGGGCGGCTCGATTTCCTGGATGATGCCTCCGAAAAGGACAGTCATATGCGTATCGAAGCAATTTCCACTGGCGAGAACCCTCCGGATGACGTCAACGTCATCATCGAAGTGCCTGTCGGCGGCGAGCCAATCAAATACGAACTGAACAAGGAAGCGGGCGCGCTTGTCGTGGATCGCTTTCTCTACACGCCGATGCGTTATCCCGGCAATTACGGCTTCGTTCCCCACACGCTGTCGGGCGATGGTGATCCGATCGACGTTCTAGTCTGCAACACGCGCGAACTCATTCCCGGCTGCGTCATCAATGTCCGCCCGATCGGCGTTCTGGTGATGGAAGACAATGCCGGCGAGGACGAGAAAATCCTGGCCGTGCCGTCGCCGCATATCACGCGCCGCTACGAGAACATCCAGAACTACACCGACCTGCCGGAAATCACGCTTCAGCAGATCACGCATTTCTTCGAGCACTACAAGGATCTCGAGCCCGGCAAATGGGTCAAGATCGGCGGCTGGCGCGACGCTTCCCACGCAAAAAAGATGATCGTCGAGGCGATCGAGCGCGCCAAGTCCAAGTAATACGTATCATCGAGCAGCGGGCCTGTTCAGGCTCGCTGCTGCTTTTCTGATTAATTCTGAGGTTTGGCCTGCGCGGCAATTGCTTCGAGCACTGCCCGCAGTTTTCCTGGAACGCCGTCCAGCCTGACAGTCTTCAATCGCGACGTCGAACCTGAAACCATCTTCACGTCGCTGCGCGGCAATCCCAGCTCGGATGCCAGAAGCTTTTCCAGGGCCGCATTGGCCGCCCCCTTATCAGGAACAGCCCGAACCCTTGCCGTTAGATGCGCTTTTCCGTCGGAAAGCTGCTCGACCGGGCCTATTCTGTCTGCCGAAGACTTTGGCGTCAGCCGCACAAACACATCCGCTCCCTTTTCATGCAATCTGAAAAAGGAGCCGTCCAAGCCCGTCATCAGATGACGAGCGGCGCGACCGTGGTAAGGATGAATTGGCGCAGGAAGAACAACAGAAGAAGCAGGATGATCGGCGAAATGTCGATGCCGCCCAGATCCGGCAAAATGCGGCGGATGGGCGCTAGCACCGGCTCAGTTACCCGGAAAAGGAAATTGCCGATCGCTCCGACGAACTGGTTTCGCGAATTCACCACGCCGAACGCATACAGCCACGAGAAGATCGCCGAAGCGATAATCAGCCACCAATAAATGTCGAGGGCCAGAATTAGAGTCTGAATAAGGGCGAGCATGCCATTCTCCGTTGATCGTTCGACATGTAGCCACTGTGCGCCATTGCGGCAAGTCCCGACACGCTGGACGCCTTGCTGCTACTTCGCGCTGTTTGGATAAAAGGCCCGCCATTGCGCGGCCTGTGCCATTTACTTTGGCCCAAAGGAACCGACTTGAGGCTCCGCGCATTGTTCTCACGCCGGGAGGAATAGCCCAAAGTCGTATAGCCAGCCACGAAATAGCCGCATCGAGAGATCGGCCGTGCGGCTAAACACAAGGGAACTCCCTGCCATCCACACCTCAGGGCGTGAATGCGATTCTCGCATCAAAAGGAGACCTCCCATGGGTCGCGGTATTCTTCTATGGCTTCTCGGCATTCCGATTCCGATCATCATCCTCATTCTTCTGTTCCTGCGTTAGGAGATGGCGATGCAATCAAATCTCACGACAATTGAACCGGGTGCCGGTGAATCGTCACATTCCGCCGTATCCTGGGCACCGGTCTTTGCCGGCTCCCTGGCGGCAGCGTCTCTGACCGTCCTTCTCACTCTGCTGGGCTCCGGTCTTGGCTTGAGCGTTGCTTCCCCCTTTGGCTCTGAAGGTGTGTCGCTGACGACCTTCGCCGCATCGACGGCAATCTGGTTGATTATCATCCAGTGGCTGTCCGCAGGCTTTGGCGGCTATCTCACCGGGCGTCTGCGCACCAAATGGGTCGGTGTCCATGATGACGAAATCTACTTCCGCGATACCGCACATGGCTTCCTGTCATGGGCGCTGGCGACTGTAGTCGTCGCCGTCATGCTAAGCTCCGCGCTCTCCTCCGCTATCGGCGGCGGCGTGCAGGCTGCTTCGACGGTTGTGTCGGGTGCGGCAAGCGGTGCAGGCACTGCGGCTGCCAATGCCGATACGGGCGGAACCTCGTATTTCGTCGATACGCTGCTTCGTCCAGCCAACATCAATGCTGCGGCTGGCGGTGATGCCAACACGACAGAGGCTCAAGTCACCCGCATTCTGGTCAACAGTGCAACGAGTGGCGAAATGTCGGAAGGTGACAAGACCTACCTTACCCAGCTCGTGGCAGCACGTGCAGGCGTCAGTGAAGCCGACGCTCAGGCACGCGTCGATCAGGTGCTTGCTAGTGTCGATGCTGCAAAACAGCAGGCCACGGAAGCAGCCGAAGCGGCACGCAAAGCTGCCGTCACCTTCTCTTTGGTGACTGCCCTTTCGTTGCTGATCGGCGCATTCATCGCCAGCATTGCCGCCGTTCTCGGTGGCCGCGAACGCGATGAAACCGAAAGCAGACTGAGCGCCCGATAACATCTGCGCTCTATATGGAAGGCCGCTGTCTCTCCGCGGCCTTCCATTTCTTTGAGGAAACCCTGCCGGAACCGCTCAACAAACCTATGGCTCTTTTGGCCAGATCGCATTAATGCAGATCGTGATCCGCAGCTTTTGACGCGGATCGTCACGGACCAGCCCGCCTCATGCATTCCGATCCAGACGCCACCCCGCAACAGCGCTACGCCGCGTTTCGCCATGGGGCGTTTTTGCGCTTCTGGGTCGCGCGCTTTCTGACGACATTTTCCACACAGATCCTTTCCGTTGCGGTCGGCTGGCAGATTTATGACCTGACGCGCAATCCATTCGATCTTGGGCTTGTCGGAATCATCCAGTTTGCACCCGCTTTATTGCTGGTTCTGGTGACCGGCGTCATCGCCGACAAATTCGGTCGACGCCTGATCATGGCACTCGCCTCCTTTCTCGAAGCACTCTGTGCTTTGGCGCTGCTCATGCTCACCGTGCACGGCCTTTTCAGCCCTGCCCCGATCTTTATAGTTCTGGCCGTATTCGGCGTTGCGCGCGCCTTCTTCGGTCCGGCTGCCGCCTCGCTGGTCGCCAATCTCGTGCCGCCGGAAGATTTCGCCAATGCGGTCGCCTGGAATTCGTCCGCCTGGCAGACCGCGACCATCGTCGGCCCGGTTGCGGGTGGCCTGCTCTATGGCCTGTCTCCGGAAATTGCCTATGGGGTTGCCGGCTTTCTGATGGTCGTCGGCGGCTTGTTCGTCCTGTCTATCCCGAAGCCCAAGGAGAGAACCGAGACCGACAAACCGTCGATCGGAACGCTCTTCGCTGGCTTCCGCTACATCTGGAGCGAAAAAGTCGTGCTCGGCGCGATCTCGCTCGATCTGTTCGCGGTGCTGCTTTCGGGCGCCGTCGCGCTGCTTCCCGTCTATGCGCGCGACATTCTGGAACTCGGCCCATGGGGCCTCGGTCTTTTGCGTGCGGCACCGGGCATAGGCGCGATCATGGTCGCCGTCTGGCTGACCGGCCATCCCTTCCGGGACCATGCTGGCGCAATCATGCTGTTCTTCGTCGGGCTTTTCGGCGTCTTCACGGTCATCTTCGGAATATCGACCATACCGTGGCTGTCGATCATCGCGCTGGCTGGGCTCGGCGCAACCGACATGGTCAGCGTCTACATCCGCGAAACGCTTATCCAGCTCTGGACGCCGGACCGCGTGCGCGGGCGCGTCAATGCCGTCAACATGGTGTTCGTCGGCGCGTCCAACGAGCTTGGCGAATTCCGGGCAGGCACGATGGCGGCGCTGATCGGCACTGTTCCTGCCGTTGTCATCGGCGGCATCGGCGCGGTGGGCGTTGCGGGATTGTGGGCCTATCTTTTCCCCGAACTGCGCAAGATTAGAAGGCTCGACGGGCGGGTCTAAATCACGCCTGCACCGACTTTCCGAAGATTTCTTCCAGAAACTCGGTCAGCCAGCGCCTGAGATGCGTATCCCAGATCAGGCGGCCACCAAGATGATCGCGGCCCTGCTGCGCGCCGGGCAATTCGAACCGCTGCGCACCATGCACCACCCAGCGCTGCATCATCACGCGGGTCAGCTCCGCATGAAACTGAATGCCCCACGCATTGTCGCCATAGCGAAACGCCTGATTGGGATAGGTTTCGGACGTCGCCAAGAGCGTTGCGCCGGAGGGCAGCGAAAAGCCCTCCCTGTGAAACTGATAGACCATTTCCGGCCAGTGCATGAGCTTGCGGCCATGCTCGGTCGCCTTCAGCGGATACCAGCCGATTTCGACCAGCCCGTCATTGTGGCTGTCCACCGTGCCGCCAAGATGATTGACCAGCATCTGCGCGCCAAGGCAGATGCCCAGCAATGGCCGGTTCTCGGTAAGCGGCACGGAAAGCCAGTCGGTTTCGCGGCGCACAAAGTCATCCGGGTCGTTGGCGCTCATCGGCCCGCCAAAGACAACCGCGCCTGCATGGTTTTCCAGCGTATCGGGAAGAGTGTCGCCGAGCGGCGGACGCCTGATATCAAGCGTGAAGCCCATTTCGACCAGTTGCTGACCGACGCGCCCAGCACTGGAGCGCTCCTGATGAAGCACGATCAGTACGCTGCCCCTTCGTCCGTCAGGCATAATCAGTCGTCCGAGCCTATACTGTTGGCCAAACCGGCCTGTTTCGCAGCTTCCTGTCTTGCCGAGATACGGGTCTGGCGATCGACGCCGATCAGTTCGGCAACGCGCCAGATCGTATTGTCTTCCAGCTCGTGCAGATCGCCATCGGCATAGACGACATCCCACAGCATACGGATGAAGGCCGCCCGCCCTTCCTGATCGAGATGGCGCTTCAGGACGCTGGTGAAGGCATAAAGGTCCACCGCCTCGTTTTCAGCTTTTTCGCCGGCTTTCACGAGACGTTCGAGCTCTGCGCCGGAAAGCTGATAATTCTTGGCGAGAAGCGCTTTTGCGCGCTCCCACTCGACGTCCTGCCTCATCCCGTCGGAATCCATGACATGATACATCAATGCCGCCGCCGCGATTTGCGGGTCGTCGTCATTGCGCCTGTCACTCTGAGCGCCGGGTATATCCTTCAGAAATGCCAAAAACCTGTCAAACATGCCTCAAAATCCCGAAATTTGCGGGCTCCTTGGGAGAAAAGCCTCGTCTTGAAATATGATTGGCACGCGCAGGTTGCAAATCAGAAAAGCCTGAATCGCTTATTTTCGTAGTCGGTGCCGTTCTCATCTTCATCGACACCGGGGTCATCCGGCAAAGGTGGTGCTTTGACAGAATGCTCGGCATCGTAAAAGGCCGCGCGGGACGGAAGTGCATCATTGCGCTGCGGTGTCACGAAGGGCTTTGGCACTTCTGTCTTCTGCTGCGGCTCTTTTACCGGAGCAACAGGTTCGGCAGGTGTTTCTTCAACCGGCGCAACTTCGATAGCCTCGATGTCTTCGACTGTCACTGGCGCTTCGATCGCAGTCAGTTCGGCTGCCGGCAGCGGATCTTCCTGGTCGATCAAATGCCCGAGACGTTCGACCGGCACACGCCATTCGAAAGCATCCAGCCTGCCGGTAACGGGCGACGCCGGCTCCCAGCGATCGGAAACATAGCCATCCGCCACCCAGGCCGGGTCGCGCGGCGCGCGCACTGCCCGCGACAGCCACTGGCGCATACGGCCCTGATCTCCAGTCTCGGCTTCCTCGATGTCGGCCAGAACGAGATAGGCGGCCTCGCGCGGCTGCATGCGAACTGCGGCCTCCGCCTCGGAACGAGCAATGCTGTATTCGCCTGCGTCGATTGCTGCGCGCGCCACTGCGAGCGAGGATTCGGGGTGGTTCTGCTTGATGGACTGAAGCTTTTTCGCCCGGTTCAAACGGTCGAGCACGGCATCGCCAGCGCGCGCATGAACGTAAAGATCGGCCACTTCCGGGTGCGGCTCTTTCTTCCAGACCGTTTCGAGGATTTTCGCGCCCTTGCGCACTTCGTTCTGACGAAACAGCGCTTTTGCCGCGATAAGTGCCGCCGGTACGAAATCCGGGCGCAGCCGATTGGCCTCGACCGCCGCGGTGCGCGAAGCAGCAGGATCGGTGTCGAACAGAGCCATCGCCTTGGCCGTCAGGAGCACCGAACGGCGGCGATTGGCCGTGTCTTTCTCGATCTGATGCGTCGATTTTTGCGCATCTATAAGCGCCAAAGCACCGTCCCAGTCGCTGTCTTCCGTCTTTTCTTCCAATGTCGCGTCGGAAGCCCAGGCAAGTTGTGGCGCAACGGCGGCGGCCCTTCCGGCATAATGCCGCGCGGCGGCCTTGTCGCCCAGCCTTTCTGCCTCCAGATAAAGCCCGCGCAGGCCCAGAAGCCGCATTTCAGGATCGTCGAGCATGCTTTCGAATTTGGCGCGCGCCGCTTCGTGATCGCCTTCGAGAAGCGAGGACTGCGCGTCCAGAAGATTGATCAGCGGCTCCTGATCGGAGCGGATCATCTTTGCGGCCTGCTTTTTCATTTTGCGCGCAAGTGCGGCATCGCCCGCACCCGCCGCGATCATACCCGTCGAAAGCGCCTGATAGCCGCGATCCCTGCGGCGAACGCGGAAATAGCGCGCCACGGTGTAGGGGCTGTTCCAGATCGCTTTCACCAGCCACCAGGAAAGCATGATAGCCGCCACAAGTGCCGTTACGGCGACAGCCGCAACCATCAGGCTGATCTGGTATTGATAACCATCGAACGTCACGACCATCAGGCCGGGACGGTCTGCCAGCCAGGCAAAGCCCAAGCCGAGCGCGAATACGACGATGAGGAAGAAAAGAATGCGTATCATCTGTCTTCGCTAACTCCTCATGGCCCCGGCGACCATCTTGTCGACGAGCCCTTCGACGGCAATGCGCGCGCGAATTTTTTCCGCGAAAGCCGCACCCGCAGTCTTCGCAGCTTCCGGCAGCGTATCATATTCCGAAATCGCCTTTTGCAGATCGCCCCCATTGATCGCGACTTCCATGCGCGCGACCGTTTCCGGTACGCCAGCACCTTCGACTGCTCCGACCGGGCGAACTTTTACCAGCGATTCGGCGCTGACCATCAGCCGGTCGAGAAAGCTTGCGCTTTCCAGCGGAGGTGCCGCCGCTGCAATCATCGCGTTGGCAGCCTGATCCGTTTCCGTGGCGATATCGGCGCGGGTCGTCACGCCCTTTTCCGCGTAGCCGCGCAGATCGGCAAGCTCAGGCGCATCCGGCGCAATGGCCGCAAACGTCTCGATCTCAGCCTGAAACGGCGCGCCGCGCTCCACGGCGGATTTCAAGGCGGAAGCTGCGATGGAAAGTGCGATTTTCGGCTGGCCCGCCTGCGCTTCGAGCTTGTCTGAAACGCCGGTCATCGTCTGTTCCAGACCGGCGATGCGGGCATCGAGGCTGGAAACCCGCTCGGTCTCGGTCTTTACCAGCGCTTCTGCCGCAGCAATCCTGCCGTCGAGTGCGGTTACGGCTTCCGCATTCGGCTGGCCGCCTGCTTCGCCTAACCGTGTAACCGAGCTTTCGATTTCGCCGATTCTGCCCTCGATCGCACTCAAATCGACACCGCCGGTGCCCGCCTCGGCCGATCCGCGCACTGTTTCGAGATTGGATCGAACCTCTTGCAGGGAAGCTGTCAAAGCATCGACGCGGTTTGAAAGATCCGGCCCGTTTTCGCCACGCGAAAGGTCGGCGATCTGCGACTTCAGCGAGGCGATCTCCTGGCTTACAGCTTCATTTTGTCCGCCGGACGAACCGGGACTGCCAAGAACTCCTGCAAACTGGAGAAGACCGGCCAGAACCAGCGCCGAAACGCCGCCAGCAAGGGCGGCCAGGAATGGCGACATGGACTTCCGCTCTGCGGCAGGCTCTGCACCTGAAGGCGCATAAGGGGATTCGCTTTCCTCAGCGCGTGTTTCTTCACGCTCAGCGGCAGCGTCATCGGTGACCGGCTGAGCTGCATTGTCGGAATTCGCCGAAAAATCGTAATCGCTCGACGTTGTCGGCTGCCAATTGCCGGTCTGCCCGGTTTCGTCTCGCTTGTTCGGAGAATCTGACTGGGAAATTGCCGCCTCCTCAGGCGTTTCTGCTGCCTGAGCAGCGGCTTCCTGTGCATCCGCCTCGGCGGGCGGGCTGTCGGAAATGCGTGAAACCGCATCCGGTTCCAGTTCAATGGTCACCGGGTCCCGCTTGGGTCTGGAATGCCGCGTTCTCGGGGTTTTGACCATTCTTGGCCTCCGATTTCGTTGTTTTCCAAAATCCCCTGACAGGGACGATTTTGATGAGTATCACATAAGCCGTATCGAAAAAGCATCCAGTGGCGCCGGCACGTTTAAAACGAACGCCCCAAAGCCGAAAAAAGCGCATCTTCCGTCGGTGTTTCTGCGATTCTTATGTCCAGATCGTTACCGGAAATGCGATCCGCAACCCGTTTCGACAGACAAAGCAGCTTCGATTCTGCAAAAAGACCGGCGAATTCTGACCCCTGAAGCATCGAAATGAACGCAGAAGCGGCATGCGCGGAGTAGAGAAGCACTGCGTCGATTTGACGGCCCGAAAAAGCGTCGGCAAGCGTCTGCGTCTCATGCTTCAAAGGCAAAGTGTCGTAGGTTTCGACGGCAAGAACATCGAAACCGGCTTCTCGCAAACGCGATTCGAAAACCGGCATTCTTACGCGCCCGCATAGATAAACAATCGTCTGGCCGCTCTTTTCTCGGGCAATAATGAGGTCAGCAAGCGCCTCCGCATCGCCCTCGCCTTCTACGATGGACGAAAGCCCAGCCTCGCGCACGGCAGCTCCTGTTCGCGCGCCGACGACATAGCAAGCGACGTCCTTGACGCCTGATAAAGCGGGCGCAAAACGAAACGCGTTTGCGCTTGTTGCAGCCAGAATGAAACTGAAAGGCAGAGGCGGCAACTCGGCATCGATCCGACAAGTCTGCGAAAGCGGCAGAACGATCGGCACGAAACCTTCGCTCTCAAGCCGTCTGGCGGTGCGCCCGGCACCGGGTTCTGGTCTGGTTACGAGGACCGTGCGGCCCATTCAGGACCAGCCCTCGAAGAATTCCGTGCCGGCTTGCGCGCGCACTTTCTCGCCTGCCTCGCGACCGATCCGCTCTGCGTCGCGGACATGGCCTTCCGCTTCGCAATCATGCGAGCGTGTGCCATCGGGCGTCAGGATCAGACCGGAAAATTTCAGCGCATCGCCTTCGATCCGCGCATATCCGGCAATCGGCGTGCGGCAGGACCCGTCGAGCGCACGAAGAAAGGCGCGTTCACAGGCAAGCGCGTGGCCGGTCGGTACATCGTGGATCGCCTGCAGCATATCGAAAACGCGTTTGTCTCCGATGCGGCTTTCAATGCAGATCGCGCCTTGGCCCGGTGCGGGCGGAAAGAAGTCGAGCGACATGAGATCGGTCACGACATGCTCGAGATGCAGGCGTTTCAGCCCGGCCTGCGCGAGGATAGTTCCCTCCGCCACGCCTTCGGAAAGCTTGCGCAATCTGGTCTGCACGTTGCCGCGAAACATCACTACCTGAAGGTCGGGGCGCATACGCTTGATCAGCGCCTGACGTCGCAGCGACGACGAGCCGACGACCGCGCCTTCATGCAATTCGATGATGGATTTCGCATCGCGCCCGATGAAGGCATCGCGCGGATCTTCTCGCGGCAGGAAGGCAGATAGTTCGAGCCCGTCGGGAAGCACCGTCGGCATATCCTTGGAGGAATGCGCGGCAATGTCGATGCGCCCGTCGTAAAGCGCCTCTTCCAGTTCCTTGGTGAAAAGCCCTTTGCCGCCTGCCTCAGACAGGGGCCGATCCTGAATCCGGTCGCCGCTGGTTGATAGCGGCACGATTTCGAACGCATCTTCGGAAAGGCCGTGCGCCGCCATCAAACGCGCACGCGTTTCCTCCGCTTGCGCCATCGCGAGTGGGCTTGCGCGTGTTCCGATCTTCAAGCCTGTTGTTTGCATGACCTCGTCCGTGATAACCCCCGGCTGACGGGGCTTTACCCCGGAACCTCCTATCGGGCAAATCGCGGTCGGGCAAATTATGGATCGAACAAGCGGAATGATCCGCGTTTTGGGCATCGAAACGAGCTGCGACGAAACCGCAGCCAGCGTCGTTTCCATGCGCAATGGCGAAAAACCCGAAATTTTGTCGAATATCGTACTCTCGCAGATCGACGAGCATGCGGCATTTGGCGGCGTCGTTCCGGAAATCGCCGCACGCGCACATGTCGAAGCGCTGGACGGCATCGTTGAGGCCGCTCTTGCCGATGCGGGCCTCGATCTTTCCGAAATCGACGCGATTGCCGCGACCGCAGGCCCCGGCCTCGTCGGCGGGCTGATCGTCGGGTTGATGACGGCGAAGGCTCTGGCAAGTGCTGCAGGCAAACCGCTTCTGGCAATCAACCATCTCGAAGGCCACGCACTGACGGCACGATTGACGGACGGCCTCGATTTTCCATACCTTCTCCTGCTCGTTTCCGGCGGGCATACGCAGATCGTGCGTGTCGGCGGCGTCGGCGATTATCAGCGCTGGGGAACGACCATCGACGATGCGCTTGGCGAGGCCTTCGACAAGACTGCAAAGATGCTGGGATTGCCTTTTCCCGGCGGCCCGAACGTCGAAAAGGCCGCAATCGCTGGTGATCCCAAGCGCTTTGCTTTCCCGCGTCCTTTGAAGGGCGAGGCGAGGCCTGACTTTTCCTTTTCCGGCCTGAAAACGGCCGTGCGGCAGGCGGCAACCGCCATTGCACCGCTTTCCGATCAGGATGTCGCCGACATTTGCGCCTCGTTTCAGGCCGCAGCCGCCGATTCGGTGGGTGACCGCGTTTCGCGCAGTCTGGCGAGATTTCGCAGTGAATATCCCGACATTGCAAAGCCCGCGCTGGTCGTCGCGGGCGGCGTTGCCGCAAATCAGGCAATCCGGGCGCGGCTTTTCAAGCTTTGCGAGGAAAACGGCTTCGAATTCGTCGCGCCGCCACATGCGCTCTGCACCGACAATGCCGCGATGATCGCCTGGGCAGGCATCGAACGGCTGCGCGCAGGCGCGGAAGAGCCGGACGCATTCGATTTCGCACCGCGTTCGCGCTGGCCGCTCGACAGCATTTCAGCGCCAGTCGTCGGCTCAGGACGCAGGGGGCCAAAGGCATGAATCGTTTCACCGTTCTTGGCGGCGGCGCATGGGGCACGGCACTCGGGCTCACCATGCTGCGCGCCGGACATTCCGTGCGGCTGTGGGCGCGCGATGCGGATATGGTGGCGGCAATCGCCAACGGCGAAAACCCGCATTATTTACCCGGCATCAAGCTCGACACCGGCATGCAGCCGACAACTGATCTCAAAGCCGCGCTCAGCGATGCGCAATGCGTGCTTGTCGTGACGCCTGCGCAATCGCTGCGCGACGTACTCTGCAAAATGCGCGGGCATCTGGCGAAGGATATTCCACTCGTGCTCTGCGCCAAGGGCATCGACCGCGAAACCGGCACATTGCCATCGGAAATCGCTGCCGAACTCCTTCCGTCAAACCCGGTCGCGAGCCTTTCCGGCCCAAGCTTTGCCGCAGACGTCGCCAAAGGCCTGCCGACCGCCGTGGTCGTGGCAGCAAGCGAAGAAGGCCGCGCGGCGGAACTTGCTGCTTCATTTTCATCGGCCAGCTTCCGCTGCTACTCGACCGACGATCTGGTCGGCGTCGAAATCGGCGGCGCGCTCAAGAACGTCTTCGCCATTGCCGCAGGCGCTGTCACCGGTGCGGGTCTTGGGGCCAGCGCGCAGGCCGCGATGGTGACACGCGGCTTCGTGGAACTGCGCCGCATCGGTGCGGCTTTTGGTGCGCAGCCTGAAACCCTGATGGGGCTTTCCGGCCTTGGTGATCTGCTTTTGACCTGCGCCTCGCCGCAATCGCGCAATTTCGCCTATGGGCTGGCGGTCGGGCGTGGCGAAAATCTCGATGGACGCCCGCTTGCCGAAGGTGTCGCTACATCAGCGATTGCCGCCCGCATCGTGAAGGAGCGCGCGATCGAAGCGCCGATCATCGAAGCGGTCGCGGCCATCTTGCAAGGCAGGCTTTCGATCAACGATGCTGTTTCCAATCTCATGTCGCGTCCATTGCGCCATGAGGCCGAATAAATTCAAACCAAATAGAGGTTCACCATGCTTTTCGCGTTCATCTGCAAGGACAAGCCCGGCAAACTGCAGCTTCGGCTCGATTTGCGTCCCGACCATGTCGTTCATCTGGAAACGCTAAACCAGAACGGCACGTTGAAATTCGCCGGCCCGTTTCTCGGAGAAGACGGCAAGCCGCTGGGCAGCCTCGTCGTCGTTGAAGCGGCAGACGCCGCACAGGCGAAATCGATTGCCGACAGCGACCCCTTCGCCAAAGGCGGTCTGTTCGAAAGTGTCGAAATCCTCCCGTGGAATTGGGTTTTCAACAATCCAGCGAACCCGAAATCGTAATTTCCCGGAGCTTTTGATGAATTACTGGCTGTTCAAGTCCGAACCATTCAAATTTTCCTTCGAAATGCTGAAGGAAAAAGGCAAAGCGGGCTCGGAATGGGATGGGGTGCGCAACTATCTGGCGCGCAACAATATGCGCGCCATGCAGATCGGCGATCTCGGCTTTTTCTACCACTCGAATGAGGGGTTGGAAGTGGTTGGCATCGCCGAAGTCTGCGCGCTGGCGCATCACGATTCGACGACGGAAGACCCGCGTTGGGAATGCGTCGACATTCGTGCCGTTCGCGACGTGCCAAAGCCGGTGACGCTTGTCGATGTGAAAGCTAACCCCAAACTCGCGAAAATGTCGCTGGTCACGTCGATGCGGCTTTCCGTGCAGCCGGTGACGGCTGATGAGTGGGAAGAAGTATGCCGCATGGGCGGTCTGGTTCCCGCTCCTTGAAACTGACGCCTTCCGGCGCAGAAACATTCATCCGCGCCAACACGGCGCTGATGTCGCCGCCTCATGTGCCTGAAATTCGCCTGCATCTGGCGGATGAGGCACATGATCTTTGGCGGAAAACCGAAGAAGAGCTGGCAGAAATCGGCCTGCCGCCGCCTTTCTGGGCGTTTGCCTGGGCGGGTGGTCAGGGCCTTGCACGCTATGTGCTCGACAATCCCGCAATTGTGCGCGGCAAGCATGTTCTCGACTTCGCTTCCGGGTCGGGACTTGTCGGGATTGCGGCGGCGAAGGTAGGCGCGGGCCGTATTAGCGCTTCGGACATCGATCCGTTTTGCGAGACGGCTATCCAGCTCAATGCTGCGGCAAACGATGCTGAGATTGAATTCATCTGCGAAGACTGCGTCGGTGCTGATCGGGGCTGGGATGTCGTGCTCGCGGGCGATGTTTTTTATGAAAAACCCTTCGCCGACAGGCTGATTCCATGGTTCGAAGCGCTTCGAAACCGCGGCGCACAAATCCTGATCGGCGATCCGGGTCGGTCCTATCTTCCAAAGCAGGGCATAAGCGCATTGGCGACATATGAAGTGCCGGTGACGCGCGTGCTGGAAGATGCGGAAGTCAAACGCACGACGGTCTGGCGCTTCGATTAGGCGTAGTTCCCCCACTCCGGTTTGCTGCGCAAACCACCTCTCCCCCACTTCGTGAGGGAGAGGAAATGCAGCGGCACTGCTCAGTTTTTTACTTGGATTGCCGCAATGCGCCATGTTGAAGGCTAGGCTCCCTTCCTCTACCCCGTTTCGGGGGAGAGGTGGTTTGCGCAGCAAATCGGAGTGGGGGTCCTTCTACCGTACAACCTGCAAAACCGTCCTTGACGTCAGATACGGCAAAAGCCGCGCCATTGTGCGCTCCGTCACCGCTACGCAGCCTTCAGTCGGCGTAAAGCCCGGTCGTGCCAGATGGAAGAAAATCGCGCTGCCGCGTCCCCTGTGGCGTGGCCTGATGTTCCAATCGAGAACGATGCAGACATCGTAGAGCCGGTCGTCGCGCATCATCCGCTCATGACTTGCGCCATAGGGGATTTTCACCGGCCTGTTGTAATTGCGGTCGTTCGGCACTTCGCACCAGCCGAGATCGCGCCCGATCGGCTTCAATGGCAGACTCGAAACCGAGGGTGAAAAATGATCGCGCCTGAAGTAGCCGGAAAGGATTCGCATGCGCGCCAAAGGTGTGGCCCCATCGCCCTCACGCTTGTTCGCGGAGATGCCGCCACGACCCAACGCACAGGGGAAAACCGTCTTTCCAGCAATCAGCAAACCCTTCGTCTGGTCGCCCGGTCGCGGGCGAACTGTCAGAAAACAAAGGCTTTTTTCTATTTTTCCGGCCGCCCCATTGCGCTCACGTTTTTTGGAGTATGATCGCATCGTGGAACAAATCACCGTGATCGACTATTTCGACGGTCAGGTTCCGCATAAATGGTGCCCGGTCAACTCAATTATTCATTGCAAAACAACGGATTGGTCAATGACATCCAGAACAATACTGATCGTTGATGACGACGAGGATCTGCGCGCAACGCTGGTCGAACAATTGTCCCTGTACGAAGAGTTCGACGTTCTTCAGGAAGCGACAGCCGCCAAGGGCGTCGCCGCAGCGCGCGCAGGCGTGGTCGATCTGCTGATCATGGATGTCGGGCTTCCCGACATGGACGGTCGAGAAGCGGTGAAACTGCTGCGCAAGGGGGGCTACAAAGCCCCCATTATCATGCTGACCGGACACGATACTGATTCGGATACGATCCTCGGTCTCGAGGCGGGCGCGAATGATTATGTCACCAAGCCGTTCCGGTTTGCGGTTCTGCTCGCCCGTATCCGTGCGCAGATGCGCCAGCACGAGCAAAGCGAGGACGCAACATTCTCGGTCGGCCCCTACACGTTCAAGCCAAGCCAGAAACTTCTGCTCGACCAGCGCGGCGGCAAGGTTCGCCTGACCGAGAAGGAAGCCTCGATCATAAAATATCTCTATCGTGCAGAGCAGAAAGTCGTGACACGCGACGTGCTTCTCGAAGAAGTATGGGGATATAATTCGGGTGTCACCACGCATACGTTGGAAACGCATGTCTATCGATTGCGACAGAAGATCGAGCGTGATCCTTCCAATGCGGAAATTCTTGTGACAGAAAGCGGCGGATACAAGCTGGTTCCGTAACCGGTCGGCGGCAGAGGGGGGAGCCGCGCGACAGGGAGGGAGCCGGCGCCAGGAACCGGGGACGTAATGGCGCTGGATGACGACATTCGCATCCTGTCCGGCGTGGGGCTTTTCGAGAGCTTCACGCAGGAACAGTTGCGCCTTCTTGCCTTCGGCACGGAATCGACGCGCCTGCCCGCTGGCAGGCGGCTTTTCCGCGAGGATGACGAGGCTGATTCGGCCTATGTCGTCGTTTCGGGAACGATAAAGCTGTTTCGCGAGCGCGATGGCGAGCACACGGCAGTCGCGCTGGTGCAATCAGGCTCGATCATCGGTGAACTGGCGCTCATCGCCGACACGAAGCGCCTGACCAGTGCCGAAGCGTCCCGCGATGCAGAGCTTCTGCGCATCAACCGAAAGACGTTCCACCGCATTCTAGAAGAATATCCCGACCTCGCAGTCTCGCTGCTTCATCGGATAACCGAGGATTTGCAGTCGTTCATCGCGAGCATCGAGGATTTGGCACCGCGTTTCTCTTCTTAAAGCATCGGACCGAAAAGTGGCTGCCGGTTTTTGGATGATTCCGATGCTCAGCTAAATCAGATCGAAGCGCGCAATCACCGGGACATGGTCTGACGGGCGGTCCCATCCGCGTGCTTCGCGCAGGATTTCGATCCCCTGAAGATGCGGCGCAAGGTTTTCCGACGACCAGACATGGTCGAGGCGACGACCGCGATTGGAGATTTCCCAATCCTTGGCGCGGTAACTCCACCACGTATAGATTTTCTGGTCGAGCGGCACGTTGAGGCGCATGAGATCGACCCACCTGCCCGCAAGCCGCATCGCCTCGAAACCTTCCGTCTCGATCGGCGTATGGCTGACGACTTTCAGCAATTGCTTGTGCGACCAGACATCGTGCTCGAGCGGCGCAATGTTCAAATCGCCGACGAGTATCGAGCCGCTCGCATCGTCATGACGCGCTTCGACTGCGTTCATTTCCTGAACGAAATCGAGCTTGTGACGGAATTTCTCATTGATGTCCGGGTTCGGCTCATCACCACCCGCAGGCACATAGAAATTGTGCAAAAGCAGCGTCTTGCCACCGGCATTCACATAGACCGACAAATGCCGACAATCGCCCTTCTTGCAGAATTCGCGCTTTTCAGCGAGTTCGAGCGGCCGCCGCGCGACAGTTGCAACGCCGTGATAGCCTTTCTGACCGCTGATTTCGATATGCCCGTAGCCGAGCTTTTCGAATGCCTTGCGCGGAAACTGATCGTCCGGGCATTTTGTTTCCTGCAGGCAAAGGACGTCCGGCGCATGCTCCAGAAGCAGGCGCTCGACGATAGGCATACGCAGGCGAACGGAATTGATGTTCCAGGTGGCAATCGAAAAAGACATAAAGAAATCCGGCTGATAATCAGGCAGGGAAACTGCCAGCCGAACCGCTTAAAAACAAGCCTGAGGCGGCACGAAGCGAAGCTTCGCGGCATGATCCACAGTCAATTACGCTTTTTACGATCTAAAAAAGAGCTGCGGCCTGTTACTGGCCCCGGCCCTTCGTATTGACCTGACGATTCTTCGTATAGTCGATTTTGAAGATTGACGGATCGAACCGCACGCCGGACTGGGTGTTGAAGATCATCACAGTCGTATCCTTGCCCTGCGCGTCGCGGATGGTCCACTGGCGCAGTTCATAGCTTTTCGGATCGAACATCATCGTGATGGTCGAGTTGCCGAATACGGATTTATCGGCAAGCTGGATCGTCGTCAGGTCGTTCTCTTCCTTAACACCGGTAACCTTGTTGCCGGAAAGGTCGATCCGCTCATCCAGCAAAAGCTTGAGCGGGGTCTTCGAAAGCGGATAGAGGTCCGACGTATTGAGTTTGTTGTTCAGGATAACGACCGAACGGCCATCCGAGATGACCCGGTAATTGCTCGGCGCATCGTAGTTGAAGCGGATTTTGCCTGGACGCTCGATGTAGAATTTACCGCCGGTCTGCTCGCCCTTGGGGCCGAACTGCACGAATTCGCCGGTCATGGTACGTACGCTGGCGAAATGATCGGCAATGCGCTGCGCCACGCCGGTCGCCTGCGCATGAGCAACCGCACCGATACCGGGCACGCCTTGCAGAGCCAAAACACCGAAAAGGGACAGCCCTGCTCCCAGGAAGAGACGGCGCGTCATAACAGCAGGCTCTTTGGTCATCGAATTCGTCACTTTCATCATCTCGGGCTCACAGCATTTTCTATGCATTTACTTGGGCCTAAGTTTGACCTTTGCAAGGCTCGGAGGCGGCGGGGCCTATTGTTCGTATCAGAATTTGTCGTCTTCGGTCGGAACCAGGATTTCGCGTTTGCCCGCATGGTTTGCCGGGCCGACGACGCCTTCCTTTTCCATCCGCTCAATGATGGACGCCGCGCGGTTGTAACCGATGCCGAGGCGGCGCTGTATGTAGCTCGTCGAAGCCTTTCCGTCGCGAAGAACGACGGACACCGCCTGATCATAGGGATCGTCGGAATTTTCGAAATTCCCGCCGCCACCGCCGCCCTTGCCGCCGGATGATTCCTCGTCATCCTCGCCGTCGTCTTCGGTGATCGCATCGAGATATTCCGGCACGCCCTGAAGCTTGAGATGCGCAACGATCTTCTCGACCTCGTCATCCGCAACGAACGGGCCGTGCACGCGCTGAATACGCCCGCCACCGGCCATGTAGAGCATGTCGCCCATGCCCAGAAGCTGCTCGGCACCCTGTTCACCAAGAATGGTGCGGCTGTCGATCTTGGACGTGACCTGGAAGGAAATGCGCGTCGGGAAGTTCGCCTTGATCGTACCGGTGATGACATCGACGGAGGGACGCTGCGTCGCCATGATGACGTGAATACCGGCAGCACGCGCCATCTGCGCAAGCCGCTGCACCGCGCCTTCGATATCCTTGCCGGCGACCATCATCAGGTCAGCCATTTCGTCGATGATGACGACAATATAAGGCATCGCTTCAAGGTTGAGATGTTCGGTTTCGTAGATCGCCTCGCCCGTTTCACGGTCGAAACCGGTCTGTACGGTGCGCGAAATCTGCTCGCCCTTCTTTTCGGCCTGAGCGACGCGCGCATTGAAGCCGTCTATATTGCGGACGCCGACCTTCGACATCTTGCGATAGCGGTCTTCCATCTCGCGCACGGTCCATTTGAGCGCGACGACGGCCTTTTTCGGATCGGTGACGACAGGCGTCAGCAGATGCGGAATGCCGTCATAGACCGACAATTCCAGCATCTTCGGATCGATCATGATGAGACGGCACTGCTCCGGCGTCATGCGGTAGAGCAGCGACAGGATCATCGTGTTGATGGCGACCGACTTGCCCGAACCCGTGGTACCGGCGACCAGAACGTGCGGCATCTTGGCGATATCGACGATGACGGCCTCGCCATTGATCGTCTTGCCCAGCGCCAGCGCCAGCTTCGCCTTTGTCGTCTCAAAATCACGGCTTGCCATGATTTCGCGCAGATAGACCGTTTCGCGCCTCGCATTTGGCAGTTCGATACCGATTGCGTTGCGGCCCGGAACGACCGCGACACGCGCAGCAATCGCGCTCATCGAGCGGGCAATGTCATCTGCAAGGCCGATAACGCGGGACGATTTGATGCCGGGTGCGGGCTCCAGCTCATAAAGCGTGACCACAGGCCCCGGACGCACATGGATGATCTCGCCCTTGACCCCGAAATCTTCCAGAACGCCTTCAAGAAGGCGTGCATTCTGTTCCAGCGCGTCCTTCGACAGGCTGGCGTCGCGCGCAACATTCTTCGGCTCCGCAAGAAAATGCAGAGACGGCATTTCGAAACCGTTCGGACCGATTAGCGACGTCTGCGCTTCACGCTGGACGCGTGCGCCCGGCTGAGGCCGTGGTGCGGGCGTTTCGACGCGCTGTCCGGCGGGAGAGCGGAACGGCTGGACGACCGCTTTGCTCGGCGCGCGAGGCGGCTGCGGCGCGGCTTCGGGCATTGCCTCGAAATCGACCCCGAAATCCTCGTCGGCGTAGGGCTCTTCTTCCTCGACTTCGATATACGGAACGCGGCCGTCATTGACCATTGCCGCGAAGAATTCCGGCTCGACGCGGGCGCGTCCATTGGAGCTGTAGCGGGCTTCCGCCTGTTCGGCGATTTCAACGCGCGCGGCAGCTTGACGCCAGGCGCTTTCGCCCGAAGGCTGCGGCTCGGCATCCTCATAGTCAAAACCTTCCTGTTCGATGCGGCGCTGCTTGCGGCGGCGAATGTAAGCCCGCGCCGAAAGCCACCAATGGGTGACTGCGCCGATGATCGCGAAGCCGCGCTCGTCATCATCCTCATCTTCAAGGGAAGCCAGATCCTGATCGCGAACGTCGCGGGACACGGTCTTTTTAGGCGCGGCAAAGCCATTCTCTCGCGAAAGCAGGCCCGCACCGAATGCGAACAGCCACAGAGCAGGCGCTGCCAGAACGACGGCGATCACGCTTGCGATCAAACCGGTCGGATATTCGCCGATGGCAAGGGCGGGCAGTTTCAGAACCATATCGCCGAACACGCCGCCAAGGCCGGACGGAAGCGGCCAGGTCGGCGGAGGCGTGACGCATCCGGCCATTGCGGCACCCAGCATGGATGCGCCCAACCATGCGGCAATGCGGCGCGGCATACGATCCACCCCGCGTGCGGTCGCGAGGAAGAAGCCCCAGATCACTGCTGGTACGAGTGCTGCAACCGCCGAAAGGCCATAAAACTGCATTGCGAGATCGGAAAAGACCGCGCCCGCATAACCCATCGCGTTGGTGACACTATTGTCGCTAGCATGGCTGAAGCTCGGATCAGCCACATTCCATGTGCCAAGTGCCGCGAGGCCAAAGGCAACAACGGCAAACATTGCCAGACCCGACACCCGGCCAAGCTGCCTGCGCATAAATGTCTGCAGGCCGTTTTCCGAATCGGACAGTGTCAGCGGCGTGGAAACCCCAGAACGCATCAATCGTTCCCCGTCTTTCAATAGTCTTGCAGCTCACCGATCGGGAGCGAGGCGGAATCACAGGTCAGATTAGGGAACGGAGGTTAAGGGCGCATTAACCATGGAAAATTTCCAGAGCGCGATTTTCAACGCCGTAAATCGCAAAAAAAGAGGCCCGGATTGACCGGGCCTCAAAGCGTGAGCGGTCTTTCGAACCGGACACGACGGGATTTATGAAAGCCGGGCGAACGAATTCGCCCGGTAATTTTTACGAGTGGTAGGCCACTTCGCCGTGCGAGGTGAGGTCGAGACCCTGCTGCTCGGCTTCCTTCGTCGGGCGAAGACCGATGATGACATCGACGACCTTGTAGAGGATCGCCGACACGATACCGCACCAGAGAATGGTGATGCCGACAGCAACGATCTGCGTCCAGACCTGAGCGCCCATCGTCACGCCTTCTTCGTAGCCAACGCCACCAAGCGAAGGAGCTGCGAGGATGCCGGTGCCGATTGCACCGATGATGCCTGCAACGCCATGAATGCCGAACACGTCGAGCGAGTCGTCATAGCCCAACTTGATCTTCACGACGGCCACGAAGTAGTAGGCGACCACGCTGGCAACTGCGCCAAGCACGATAGCGCCAACCGGACCGACGAAGCCTGCTGCAGGGGTCACTGCAACGAGGCCTGCGATAACGCCCGAAGCGCCGCCCAGCATCGATGCCTTGCCGCGTGCAAGCTTTTCAACCACTGCCCAGGCAATGACCGCGCCAGCCGTTGCCGTGAAGGTGTTGATCATGGCGAGAGCTGCCGTGCCGTTTGCGGCTGCTGCCGAGCCGGCATTGAAGCCGAACCAGCCGACGAACAGGATCGATGCACCGATCATGGTCAGCGGAAGCGAGTGAGGAGCCATGTTCTCGCTGCCGTAGCCGATGCGTTTGCCGATCATGATGACGCCGACGAGAGCTGCGATACCGGCATTGATGTGAACGACCGTACCACCTGCAAAGTCCATCACGCCCCAGCCGAAGAACAGGCCGCTTGCGTCCCATGCCATGTGTGCGATCGGGAAGTAGACGAGCGAAACCCAAAGCACGACGAAGAGGATCAGTGCGCCGAATTTGATGCGTTCTGCAAAGCCGCCGACGATCAGAGCCGGCGTGATGCAGGCAAAGGTCATCTGGAAGGCGATGAAGACATATTCCGGGATCGAGCCCGAAACCGAATCAGGCGTCACGCCAGCGAGGAAAAGCTTGCCGAAACCACCGAAATAAGGGCTTTCCGAACCGCCGAAAGCGAAGGAGTAGCCCCACAGGACCCAAACAACGGCGATCACTGCAAAGACCATCGTGCACTGCATCAGCACCGACAAAACGTTCTTCGCACGCACCAGGCCGCCATAGAACAGGGCGAGACCCGGCAGGATCATGAACAGGACGAGGACGGTCGAGATCAGCATCCAGGCGGTATCGCCCGTATCGATGGCTGCAACGGCTTCGGCTGCTTCAGGTGCTGCTTCCTGTGCAAAAGCCGGGAGCGCACCGAACGCACCCGCGGCCATCGAACCCAGAAGCGTGGACCACGCCGCCGTCTTCAAATTGGAAGGAATTTTCATTGATATCTCCATGAGAATACGACTGGTCCGCTTAGAGCGCGTCGGTGTCTGTTTCGCCGGTGCGGATGCGCACGGCCTGTTCGATCGAGAAGACGAAGATTTTGCCGTCCCCGATCTGGCCGGTCTTGGCAGCGCCGGAAATCGCTTCGACCGCCTTGTCCACCAAATCGGTGCCCACTGCGATTTCGATTTTGATTTTCGGTAGGAAGCTGACCGCGTATTCCGCGCCGCGATAAATTTCAGTATGCCCCTTCTGACGCCCGTAGCCTTTGACTTCGGTGACGGTCAGGCCCTGGATGCCGACTGCGGTAAGCGCTTCGCGTACCTCGTCGAGCTTAAACGGCTTGATGATTGCCATCACGATTTTCATAAGGTTTCACCCTTTGCTTTTGCGGGTCCCCCGCGATTGCGTGACTTCTTCGATCTGCCCGAAAACAGCCGGAGAGTAAGCAACGCAATTCAAGCTCCGTGCCAGATGGTTTTCACGGGTCAAAAATCGTTACGAATCAACGGAATCAGACGCCCGGCGCTGAGAAATGCGGCAGCGGCCAAATGCTCGTCTGATTAATTTTTATGCAAAAATTAAAAATTGCCTAGTTTGCAGGCTTTCGCTTTAGGCGAATGAGGCCTTCCTGGGCAACCGACGCTATAAGCGTGCCATCCGGCGTGTAGAGCGAGCCGCGCGTAAACCCGCGCGCACCGGAAGAAGACGGGCTGTCCTGCGTGTAGAGCATCCAGCCGTCGAGATCGTGCGGGCGATGAAACCACATTGCGTGGTCGAGGCTTGCCGCCTGAATGTCCGCATCGAAGATTCCACGGCCATGTGCGAAGGTCGACGTGTCCAGCAACGTCATGTCCGAGAGGTATGCAAGAACGGCAGATTGCATAGCTGGATCGTTCGGCACCGAACCGGTCGTCCTGATCCAGATGTGCTGCACCGGCGGCAGCTTGGTATTGCTCGTATAATGCTCGACATTGACCGGCCTGATTTCCAGCGGCCGTTCCTTTGCCCAATAATGGCGGATCGCGGCCGGCAGATTCGGCGAATTTTCGATCAATTCGCGCTGCGAAGGCAGAGTTTCGGGTGCGGGAAGACCCTTCGGCATCTCGATTTGATGCTCGAGGCCTTCTTCTTTTTTCTGGAACGATGCTTCCAGCGAAAAGATCGCCTCTCCATGCTGGATTGCCACAACGCGGCGCGTCGTGAAGCTTCCGCCGTCGCGAATCCGGTCCACCTGAAAGACGATCGGAATTTCCGTATCGCCCGGCCGCATGAAATAGCCGTGAAGCGAATGCACCGGCCGGTCGCCACCAACTGTGCGCTGTGCCGCGACAAGCGCCTGCGCGATCGTCTGCCCGCCGAACACGCGCTGCCAGTTGGCTTTCGGGCTGCGACCACGATAGAGGTTGTGTTCGAGCTGCTCGAGGTCGAGAATGCTCAAAAGCTCCTGAATGGCAGCCGACATCGTCGCGTCCTTGTCTTTAGCAATGATGTAGGCTTCGAACAGGAAGCTCCGGGCAAGTCAAGCTTCGGGGCTGGAACGCGTAAGTCGCAAGGTGATGAAATGGCCGAACGCAAGGCAGGTACGGAAAAGCAGATCGACATCGTTATTGCCGGTGCAGGCTATGTCGGCGTGGCGACCGCAGTTTCCATAAAACAGGCACGGCCCAATCTGTCGATTGCAATTGTCGATGCGGCCCCTGAAGGCGTCTGGCAAAAGGATGGCCGCGCCTCCGCAATCGCCGCCGCCGCCTGCCGTATGCTCGATCAGCTTGGTTGCTGGGCGGAAATTCTGCCTGAAGCACAGCCGATCAACGACATGATCATCACGGATTCGCGCACTTCCGATCCCGTGCGCCCGGTCTTCCTAACCTTCGACGGAGCAGTCGAACCCGGCGAGCCTTTCGCGCATATGGTTGCCAACCGCATGTTGAACGGCGCGCTGCGCCGCCGCGCAGCCGAACTCGGCATCGACCTCATCGAAGGCGTGCCGGTGCAGAGCTTCCTGAACCACGGCACCAAGCTGGAAATTCATCTGGCGGACGGTATTACGCTGGATGCGCGGCTTCTGATTGCAGCCGACGGCGTGAAGTCGAAACTGCGCGACATGGCCGGTATCAAGACCGTGAAATGGGAATATGGGCAGTCGGGCATCGTCTGCACGGTTTTGCACGAGCGCCCGCACAATGGCCGCGCCGAAGAGCATTTCCTGCCCGCAGGCCCATTCGCAACGCTGCCGCTCACCGGCAATCGCTCATCCATCGTCTGGACCGAACGCACGGAAGATGCCGAAAAGCTGGTGGCGAGCGACGAACTCGTGTTCGAATCCGAGCTCGAGCAGCGCTTCGGCCTGAAACTCGGAGAAATTCGCGTCGAGGGCAAACCCCGCGCCTGGCCGCTCGGGCTGACGCTGGCGCGCGATTTCGTCAAACCGCGTTTCGCGCTTGCGGGCGACGCAGCACATGGCATTCATCCGATCGCCGGACAGGGCCTCAATCTGGGTTTCAAGGATGCGGCAGCCTTGGCCGAAACGATCGTCGAGGCCGACAGGCTCGGCCAGGACATTGGCGCGCTGGATGTGTTGGAACGCTATCAGGAGTGGCGGCGCTTCGACACGGTGCGCATGGGCGTCACCACCGATGTTCTGAACCGTCTGTTCTCGAACGATTTCGGACCGCTGCGCATGGCGCGCGACATAGGTCTGGGGCTGGTCGACCGCATGCCGCGCATCAAGGAGTTCTTCATCACGCAGGCATCCGGCCTGACGGGCGCCTCGCCCCGGCTGCTGCGCGGCGAAAAAATCTGACCCCGATCAGTTGATCTCGAAACCGAGCTTCTGACGCAGGCGGCGCATCTTCTGGCTGTAGAGCGGCGGCAGTGCATCTTCGGCTGCGGCAACATCATCAATCATCTTCAGGAGCTCAAGGCGTTCATTCTCCTCAAGGCGCTCACGCATAAAAGGTGAGAGCTTGTCGATCACAATATTCGAATCGTCGATCTGCGAGGCGGCCCACTTGCCATAGATGACGGCTTCGTCCGTTTTCTTGGGGTCGGCAATGCCCGAAATTACCTCCCGGATGGCATTCTCACGCACCGGCGTCAGCGGCGTATCTTCACTGAAAATCGCCGTGATCAGCGTTGCCGCGGCCAAGATCGGATCATCGACGGCGGTCAAAGGTGAAAGTGCTGCCTGTTTGCGCAACTTCTTGCGTTTGATCGAACCACGCACGCGCCCGACTGCATCGACGACTTCATTCGCCGCCTCGCTCATATATTTTACCCTGTACCACCAGAAAGCGGCCGCCCCCATAAGGCCGACCACAGCGATCAGAATATGCATGCCAAATTCCCCGAAAATCGAGCGCAGAATACGAAAAGCCCTGCCAGCTTTCAACACGTAAAAGTTGCGTGGCGGTTGCGCAGCCCGTTCCTGCATTTTTGGTGGTAGCTTTTCCATGGAAGATGCGGAGACCGGCACTATATTCAATTTGTCGCCGTTTCATCGGCCTGCCAAATCAACGGAGAACTTCATGAACCGTCACGCCACAGCAATATGGAAAGGCTCGCTCTCGGAAGGCACTGGGACGCTCGACACGCAGAGCGGCGCTTTCAACAAGGTCGCCTATTCATTCAAGGGCCGTTTTCAGGACGAGAGCGGAAAGTCGGGCACGAACCCTGAAGAACTGATCGCCGCTGCGCATGCTGGCTGCTTTGCCATGCAGCTTTCCCATTTCCTCGCCGAAAACGGCACGCCTGCCGATGAACTGAACGCCAAGGCAGTCGTGACCTATGGTCCGGCAGAAGGCGGCGGCTTCGAGATCACCGAAAGCGCAATCACGCTTTCCGGCAAGGTGCCGGGCATCGAAGATGCAAAATTCCAGGAACTCGCGACCAAGGCCAAGGAAGGCTGCCCAGTCTCCAAAGCTCTCGGCGCGATCAAAGTCTCGCTCGACGCAAAACTGGCTTGATTCGCACAACTGAATAGCAAAACAGGCGCTTTATGCGCCTGTTTTTCATTATATTCGCTGGCTAATTAAATTTTAATGTAGCCGACTAAACGCGACGCTCGACCATCATCTTTTTGATCTCGGCGATTGCCTTTGCCGGGTTCAAACCCTTCGGGCAGGTCTGTGCACAATTCATGATCGTGTGGCAGCGATAAAGCCGGAACGGGTCTTCCAGATTGTCCAGACGCTCGCCCTTGGCTTCGTCTCTGGAATCGATCAGCCAGCGATAGGCCTGAAGCAGCACGGCTGGACCGAGATAGCGGTCGCCATTCCACCAATAGCTCGGACACGACGTCTGGCAGCAGAAGCAGAGAATGCATTCATAAAGCCCGTCGAGCTTCGCGCGGTCCTCATGGCTCTGCTTCCATTCCTTTGCAGGCTCCGGCGAAACCGTCTGCAGCCAGGGCTGGATCGAGGAAAGCTGCGCATAAGGCACGGTCAGATCGGGCACCAGATCCTTCACCACCGGCATATGCGGCAGCGGATAGACCTTCACGGCTCCGGAAATCTCTTCCGCGCCCTTGGTGCACGCCAAAGTGTTGGTGCCGTCGATATTCATGGCGCAGGAGCCGCAAATGCCTTCGCGGCATGAACGGCGCAGCGTCAGCGTCGGATCGATCTTGTTCTTGATCCACAACAGCGCATCGAGAACCATCGGTCCGCAATCATCCATATCGACATAATAGGTGTCGACCGTCGGATTGGCGTCGTCGTCCGGCGACCAGCGGTAAATCTTGTATTCCCGCAGATTGGTCGCGCCTTCCGGCTTCGGCCATGTCTTGCCAGCACTGATCTTGGAGTTCTTGGGAAGCGTGAGTTCAACCATCTTTTTCCCCTCGAATCAGTAAACGCGAGCCTTGGGAGCGATTTTGGCGAGGCTGATGCCGCCATCTTCTTCCCTAAGCTGCGGTTCGGTGTGAACGGGACGGTAATCGAGCGTGACCTTGCCGGCCTCATCGAGCCAGGAAAGCGTGTGGACGCGCCAGTTTGCATCGTCACGCGAGGAGAAATCCTCACGCGCATGCGCGCCGCGGCTCTCCTTGCGGGCCTCCGCGCCATAGACGGTGGTGATTGCGCAGGCCATCAGATTTTCGAGCTCCAGCGTTTCCACCAGATCGGAGTTCCAGATCATCGAGCGGTCGGTGACCTTGATGTCGGAAAGCTCGGTCCAGATTTCGGAAATGCGCTTGCAGCCCGCTTCCAGCGAATCCTGCGTGCGGAAAACGGCAGCGTCTTCCTGCATGGCTTTCTGCATCTTCTCGCGCAACACGGCGGTCGGCTTGGAGCCGTTCGCATAACGAACGCGGTCGAAGCGATCCATGATCTTTTCGACGGCAGCTTCGTTGATCGGCGGGATCGGCGAATTCCGGTCGACGACTTCGCCAGCCTTGATTGCAGCCGCACGGCCGAACACGACCAAATCGATCAGCGAATTCGAACCGAGGCGGTTTGCACCGTGGACGGAAGCGCAACCGGCTTCGCCAACGGCCATGAGGCCAGGCTGGACACGGTCCGGCTCTTCCTTCGTCGGGTTGAGCACTTCGCCCCAATAATTCGTTGGAATGCCGCCCATATTGTAGTGCACGGTCGGCAGAACCGGGATCGGCTCCTTGGTGACATCAACGCCCGCGAAAATCTTGGCCGATTCCGAAATGCCCGGCAGACGTTCATGTAGAACGGCGGGGTCCAGATGGTCGAGATGCAGGAAGATGTGATCCTTGTTCTTGCCAACGCCACGGCCTTCACGGATTTCCATGGTCATGCAGCGCGAAACGACATCGCGCGATGCAAGATCCTTGGCAGATGGTGCATAGCGCTCCATGAAGCGCTCGCCTTCGGAGTTGACCAGATAGCCACCCTCGCCGCGCGCGCCTTCGGTGATCAGGCAGCCCGCACCGTAAATGCCGGTCGGGTGAAACTGGACGAATTCCATGTCTTGCAAGGGCAGGCCCGCCCGCGCCACCATGCCATTGCCGTCGCCGGTGCAGGTATGCGCGGAAGTCGCGGAGAAGTAGGAGCGGCCATAGCCGCCGGTCGCCAGCACCACCATCTTGGCGGAAAAGCGATGGATCGTGCCATCATCGAGGTTCCAGGCGACGACGCCGGTGCAGACGCCATCCGTCATGATCAGATCGAGCGCGAAATACTCGATGAAGAACTGCGCGTTGTGCTTTACCGACTGGCCGTAAAGCGTGTGCAGGATTGCGTGGCCGGTACGGTCTGCCGCTGCACAAGTACGTTGAACCGGCGGACCATCGCCGAAATTCTGCATGTGACCGCCAAACGGACGCTGATAGATGCGGCCATCTTCGGTGCGCGAGAACGGCACGCCGTAATGCTCGAGCTCGTAGACGGCAGCAGGCGCTTCGCGCGCCAGATATTCCATCGCGTCAACGTCGCCCAGCCAGTCGGAACCCTTGACGGTATCGTAAAGGTGCCACTGCCAGCTATCCGGGCCCATATTCTGCAGCGAGGCAGCAATACCGCCCTGTGCCGCAACCGTATGCGAGCGCGTCGGGAAAACCTTGGTGATGCAGGCCGTCTTCAGGCCCTGCTCTGCCATGCCGAGCGTTGCGCGAAGGCCCGCACCGCCTGCGCCCACGACGACGACGTCGAATTTGTGATCGACATATGTATAGGCCGTGCGGCCCTTATTTTCTTCTGCGTTGGCCACAGTTCAGCCCCCGAATGCCAGTTTCAGCAGGGCGAAGATCGAAGCGACGCCAATTGCAATCGTGAAAAACGTATTGAGAAGCAAAAGGACGATCCTCGTGCCTCCATGAACATAGTCTTCGATGATCATCTGCATGCCGAGCCGCATATGGTAGAGACCGGCAAACAGCATCAGGATCAGCACCAGCGCAACGAAGGGGTTGGCCAGCACTGCGCGCGTCTGCTCAAAGTCTGCGCCATGAAGCGAAACGAGCAAACCGACGAAGAAAAGCGTCAAGGGAACATTGGCGATGGCCGTTACGCGCTGGCGCCAGAAATGCTCCGTGCCTTCGCGCGCCGAGCCAAGCCCGCGGACCTTGCCAAGCGGCGTTCTGAAATCACTCATATCAAGCTCCTCGCACGAACAGTGCGCCGACCCAGATCAGGATCGTCAGCACGATGGAGGCGATAATCGTCGCCCAGCCGAATTTGCTGGCCGTATGCTTTTCAAGTCCGGCACCGGTATCCCAGACGAAATGCCTGATGCCGCCCAGCATGTGATGCATGAGCGCCCATGTGTAGCCGAGAAGCACGAGACGTCCGATCCATGAACCGAAGACGGCGTTCGCGATGTCGAACTGGCGCTCGGAGGTCGCCGATGCGATCAGCCACCAGGCAACCAGAAGCGTGCCGAAATAAAGCGCGCCGCCGGTGATGCGGTGCATGATCGACATGATGCCTGTGATCGGCCAGCGATAGATCGTGAGATGCGGCGACAATGGGCGCGGCCGTGCCGAGGCTTGGGTGGCTGGTGATTTGCTCATGGCTCCCCTTTTCTACATCCTGCGCCCTGATGGAAAAGCGGCATCACTGCTGCGGAATGCGACGTTGGATAGCCCGCGTTCTAATGCTCTTTTTGCACCGCGTCAAAGCCGGAAAATCGTTTCATGCTCGATATTTAGTAGGAAAACGAAAATGCTTTATCCCGCAACTGCGCTTTAATCGTTTGAATGCCCCTGATGCCGCAAATGTTACAGGCAGATGCGCAGACCGGAATCATCTATGGCAAGCGACCGGCTCGCGGCCGCTTTTCATGTAAAGCGCATCCTTGCCGTCCAGAACGAGCGCATAGGGCGTCTCGCCATAGCGCGACTGCTGTGTCGCGGGCGAAGCTGGAAGTTCAACGTTTTCACCAGTCGGATCGACCACCTTTACGGATGTCTTCAAATTCTCGATCGACAGGGCACCGTCCGGGCCGCAATCGTAATTGGCCTGACGCGGCTGGACGGATGTCGTTTCGGCATCGACTGCAGCGGTGTGGCTTTCGGAGACGCAGGACGCAGCAAAAACTGCGGGCCAGAGCGAAAGTGCTGCCGCCAGAAAAGGGCGGCGGCGGAAACGACGGTTCTTCATGGCTTGCAGATTACGCCTCGTCTGAGGCCACTTTCAACCTGAAAAACCGGCAAACCATCTCCGGGTTTCGATCTATCAGGTATTCAATCACGCAAATTAACCATAAATCCCGATTGTTTCCCGTGAATCGCGGCCACCCTATTAACAATGATTAATAAAAGGTTAATTTATCCCTCAGCTTGATTTGATGACCGGAGGGCGCGTCATGCATTCGATTGCAAAGAGAGTTTTAGCGCTTGCGTTTGCCGCGTTTGCGCTGCCTGCAGCGGCACAGAATTTCGCCGAAGACCGCGTTCACGCGGATTCATTCGGCAATCTGGTCGTCTACAGTTCTGCCGGATACAAGCGCATCATCATCGGGCAAGGCCACCTTGCGCGCGAACTTTCCAACTACACACGAGGCGATTCCGAAATTGCCCACAGCGGCTACGATGGGGTTCGCCAAGCAGACTGTTACCGTCCGCCCGTTCTGGTCAAAGGCCGGTCCTACATGTACGGCTTCGATCAAGGCGAGATACCTGTCCTGTCTCCCTGCCGGTAAGGATCTGCGAAGCCGCAGTCTCTAGGACGACGCGACCGTCAGTCCCTGCTTGCCCTGACCAGGCGCGACCGAAAGGCGAACGCAGTCGCGTCCGCCCTTCTTTGCTTCGTAAAGAGCTTCATCCGCGCGACGCAGAAGTTCAGAAATGCCCTCGCCCGGCGCGAGTTGCGCGACGCCGAAGCTCGCAGTGAAGCGCCTGTCTTCCGGCAAGCCGTCAATCTGCAAGTTTGAGAACGCATTGCGCGCGCCTTCAGCGAAAAGCCGTGCAGCGGCCAGATTTGCGCCCGGAAGAATGATCGCGAACTCCTCACCGCCGAGCCGCCCCGCGACCTGATGCTCGGCGGCACTTGCATGAAGGAAACCCGCAAAGACTTCGATGACCCGGTCACCCGACGCATGACCGAAACTGTCGTTCACATCCTTGAAGTGATCGAGATCGGCGATGATCAGCGAAATCGGCATGCCCCGGCGCGACGTCTCCTTCAGCGCATCTTCCGCATAGCGTTTGAAGCCACCGCGATTAAGCAGGCCGGACAGCGCATCGGTCTCGGATTTCTTGGTCGCATCCGACAATATGTCCCGACCGAGGATCAACAACGCGGCAAGCGCAATCGCTACGGCAAAGACTGTGCCCAACGACTGCGAGATCATGGAATAGACACTGCCGCCGTAGGATCCTGGATCGCCGGCCCAATTGAACATATGCGCCAGAAACGGCTTGGTGAAGAACTGCGTCGCGCTGAGCATCAGCAGGATCATCAGCGCGAAATCGAAACGCGTCAGCATGCGCCGCGCCGTCCAGATGATGCCAGCGCCGATCAGTTGCATAATCACGTAAGGTATCTGGTAGACGATCATGCGCGTGAACGCGTTTTCCGAATAATCCTGCACCAGATAGACTGCGGCGACGGCGACGATGATGATCACTGCCATCGGCAACGTCAGAGACGGGCCGCCATACTTCGCAGTCAGGCCGCCGTTGAACACGGCAAGTGCAGCAAGGATTATCGTAAAGTCGAGCAGCACGAAAAAGATCGTGCCGAACATCGGCAGCATGAATTCGACTACAGAATAAAGGCCGCCCAGCACATAGGCGCCAGTCATCCAACGCGCTGCTGTTTGTCGTGGATCGTATAGATAAATTGCGCCGAAGGCCGCGGCAAGCAAGCCTGAAACTATGATATTTATGGCAATGATGAACTCAACACCAAACATACGCAGAAGGCTCCGACGCTTTGACACTAGCCGAAGCTGGCCAAAAAGGCGTTAACGGCGAACGACAATTTTCCGGCATTTACGCAAAATAACGGCATGAGTTTCACGAAACCCATGCCGTTATTGCGATCAGCGTCAGATCGATCGGCAACACCCCAACCGACAAATCCGAATGCGGAGCCGGGCAGCCTCGGAAGGCTGCCCGCATTTCTTTATTTCCAGTCGCGAATATCCACGAAATGGCCGGAAATTGCGGCGGCAGCAGCCATTGCGGGCGACACGAGATGCGTGCGGCCCTTGAAGCCCTGACGGCCTTCGAAATTGCGGTTCGAGGTCGATGCGCAACGCTCATGCGGCTTCAACCGGTCGTCGTTCATCGCAAGGCACATCGAGCAGCCCGGCTCACGCCAATCGAAACCGGCTGCGATGAAAATCTTGTCCAGACCTTCAGCTTCCGCCTGCTCCTTTACGAGACCGGAACCCGGCACGATCATCGCACTGACGCGCGGATCGACCGTCTTGCCCTCGACCACATTGGCCACTTCGCGCAGATCCTCGATGCGGCCATTGGTGCAGGAACCGATGAAGACGCGATCGATCTCGATATCGGTGATCTTCGTGCCTGCCTTCAGGCCCATATAGTCGAGCGCGCGCTGCTTGGACGTGCGCTTCGTCTCGTCGGCAATTTCAGCCGGGTCCGGCACCGTTCCCAGAATCGAGACGACGTCTTCCGGCGAAGAGCCCCAGCTTACGATGGGCGGCAAGTTGGCCGCATCGAGCACGACCACCTTGTCGAAATGCGCGCCTTCATCGGTATGCAGCGTTTCCCAATAGGCCTTGGCCATGTCGAATGCCTGGCCTTTCGGCGCGCGCGGCTTGTCTTTCACATACTCATAGGTTTTTTCGTCCGGCGCGATGAGACCTGCGCGAGCACCGCCCTCGATGCTCATATTGCAAACCGTCATGCGGCCTTCCATCGAAAGCGCACGAATGGCTTCGCCCGCATATTCGATGACGTAGCCGGTGCCGCCAGCCGTGCCGATCTCGCCGATGATGGCCAGAATGATGTCCTTTGCAGTCACGCCATGCGGCAGCTTGCCATCGACACGCACGAGCATGTTCTTGGCCTTGCGCTGGATCAGCGTCTGCGTTGCCAGCACGTGCTCGACCTCGGACGTGCCGATACCGTGCGCCAGCGCACCGAATGCGCCATGCGTGGAAGTGTGGCTGTCACCGCAAACGATCGTCATGCCCGGCAGCGTAAAACCCTGTTCCGGTCCGATGATGTGGACGATGCCCTGACGGCGATCCTTCTCGGAATAATATTCGACGCCGAAATCCTTGGCGTTGGTTGCAAGCGCCTCGACCTGAATGCGGCTTTCCTCATTCTTGATGCCGTTCACGCGGTCCGGCGAGGTCGGAACATTGTGATCGACCACGGCCAGCGTCTTTTCAGGGTGGCGAACGGTGCGGCCGGTCAGGCGCAGACCTTCGAAGGCCTGCGGGCTGGTCACTTCATGCACGAGATGGCGGTCAATGTAGAGAAGACAGGTACCGTCGTCCTGCCGGTCGACCACATGGTCATCGAAAATCTTGTCGTAAAGGGTACGCGGTGCGTTCATTGTCTTACATCCGTCGATGTCAAAAATTTGAGATGGCCGGCATCTGCCGGTAGGCCTCTTGCGAGGCAGCGCGCTAAGCTAGGCGGCTGGTACGCGCACCGGTAATCCGGGCAAAGAAACGCGATGGCAGGCGTTTGTGGTCCTGCAGCACGAACCCTTTATAGGCCGGATCGCCAAAGAGCTGTTCCATAGCCTCTCATACCAACCTTTTGGCAATTCAGCAATTGGCTGTTAGAGCACACGCCCTGCGTGAAAAAGCCTATGATTTGCGCTTTGTCGTCTCAGACTTTTCTTTGGTTTCAGTCTTTTCATCGGATGGACCGATCGTACCCTCGAAACGATGCATGAGGCCGAGCACCACGATTGCGACAAAGGTGATGAAGGCCGCGATCTGCCAGAAGCCCAGCCCGCTCGACAGGCCGATTGCACCGGCGAGCCAAAGGCCCGCGCCTGTCGTGAGGCCCCTGACCTCGCCCTTGGCGAAGATGATCGAACCGGCAGCGAGAAACGCGACACCGGCAGTTACCGCCTCGATCAACCGCAGCGGATCGAGCCTGGAACCGTCCTGCACGAATTGCGCGCTGTGTACGATCTCGATGCCGAGAATGGCAAAAGCTGCTGCCGCAAGCGAAACCAGAATATGGGTGCGCAGACCTGCCGGACGGTTTTGCCATTCACGCTCGAACCCGACGATGGCGCCAAACAGTGCGGCAATGAACAAGCGACCGGCGATGACCGTAAATGGCAGCCATGTCGGATGGCCGATGTCGTCCAAAAGCTCTTGCATCGAAACCCTCAACCGAATGGCGCGAAATCGCACTCTAACGTGCTGGCTCGCTGCCGGTTCCGCTGATGTTCAGAGGATTTTGTAGACGAAGGCTTTTACAAGCACATCGGGTTCGCCAACGGCGAAGGCGCGAAAGGCGTCGCTTTCCTCAATTGCCTTCCAGCACCCGTCATTTTCAAGCTGTTCGAAAACGCTCCGAAAACCGCCTGTCTCAAGAATCGTGTCGCGAACGGTGAAAATCAGATGCCCGTTCTGGCGTACGATGCGGACCAACTCAAAGAGCCCTTCCGCAGGCGCATGTCCGGCTGTGAAAACGCCGGTACAAAAGGCTGCACGGAAATGTCCGTCCATCCATGGAAGCTTCTCGCCGAGTGCGGCATTGGTCAGCGCGCGATAACAGCCACGCTGTTTCGCCAGTTCGAGCATCTCTTCCGAGAGGTCCAGTCCTTCCAGATCGTCATAGCCGAGTGCTTTCAGATAAGGGCCGGATAGGCCGGTGCCGCATCCGGCATCGAGCAAAGGGCCTTCGCCCTTGGCGACATGGCGCGCCACCCACGAACTTATCATGAAGGGAAGGCAATAGCCGTCTTCGGCGGTTTCGCGGTCATAAGCGTTTGCCCACGCCGCATAGGCGTCGTTCAGTTCTTCCTGCGTCTTCGCCCCATAGACTTTTTGCAGCGCAGGCGTTTCTAGCTTGGCCATCCTTTTCGCATTCTCCTTTCCAGACGTCGCAACCCGAGCGACAGTCCGACGGTCAGGATAAGGTAAATGTAGGCGACAATCGAATAGGTCTCGAAAAAGCGGAAAGAGCCGGACGCATAGACCTTGCCCATCTGAGTGATATCGGCGACGCCGAGCACGGAAACCAGCGACGAATCCTTGATCATGGCGATGAAATCATTTCCGAGCGGCGGCAGGATCGTGCGTATGGCCTGCGGCATGACTATCAGCCGGAACCGCTGGTAACGGCTGAGGCCCAGCGCCTTCGCCGCCTCGATCTGCCCCGCATCAACCGACTGGATACCGGCGCGGAACACTTCCGCGATAAAGGCGGAATACCCGATCATCAGCGCGATGATTGCACGCCAGAGCAGCGACAGGTCGCGCACAAGAACAGGTTTCAGCCAGCCAGCCTCCTGCAACGGCGCGGTCAGCGCATTCCAGCCCGCGACGAGCGCCGGCGCGCCGACGAAAGCGATCCAGAACAGCAAAACGAGGATCGGCATGCCGCGAATGATCTCGACATAAAACCGCGACATCTGGCGCAGCCATGCCGAGCCTGAAAGCGCCATGAGCGCAATGCCGAGCCCAAGCGCAGACGCCAGAGAAAAGCCGACCAGCGTCACGAAAACCGTAATCCACACGCCTCTCGAGACGATCGTCAAAATCTGGAAATAAAGATCGTTGGTCGCAATGTAGAAACCAGCGACAATTGCGATGACTGCCGCCGCGACCAGCCACCACGGAAAATCGTTCTGCGTCTTTACGGGCCGGTCGCTCATGCGAGGCGCGCCGTTTCAGCGCGCCCGGCCACCTTTACGCAGTAAGCAGGCGTCACTGGCCCATCTTGTAGTCGAGGAACCACTTCTTGTTCAGCGCGTCGAGCGAGCCATCGGCCTTCATAGCTTCGATGCCGGCGTTGATCGGCTCGACCAGATCGGAACCCTTCTTGAAGATGAAGCCGAAATCTTCCGAGCCGAGCGGACCGCCAATGACTTTCAGCTTACCGTCGGACGCCGAAACATAGCCATTAGCTGCCACACCATCGGTCAGCACCAGATCGACATCGCCAGAGCGTAGGGCCTGCACCGTCGCGCCGAACGTCTCGAAAAGTTTGATGCGCGGGTTCTGCTCATTGCCGTCCAGAACGTCATAGACCGAAACGAAGAATGGCGTCGTTCCGGCCTGCGCGGCGATCAGACCATCCTTGAAAGCCGCAAAAGTCTTTTCGTCGGTGAAGCGTTCTTCATCGGAGCGCACCAGCATACGCATTTCCGAATGCATGTAAGGCGCGGAGAAATCGACCTTCTCTTTGCGGTCTTCCTTGATGGTAATACCGGTCATGCCGAGATCATACTGACCGTCGGAAACAGCCTGGATCATCGCATCCCAGCTCGTATTCTTGTACTCGACCTTGAAGTTCAGGCGCTTGGCGAGTTCGTTCATCGCGTCATATTCCCAGCCGATCTGCTCGCCGGTCTTCGGATCGACGAACTGCAGCGGCGGATAGGCATTTTCCGTGACGACGACCACAGACTTTCCGCCAAGATCGGGAAGGGTTTGCGCCATTGCGGCGAACGGAAGCATCAAACAGGCAACGGCGCCTGCAATCGACAGGGAGATTTTCGTCATGGTGCGCTCCTGAGTTTCCGCGACTTTATCCGTCCTGATAAAGCTTGCAAGCGGCGGCGCAGCAGCTTTGCCCGCTAAAAGATAAATCCATTCCGGCAAGCCGGCCGCTTTCGGAAAATCATCCGCGTTTCGTAGCACCTATCGAAAACGACATCGGGATTTTGATCTGCCCTTCCGGCAGAGCGTACTGGTCTTCGCCAGCCTCCACGACGAACGGGAACGGCTTCCAGATGACGATGTCGTGCTCATTCAGGAAGTCCAGCGCCAAGCCCGCACCAAGGATCGCATTCACTACGTCGCTTAGCGGATGAATCCATTCGTAGCAGCGTGTCGCCGTCAGCTTGCGTGCGTCGCCCGTGTAAGTTTGTGCGTCGTCAAAGGTAAGCGGCTTGTTTGCCGGTGTGCGCCAGTCGAATTCGAGATCGAGCTTGCCGTCGCGGGCTTCGAACTGGTTCATCTGCGGGTGGCCTTCGAGCAGGTAGAGTCTGCCGCCGGGACGCAGCAGCGCTGATACAACTTCCGCCCAGCGGACGATATCGTCCAGCCAGTTGATCGCGCCCCATGTCACGAAAACGATGTCGTATGTTTCGCCAAGCGCCTGCGGCGCGTCATAGACCGATGCTTCCACGAAGCGTACATCGGCGCCTGCACGCTCAGCAAAATCGCGCGCGGTGGAAATCGCTTTCGGCGAAAAATCGAGCCCGGTCACGCTTTTCGCGCCGATATTTTTCAGGCTGATCGTGTCGAGCCCGATATGGCATTGCAAATGCACGATATCCTTGCCGGAAACATCGCCTAGTTCTTTGAGTTCGAGATCATGCAGGGCCGACCCGCCGCCAAGAACCCGGTCGATCATGTAGGTTCCGGTCTCGTCCGTGGCGTGCAATTCGGCGCGATTGTCCCAGTTCAAGCGGTTTGCGGCACTAAAATCGGTCATACTGTCCTCCCACAGTTGGATTTTGCGCAAAGAAAAAGGCGGCCGAAGCCGCCTTGTTCGAAAAGCAGGATGCGAGAGTTCTACTCTGCTGCTTTTTCGGTGTCGGCGTTTGCTGCCTCGGCTGCTGCTGCTTCAGCGGCTGCCTTCTTTTCTGCTGCTTCCTGCGCTGCCTTTTCGGCGGCAAGAGCCTGGGCTGCTGCGATCTTTTCAGCTTCGATGCGTGCCTTTTCGGCGGCCAGCGCTTCGCGCTCGGCATCGTTCAGCTTGCGGGCGCGGACGCCGGTGTTCTCGGTGATACGAGCCGACTTGCCGCGACGATCGCGCAGGTAATAAAGCTTGGCGCGACGAACCTTGCCGCGACGAACGATTTCGACGCCTTCGACGAGCGGCGAGTAAACCGGGAAAACGCGCTCGACGCCTTCGCCGTAGGAAATCTTGCGGACCGTGAAGCTTTCCTGAAAGCCTGCGCCCTTGCGAGCGATGACGACGCCTTCATAGGCCTGAACGCGGGTACGCGTACCTTCGGTAACGCGAACCATCACGCGAACGGTGTCGCCTGGCTGGAATTCAGGGAAAGTGCGCTTGGCTTCGATCTTGGCGGCCTGTTCGGCCTCTAGCTGACGGATGATATCCATCGTGATACCTCTTCTTCTTTGTTTCAACAGCCAGAGCGCCCTACGCTCACCTGCAGTTCTTGACCGCTCGGTTATGCCTTTTTCTCCGGTTCACCGGAAAGGCAGGGGCGAATTCACCATTTCTGTTGACGGGTCGGGAAATTTCCCAAGTCCGGCGGGCACATACAACGAAAATCGACGCTTGTCACGCGGAACCGGGGTCTTTTTTGCGTTTTTCGGCACGCTCAAGTGCGGCGATGAGATCGGGGCGACGTTCGCGCGTCAGCCTTTCGGCTTCCGCTTTGCGCCATGCGCCGATCTTTCCGTGATTGCCCGACGTCAGAATCTCCGGGATCGGGCGGCCCTCGAACATTTGCGGACGGGTATAGTGCGGATGCTCCAGAAGCCCGCTTTCGAAGCTTTCTTCCGTGCCGGATGCCTCATTGCCCATGACACCGGGCAGCAGGCGCACCACTGCATCCAACAGCACGAGCGCTGCCGGTTCGCCGCCGGAAAGGATGTAGTCGCCGATGGAGACCTCCTCCAATCCGCGCGCCTCGATCAGCCTCTGGTCGACGCCTTCGAAGCGTCCGCAAAGAATGACGGCACCGGGACCAACCGCCAGTTCGCGCACACGCGCCTGATCGAGCGGCTTGCCGCGCGGGCTCATCAGAAGCTTCGGGCGCGGATCGTTTTCGGGAGCAGCATGGTCGATTGCGCGCGACAGCACATCGGCGCGCATCACCATTCCGGCACCGCCTCCGGCTGGCGTGTCGTCTACCGTGCGGTGCTTATCCGTTGCGAAATCGCGGATCTGGATCGTTTCCAGCGACCACGTGCCTGCTTCCAGCGCACGCCCGGCGAGAGATAAGCCCAGCGCGCCGGGAAACATATCCGGGTAAAGCGTGAGGACGGAGGCGCGAAAACTCACTCTTTCGGGCCTTCGTCTTCGTCGTCGCCTTCGATCAGACCTGCCGCCTCGCTGTCGACCCGGACAAAGCCGCCCGCAATATCGACTTCCGGCACGGCTGCTTCGGTGAAAGGCACCAGCAATCCCTTTTTGCCGTTGAAGCTGATTTCCAGAATGTCGCCGCCGCCGAAATTATGGACCGCACTCACCTTTCCGGCCACTGCTCCGGTTTCATCCTTCACCGAAAGGCCGACGAGATCGGCGTGATAGAACTCGCCTTCGTCGCCATCGTCGGGCAGCGCCGAACGCTCGACGAACAGTTCAACGCCGTTAAGCGCCTCCGCAGCATTGCGGTCCGCCACCTGTTTGAACCGTACGACGACGACGGTGTTTGCAGGCCGGATGTCCTTGATCTCGAAGACGCGTCCGTTCTTGTCGTAGAGCGGGCCATAATCACCCAGTGCCAGCGGGTCGGCCGTATAAGGCTTTACGCGCAATTCGCCCTTGATTCCGTGGGCGGCGCCGATAACGGCCATGAGTAGGGGATTTTCCAATTTTGTCATTTTTCTTGGCGCTTTGCGCGGTTCATCGGTTGCTAACGTATGTAAATCAAAATTGACTTACATTCACAGAGACACGCTGCCAATGCAGGAATTCCTGATTTCCGCCAAGCCCGATCTTCAGACAGCCCGTCAGGACTGGCTGAAAATGCTTGGATCGGAGCGGCGTTTGTCCCCTTTGACGGTCGAAGCCTATGAACGCGACACGCGGCAATTCCTGCAATTTCTGACCGGACATTGCGGCGGCCCGCCGGCGATTTCCGACATTGCCGATCTTCGCCCCGCCGATCTTCGCGGTTTTCTGGCATCGCGCCGCAATGATGGCGCAGGCGCCAGAACATTGGGCCGTGGCCTTGCAGGAGTCCGCTCGCTTTTACGATTTCTGGAAAGACGCGGACAGGTGAATGCTGCGGGTGCAGCCGCCTTACGCGCGCCGAAACAGCCAAAATCCCTGCCGAAACCGCTATCCCTTTTGGATGCGAAAAGGGTCGTATCCGCTGGCGAGCAACTGGCCGAAGAGCCATGGATTGCCGCGCGCAATGCCGCCGTGCTCACGCTTCTCTATGGATCGGGCCTGCGCATTTCCGAAGCGCTCGGACTGACTGGAGCCGATCTTACCGGGCAGAATGACGATATTTTGCGCATCACCGGCAAGGGCGGCAAGACCCGTCTCACCCCGGTCCTTGCCGTCGCCTCGAAAGTAGTCGCCGAATATCGCAAGCTTTGCCCCTATGATCTTGGCGCAAATGCCCCGCTCTTTCGCGGTGCGCGCGGCGGTCCGCTCAATCCGGCAATTATCCAGCGCGAAATGCAGAAATTGCGTTCCGCCTTGAACCTGCCCGACACCGCCACGCCGCATGCGCTGCGCCATTCTTTCGCGACGCATCTTCTGGCGCGCGGTGGCGATTTGCGCACTATTCAGGAATTGCTTGGCCACGCCAGCCTTTCGACAACGCAAATCTATACGGGCGTGGATTCGGCGCGGCTGCTCGAAGTCTACGAGGCAGCGCATCCCCGCGCCTGAAACGAACAATTTGCGTGAAGCGATTAACAGTTTCACCGTTTTTACCGGCTAGCATCCGCTTTATGAAAAACTCGCCGAAAAACACGGAAAGCGTGGCTGACCGCGTAGCGCTGATCTCGATCAAGCTCATCGTCGCTGCGAACATCCTGTTCCTGATCAGTTTTCTTGTCGTCACATTCGTTGCAACGACCCGCGCGCAGGCACAAACGCCAGCCTGCACCGGCAAGAATCTCATGGAGGTCATTCGCTCGGAAGACCCGAAAATGTTGGAGCGGATCGAAAAGGACGCAGCATCGGTCAAGAACGGCGAAGGCCTGCTCTGGAAGATCGAGAAAGAGGGTGTCGAGCCTTCCTATCTGTTCGGAACAATGCATCTCACCGACCCGCGCGTCGTGACGCTGACGCCGTCCGCCCAAAAGGCGTTCGATGCATCCGGCACAGTCGTCATAGAAACGACCGACGTTCTCGATCAGGGCAAGATGATGGCATCCATCATGCAACAGCCCGATCTGATGATGTTCACCGACGACACGACGCTTCTGTCGTTATATTCGTCGGAAGATGCGAAAACCGTCTCGAAAGCGCTCGACGCGCGCGGTATTCCGCCCGGCAGCGTCAAGAAGATGAAACCCTGGATGTTGTCGGCGATGCTGTCGCTTCCGGCCTGCGAGACTGCCCGCAAGGAGCAGGGCGCGCCCATTCTCGACATCAAGCTCGCAAACGATGCGAAGGCGCAGGGAAAATCGGTAGAGGGACTGGAAACGGCAGTCGATCAGTTGAAGGCAATGGCCTCCCTGCCGATGGATTTTCACGTCAAAGGGCTTTTGGCGACGCTCGAACTCGGCGACCGCATGGATGATGTCATCGAGACGATGCTGGTGCTTTACCGGAACGAGCAAACGGGCATGTTCTGGCCATTCATGAATGCGCTGACGCCGCCTGATGAACTGGCCGCGGTGGGTTACAGCGATTTCGAGGAAGCGATGGTCAAGTCGCGCAATAAGAATATGGCGACCAATGCCAGCCCTTTGATCGATGAAGGTGCGGCTTTCATCGCGGTCGGTGCGCTGCATCTGCCGGGCGATGAAGGACTTATCGAGCTGCTTCGCGTCAAAAACTATACTGTTTCACGAGTCGATTGAGGCGAAAGCGGCTCACCGCTCTGTAACAAAAATTTACCATGTCACAACTCCGTGAAACCGAAACGCATTCCGTGCGTTTAGGTCGAGACGCAACATACGGAGAATAGATTATGGCCAATCCTACCCGCATTCCGGATCCGCGCCTTACCGATCCGGCAAACCCTGTTCCGCCTCTGGCACACGATCCATTGGATCCGGCAGCACCGCGCGGTATGGACGATCGGCCCGTAGTGGCAGAGCGCAAAGGCGGCAGCGGTGTTCTCATTGCGGCTGTCGTTCTGGTCCTCGCAGTAATCGCCTATTTCATCTTCGCGCCCGGCGCGAGCGATACAACTGTACCTCCCGGCGAGCCCGCAGCACCTACGGCGACCGAACCGGCAACCCCGGCACCGGCAACGCCAGCGCCTGATGCGACCGCTCCAGCTCCTGCCCCGGCAGAACCGGCGCCTGCACCGACGGATACGGCTCCGGCCCCCGCTGAGCCAGCACCGGCTCCAGCAGAACCTGCTCCGGCACCAGCCGAACCGGCACCAGCACCGGCTGAGCCTGCTCCGGCCAACTAACAGAGCCTTTGAAACGAAAACGGCCCGCTTCACAGCGGGCCGTTTTTCTATGCCTGTAGAAAAATACTAGATATGGATCGGCTTGAAGAAGGTCGCGAGCGCCGCTTCCTTCACCGCTTCCGACATTGTCGGATGTGCATGGCAGGTACGCGCCAGATCTTCCGACGAGCCGCCGAATTCCATCAGAACCGCTGCTTCGTGGATCATTTCGCCCGCGCCAAAGCCGACGATGTGAACGCCGAGAACCTTGTCTGACGTCTTGTCGGCAAGGATTTTCACAAAACCATCCGTATGCAGCATGGCGCGCGCGCGGCCATTCGCGGTGAACGGGAACTTTCCGGCTTTGTATTCGATACCGGCCTTTTTCAATTCCTCTTCCGTCTTGCCGACCGATGCGACTTCCGGGCTCGTATAGACGACGCTCGGAATGACGTCGTAATTCACATGGCCTGCCTGACCGGCAATGATCTCGGCAACGGCGACGCCTTCATCTTCCGCCTTGTGCGCAAGCATCGGTCCGGCAACCACGTCACCGATGGCATAAATGCCGGGAACATTGGTGCGCAGATGCCCGTCTGTCTTTACCCGGCCGCGTTCATCCAGCTCGACCCCCGCTTCAGCAAGGCCAAGCGATTCCGTGTAAGGCTTGCGGCCGGTGGAGATCAGAACGACATCGGCCTCGATCGTCTCGGCATCGCCGCCCTTTACCGGCTCGTATGTAACGGTCGCGCCTTTCTTGGACTTGGCGACGCCCGTTACCTTCGAGCCGAGCTTGAATTCGAAATTCTGCTTGGCCAGCAGGCGCTGGAACTGCTTGGAAACCTCGCCATCCATGCCACCAAGAATGTTGTCGAGATATTCGACCACAGTGACCTTTGCGCCAAGACGTGCCCAGACCGAACCAAGCTCGAGCCCGATGACACCGCCGCCAACGACGACGAGATGTCCCGGCACTTTGGAAAGCTCCAGCGCGCCTGTCGAGGACACGATGACTTTCTCATCGATATCGACCGAGACGCCCGGAATGCCTGCAACGTCGGAGCCGGTCGCGATAACGATGTTCTTGGCTTCGATTTCCTGAACCTTGCCGTCTTCGCCGGTGACGGAAACCTTGCCTGCGGAAACGACCTTGCCGGTGCCGCGGAAGCTGTCGATCTTGTTCTTCTTGAACAGGAAGGCGACGCCGCTCACATTTGCCGAAACCGTCGTGTCCTTATGCGCCATCATCTTCTTGAGATTGAGCTTCGGCTTGGCAATTTCGATGCCGAGCGTATCGAAGGAATGACCGGCCTCAGCGAACATTTCCGAGGCATGCAGAAGCGCCTTGGAAGGAATGCAGCCGATGTTCAGGCAGGTGCCACCGAAGGTCTCGCGCTTTTCGATCACGGCCGTCTTGAGGCCAAGCTGCGCTGCCTTGATGGCGCACACATAGCCTCCCGGTCCCGATCCGATCACGACGACATCATAGCTCATTATTTCGTCCTTCCTGCGTATCTCTAGGTTTCAGCGGCCGCCGCTGACGTCGACCAGCGTGCCTGTTATGTAGGATGCCTCATCGGACAAAAGCCAGACGATCGTGCGCGCGACCTCTTCGGCCTTGCCTTCGCGGCGCATGGGCACGTTGCCGCGCACCCGCTCGATCCGGTCCGGCTGACCGCCGGAAGCATGTATGTCCGTGTCGATAATTCCGGGGCGAACCGCAACGACCCTGATGCCCTCGGTTGCGACCTCGTTCGCAAGCCCAATGGTGAAAGTGTCGATTGCCGCTTTCGAAGCGGCATAATCCACATATTCGCCCGCACTGCCGATTCTGGCGGCCACAGACGATACATTGACGATCACGCCGCCAGTGCCACTATGCCGGGTCGAAAGCCGTTTGACGGCCTCGCCTGCGCAAAGGACCGGCCCGATGACATTGGTGCGCATCATGCGCTCCAGCCGCGCCTCATCCATTTCATCAACGCGCGTCTTGCTGTCGACCACACCTGCATTGTTGACGAGACCGGCAAGCTTGCCGCGAGCGTCCACGGCTTCGAATAGAGTTTCTATGCCTTGCGCAGTGCCGACATCCGCCTGCACGGCAAACGCCTTGCCGCCCGCCGCTTCTATTTCGGCAACGACGGCAGACGCGGCATCTTTGTTTGAAAGGTAATTGACGGCAACGTCATAGCCAGCCTGCGCTGCAAGCTTGGCAGTCGCAGCGCCTATGCCTCGGCTTGCGCCGGTAACAATCAGAACACCGCTCATCGTTTGTCACCAGGGGCCGGATTGAACGCCGAACATTCAATCGGCAGGGTATTGAGTTCGAAAGCCATGTCTCTCGCTCCTTTTTCAGGCACCCTAACTGAAGCGACCCTCAATCGGAAAGTGCGCGTGGTGAGACACCACGCGCGACAGGTTTCGAAATTAAAGATCCAGAACCAGACGTTCCGGGTCTTCGAGGCTTTCCTTGACGCGGACGAGGAAGGTCACTGCTTCCTTGCCGTCGACGATGCGGTGATCGTAGGACAGCGCCAAATACATCATCGGGCGAATAACTATCTGCCCGCCGACGACCACCGGACGTTCCTGAATCTTGTGCATGCCGAGAATGCCGGACTGCGGTGCGTTCAGGATCGGAGTCGACATCAGCGAACCGTAGACGCCGCCATTCGAAATGGTGAATGTGCCGCCCTGCATATCGGCAACGCCGAGCTTGCCGTCGCGCGCACTCAATCCGAGACGGCCGATTTCCTTCTCGATTTCGGCAATCGACATCTGGTCGGCATCGCGCACGACCGGAACGACGAGACCTTTTTCGGTGCCGACGGCCACGCCGATATGAGCGTAGTTCTTATAGATGATGTCGGTACCGTCGATCTCGGCATTAACCGCAGGGATTTCCTTCAGCGCATGCGTCACGGCCTTGGTGAAGAAGCCCATGAAGCCGAGCTTTACGCCATGCTTCTTCTCGAACACATCCTTGTATTTCGAACGCAGATCCATGACCGCCTTCATGTCCACCTCGTTGAAGGTGGTGAGCATGGCGGCAGCGCTCTGCGCTTCCTTGAGGCGGCGCGCGATGGTCTGGCGCAACCGTGTCATCCGAACGCGCTCTTCGCGCGATTCGTCAGAAGCCGAAGACGGCGCACGGGCGGCAACGGGAGCAGCCGCAGGGGCCGAAACGCCCTTGTTGATCGCGTCCAGAACGTCGCCCTTCAGAACCTGTCCGCGCTTGCCCGAACCGGATACCTGATCGGTAGAGATGTTGTTCTCAGCAAGAAGCTTGGCAGCCGAAGGCGCAGGCGGAGACTTGCGCTCTTCGAGCGGACCTTCACCGGCGATCGTGGCCGACTTTTCGGCAGCTTCCTTGGTGGTGGAAGCACCGGCAGCACCCGCAGCCTGCGCAACGGCTTCCGGCTTGGTCGCCTCTGCCTTGGCAGGAGCGGCAGCCGGTTTGGCAGCGCCCGCACCTTCGGAGATCGTGCCGAGAAGCGCGTTGAGCTCGACCGTATCGCCTTCGTTTGCAGCGATTTCAGCAAGCGTGCCAGCGGCAGGCGCCGGCACTTCGATCGTCACCTTGTCGGTTTCGAGTTCAACCAAGGGTTCATCGGCAGCGATTGTGTCGCCGACCTTCTTGAACCACTTTCCAATTGTCGCCTCGGAGACGGATTCGCCGAGGGTCGGGACGCGGATTTCGGTAGCCATTTTTCCCTATCCGTTTCTGTAAATTATTCGCCTAATGCGTCGTCGAGGAATGCCTGGAGCTGCGCCAGATGCTTGGACATCATGCCCGTTGCAGGCGAAGCCGCCGCCGGACGGCCCGTGTAGCGCACGCGCTGGTGCTTTGCGTCGATATGAGCCAGCACCCACTCCAGATACGGATCGATGAACGACCACGCACCCATATTCTTGGGTTCTTCCTGGCACCACACCATTTCCGCCGAGCGGAAGCGCGACAATTCATTGATCAGCGCCTTCGCCGGGAACGGGTAAAGCTGTTCGACGCGCAGCAGATAGACATCGTTGATGCCGCGCTTTTCCCGCTCCTCATAAAGATCGTAATAGACCTTGCCCGAGCAAAGAACGACGCGGCGGATCTTCGAATCCTTGACCAGCTTGATCTTCTGGCCTTCAAGCATCTGCGCATCGTCCCAAAGCAGGCGATGGAAGGCGCTTTCACCAGAGATTTCGCTGAGCGTCGAAACCGCGCGCTTGTGGCGCAACAGCGATTTCGGCGTCATCAGGATCAACGGCTTGCGGAAATCACGCTTGAGCTGACGGCGCAGGATGTGGAAGTAGTTAGCCGGCGTCGTGCAATAGGCAACCTGCATATTGTCTTCCGCGCAAAGCTGCAGGAAACGCTCCAGACGCGCCGAGGAATGCTCCGGTCCCTGACCTTCATAGCCATGCGGCAGAAGGCAGACGAGACCGGACATGCGCAGCCATTTGCGCTCACCGCTCGAAATGAACTGGTCGAAAACCACCTGCGCGCCATTGGCAAAATCGCCGAACTGCGCTTCCCAAAGCGTCAGCGCCTTGGGGTCGGCAAGCGAGTAGCCATATTCGAAGCCCAGCACCGCCTCTTCCGAAAGCATCGAGTTGATGACTTCGTAATTGGACTGCGCAGCACTCAGATTGTTGAGCGGAATGTAGCGCGTCTCGTCCCTCTGATCGTACAGAACCGAATGGCGCTGCGAGAAGGTGCCGCGCTCCGAATCCTGACCCGAAAGACGGATCGGATTGCCATCGAGCAGGATCGAGCCGAACGCCAGCGCTTCCGCCGTCGACCAGTCGATGCCTTCCCCCGAATCGATCATCTTGCGGCGCGCGTCGAGGAAGCGTGAAATCGTCTTATGAGCTTCGAAATCCTTCGGGACCTCGGTCAGCTTCTTGCCTATTTCCTTGAGCGTCTTCACCGGCACGGCAGTCTTGCCGCGACGCTGCTCGTCGTGATTGTCGGCGGTGCGCAGACCAGACCAGGCGCCGTCCAGCCAGTCGGCCTTGTTCGGCTTGTAGGACTGGCCGATTTCCCACTCGGATTCGAGATGCGCACGCCAGTCGGCCTTGAGCTTGTCGATCTCATCCTGAGAGATCAGCCCTTCAGAAATCAGCTTGTCGGCATAGAGCTGCAACGTCGTCCTGTGGCCGCGAATATTGCGGTACATGATCGGCTGCGTGAATGAAGGCTCGTCGCCCTCATTGTGGCCGAATCGACGGTAGCAGAACATGTCCACGACCACCGGCTTGTGGAACTTCATTCGGAATTCGATCGCCACCTTGGCCGCGTAGACCACGGCTTCCGGATCGTCGCCATTCACATGAAAGATCGGCGCTTCGATCATCTTTGCGACGTCGGACGGATAAGGCGACGAGCGCGAAAGACGCGGATTGGTCGTGAAACCGATCTGGTTGTTGATGATGAAATGCACGGTGCCGGCAACGCGGTGTCCGCGCAGGCCCGAAAGTCCGAGAATTTCCGCGATAACGCCCTGTCCGGCAAATGCCGCATCGCCGTGAAGCAGCAGCGGCAGCACCTTGGCGCGTTCCTCGATCGGCACGACTTCTTCGCGGGTGCGACCGTAAAGCAGATCCTGCTTGGCGCGCGCCTTGCCCATGACGACCGGGTTGACGATTTCCAGATGCGACGGGTTTGCCGTCAGCGACAGGTGAACCTTGTTGTTGTCGAACTCGCGGTCGGAGGACGCACCGAGATGGTACTTCACGTCGCCCGAACCCTCGACTTCGTCGGGAGCGTAAGAGCCGCCCTTGAACTCGTGGAAGATCGCACGGTGCGGCTTTGCCATAACCTGGCTGAGCACATTCAGGCGGCCGCGGTGGGCCATGCCGAGCACGATTTCCTTGAGGCCGAGCGAACCGCCCCGCTTCATGATCTGCTCAAGCGCCGGGATCAGCGATTCGCCGCCGTCGAGACCGAAGCGCTTCGTGCCCTTGTATTTGACGTCGATGAACTGTTCGAAGCCTTCCGCCTCGACCAGCTTCTGGAAGATCGCCTTCTTGCCTTCGGCAGTAAACGCGATGCCCTTGTCCGGCCCTTCGATACGAGCCTGAATCCAGGCCTTTTCTTCAGGGTTCGACATATGCATGAACTCGACGCCGAGCGTCGAGCAATAGGTGCGGGTGAGAATATCGATCATCTCGCGGATGGTCGCGTATTCAAGCCCCAGCACATTGTCAATGAAGATCTTGCGATCGTAATCGGCTTCGGTGAAGCCGTAAGCCGTCGGCGAAAGCTCGTTGTAATCCTCGATCGGATTGGCGATGCCGAGCGGATCGAGATTGGCATGAAGGTGCCCGCGCATGCGATAGGCGCGGATCATCATGATGGCACGCACGCTGTCGCGCGTTGCCTGCAGAACGTCGGTGTCTGAAAGTGCCGCGCCAGTGGCTGCAGCCTTGTCCTTCACCTTCTTTTCGATCTGCTTTTCGATCAGGCCCCAATTGCCGTCGAGCGCCGAAACGAGCTCGCCATTGGCCTGGATCGGCCAATTCTTGGCAGTCCAGGACGGACCCTGGGCATTCTTCTTGATGTCGCCTGCTTCATCCTTGAGCGAGGCGAAAAATTCCTGCCATTCAGGATCCACGGATTCGGGATTTTCCTGATAGGCGGCGTACAGCGCGTCGATATAATCGGCATTGCCGCCGTAAAGGAACGAGGTGATGGAAAACTGATCGTTGGCCTGATCTTGCCGTGCCATTTTTTCAATCGGAGCGAGTGCTCCGTCTCCTTAGCTGGTTTGCGGTCCTCACCGCGTCGAACGGGTTTCCGTCCTTGTTCCCTTGAAATGTGCCGGTCAGATGGCCGTCCGGCACATTTTTAGAAATTTCAACCCTTGAGTGCTTCGACCAATGTCGTGCCGAGGCGTGCAGGAGAAGGCGAAACGCGAATGCCTGCTGCTTCCATGGCCGAAATCTTGTCTTCCGCGCCGCCCTTGCCGCCCGAAATGACAGCACCCGCATGGCCCATCGTGCGGCCGGGAGGTGCTGTGCGTCCTGCGATGAAACCGGCCATAGGCTTTGAACGGCCACGCTTGGCTTCGTCACGCAGGAACTGCGCTGCTTCTTCTTCTGCAGAGCCGCCGATTTCACCGATCATGATGATCGACTTGGTTTCGTCGTCGGCAAGGAACATCTCGAGAATGTCGATGAATTCCGTTCCCTTCACAGGATCGCCGCCGATGCCGACTGCAGTCGTCTGACCGAGGCCCGCATTGGTCGTCTGGAACACTGCTTCATATGTAAGCGTGCCGGAGCGCGAAACAACGCCCACCGAACCCTTGCGGAAGATGTTGCCGGGCATGATGCCGATCTTGCACTGGTCGGGCGTCACGATGCCGGGGCAGTTCGGTCCGATCAGGCGCGAAGACGAGCGGTCGAGGCGCGCCTTCACCTTGATCATGTCGGCAACCGGAATGCCTTCGGTGATGCAGACGATCAGCGGGATTTCCGCGTCGATTGCTTCGATGATTGCCGCAGCAGCACCTGCCGGCGGGACATAGACAACGGATGCATCCGCACCGGTCTTTTCCTTGCCTTCGGCCACGGACGCGAAGATCGGCAGCGTTTCGCCGTCAGCACTCGTCCAGTTTTCGCCACCCTTTTTGGGGTGGATACCACCGACCATCTTGGTGCCGTGATAGGCGAGCGCCTGTTCGGTGTGGAACGTACCGGTCTTGCCGGTCAGGCCCTGCACCAGGATTTTCGTGTTCTTATCGATCAGAATGGACATGGATCAGGCTTCCTTCACCGCAGCGACAATCTTCTTCGCCGCGTCATCGAGATCGTCGGCGGAGATGACATTCAGCCCGCTCTCATTGATGATCTTCTTGCCGAGTTCGACATTCGTACCTTCGAGGCGCACGACCAGCGGCACCGTGAGGCCGACTTCCTTGACCGCCGCGATCACGCCTTCGGCAATGACATCGCACTTCATGATGCCGCCGAAGATATTGACGAGGATGCCTTCAACCGCCGGATCGGCAGTGATGATCTTGAACGCCGCCGTGACCTTTTCCTTGGTGGCACCGCCGCCAACGTCGAGGAAGTTCGCAGGCTCTGCACCGTAGAGCTTGATGATGTCCATCGTGGCCATCGCCAGACCGGCACCATTGACCATGCAGCCGATATTGCCATCAAGCGCGACATAGGCGAGGTCGTATTTCGACGCCTCGATTTCCTTCGCATCTTCTTCGGTCGTGTCGCGAAGTTCGAGAATGTCGGGGTGACGGAACAGCGCGTTGTTGTCGAACGACACTTTGGCGTCGAGAACGCGAAGACGGCCATTCGTCATGACGATCAGCGGGTTGATTTCGAGGAGGCTCATGTCCTTCTCGACGAACGCCTTGTAGAGGATCGGGAAAAGCTTGTCGCCGTCGGCCGCCGCTTCGCCCGAAAGCTTGAGCGCGCCATTGAGCTGCTTGAGATCGCCCGCAGTCACGCCCGCTTCCGGGTCGATCGCAACGGTTATGATCTTCTCAGGCGTGTCATGCGCGACAGCTTCAATGTCCATGCCGCCTTCGGTCGAAACGACGAAGGCCACGCGGCCAACGGTACGGTCTACGAGGATCGACAGATAAAGCTCGCGGTCGATGTCCGCACCGTCCTCGATGTAGAGGCGATTGACCTGCTTGCCTGCAGGGCCGGTCTGCGCGGTGACGAGCGTGTTGCCAAGCATATCGCCGACATTGGCGATCACCTCTTCAACCGACTTCGACAGACGCACGCCGCCCTTGGCGTCCGGGCCGAGTTCCTTGAACTTGCCCTTGCCGCGTCCACCTGCATGGATCTGGCTCTTCACCACATAAAGCGGTCCGGGCAGCTTCTTGGCTGCGGCTTCCGCCTCGCCTGCATTCAGGATTGCAACACCGTCAGCAACCGGAGCGCCGAAGCTCTTGAGAAGCTGCTTGCCCTGATATTCGTGAATGTTCATCGAAGATCCTTACTTCTTGCCGAGGTTGGGGGCGATACCGATGCAGGCTTCGCAAAGCCCCTTCACCGATTCCACCGACTTTTCGAACATCTTCTGCTCGGCCTTGTTCAGGTCGATTTCGATGACGCGCTCGATGCCGCCAGCGCCGATCACAGTCGGTACGCCGACATACATGTCCTTCACGCCGTACTGACCCGAAAGGTAAGCTGCGGCGGGCAGAACGCGCTTCTTGTCCTTGAGATAGGCTTCGGCCATCTGAACTGCCGAAGAGGCAGGCGCATAATAGGCCGAGCCGGTCTTGAGCAGGCCGACGATCTCGGCACCGCCATCGCGGGTGCGCTGAACGATCTGGTCGAGCTTTTCCTGCGTGGTCCAGCCCATCTGCACGAGATCCGGCAGAGGAATGCCGGCAACCGTCGAATAGCGCGTCAACGGCACCATCGTATCGCCGTGGCCGCCGAGCACGAAGCCGGTCACGTCTTCGACGGAAACCTTAAATTCTTCAGCGAGGAAATAACGGAAGCGCGCCGAGTCCAGAACGCCAGCCATGCCGACGACATGGGTCTTCGGCAGGCCTGAGAATTTCTGCAGCGCCCAGACCATCGCATCGAGCGGGTTGGTGATGCAGATGACAAAAGCATTGGGGGCATATTTCTTGATGCCCGCGCCAACCTGCTCCATCACCTTGAGGTTGATGCCCAGAAGATCGTCGCGGCTCATGCCCGGCTTGCGCGGCACACCGGCCGTCACGATGCAGACATCGGCACCTTCGATGCCGGCATAGTCGTTGACGCCCGTGAAGCTTGCATCGAAGCCGTCGACCGGCGAAGACTGTGCGATATCGAGGCCCTTGCCCTGCGGCGTACCTTCCGCAATGTCGAAAAGAACGACATCGCCGAGTTCCTTGAGACCGATCAGATGTGCGAGCGTGCCGCCGATCATGCCGGACCCGATAAGGGCTATTTTATTGCGTGCCATGTCAGGATAATTTCCCTTTGTCTGCGTCCGACAGTGATCGTCGGGCGGATAGCGTTGAGACCAGGAATGCGAGCGAACCCCGCGGAAATTTCGCCGAACCGATAACCCTGTGGGCTTTAAAATTCAACCGATTATTTTTGGCTCATATATTTCAATCGTTTAGATTGCTTGGGATTTACGTAAACGTCAAAACTATATGACGAAAAGATGAAGGAAAGCGGCAATGATCGAGATAAAAAGGGTCGATAGCCGAGATTTGCGATTGTTTGATGACGTCGCTGACGACGTTTTTGATGAAACCATCGACCCCGTCCGTCTGAAGACATATCTCGCATCATCCAGCCACCACATGGTCGTGGCGCTTAACGACGGCCAGATTGTCGGCCAATGCGCCGCCGTCATCCACCATCACCCGGATAAGCAAACCGAACTCTACATCGATGAAGTGGGAACCGCGCCTTCGTTTCAAAGACAGGGCATCGCACGCAGAATGCTGGAAGAAATGTTCGTCATCGGCAAAGAGCAAGGCTGCGAAGAAGTATGGGTCGGAACCGAGCCGGATAATGAGGCTGCCCGCAAGCTCTATGAAACGCGAGAAGGTTTGGCAGGCCCCGCCGAAACCTTCGTCATGTATGTCTATAAATTATGACGCGGTCGTTTCCGCGGAAGCCTCGCGCCATTCCTTGCTCTGCATTTCGATCAGGCGCGAGACCGTGCGGTCGAATTCGAACGCTTCCGTGCCGCGCTTGCCGACATAAAGAGATTGCGGCAACGCCTCAGCACTTAGCATCAACCGTGCATGGTGGTCGTAAAGCGTATCGATCAGAAGAATGAAGCGTTTCGCCTCGTTTCGGCGATTTTCGGCCATCACCGGCACATTATCGATGAAAAAACTGGAGAACCGGGCGGCAATCGCCAGATAATCGCGCGCACCGAGCGGCTTTTCGCACAATTCAGCGAATGAAAAGCGCGCAGCATCACCCGCTGTCCGGCTAACCTTGATCGTGCGGCCTTTGACAATGATGTCTTCCGACGTCTCGGCAACGCCGCCTTTCGCGGCATCCCATCCCTCATCCATCAAACGATCTGCTTCAGGCCCAGTCGGCGTGACGTAAACCGGAATGCGGTTCAGCTTCTCCATGCGATGGTCGGTTTCGGAATCGAGATTCAAAACCGCCGCATATTGTTCCAGAATGGAGATGAAGGGCAGGAAAAGCTGCCGGTTCAACCCATCGCGATAAAGATCGCGCGGCGCGACGTTCGACGTCGCCACCAGCACCACCCCATGCGCGAAAAGCGCGGAGAACAGCCGCGACAGGATCATCGCATCGGCAATATCCGTGACCGAAAACTCGTCGAAGCATAAAACCCAGGCTTCATCCGCCAGCGCCTTTGCCACCGGCGGGATCGGATCGTCTTCTTTGACCGTGCCTTCCTTGCGCGCCTGGCGGTGCTTCTGGATGCGGTCATGCGCATCGGCCATGAAGTCGTTGAAATGGACGCGTCTCTTGCGACGAACCGGGACGAGTTCGAAGAACATGTCCATCAGCATCGTCTTGCCGCGGCCGACGCCGCCATAGACGTAAAGACCCTTGATCGGCTCCGGCTTGCGCTTGGCCGCAAACAGCCAGCCCAGCGCGCTCGATTTGCGCGCCAGCCTCTTGTCGGCAATTTCGGTGATCAGCCTGTCGAGCGCGGCAATGACATTGGCCTGCGCCGAGTCGCGCCGGATCGCGCCGGTGTCGACCAGATGGCTGTATCGATGCGCGACGGTTTCACGCACGGGAAGTCCGTCACGCAGGGACATGAGCTTGCTTTGCTAGATCAGGCGTTTTCGATCCGGCTTAACGGCTGAGCGAAATCGGCAGACCGCTTGACGTCTGACCGTCGAATTTCGACGGACCCGACGAATAGAGCTGCGCGAGCTGGCCGCCATTCGCATCGTAAAGCGTAAGCTGCTTGCCTGCGACATTCCACGACTTCACGCCATCGACCGGAGCCGGGCAACGCAGCGGGCCGGCGCGAAAGCCTTGGCCGAACTTGGTTTGCGGCGTGGCGACACGGCAGCTCTGGCCGGAAACCGAAGCGTTCCAGACACCGGCAACGCTGCCTGCCGTGAGGTCGGGTGCATTGGCATCGGCGACAGGCGCCTGCGAAGGCGGAAGCGATGCCATATCCGTGCTGCCAGGAGCAGAAGGGAACTGCGATGGAGATGTCGAACCCGGCGCGACGGGCGGGGGCAGAGTGCCGCCTGTCACACGGCCTGCCGGAGCGGCGGGCAACGGTGCCGGCTGCGACTCCATCGGGGCCATACGCGAGCTTGTGCAACCTGCTGCCAGGATCGCCGTGAAAGACACCGCGATGATGCCCGTTCTTGAGAGTGCCATTTAAACCTCCGTCGGGATTCTGTTCCGCCCGATCAATGCATGCCACTACAAAGGTGGCGATGTTGGCGAAATTTCAACCGAATATGATTAAAATAGAGTTTGCGATCGACGCTTGTTGCAAATTTGTCGCGCAATTCCTTGCGAATACCTATCTTCTCCCACTCAATCGCCAATATTCAAAGAGGCCGCCGCCACGTGACTCAGCCGAAAAGCCGCAGCAGATATTACGAAGGCCCCTCAACCGACCATTTCGACGGCGGCATTTTCTTCAATCCGGAAGGCACGGCGCCGCTCAGCCTGTGGGATGTTTTGCGCTGGAAGATCAGAGGCGACAAGGCGTCTCGATGGCCCGCTTCATGGCCAAGCCCATTTCCACAAGCCAAACCGACGGCTTCAGTCTCCGGCGATACGTTGCGCATCACGATGGTCGGCCATTCATCAACGCTCGTGCAGGTCGCCGGTCTCAACATATTGACCGACCCTGTCTGGTCTGAGCGCGTTTCGCCCTTTTCTTTCGCAGGCCCGCGCCGCGTCAACGTGCCGGGCATAAAATTCGAGGATCTGCCGAAAATCGAACTCGTTCTTCTTAGCCACAATCACTATGACCACCTCGACCTTGCAACGCTCAAGCGGCTGAAGGATGCACATGATCCGCTGGTCATCACGCCGCTCGGCAATGATCGGATCGTCACTCGGAAAATCCCGGCCATCCGAATTTCCGCCCATGACTGGGGCGAGAAAGTCCAGTTTTCGGACGATGTTTCGGTGCATGTCGAGCCTGCACATCACTGGTCGGCGCGCGGCACGCGGGATCGGCGCATGGCGCTGTGGTGCTCCTTCGCCATCGAGACGCCCGCCGGAAAAATCTATTTCGCTGGCGACACCGGCTTTCACGGCGGCCAGAACTATCGCGCACTCGCCGAAAAACATGGCGGCTTTCGCCTCTCCATTCTTCCAGTCGGCGCATATGAGCCGCGCTGGTTCATGGAAGCGCAGCACCAGAACCCGGACGAGGCCGTGCAGGGAATGCTCATGAGCAACACCGAATTCGCGGCAGGCTGCCATTGGGGGACGTTTCAACTGACCGACGAGCCCATCGACGAACCGGCAAAACTGCTTTCGGAAGCGCTTCTTGCCCGAAATGTCGCGCCGGAGCGGTTTCGCGCAATGCTCCCCGGCGAGGTCTGGGACGTGCCTTCGAAGCTGACTTGATCCTGTTGCCTACTCTGGTAATTCACCGCCTTTTCCGCCATATAGGCCCGACATGAGCACGACAGCGCCCTTTGCAAAGATGAACGGGCTCGGCAACGATATCATCGTCGCCGACATGCGCGGTCGCGCGGGCCGCGTTTCGCCGCAAGCGGCAATCGCACTCAATGCAGATGCCGCAACGCACTTCGACCAGATCATGGCGATCCATGATCCGAAGACGCCCGGCACAGACAATTATGTCGAGATCCTGAACTCGGACGGCTCGATGGCGCAAGCCTGCGGAAATGGCATGCGCTGCGTCGTCCAGGCCCTTGCTGCCGAAACGGGCCGCAAGATTTTCACTTTTGAGACCATTGCGGGCATTTTGAGCGCCGTCGAACATGAAACCGGGCTGATCTCGGTCGATATGGGCACGCCGCGCTTTGGCTGGCAGGAAATCCCGCTTGCCGAGGAATTTCGCGACACGCGCATGATCGAGCTTCAAGTAGGCCCGATAGACGCGCCGGTTTTGCATTCGCCTTCGGTCGTTTCGATGGGCAATCCCCATGCGATCTTCTGGGTGGATCACGACGTCTGGTCCTACGAACTCGAAAAATTCGGCCCGCTTCTCGAAAATCACCCGATCTTCCCCGAGCGTGCCAATATTTCGATTGCGCAGGTCACGTCGCGTGATGCGATCACGCTGCGCACATGGGAACGCAGTGCTGGGCTGACACGCGCCTGCGGTTCCGCCGCATGTGCCGCAGCCGTGAGCGCCGCGCGCACCCGCCGCACCGACCGGATCGTCACAGTCACCGTCCCCGGTGGCCCGCTCAACGTCGATTGGCGTGAAGACGATCACGTCGTCATGACCGGCCCCGCCGAATGGGAGTTTTCCGGCACTTTCGACCCTGATAGCGGTGCGTGGCTGCGCGAGCAGAAGGGCGCCGCCTGATGTCCGCTTCTGCAAAGGGCATCGATATCGTTACTTTCGGATGCCGCCTCAACACCTACGAATCGGAAGTGATGCGCCGCGAGGCCGAGGCCGCAGGCCTTGGCACGCTGAAGGACGGCGCGGTCATCTTCAACACATGCGCCGTCACCAGCGAAGCAGTGCGGCAGGCAAAGCAGTCGATTCGCAAGGCGCGTCGCGAAAATCCGCAGGCGCGCATCATCGTGACTGGATGTGCAGCGCAGACCGACCCCGATGCGTTCGTCGCCATGGACGAGGTCGATCTCGTTCTCGGCAATGAGGAAAAGCTTCGCGCCAATTCCTATCGCGCGCTACCGGATTTCGGCGTCAATGATTTCGAAAAGGCCCGTGTCAACGACATTATGAGCGTGCGCGAGACCGCCTCGCACATGGTCGATGCCATCGAGGGCCGCGCCCGCGCTTTCGTTCAGGTCCAGAATGGCTGCGACCATCGCTGCACCTTCTGCATCATTCCTTACGGACGCGGCAATTCACGCTCCGTGCCGATGGGCGCGGTGGTCGAGCAGGTCAAGCGGCTGGCCGGAAACGGCTATGCCGAAATCGTTCTGACCGGCGTCGACATGACGAGCTACGGTGCCGATCTCCCCGGAAGTCCGAAGCTCGGGCGTCTCGTCAAGACGATCCTGCGGCAAGTGTCGGATGTTCGCCGCCTGCGACTTTCCTCCATCGATTCCATCGAGGCCGACGACGAGCTTCTGGAAGCGCTTGCAACCGACAGACGCCTGATGCCGCATCTGCATCTGTCGCTGCAATCCGGGGACGACATGATCCTGAAGCGTATGAAACGCCGTCATTTGCGCGACGATTCGATCCGTTTTTGCGAAGATGTGCGCCGTTTGCGCCCGGAAATCGTCTTCGGCGCGGATATTATCGCCGGTTTCCCGACCGAAACCGAAGAGATGTTCGAAAACTCCCTGAAAATCGTCGAGGAATGCGGGCTGACCCATCTGCACGTTTTCCCCTTCAGCCCGCGTGAGGGAACGCCGGCTGCACGCATGCCGCAACTCGATCGACGGCTGGTGAAAGCGCGCGCGGCACGTTTGCGCGACGCAGGCGACCGCGCCTATCGCCGCCACCTCGCCTCGCTAGCAGATACCCGCCAGTCCGTGCTTATCGAGCGCGAAGGCATCGGCCGCACCGAAGGCTTTACGCCGGTCGCGCTGGATGCCGGGGCGCAGGGTGCGATTATCGAGGCAATGATCACCGGCAATGATGGTGAGCGGCTGACCGCGGTCCCGCTCGTCGCCCACGCAGCCTGAGGAAGATGCCCCTATGGCGCTAGGCTTTATCAAGAAAATATTTTCATTCGGCAGCAAGAAGGTTGAGGAGCCTGAAAAACAGGCCGAACCGCAAAACACGCTACCGCCGGTAGAGACGCCTGTCGCACCTGCCGCGCTCCCGGAATTTCTGCGCCGCGAAGAAGCATTGCCTGAACCCGTTTCGGAAAAGCAGGCCGAACGGCTTATCGAGCCAGAGCCACAACCGGAGCCAATCGTCCCGGAAATTCCGGTCGAACCCGAACCGCAACCGCCTGCGCCCGTCGAACCCGAGCCATTGCCGGAACCCACGCCGGTTGCGCCGCCTGAACCTATAGAGCCTCCCGCACCAGCGCCGCAGGAAGTTCCGCCGCAGCCCGAACCTGAACCGGAAACACCGGCAGAACCGGTACCGGAACAGCCTGCGCCCGTACCAACCCCGGTCGAGCCGCCCGCTCCGCCCATCGAGATACCGGCGCCGGAGCCTGAGCCGGAACCAGAAGTCCCGGTGGAAGTGCCGGAAGCACCGCCTGTCGAAATTCCGGAGCCTGCACCTTCCGTTCCAACACCTTCCGCCGAGAAAGCGGTGCCGATCGAAGTGACCGCGCCGGAGACGATTGCCGCTCCCGTGTCGAGCCCGTCTTCCGGCAAGGTCATCGTCGCCAAAAAAGTCGAGCATGTTGCGCCGCCTTCTGCGGAAGTTGCGCGCACCGGCTGGTTCCAGCGCCTGAAAACCGGCCTGTCGCGCTCGTCACGAGAACTCGGCACCAATATTTCCAGTGCGCTTGTCGGTCGCGAATTGAATGAAGAAGTTCTTGAAGATCTTGAGGAAGTGCTGATCCGTGCCGATCTCGGCGTGGAAACAGCTATCCGCATCACCGATGCACTCTCGACGGGCCGTTTTGGCCGCAGCACGACCGAGGCCGATGTGCGCGCCGTTATGGCAAGCGAAGTCGAAAAGGTTCTGGGTCCGGTGGCCATGCCCCTCGAACTCGACCTTTCGCACAAGCCGCATGTCATTCTGGTTGTCGGTGTAAACGGCACCGGCAAGACCACGACCATCGGCAAGCTCGCCGCAAAACTCACCTCTGGCGGACTTTCCGTCATGCTGGCGGCAGGCGATACGTTCCGCGCCGCCGCAATCGAACAGTTGAAGATTTGGGGCGACCGCACGGGTTCGCCTGTCATCTCCTCGAAAATCGGTGCGGATGCGCCGGGATTGGCCTTTGAAGCATTCAAGAAAGCCAAGGAAGCCGGCTCTGACGTGCTCGTCATCGACACGGCCGGACGCCTCCAGAACAAGGCCGAGCTGATGGCCGAGCTTGAAAAGATGGTGCGCGTGCTGAAAAAACTCGACCCCGATGCGCCGCACACGGTCCTGCTGACCGTCGATGCCACAACCGGGCAGAATGCGATGAACCAGGTCGAGATTTTCAAGAATATTGCAGGCGTCAACGGGCTGGTCATGACCAAGCTCGACGGCACGGCGCGCGGCGGCATTCTGGTTTCCATCGCCGCCAAGCATAAATTGCCGGTCTATTTCATCGGCGTCGGAGAGCAGATCGACGACCTCGAACCCTTCTCGGCAGGCGATTTCGCAAAGGCAATTGCAGGAACGGCATAACTGCCGTCGAAAAGTCGCAGACTTTTTGCAATCATGCGCAAAATCACCTGCTCCACCGATATTTGAAAGCGTTAGCCAAAAGCCATGCCGGAACCGATCTTCGAGCGCGACCCCACCGATCCGAGAAAAAAGACCGAGGTGAACCCGCTTCTCAAGCTGGCTCTCGAGCTTGGACCGTTGCTGGTTTTCTTCTTCGCCAATGCGCGCGGCGAATGGCTCGTCAATAAATTTCCGGTGCTTGGCGATTTCGGCGGCCCGATCTTTCTGGCAACCGGCCTCTTCATGATCGCAACCGCAATAGCGCTTGCGGCATCCTGGATTCTTCTGCGCACCTTGCCGATGATGCCGCTGATTTCCGGTGTCGTGGTTTTCATTTTCGGCGCACTGACGCTCTATCTGCAGGACGATGTCTTCATCAAAATGAAGCCGACCATCGTCAACACCCTGTTTGGCGCCGTACTGCTCGGCGGCCTGTTCTTCGGCAAGGCGCTGCTCGGCTATGTATTCGACAGCGCATTCAAGCTGGATGCCGAAGGCTGGCGCAAGCTTACCTTCCGCTGGGGCCTGTTCTTCCTGTTCCTGGCCGTAGTCAACGAGGTGGTCTGGCGCAGTTTCTCAACCGATACCTGGGTTACGTTCAAGGTCTGGGGCATCATGCCGATCACGCTGATCTTCACTTTCAGCCAAATGCCGCTCATTATGCGCCACTCGCTGGATGAGAAATTGAAGCGCTAAGAACCGAGGGGCCGATGGATTTCATTGAAACGCTTGATGAACTGCGCTCCATCTACAAGACCCCAAGCGACAACGCGGTCAGGAAAGAGTTGCAAAGGCTGGATGGCCACTGCCGCGGCTTTCTCGCGAAAAGCCCTTTCGTTCTCATCGGCTCATCCGACGGCAAGGGAAATTCCGACGTCACGCCAAAAGGCGACAAGCCCGGCTTCGTCGCAATTCTCAACGACACCACCATCGCCATTCCCGACCGACCGGGCAACAACCGCCTCGACACACTCGAAAACGTCATAGCGAACCCTTCAGTTGGCCTCCTCTTCCTCATCCCCGGCATGAACGAGACGCTTCGCATCAATGGCGACGCTAAGCTCACTACCGACAAGGATTTATCGGAGAGGCTGAGCGTCGAGGGGCGGCTGCCGCTGAGCGTCATGGTCGTCAAAGTTCGCGCTGCCTACATGCATTGCGCCAAGGCTTTCATGCGGTCCGAACTCTGGAAACCGGAAAGCTGGACCGACCGGCAGACGCTTCCCACGCTCGGCACGATCCTGCGCGACCAGTTAGCGCTTTCTCAATCTGCCGAAAGCACGGATCGCTGGCTGGATGACGGCTACAAGCAAACCATGTGGTAGCCGAAATACGCATGCTAAAAAAAGCGTTAGCAGCTCGCGGGTAACTACTTAATTCGCCATGCGTCCAGCGCATTGCTGCATTGCGACAATTGATTTTGCATTGCACAATACACATGTCATGATCATCACCAAGGGGAGGAACAATTCAGTCGCACAAAGCGACATGTTCCGAAGGACCAAACAGATGATCTTCTCAGGCCTCGTTGCCCGCACTCAGGACCGCCTCTCAAAGCGTCTCCGCTATCGCCGCCTTGTCGCTGAAATCGAAGGCATGAGCACGCGCGATCTTTCCGACATCCGTGCCGACCGCAGCGAAATGCTGCATCAGGCATATCAGGACGTTTACGGTTAATCCGCTAGAACCACTCGATCCATCGGCCATGGTAATCGCATTTGGCGAGATGACGCGTCTCGCCATTCGGCCATAGCGTAAGCGACAAAGTCGCATGAGGATCGCTGATAACCAGCGGCTCCATGCGAAGCCAGGCCAGTGGCGCTTTCTCCGTCGCTTCCGCCCCGGCAGCTTCCATCGCCGAAACTATGGCGGCACGCGTATTTTCGGGCATGTACTGCCACATGATCGAGTGAAACAGCACTGTTGCCACATTTGGCTTTCGATCTGAAAGCATATTGTGGACGAAGGCTTCTGCGTCCGATTTCACCACGCTGAATAGCGTCTTCAAGCCAAGCCCAAGCGCTGCATCCAGACGTTCCAGTCGCAAGGCCTGATCCGGCCATACGTAAGAGCGCAGGCGCAGCCTGTCCTTGTCGTTTTCAACCTCGATCGGCGAAATATCGCTGCCGTAACGCGACAGGATTTGCAGCTCACCGTCCAGCGGCGGTACTTGCCCGCGCACTTCCGGCGAAAGCTGAACCGGCGAGTTTGCATCGCCCCACGCCGCATTTCCCATCGAATAATGAAAGAGATCGAAAAGCAGGTTTAGCCCAGCGCTCGACCCGATTTCGTGAAGCGAAAGCGGCAAGCCCGTCTCGCGCGCAATCGCCAGAAAGCCCGGCAACAACATGCCGGAACGCGCAATCTCGTTGGTTTGCGGTGCGCTTTGAAGCGCTTGCAACAACGCCTCTTCGTTCCGCGTCAGAATTTCCGGCAGGATCAGGCGCAGCCGTTCCCAATCGGACAAATGCGGAGGATAAAGCGCTGCGAGTTTCGGATCTGCATCTGAAAGCACCAGCACATGGAGCCCGCCGCAAAGGCGCAGCGCAAGTGCATCATCGCCAGCCGTGCCCGGCCACGTCAGAATTTTGTGTCCGACCTTGGTCGTCTCGTCGAGATTATCTGCCAAAATCCGGCAGAGCATTGCGTTGAAGGGTGAACCCAATCTTTCGCAGGCGTCGCCCTGACGGCGGAAATGCTGGCGAATATAATCTTCTGTCTCGCTCATCGGTCGAATCTATCTGCTTCGTACCGAAACTGGAAGTTTGCCTTACTCAGCCAGCGCTTTTTCGATGCGCGGCAAGATATCGTCGCGTGCCGCATCGATGCTCAGCGGGCCGACATGCTTGTAGATAATCTTGCCGTCCTTCCCGATCAGAAAGGTTTCCGGTACGCCGTAGACGCCCCAGTCGATGGCCGTGCTTCCGGCCTGATCGACACCGATTGCGCTGAACGGATTGCCGAGGTCGCCCAGAAAGCGGCGCGCATTTTCAGGCCGATCCTTGTAGTTCAGCCCGGCAATGTCAAAACGCTTATCCTGCGAAAGCGCCAGCAAGATTGGATGCTCTTCCCGGCACGGCGCGCACCAGGACGCCCAAACATTGACCAGCGTGACCTTGCCCTTGAAATCACCGGAAACAAGGCCCGGCAGGCTCATGCCTTGAAGTGGCGGGAGGTTCGTCTTGGGCGCTTCGTGGCCGATCAAAGCGGATGGAATTGCCGAAATATCGCGACCGGACAGAAGCTGAAGAAGAAATATCGCAGCCAGCGTCAGGAAAATCGCCAGCGGCAAAAGCACGATCAGGCGGCGCGGGCGCTTCTGCGTTTCGATGTTTTCGCTCACGAAGCAGCCCCGCGCCTGTCGGAACGACGACGCGCGCCGCTTGCTTCGAGCTCGGCAATATCGCGCCTGCGGCCGCGCTGGTCGAGCAATACCCACAGGATCAGCCCGGCAATCGCCACTGCCGATACGCCGTAGGCCGCTGTCACATAGAGTGCGTGTGCGCTCATTTCGAATGATCCAATTCAGCGGTTTAGATAGCCCCGCAATCGCTTCGCCGCAATCGGCCCCCTTGCCGCAGCTTTGCGATGACCCGAATGGATCGTGTTAATCCGCAGCCCAGCGTAGCGCCAATGAGGCTGCCAGCGGGCCGATGACCGCAAAGAAAAGCGTCAGCGCGCAAAGAATCAGGAAAGGTGCCGCGAACGGGTCATTCGCATTGACCGCGCCGTAACTGGCGGTGACGCCGAAGATCAGAACCGGCACGACCAGCGGCAGCACCAGCACGGAAATCAGCACGCCGCCACGCGGAAGCGCGACACCGACCGCAGCACCCGCCGCACCAATGAAGGTGATTGCGGGCGTGCCGACAAGCAGCGTCGCTGCTGCCGCAAAAATGCTGACCGGCCCCATGTTGAGGAATAGCCCGAAAAGAGGTGCAGCTATTACCAGCGGCAAGACGCTGACGGTCCAATGCGCGAGGCATTTCACGAACACCGTCAGCGCAAGCATGTGTCTTTCGTCTGCGAGAATGAGCTGGTCGAGCGATCCATCCTCACGATCGGCCTGGAACAACCGGTCTAAGCCGAGCAGGCTCGCCAGCAGCGCGCCGATCCAAAGAATTGCCGGTCCGATCCGAGCCAGAAGATTGAGATCGGGGCCGATGCCGAAGGGGATCGTTGCAATGACCGCGAGGAAAAACAACACGCCGGTCAATGCACCGCCGCCAGCACGGATGCCGAGGCGTATGTCTCGGACGTAGAGGGCTAGCATGGTACTAAACTCTGACTTTGAGGGTTTCGCTCTACGTTGCCCCCCTCTGTCCTGCCGGACATCTCCCCCACAAGGGGGGAGATCAGCCAATCTCCAACATTGAAACTGCCAATCTCCCCACCCGTGGGGGAGATGTCCGGCAGGACAGAGGGGGGCAACGTAGAGCGAAACGTTTTGCGGTTAGTATTTCCAAGGAGCTGACTAATCATCAGCCTCGCCCATCTTCAACTCCTGCGTGCCATCCAGCCCCAGCGGCAGATGCGTCGCCGCGACAATCAGCCCGCCATCATCCAGATGCGCTTCCATCAATCCCGCGAACCGCGTCTCGGATGCGCGATCCAGCCCGGCCGTCGGCTCATCCAGCAACCACACCGGACGGTAGCTCACCAGAAGACGCGCGATCGACACGCGACGTTTCTGTCCGGTCGAAAGATACCCATAAGGAAGGTGGCCTATTGATTCCAGACCGACCTCTTCGAGTGATTCTTCGATGGAAAGATGCGGATTTCCGCAAAAATCCTGCCAGAATTTCAGATTTTCGGTGACGGAAAGCGCGGTTTTCATCGCGTTTTGATGACCGAGATAGTGGCTTGCCGCCGCAATCGTCGGCCAATCCTCGCCGCCGTCTTCAAGGCGCACGGATCCGGACGAGACCGGCAAAAGCCCGGCAATCACCCGAAGCAGCGTTGATTTTCCCGCGCCGTTCGGCCCCGTGACGACAAGGCACGACTTTTCGGGCAACGCGAAACTCACCGCTCCGAACACTTCTTCCCCGCCGCGTTCGCCGCCAAGATTGTCGGCGATCAGCCGCATCGGTCACCTTTAGAGACTGCTACTTTCATGCTCTTTTCGCATTGAGGAAATTTTGCTCGCTTCCTCTCTAGAACTATTCCAGAAAATTCTCTATATCCGCAGCAACCATGCCAGCGGTCGGCATGGGAACCGAATTTGCGCCGACCAGCGCGCGCGCCGCCTTGAACGGCCGGGTTGCTTGGGAACGGACAGCGGAAATGGCCGTACCCGCAACCTTTGCGCGTGATTTGCATGCCACAGGAGTCTGTTCCCGCTTAGGCAGAACTGACCAGGATGGGATCGCACGTGTCAAAATCTCTCGATAGTTTCAATTGCCGCCGCACGCTTACCGCGGGTGGAGTGGAATATGTTTATTACAGCCTGCCGGAAGCCGAAAAGAACGGCCTGACGGGCATTTCAAACCTTCCGTTCTCGATGAAGGTTTTGCTTGAAAACCTGCTTCGTAATGAAGATGGCCGCTCAGTCACCAAGGAATCCATTCAGGCGGTTGCCGGCTGGATCGCCGACAAGGGCACTGCGGGCGTTGAAATCGCCTATCGCCCGGCCCGCGTTCTGATGCAAGATTTCACCGGCGTTCCCGCCGTTGTCGATCTGGCTGCAATGCGCGATGCCATGGCGTCGCTCGGCGGCGACCCTGAAAAGATCAACCCGCTCGTTCCCGTCGATCTCGTCATCGACCACTCGGTCATCGTCGATGAATTCGGCACGCCAACGGCCTTTGCCCGCAATGTCGAGCTCGAATATGAGCGCAATGAAGAGCGCTACAAGTTCCTGAAATGGGGACAGCAGGCATTCCGCAATTTCCGCGTCGTGCCGCCCGGCACCGGCATCTGCCATCAGGTCAACCTCGAATATCTCGGCCAGGTCGTCTGGACGAATGATGAGGATGGCGAAGTTACCGCCTATCCGGACACATGCGTCGGCACCGATTCGCACACCACGATGATCAACGGCCTTGGCATTCTCGGTTGGGGCGTCGGCGGCATCGAGGCCGAGGCTTCCATGCTTGGCCAGCCTGTTTCCATGCTTTTGCCGGAAGTCATCGGTTTCCGCCTGACCGGCAAGGTCAAGGAAGGCGTGACCGCGACCGATCTGGTGCTGACCGTCACACAGATGCTGCGCAAGAAGGGCGTCGTCGGCAAGTTCGTCGAGTTCTTCGGCCCCGGCCTGTCGAACATGACGCTGGCCGACCGTGCGACGATCGGCAACATGGCGCCTGAATATGGCGCAACCTGCGGCTTCTTCCCCGTCGACGGCGAAACGCTGCGTTATCTGAACATGTCGGGCCGCGAAGAAGGCCGCATCGCACTGGTCGAGGAATATTCCAAGGCTCAGGGCATGTGGCGCGATACCGATCTTGCCGATCCGGTCTTCACCGATCTGCTCGAACTCGACCTCGGCGAAGTCGTGCCTTCGATGGCAGGACCGAAGCGTCCTGAAGGTCGCGTTGCGCTGGAAGGCATTGCCGAAGGCTTCGCCAAGGCGATGGAAACCGAGTACAAGAAGACGGTCGATGTGCATAAGCGCTACGCCGTCGAAGGTGCCGACTATGATCTCGGCCACGGCGACGTTGCAATTGCTGCAATCACCTCCTGCACCAACACTTCGAACCCGAGCGTTCTGATCGGCGCTGGTCTTCTGGCTCGCAACGCAAACCGCCTCGGCCTCAAGCAGAAGCCTTGGGTCAAGACCTCGCTTGCTCCGGGCAGCCAGGTGGTTGCGGAATATCTGGAAAATTCGGGTCTTCAGAAGGAACTCGACCAGATCGGCTTCAACCTCGTCGGTTTCGGCTGCACGACCTGCATCGGCAATTCCGGCCCGCTGCCTGCACCGATTTCCAAGACGATCAACGACAAGGGCCTGATCGCGGCAGCCGTTCTTTCCGGCAACCGCAATTTTGAAGGCCGCGTCTCTCCGGACGTTCAGGCAAACTATCTCGCTTCGCCGCCGCTCGTTGTCGCGCACGCTCTGGCAGGAACCGTCACCAAGGATCTGACCACCGAACCGCTCGGTGAAGATCGCGACGGCAACCCGGTCTATCTCCGCGATATCTGGCCGAGCTCGGCAGAAATCCAGGAGTTCATCGAAAAGAACGTCACGCGCGACCTGTTCTCCCGCAAATATGCGGACGTCTTCAAAGGCGACGAGAACTGGCAGGCGGTTCAGGCTCCAACCGGCCAGACCTACACATGGGATGATAACTCGACCTATGTGCAGAACCCGCCTTACTTCGTTGGCATGTCGGCAAAGCCCGGCCAGGTCGGCGAGATCAAGGGCGCACGCGTGCTCGGCCTGTTCGGCGACAAGATCACCACCGATCACATCTCGCCTGCCGGTTCGATCAAGGCTGCTTCGCCAGCCGGCAAGTACCTGACCGACCACGGCGTCGGCGTTGCCGACTTCAACCAGTACGGCACGCGTCGCGGCAATCATGAAGTCATGATGCGCGGCACCTTCGCCAACATCCGCATTCGCAACCACATTCTTGGCGAAAACGGACGCGAAGGCGGCTACACGATCCACTATCCGTCCAAGGACGAGATGTCGATCTACGACGCAGCCATGCTCTACAAGCAGGAAAACGTGCCGTTGGTCATCTTTGCCGGTATCGAATACGGCAATGGCTCGTCGCGCGACTGGGCGGCAAAGGGCACCACTCTGCTCGGCGTTCGCGCTGTCATCGCGCAGTCCTTCGAGCGTATCCACCGCTCGAACCTCGTCGGCATGGGCATCGTTCCTTTCGTGCTCGAAGAAGGCACCTCATGGGCGTCCCTCGAGCTGAAGGGTGACGAGCTGGTCACGATTGACGGCATCGACACGATCCGCCCACGCCAGAAAATGGTGGCAAACGTCACCTATGGCGACGGCACCGTGAAGAACGTCCCGATTCTCTGCCGCATCGATACGGTGGACGAGCTGGAATACTTCAAGAATGGCGGCATTCTGCAGTACGTTCTGCGCGATCTCGCTGCTTAAAAAGCGATAAATTGAAAAAGCCGCCGGTGCGAAAGCGTCGGCGGCTTTTTTACATCTGGGACATCATCCAAGATTATCGACGTTACGGAACGAAGCAAAGGCGGCGCAATCTAGGAACGTCGAGGCGCGCCATATCTCGCTGTTGCAGCAAGCAACACGCCCAGCATCAATCCATTCAACGTGTGCCACATGAAATGCGTGCCGAGCGGCATAGTCTCGCAGACATGCGGATCGATTGCCCGGAAGGTGACTGAGCCGACGAAGATCGCCGCAGCCGCCATATTGTACCAACCTGCCGGATTACCGCTGCGGATAACCAGCGCTCCAAAGAAAATGAGCGCCAGAAAGGGCGGCAGATAGCCCGTGGAGCCGTTTGAGGCGAGGCGCAGCCAATCCGGCACCATATAAGTCAGGAACCCGACCACGACGTAGAAGGCGAGGAAAATGGCCAAGGCTCTCGGCCATGCCATGCCCATGAAACGACGGAGATTGAGCAGCGTGTAGGCCAGCGTGAAACCGGCGATCGGCAAAATGTCGGCCCACATGGTCAGCCTGTTGGCGAATGTGTGGAACAGGCCGGAGCCCAGGCCGATTGCCACGACCCACCATGAGAGAGCCTCCGCAAAGCCACCCGTACCACGGCGGCGGACCTGCCAGACGCCCCAAAGCCCTGCAATGATAAAACTGAGATTTGTTAGCGCATTTACCGGTTCGGACCAGAATTCAGGGCCGGTTCGCTCACAATAAAGGTCGATATGCGTAGAAATTGCTGCATTCATCGCTCAAAAGTCGCCTTCTCTCACCGCAAATTTACTTCCTGTTGAGCATCTGTTCTGCCTAGATTAAACCTTCTAGGGTCAGGATCGCATGGTCCGGCAAAACCAAAAAGCAATTCGGAAAGACCATGAGCTTTGGAACTTTCCTCAAGCTGGCGGCTGCGTTTTCCTTTATCGCAACGTCGTCGGCTTGGGCACAGGAAAATAAGGATCAGCCGATCGGCGTGATCGAACTGTTTACCAGTCAGGGTTGCAGCTCCTGTCCGCCTGCGGATTCGCTTTTTGAAGAGCTTGCCGCCAAGGATAATCTCGTCGCGCTCGCCTATCATGTCGATTACTGGAATTATCTGGGGTGGCGCGACACGCTGAGCACGCCCGCAAGCACGACTCGCCAATACGACTATATGCGCTCCTTCGATTCCCGCTCCGTCTATACGCCGCAAGCCGTTCTGAATGGGCGCAAACATGTGAACGGCGCGGATCGCATCGCGATCAACACGTCCATCGACGAGATGCAGCGCGAGGGCAAGGGCCTCTCGGTCAGCGTGAAAGTGTCGAAGACAAAGGACACCATCACCATAGAAACGGGCGCTGCGACCGGCAAGGAGAAGCAGGCGCAGCTCGTTCTCGTCTATTTCAACCCCCCGCAGCCGATTACGGTCGACAGGGGTGAGAACAAGGGGAAGACGCTGACCTACTGGAACGCCGTCAGCGACGTTCAGGCCGCCGGCATGTGGTACGGCAAGGCAGCGCGCTTCGACCTGCCAGCACGCGAGATTGCCAAGAAAGGCGGTTGTGCAGTGCTCCTGCAGGCGACCGACGAAAACGGGTTGCCCGGCGCTATTCTCGGCGCGGCGATGGTGCGCAAACCCAGCATCTGAACGCAGAAAAAACCGGCGTCGAATACGACACCGGTTCCAGCCAATGGCTTGCTGCACATAGGTCTTAAACAGACGGAGGTTGGTTCGATCCGACCCGGACCCGTGGGCGGGGGCTTGGGGTTTACGAGTCAGTGCCGGACCGAACCGTCTCAGGCAACAGGGGGATCGTCGTTTCAGATTGGGGCGGAAGCTTGCGTAAAAGGTGTCAGAAATAAGGCATAGGATCACCAATAAACACAGCCTGTACTTATTTGTGAGACAGGCGTTCCCATTCGCCGGCTGACGGTGAGGCTTGCAATTCAAAAACGAACGCGTACCCTTCCGGTAGCGAAGCGGCAATGAAAGGGTCTCGGCATGATGGATCGCCAGGATTCGGGTCATGATTCCGGGGATGGAAGCGACGAATACGGAGTTCTCATCCCGCTGCATCCGGCGAAATCGGGAATGCCAGTCTCCTTCCAGCGACGAGAGCTAGACCAGATTCTCAGACTTTACGGCATTATGGTCGCAGCAAATGAGTGGCGTGACTACGCAATCGACCATCTGCAGGATCGCGCGATCTTCTCCGTCTTTCGCCGCGCCAGCGAAACCCCGCTCTTCCAGATCATCAAGGATCCAAAAAACGCCCGTAAACAGGGCGCGTTTTCCGTTGTTGGTGCTGGCGGGCTAATCCTGAAACGCGGTCACGAACTGGACCGCGTGCTTTCAGTCTTCGACAAGAAATTGAAAGTCGTCCGGGCCTAGTTATAGAAACGCCGAGGACCTGAACTCTATTTGTTGAAATTGCGCTCTGGCAGCGATTGCGGATCTGGCGGCACGCTGGAGCCGCCATTCATCGAAAACTGCATGAGAACCGTATCGAGCCAGCGGCCATGCTTGAAGCCGGACCCTTCCATCGTGCCGGTAAGGCGAAAGCCGAGCGCCTTGTGCAGCTTCACCGAAGCGCTTTCAGGCGTGCCGTCACCAATGACGGCGATGATCTGGCGAAAGCCCAGCAGCTCGGACTCGTCCATCAGCCGCTTCAGCAGCGCCTTGCCGATGCCTCTGCCCTGAAAATCGGGCGACAGGTAGATCGAATCCTCGACGATGAAGCGATAGGCCGGTCGAGGCCTGAACGGGCCTGCATAGGCAAAGCCGGTTATCGTCCCGCCTTCTTCTGCAACGATGTAAGGATAGCCGCCTTCATTCAGCGCGGCATAGCGCACCGCCATATCGACCCGCGACGGCGGATCAAGCTCGTAGGTTGCGGTGCCATGCCTTACGGCGTGTGCGTAGATATCAGTGATGCGGTCGATATCGCCGCGTACTGCCTGTCTGATGAAAATCGTGTCGCTCATGATCGCGTTTTGGCGCAACTCGAGACAAAAGAAAAGGGCGGCCCGAAAGCCGCCCTTTTGCGTTCGATTGGTCCAGTCCTGACTATTCGCGGTTTCCGAGGAACTGCAGCAGGAAGGTGAACAGGTTGATGAAGTCGAGGTAGAGCGTCAACGCGCCCATGATAGCCTTGCGGCCAGAGACCAGAACGTCATCACCGTCGAAGTACATTTCCTTGATCTTCTGCGTGTCGTAGGCGGTGAGGCCCGAGAAGATCAGCACGCCGATCGCCGAGATGGCGAACTGCATTGCGGGCGACTGCAGGAAGATGTTGACGACCATCGCGATGATCAGGCCGAACACGCCCATGATCAGGAACGTGCCCATGCCGCTCAGATCGCGCTTGGTGGTGTAGCCGTAAAGCGACAGCGCACCAAAGGCCGAAGCCGTGATGAAGAACGTCTGAACGATGCTCTGTGCCGTGTAGACCAGGAAGATCGACGACAGCGAAAGACCCATCAGGCCTGCAAACACCCAGAACGAGGTCTGTGCAGCCGAAAGGCTCATCTTGTTAACGCGGGCGCTCAGGAAGAAGACCATGCCGAGCGGCGCGAGCATGACGACCCAACGCAGCGGCGAACCGTAAAGAGCGACGCCGGCATTGGTCAGCATCTTGCCATTGGCAAGGGTCGCGACCGCAGCGGACGGATCGTTCGTGGTCGTCATCATCATCGTGCCGAGAGCGGCAAGACCGGTGATCGCCAGACCCAGTGCCATAAGGTTGTAAACCTTGAGCATGTAAGCGCGAAGACCCTGGTCGATCGCGGCGTCGGCGTATGCCCCGGTATTGGCGGGGCGGGTCTGATAGTTGCGAATATCAGCCATTTAATTCCTCTGTTGCTTCTATCCCGTCCGGTGTCGGGTCCACCGACCCAGGCGCCGCTGGCGGGATTCCAGCATGCCTGCGCCGAATATGATGATTTTTTAGCGTAAGAACAAGACCCGTTACTATACGCAATGCAGCGTGATTGAAGGGATTGGGCCAGAAAGACATCCAATCACGCGGTTTTGTATGAAGAACTTGCCGTTAGACTCAGACAAAGCTGATGCAGCGCTTAAAGATTGCGCAGCACCGGAGCTGCTTTGTGGCCAAGCACCCGCCATGTTCCAACCAATCCGAAGCCGACCGTCAGCACGAGTGCTAGCGCAATCGTACCAAGTGCGACTTCGGGCGAGAACGAGGCCTGCAGCCGCATAATGCGTGCGACAACAAACCACGCCGCCACACCACCCGCCGCAAGGGCGAATACAGCGGTCGCGAGCCCGATCAGCAGATATTCGAGTGAAAAGGCTGTAATCAGCGTTCGTCTCGTCGCGCCGAGCGTCTTCAAAACCACTGCATCGTGGATGCGTGCGCGGTTTCCGGCAGCCAAGGCCCCCGAAAGCACCAATATCGATGCAATAAGCGCGACACTGGCCGCGGCACGGATTGCCGTACCCAATTGCTCGACCAGCGTGTTGATGATGTCCAGCGCGTCTTTCACGCGAACGGATGTCACAGCCGGGTAAGCGCGGGTGATCGTGTTAAGAATGCGCGATTCATCCTGTGGCGTAGCGTTGTCCAGCGTCAGCGTCGCCAGCCAGGCGTGCGGCGCACCGGCGAATGTGTTGGGCGAAAACACCATCACGAAATTGATGCCCATCGATTCCCATTCGACCTGACGGAAGCTGGCGATTTTGGCGGTGACGTTGCGGCCAAGCACATTGACCGTGACTGTATCACCAATGTTCAGGCCGAGTTCGCCGGCTTCCTTGGCCGAGAACGAGACGAGCGGTTCGCCGTCATAATTGTCAGGCCACCATTCACCCGCCGAAAGCGAGGAATTTTCCGGCACGTTGCGGGTATAGGTCAGGCCGCGGTCGCCACGCAGCACCCATGCACCTTCCGGCGGCACCTGAACGTCGCGCACATTGACGCCGTTCAACTCCATGACCCGGCCGCGCAACATGGGCACACGCACGAGCTTGCCTTCGGGTGCTTGCGCCTGAACCAGATCGGCGAACTGATCGACTTCGGAAGCCTGAATGTCGACAAAGAAGAAATTCGGCGCGCGTTCGGGCAGGCTGCCCGCGATCTGCTGGCGCAGATTGCCGTCGATCAGTGCCAATGTGACCAGCAATGTCAGGCCGAGACCAAGCGAAAGGACGACCGAAGGCGTAAGCGCGCCGGGCCGATGAATGTTGCCGAGCGCCAGCCGCAACGCGGTCGAGCGAACGCGCGGTGCCTTCTTCGCCAGAAACTGCACCAAAGCACCGACGAGGCGCAGCACAATGAATGAAAAGATCGAAGCGCCGACGAATATCCAGGCGATACGGCGGTCAGCGGCAAAATAGATCGCAAGCAACGCCAGAAACGCCGCGATCCCCACCGCCGAGACGATGTAGATGAGGCGCGGACGCCCCTTGCCTTCAAAGCCCATTTCCCTGAACAGGGCGGTCGCCGGCACGTCGCGGGCGCGACCAAGCGGCAAAAGCGCGAAGGCAAGCGTCACCAGGAGGCCGAACAGTGCAGCCATTGCAAGAGCAGCAGGATAAATCCCGCCTTCGGCAGGCACCGGGATCAGCGTGCTTAGCGCAGCACTCGCTGCAAACGGCATCATTGCACCCAGAACGAGACCGATCACGATGCCAATCGATGCGATCATCAGGACCTGCACGAGATAGACGGTGAAGACGAAACGCCCGGAAGCGCCAAGGCTCTTGAAGGTCGCAATGACGCCGCGCTTGCTGTCGAGATAGGCACGCACGGCATTGGCCACGCCGACGCCGCCGACGACCAAAGCGGTCAGGCCGACCAGCGTCAGGAATTGCGAAAAGCGTTCGATGTTGGACGACAGAGCAGGTGCCGCGTTGCTGCGGCTGCGGATGCTCCATCCGGCTTCCGGGAATTCTTCCGTCGCGCGGGCATTGAGCGCCGTAAGATCGGCCTCGGTCGCGCCGTCAATTTTGACCTTGTAGCCATGTTCGACAAGGCTTCCGGGCTGGATCAGACCGGAAGCGCGCAATCCGTCCATCGAAACGAGCAGGCGCGGCGCAAAACCGAAACCGTCGGAGAGCGCATCTGGCTCGCTGATGAGTTCGGCGCGCAATTCGAAGGTTGTTTCGCCAAGCCTTATGCGGCTGCCGCGTTCAAGTCCGAGCCGCTCGAAAAGTGTCGCAGGCGCTGCGGCACCGTATACACCATCCTTTTCGGCAAACATCTCAGCCTGCGGCAAAGGCGGATTTGTCTCAAGCGCACCGTAGAGCGGGTAGGCTGCATCGACCGCCTTGACCTCTGCCAGCGATTGGTCCGAACCGTCTTCCAGCCGAACCATCGAGCGCATATTCGCGCTTTCGGCCAAGGTTCCAAGTCCGTCCATAAATGCGCGCTCGTCGTCGCGCGCTTCGCGCTGGTTGAGCTGGAAGCGGATGTCACCGCCAAGCAGTGCCTGGCCTTGATTGGCGACGCCAGCCGTGATCGACCGCGCGACCGAATTGACGCCACCGATTGCGGCAACGCCAAGTGCGATACAGGTGATGAAAATCAGAAACCCGGAAAGACCGCCGCGCAATTCGCGCAGCGAAAACCGAAGGGCGAGACGCAGCGTTTGTGTAAGCTTCATCTGGTCCTCAGGCGGAAACGGCAAGCGCTGGGCTAACGGCCGGCTCGTTTTCGATCCGGCCCGAACGCATCGCAATCTGCCGTGTGCAGCGCGCCGCCAAAGATGGATCATGCGTGACCAGAACGAGCGTCATGCCGCGCTCTGCCGCCTTGGCGAACAGCAGATCGGCAATCTGCCGCCCGGTCGCCTGGTCGAGATTGCCGGTCGGTTCGTCGGCAATCAGAATGCGCGGATCGGGTGCCAGCGCGCGTGCAATCGCCACGCGCTGCTGTTCACCGCCTGAAAGCTCGCCCGGATAATGGGTAACGCGCTCGCTGAGGCCAACAGAAGCCAGTTCACGCGCCGCAATCTCGAAAGCATCCGCATGGCCGGCAAGTTCGAGCGGCACGGCAACGTTTTCCAACGCGGTCATGTTCGGAATGAGATGGAATGACTGGAAGACGATGCCGATATTGCGTCCGCGGAAGGCTGCGATCGTGTCTTCGCTTTTGCCGTTCAGCGTTTCGCCCGCGATCTTTACCGTGCCGGAATCCACCTTTTCCAAACCGGCCAGAACCATCAGCAAAGTTGATTTTCCAGAACCGGATGGACCAACGATACCGGTCGCTTCGCCTCCCGTCACTTCGAGGCTGATGCCCTTCAGGACGTGGACGGAAGAAGCCCCCTGCCCCAGAGTAAGCGACACGTTGTTCAACTCGATGACGGGTGCTGTCACGTAAAAACTTTCCTATATGCTGTTTTTGAGGACGGGCGGCGTACCCGTCATATGGGATAGGTGTAATGGCTTTCAAACACATTGCAGCGGCGCTCTTTGCCGCATTTATCGGGCTTTTGGCTGCGTCTTCTCAGAGTGTTGCAGAGCCTTTCAAGATCGTTGGCTTCGGCGACAGCCTGATGGCCGGTTACAATTTGAATTCTGGCGAGAGCTTTCCAGAAAAATTGGAGGCAGCGCTACGAAACAAAGGTCACGATGTCGTGATCTCGAATGCCGGTGTTTCCGGTGATACGACCAGTGCCGGACTTTCGCGTCTCGACTGGTCGGTGCCCGATGGAACCGATCTCGTCATTCTCGAACTCGGCGCGAACGACATGCTGCGCGGCATATCGCCGGGCATCACCGAGAAAAACCTCGACACGATGATCGGCAAACTGAAAGATCGCGGCATCATGGTCTATCTGGCCGGAATGCAGGCTGCTCCGAATCTGGGAGCGGATTATGGCAACCGCTTCAACGAGATTTTCCCGCAACTGGCGACCAAATACGACATCCCGCTCTATCCGTTCTTTCTCGATGGGGTGGCGGCAGATCAGAGCCTTTTGCTTGAGGATGGAATGCATCCCAATGCCGAGGGAGTGGATCGAATGGTCGAGCGCTTCCTGCCCGATTTCGAGAAAATCGTCGATGCGAATGCCAAGCCTTCGTGATCCGAAGGCACATTCCGCAACGTAAATCATGTGGCGAATAATCCACTTGCTCCGAACCCAGAAGAATGATTCGCTTGGACTACCGATTTCGATTCGATGAAGGGAGCCTGGCAATGCCGCGACTTTTCACCGCCCTCGAAATTACGCGTGACGCGGCAATGTCATTGTCGTTGCTGCGCGGCGGCCTCCCCGGTGCACGCTGGATAGACGTCGAGAACTACCATCTCACCCTCCGCTTTTTCGGTGACATCGAAGGCCATGTTGCTGACGAGATCGCCAATGCGCTCGACAGGGTGCGGCGACCATCCTTCTCGCTGAAACTTTCAGGCGTCGGCGCTTTCGGCTCGAAAAAGCCGCATGCGGTCTGGGCAGGCGTGACGCCAACGCCCGAGCTCAACGCGCTTCAGGCCGAAATCGACCGCATTTGCCAGCGGCTTGGACTGCCTGCAGACCCTCGAAAATTCATGCCGCATGTGACGCTGGCGCGGCTGCGCAACACGAGCCCGATCGATGTCGCGCATTATTTGTCGGCACGCGGCAATTTCGCGGCAACGCCTTTCAAGGTCGGACGTTTCGTCCTGATGTCGTCGCGCGATTCGGTCGGCGGCGGCCCTTACATCGTCGAGGAAGCCTGGCCTCTATCGGGTGGCGAGCCGCGATGGGCGGGCTTGCAGGACGAAAGCCAGGATGTTGGGGTCGGCCTTCGCTGACCGGCAGAGGCAGATTGGAAGAAACAAATGGCACGCGATAAACTTTCCAAAGAGGCCCTGGGGAAGGCCCTTGAAGCCGCTTCCGGCTGGAGCCTGAATGAGGACGGCAACGCCATCGAGCGCACCTTCACCTTCAAGGATTTCAGCGAAGCCTTCGGTTTCATGTCACGCGTGGCGCTTGCTGCGGAAAAGATGGATCATCATCCCGAATGGTCCAACGTCTATAAAACCGTCGATATTCGCCTGACCACGCATGACGCCGGGGGCCTGACCGAACTCGACTTCAAACTGGCCGCAAAAATCGATCGGTTTGCTGCCTGAGCGTCGCATCTTGCGAAGTGCGTTTTCCGTCCCCACATTTCCGTTACAAGGAGCTGGGTTATAGGAGCGTGGGTATGGTGAAATTCGCCGACTTTGATTTTTCTGCCTTCGGCATCGGGAAAACCGATCGCGACGAGCAGCACGTTCGCGCGCGCTTCTGGCGCACGGCCAAGCGTGCGGCACGCCATGTGCCGTTCATGGACGACGTTGTCGCGGCCTATTATTGCGCTATGGACAGCCAGACGCCGTTGCGCGCGAAAGGCATCCTGATCGCCGCACTTGCCTATTTCGTCATGCCCGCCGATGCCATTCCCGACGTTATTTTCGGCCTTGGCTTCACTGATGATATTGCGGTTTTGAGTGCGGCAATTGCCGCTGTGCGCAATCACATCACACCCGCGCACAAGGCTGCGGCGCGTGAAGCGCTAGCCGACGAAAGCTAATCCTTCAGTCCATCAGCGTCCAAAGCCAGCCGTAATCGCGCAAAGGCCAGCCTGATTCGCGATTTCACCGTGCCGAGCGGCAGTTTCGTCTGCTCGGCGATTTGGCTTTGGGTCAGGCCGAGATAATAGGCGTCGCGTAGCAGCGAACGCTGCTCCTCCGGTATATCTTTCAACGCGGCTCGCACGCGCTCGTCGCGTTGGCGCGCATCCATCTGGCTGTCGGCAGGCTCCAACGGTTCTGGCCACAGAAACGGGTCCTCGGGGTCCAATTTCCGTGAACTGTCGCGCCTTGCCGCGTCGATGCGACGATTGCGCGCCACGCGGAAAAGCCATGTGGAGAGAGAGGATTTCGCCGGATCGAAAAGCTCTGCCTTGTGCCAGAGCACCGTCATCACGTCCTGCGTCAGATCTTCGGCAGCCTCGGCGTTCATGCCGAGACGCTGGAGATAGCCATTGATGCGCGGCGCGAAATGATCGAACAGCCGCGTAAAGGCAATTCTGTCGCGATTTTTCGCCACGAGCTCCGCCAGACGGGCCTGATCGCCAGACGAAATCTCGGTCATAGTTCTTCCCGCAGACAAAAATCCTCCATGGAATGCGGCAAATTACGCAGCCGATGGCTCATCGGCAATACAGGCTTTGCAAGCAGCTTCATCATCTGCCAATTACAGCTTGAAATGAAAAGTCAAACTCTTGCCGTTTTTCACGTCTTGAACAGCAGGAAGGGACAAACACCGGACGGTGTTCTCATTACGGGGTTGCCATATGGCGAAAATGAACCTTTTCAGGGGGTCTTCACCCTTTGGTAACCCAGATTAAATCAAAATGAACTGAAGGGCCGGCGCTCAGAACGCTCGCCCTGCTTTCATGCGAACAGGGATACGGAAAAGACAATGCGCGGATTGATAGCGATAGTTTCGAGCCTGATCCTGGTAGCCGGGGCGGTGCCTGCGCTCGCCCAGTCCGCGACCAAGATCGGCCAGCACAATGCCTGGGGCACATATTCCTACCAGGTCAACACCGGTAAGGTCTGCTATGTGCTGACGGTTCCGACCGACAAACAGCCGCCTTCGCTGAACCACGGCGACATCTTCTTCTTCGTCAGCCAGCGCCCAGGCCAGGCAGTTTCTTACGAGCCGCAATTCATCGCCTCTTACGATTTCCAGGCCGATTCGAAGGTTACGGTCACTGTCGGAGACAGAAACTTCACCCTGTTCACACGCGGAAAATCAGCGTGGGTCGAGAATGCCGCCGAAGAGCCCAATCTGATTGCAGCCATGCGCAGCGGTGCCGACATGAAGGTCGCTGCACGGTCCGGCCGTGGCAATCCGACCAACTACACCTTCTCGCTGAAGGGCATCACGGCGGCTCTGAGCTCCATTCAGAACTGCAAATAAGAAATTTGGATCGACGATCTACGAAAAGGCCGGGCGTTGTCCCGGCCTTTGTCATTTTCCGTGCAGACGTGACGTAAGGCGCATTGCGTGATATGTGCGCATTCAATTTCCTCCAGACTGAACCTATATCGCGACCATGACCCTTTCGCTTGACCTCAAAGATGCCGGCGCGCGCGACGCAATCCGCGTACGCACTGCCGTATCCGAAAAACCGCCGCTGATCGGCCTCACCCGCAGTGAGCTTGCCGAAGCGCTGGTTGCGTCCGGCGTCGTCCCTGAGCGTCAGGCGAAGATGCGCTCGCAGCAGCTATGGCATTGGCTTTACGTGCGCGGCGTTTCCGACTTCTCCGAGATGTTCAACATCTCGAAGGATTTGCGAGTCGAACTGGACAAGCATTTTTCGATTGCACGCCCCGAAATCGTCGAGGAACAGATTTCCTCCGATGGCACCCGCAAATGGCTGTTCCGCTTTCCGCCGCGCGGTGCGGGGCGTCCCGTGGAGATCGAAACCGTCTACATTCCCGAGGAAGGCCGCGGCACGCTGTGCATTTCCAGCCAGGTCGGCTGCACGCTCACATGCTCCTTTTGCCATACCGGCACGCAAAAGCTGGTACGCAATCTGACTGCCGAGGAAATCCTGACGCAGTTAATGACCGCGCGCGACCGGCTGGGCGACTTCCCGGACCGCGATACACCAAGCGGCGCGATCGTTCCGGCCGAAGGGCGCAAAATTTCCAACATCGTCATGATGGGCATGGGCGAACCGCTCTACAATTTCGAAGCAGTCAAGAAGGCGCTGCTGATTGCCTCGGATGGCGACGGTCTTTCGCTTTCCAAGCGCCGCATCACGCTGTCGACCTCTGGCGTCGTGCCCGAAATCTTCCGCACCGGCGATGAGATCGGCGTGATGCTGGCGATTTCGCTGCATGCGACGAATGACGATCTGCGCGACATGCTCGTGCCAATCAACAAGAAGTATCCGCTGAAAGATCTGGTCGACGCCTGCCGCAACTATCCCGGCGTATCGAATGCGCGCCGCATCACCTTTGAATATGTGATGCTGAAAGACGTCAACGATTCGATCGAAGACGCCAAGGCGCTCATCAAGCTGCTCAAGGGCGTTCCGGCAAAGATCAATCTCATTCCGTTCAACCCTTGGCCGGGCACGAACTACCAGTGTTCTGATTGGGAAACGATCGAGAAATTCGCCGATTACATCAACAATGCCGGTTATGCCTCGCCGATCCGCACACCGCGCGGGCGCGACATTCTGGCGGCCTGCGGTCAGCTCAAATCCGAATCCGAAAGGATGAAGAAAACCGAGCGCCTCGCGCTCGAAGCCATGATGATCGCGGGCCACGGCGAAGCTTGAGCCACCTCATGGTCTATATCGGACGATTTGCAGCACTTGTTTTCGGCTATATCGCAGCCGCCCTCGCGGCCAGCGCATTTCTAAATGTCATGGCGCTTGGAATTCTTAACCTGAATGCCGATGAATTTCCGATTGTCGCGCATAGTTTCGTGTTTTCGATCCCGTTTCTGGCGCTTTTCATCGGCTATTTCGGCTTTGTGCCTGCCGTAATCGCCATTGGCATTGCCGAAGTGACCGGCCAGCGCGACTGGCTTTTCTACGCGATCGCAGGTTCCATCTCGGCAATCGCCTTTATCGGTGCTGCATGGCAAACCGGCCACCACGGAACCATGCTAGACGATCCACGCTTCGCGATGACATTGATCGGCAGCGGAATTTGCGGCGGCATCGCCTATTGGCTGGTCGCTGGCCGCTTTGCCGGCGAATGGCGCAACAGAGCGGAACGCAGGTAAGGACTGTGACTTTGACGTTTCGCAAAAGACTAAGCGCGCGCATAAAAGACAAGGCGAATGCCTATCGCGCATGGCGCAACAATTACAAAGTCGGCACCGGCACACGTATAAAAAGCAGCGTCAGCATAAAATCAGGAAAAACCGGCAAGATCGTCATCGGAAACAATTGCAGCATCTATGACCACGTTTTTTTCCGCGCTGGCGGCGGCAGCATAACACTTGGCGATTATGTCTCGATCAACCCATTCACGACGCTTGATGGGCAAGGCACGCTCACTATCGGAAATCATGTGAGAATCGCCTCACACTGCGCCATCGTCACTTCCAACCACGTTTTTGAAGACCGTAATGCGCCAATTCGTACGCAAGGGCTCACCCGCAAAGGCGTTGTGATCGAGGACGATGTCTGGATCGGCACCCATTCGACAGTGCTTGACGGCGTTCGCATTGCAAAAGGCTGTGTGATAGGCGCCGGCTCCGTCGTCACGAAATCGACAGAGCCTTTCGGCGTCTATGTCGGCGCGCCCGCCAAGCGCATCAAAGATCGATAGGCATTACTTTGCCTGCGCGGTCAATATTTTGAGCGCAAACGCCGAAAACACCCCTGCGAACAGATAATCAACGACACGCGTGACCGTCGGGTTCTTCTTGAGAAGCCCCGCGAACTTGTCTGCCGCAATCACCATCGGCGCGGTCACAGGAAAGGCCAGCGGAATGAAGCAGACGCCGAGAAAGAACAGTTTTCCCGGTGCATGCGGATCGTTTGCCGACACAAATTGCGGCAGGAAGGTCATGAAGAACAGGATGATCTTGGGATTGAGCAAATTGATGCCAAGTCCGGTCAACCAGTTCTGGAACAGCGTGTGTTTCTTGCCACCATTTTTTTCGGGAGAGAATGCCGACCCATGGCGAAGCGCCTGAAAGGCCAGCCAGACGAGATAACCTGCGCCGACGATCTTGAGCGCCAGAAAGGCCTGCGGCGACGCGACGATCAGCGCCGACAACCCCAGCGCGACAAGTGCTGTGTGAATCACGATGCCGGACATTGCGCCGAACATGCAGGCAAAACCCGCCGCGCGTCCCTCGGACAAAGCGCGACCGACGAACAGCGTCATGTCAGGACCGGGCGTTACCGACAGGATGAATGTCGCAATCGCGAACTGGATCAGGATGGACGTTTCGGGAATGAAAGACATCGCAAAAGCTCTCGCTGGAACCGGCGAAGCTATACATTAATGCCGCGATCCGCGCTACGGATCGAAATCAGGGTTCCGGTGGGCCAGTTCTATGGCCCAACTCTATTGCAACACCTTGTCCCGATCCCTGTCGTGATCGGCATCGACCATCTGTTCGCCAAGCTCGTAAGCCTCGCCGTTCCAGATCCAGTGCATCGCTTCCATGCCGTCAACCAGTTCGACCGTGACGAGGTTGGGCATTCCGCCATTCATGTGGCGAGGATCGCTGTAAAGGTGCATGCCCTCGCTGTTGTAGACTTCCTTCCAATCATCGCCCTGCGAGACATAACCGGTCAGATTGCACCCGGATTCGCCGTAATAGCGGGTCGAGCCGCAAATCGAGGCGAACAGAAGCAGCCTGCCGCCATCCGCCTGCAATTTTGCCGCAGTGATATTTGGCTCGCGCTCCGTCGCCTCCCGGAAAAGCTTTGCCTCGTCGGTAAGCAACAAGCGCACCTCATTGGCTGCATCACTATCGCTGCCCAAGACAATCGACTGATAAGGTTTCATGTCGATCGGGCTGCATCGCGGCGTAATCGTCTCTATCGCCACGCGCGAACCATTCAGCGAGAAGCTGGCAGAAGCGATGCTGCTCTTTTCGCCCGCCTCGAGAACGAGAGCCGACGCCTGCTTCAGCGGTTCAAGAATATCGCGCGGAACGGCGAGATCGAGCGCACCCTCCTGCTCGATAATTTCACCGGAAAAGCTCTGTTTTCCAACGGTCAGCCGGGCCGGGCCATGCGCACCGCGCAGAACGCTTGCAGGTTCCGTTCGAAACCGGAAGCTCCATTGCTGCCCGGCGCAGACCAGCGATCCGCCAATTATGCCTTCCGACTTGATCGGTGCGGGCAAAATAGCGACGGCACCGTCCGCGGCTTCCTGCCAGCGCTCCGCCGACCAGGCAGAACCGGCGGTCGCGATCAGCAACGCCAAGGGCAGCACAAGGCTGTTCAACATTTTTCTCATGACCGGAAGCTTTGGTGAGAATGATTAAAAATTTCTTCAATCCGCCTCATTGGCGCAGAAGCCATATCGCCTGCGGCCTTGCCCGCCACGGCATTCCTGCTAAAAGTCACGCCCGAAACATGACGCGCGGCAGGGCCGCACCAACATTCGGGGAAAGAATGTCCAAGTTGAAAGACGTCAAGAAAGTCGTGCTCGCCTATTCGGGCGGTCTCGACACATCCATCATCCTGAAATGGCTGCAGACGGAACTCGGTGCAGAGGTCGTGACCTTCACCGCCGATCTCGGCCAGGGCGGCGAACTCGAACCCGCGCGGCAAAAAGCCGAGCTTATGGGCATCAAGGACATCCGCGTCATGGATGTTCGCGAGGAATTCGTCAGCGACTTCGTTTTCCCGATGTTCCGCGCCAATGCTGTCTATGAAGGCACCTATCTGCTCGGCACGTCCATCGCACGTCCGCTGATCTCGAAACATCTGGTCGATATCGCACGCGAAACCGGCGCGGACGCCATCGCGCATGGCGCGACCGGCAAGGGCAACGATCAGGTTCGCTTCGAACTTTCAGCCTATGCGCTCAATCCGGACATCAAGGTCATCGCACCTTGGCGTGACTGGACCTTCAAGTCGCGTACCGATCTTCTGAACTTCGCCCGCGACCATCAGATCCCGGTTCCTAAGGACAAGCAGGGCGAGGCTCCCTTCTCGGTAGATGCCAACCTTCTGCACTCGTCCTCCGAAGGCAAGGTTCTGGAAGATCCGTGGAACGAGCCGCCGGAATATGTGCATCAGCGTTCCGTCTCGCCGATGGACGCGCCCGACGTCGTCACCGAAATCACACTTGAATTCAAAAACGGCGATCCTGTCGCACTCGACGGCAAGGCCTTGTCGCCCGCAACGCTTCTGGCCGCGCTCAACGATCTTGGCCGCGACAATGGCATCGGCCGTCTGGACCTCGTGGAAAACCGCTTCGTCGGCATGAAGTCGCGCGGCGTCTATGAAACGCCGGGCGGTACGATCCTGCTTGCCGCGCACCGCGCCATCGAGAGCATCACGCTTGACCGGGGTGCAGCTCACCTCAAGGACGAGTTGATGCCGCGCTATGCGGAACTCATCTACAATGGCTTCTGGTATTCGCCGGAGCGCGAGATGCTGCAGGCCTTGATCGACAAGAGCCAGCACGACGTGGAAGGCACTGTCCGGCTCAAGCTCTACAAGGGCAACGTCATCGTGACAGGCCGCAAATCGCCGAAATCGCTTTATTCCGACGCGCTAGTGACTTTCGAGGACGATCGCGGCGCCTACGACCAGAAGGACGCGGCGGGCTTCATCCGCCTCAATGCGCTTCGCCTGCGAACGCTGGCTGCTCGCGAGAGAAACTCCTGATCAAACAAAAAACCCGGCGGAAACGCCGGGTTTTTTTTTAAGTCTCTGAATATCAGTTTCGATCAGTTGCCGTCGATTTCAGCGCCGATGATCGCGATTGCCTGCTGATAGACGCTGGCCGCGTTCCAGCCCTGAAGAGCGCCGAAATTCGCCTGGCCGGGCTGATAGCCTGCACCGGCGCGCCAGCCATGGCCACGCAGGAAGTTGGCAGTCGAGGCAAGCGCATCCGCACGTGACTTGATCATGTCGATGCGGCCATTTCCATCGCCATCGGCACCATATTTCAGGACGTTGGCCGGCAGGAACTGCGTCTGGCCGATTTCGCCATGCGCCGCGCCGATCGTGTTTGCGCTGATCGTACCGTTTTCAACGAGCTTGAGCGCCGCGTAGAGCTGCTCGGTGAAGAATGCCGAGCGACGGCAATCATAAGCAAGCGTCGCAACAGCCGACAGCGTGTTCTGGTTGCCCATGAAGCCGCCGAAGCCGGTTTCCATGCCCCAGATCGCGATCAATGGACCTGCAGGAACGCCATAGCGCTGCTCGATCGATGCGAAAAGCTTGGCATTCTGCTTCTTCAGGGCCTTGCCCTTGGAAGCGATGGTCTTTGCACCGCGCTTCTGCATGAATTGGTTGAGCGACAGCTTGAAGCTGTGCTGGTTGCGGTCGGCGGAAATTGTCTTGGATGCGTATTTCGTGCCCGCGAGCGCGCTCAAAGCGCGATTGCTAATGCCGCGACCCGCAGCCTCACGACCGAATTCCTGTTTCCAGTTCTCGAATCCGGCGGATGTGTTTCCGCAAGTCGCTGCATATGCATTTCCACCTGTGAAGCCGAGAATGGCAACAGCCACGGCTGCAAAGGTGCTTTTCCTGGCAAATACTGCCATTCTTTTCTCCTGGTTGCCTGAATCGAGCCCGAGATGGGCATCTCGAACTAGCAATGAACGTTTATGGTTAAGGGTCCATTTACACCAGTTTGTGGAAAGTACGCCAGCCCATGTGTAACAAGGCGTGAACGGTAAAAAAACCGTGGATCACGCGATTGTCATTGCTGGCTGAAGAACCGGAACGAATGCGGCAAGCTGCCGTTGTTCGTCCAGCCCCGCCAGTGAGACCAACTTCATGAAGCTCTTCGATTGCCCGCATTGCAGCAACCGCCTGTATTTCGAAAATGCCCAATGCCTGAAATGCGGCAACTTCGTCGTCTACGAGCCCGTCGAGAGCAGTTTCGTCCTGTCGGATACGGAAAACGTCTTTCTATGCACGAATGCTGCCGCGTGCGGATGCAATTGGCGCGCCGAGCAAAAATCGACATTCTGTCTTGCCTGCTCGCTCAACAAGATCATTCCCGATCTTTCTGTCGACGGAAATCGTGACCGCTGGGCGGATGTCGAACGCGCCAAGAAACGCGCTGTCTATTCGCTCCTCGCTTTGAAGCTACCCGTGCGCCCAAAACGCGACGATCAGGACGAAGGCGGCTTGGCCTTCGACTTTCTGGCAGATCCGATCGGCGTCAGCGTCAGCGGCGAGCATGTGCTGACCGGCCACGACAACGGCCTGATCACGCTGAACGTCGCAGAAGCCAATCCGGCCGAACGCGAACAGCGGCGCATGCAGATGGGCGAAACCTATCGCACGCTGCTTGGCCATTTCCGGCATGAGCTCGGCCATTATTATTGGGACCTGCTGATTCGCGACAATCCGGCCGAACTCGATTCCTATCGCACGGAATTCGGCGACGAACGCACCGATTATGAACAGGCGCTACAGACCTATTATACCCAAGGCGCGCCGGTCGATTGGCAGACGAGCCACATCACGCCTTACGCGACCAGCCATCCGTGGGAGGATTGGGCGGAAAGCTGGGCGCATTATCTGCACATCACGGATACGCTCGAAATGGTCGATGCGCTCGATTTGCCGCTTGGCAAGCTCGACATTCCCGAAAGCGCGACCGTGACGGATGATCGTTCAAGGACCTTGATACAGAGAGACGATCCCCGGACATTCACTTTCGACGAAATACTGGCGCGCTGGCTGATCCTGTCGGAGGCAACCAATTGCATCAACCGATGCATGGGCCTTCCCGACCTTTACCCCTTCGTCATTTCGGAGATGACATCGGGCAAGCTGCGTTTCATCCACGACCTCATCGGCAGGCAAGCCAAGGCCGCACTCTAACGCTTTGACTCTGCTGGCTCGTGCTTTCCTCAACCGATCCGGCTTTCGGGCTGATGCGATAGGTATTTTCAACCCCCGGTACAACCCTTAGCCGGATGCACGATTTCGTGAGTCAATGTGAACAGTCCGTCTCGGTCTGTTGAATTGAGAAACCGAAAAATCGTTCCTATCTGTGAAACTATCACCGGGCATCACACGTTACCCCGATGTTAAAGTAGACAGTTATCCGGACGCTTTAGAATGCCTTCCAACGGGACAATCAAATCCTCCAAGAAGCTCCATTAAATAAGACGGACCAGATTTGTTTTAATGTTGAAAGATACGTTCGAAACTAATTTCATAAATTCTACGTTTCGGACAATAGGAGAGTAAAATGAACAAGGTAATTCTTGCTGTTGCTACGATTGCATTGACTTCGAGCGCTGCGTTCGCAGATGGCATTTCTTCACGTTATGTCTATGGCGACGCTCCTTCCCAGAGCCAGCAGCCAGTAGCTTCCCAGAAGGTAACGAGCGGATCGTTCGATTACCGTTCCACGGCTTCGGTGCACAATCCCCTCGCCGTGAGCGCAACGCAGACCAATCAGGACAACCCGCTTAGCTACAACCCGCTTTCCAAGACTTTGCGCGGAGCGGGCGCCAACTAAGCTTCACATCACTCATTTCAAATTCGGCCACTAACGGCCAAATCAAAACCCAAGGAGAATTATTATGAAAAAGCTCATCATCGCCGCCGCTGCTATCGCTCTTACCACGGGCGCTTCCATGGCTCAGGTCGTTTCCTCGCAGTATATCTACGGCGACGCGCCTGCTCCTACCCAGCCTTCGCAGAACCTGTCGATGGGCACTGCAGGCTCGGCTTCGATCGGTGGCGTCGATTACGGCACGACCGCTTCGATCAGCACCCGCGCTCAGAACGCTCAGACGGATGCTTCCAGCAATCCGCTTGGCTACAACGCGCTTTCGACCACGCTTCGCGGTGCTGGCAATCAGCGCTAACAGCGACATTGCGAACCCCTTGTATTGAGTAAAAGGGCAAGCAAAAAAGGGCGTCGGCATTGCCGGCGCCCTTTACTTTTGGGCTCAAAACCAAGCCACGCTTGACTCTTGCGGCCTTTTCCTGTCTACAGCGACCCAATTCCGCGACGAGTAAAGAACTCCGAGCAGCCGACCAGGACCCTAACGGTATAAAACGATCCTGGAGGCCAACACCCGGCAGCGCAATGCGCCCCCGGGTGCTTTTTGGCTTTGTGCATTGCTTGGGTTGACGATCTTTCCTTGGACTTGGCGGGCAGGCGTATTACCTCTCGGTCATCGCAAGAAGATCCGGGAAGAGGAATTTGGATGTTTGAGAGCTTACAGGACCGTCTTGGTTCGATCCTGAACGGCCTTACCGGCCGCGGCGCGCTTTCCGAAAGCGACGTGACGGCTGCGCTGCGCGAAGTGCGCCGTGCGCTGATCGAGGCCGACGTGGCGCTCGACACGGTGCGCTCGTTCACCGACCGTGTACGTGAAAAGGCTATTGGCGCCGGCGTCCTCAAATCGATCAAGCCCGGCCAGATGGTCGTCAAGATCGTCCATGACGAGCTCGTCGAAATGCTCGGCGCCGAAAGCCAGACGATCGACCTCAATGCGGTCGCGCCCGTTGTCGTCATGATGGTCGGCCTTCAGGGTTCGGGCAAGACGACGACCTCGGCCAAGATCGCCAAGCGCCTGACCGAAAAGCAGGGCAAGAAGATCCTGATGGCCTCGCTCGACACGCGACGCCCCGCAGCACAGGAACAATTGCGCCAGTTGGGTGAGCAGACGGGCGTCGCCACGCTTCCGATCATCGCAGGCCAGACGCCGGTCGATATCGCCAAGCGCGCCGTGCAGGCCGCAAAGCTCGGCGGCCATGACGTCGTCATCCTCGACACTGCTGGTCGTACCCATATCGACGAACCGCTGATGGCCGAAATGGCCGAGATCAAGCGCGTTTCGACACCGCATGAAATCCTGCTTGTCGCCGATTCGCTGACCGGCCAGGACGCGGTGAACCTCGCCCGCAATTTCGACGAACGCGTCGGCATAACCGGCATCGTGCTTACCCGCATGGATGGCGATGGGCGCGGCGGTGCCGCTCTCTCGATGCGCGCCGTCACCGGCAAGCCGGTCAAGCTGATCGGCACCGGCGAAAAGATGGACGCGCTTGAGGAATTCCACCCCAAGCGCATCGCCGACCGTATTCTGGGCATGGGCGACATTGTCAGCCTTGTCGAACGCGCTGCCGAAACCATCGACGCCGAACAGGCGGCTGCGATGGCCAAGAAGATGCAGTCGGGCAAGTTCGACCTGAACGATCTTGCCGGCCAATTGCAGCAGATGCAGAAAATGGGTGGCATGGGCGGCATCATGGGAATGATGCCCGGCATGGGCAAGATGAAGGATCAGATGTCGGCAGCCGGTCTCGACGACCGACTGTTCGGCCGTCAGCTTGCGATCATCTCTTCCATGACCAAAAAAGAGCGCGCCAATCCTGACCTTCTCAAGCACAGCCGCAAGAAGCGCATCGCTGCCGGTTCCGGCACGGATGCCGCCGACATCAACAAGCTCCTGAAAATGCATCGTCAGATGGCCGACATGATGAAAGCCATGGGCGGCAAGGGCAAGGGCGGCGGCATGATGCGCGGCCTCATGGGCGGCATGGCCCAGAAGATGGGTCTCGGCGGACTTGCAGGCGGTATGCCGGGTGGAATGCCCGACCTCTCCAAGATGGACCCCAAGCAGCTCGAAGCGTTGCAGAAGCAGGCGCAGGCCGCTGGCCTCAGCGGCAAGGGTCTGCCCGGTGGCCTTCCGGGCCTTGGCGGCGGCGGATTGCCGGGCTTGCCCGGCGGCATGAAGCTGCCCGGTCTGGGCGGCGGCTTTCCCGGCAACATGGGCAAGAAGAAGTGAGCGGCATGAGCGACATCGATCCTAAAAAGCAGCTTGCCGAATATCGCGCCTCGATCGACAACATCGACGCAGCGCTAATCCACATGCTGGCCGAACGCTTCCGCTGCACGAAGGCAGTCGGCGTTCTAAAGGCGAACCATGGCCTGCCACCGGCTGATCCTTCGCGCGAGCAGGCGCAGATCGCGCGCCTTCGCCGATTGGCCAACGACGCCCAACTAGATCCCGACTTCGCCGAGAAATTTCTCAATTTCATCGTGCGCGAAGTCATCCGCCATCACGAAGCCATCGCCGCATCCGGCGGTGTCGTGACCGACCTGCACGCCGCGAAGGCGGGCAAATCGAATTCCACCGCATCCAGCGGTGAATGACAAACCAGAGACCTCGAAAACAGAACTTTTAGGAGAAAGACTATGGCACTGAAAATTCGCCTGGCTCGCGCCGGCTCCAAGAAACGCCCTTACTACCACATCGTCATCGCTGACGTTCGCTCGCCGCGCGACGGCCGCTTCATCGAAGCAGTCGGCGCATGGAACCCGACCCTTCCCAAGGATGCGGAACGCGTGAAGCTGAACGAAGAGCGCATCAACCATTGGCTGAGCAACGGCGCGCTGCCGACCGACCGCGTCGCTCGCTTCCTCGATGCCGCTGGCATCTCCAAGCGCGAAGCACGCAGCAACCCAACCAAGGCTGAGCCGGGCAAGAAGGCGCAGGAACGCGCCGCTATTCTCCAGAAGGCAAAAGACGCCGCAGCGGCTGCCGCTGCAGCTCCAGCCGAAGAAGCTCCGGCAGAATAACCACTGTCGCATAAAACAAAAAAACCCGCCGGACGCTCAAGCATCCGGCGGGTTTTTTGTTGAATTTAAAAGGCTGCTTACGCAGCCTTTTTCTTTGGCGAAATCAGGCCGCGCGCAATCAGAAGCTCTGCGATCTGCACTGCATTCAGGGCAGCGCCCTTGCGCAGATTGTCGGACACGACCCAGATGTTGAGGCCATTCTCCAGCGTCTGGTCTTCGCGGATGCGCGAAATATAGGTTGCATCCTCACCGGCACAGTCGAGCGGCGTGACGTAACCGCCATCCTCATGCTTGTCGATGACGAGGCAGCCCGGCGCTTCGCGCAGGATCTCGCGTGCCTCGTCCGCGGTGATCGGGTTTTCGAACTCGATGTTCACGGCTTCCGAATGGCCGATGAAGACAGGCACGCGTACGGCGGTGCAGGTGACCTTGATCTTCGGGTCGAGCATCTTCTTCGTTTCGGCCATCACTTTCCACTCTTCCTTGGTGGAGCCGTCTTCCATGAAGACGTCGATGTGGGGAATGACGTTGAAGGCGATACGCTTGGTGAACTTCTTGGCTTCCACCGGATCGGCGACGAAAACGGCGCGCGTCTGCGTGAAAAGCTCGTCCATGCCTTCCTTGCCCGCGCCGGAAACCGACTGGTAGGTGGAGACGACGACGCGCTTGATCTGCGCCTTGTCATGCAGCGGCTTCAGCGCCACGACAAGCTGCGCGGTCGAGCAGTTCGGATTGGCGATGATATTCTTGCGCGTGAACAGATCGATTGCATCCGGATTTACCTCAGGCACGATCAGCGGCACGTCCTGATCGTAGCGGAATGCCGACGAATTATCGATGACGACGCAACCCTGCTTGCCGATCTTCGGCGACCATTCCTTGGAAATATTGCCGCCAGCCGACATCAGGCAGATATCGGTGTCCGAAAAGTCGTATTGGGCGAGGTCCTTTACCTTCAGCGTGCGGTCGCCATAGGAGACTTCGGTGCCCTGGCTGCGGCGCGAAGCTAGCGCCACGATCTCTTCTGCCGGAAAGCCGCGCTCTTCCAGAATATTCAGCATTTCCCGGCCCACATTGCCTGTGGCGCCGACTATCGCAATCTTGAAACCCATTATGTTTTCTCCAGTCCCTCTCCGCTCGTTTCATGACAAGACCCACGGCCGGTGGGGGTCTTATCCCCCGGACCAGGCCCAGGGAGAGAGCGAGCAGGCCAAGGGAAATCACACCGTTTTGGTGGTCGTTTTGGCCTTGGTTTTGGACGTGGCTGTGCGGGAACGGATGGACGCGTCGAAACTCCCGGCGCTGTGGCCGGGGAAGTCGAATGCAAAAAGCGCCATCAAAAGGCCGCGCATGCTCGAAAAATCCCGTTCGCGGGTGCTTGTAGCCGGTTTCGAAAAAGAGTCAACGTGGCTGGATAAAGCATGTCTCCCGAAAGTGGGAACCGGTTTCGGGATAAAGACATGCTCAAAAAAAACAGCCACGTTGATGGTTGAGAAGATCAGGCAGAAAGCGCCTTGAACTTCGCGATGATGGCATCGCCCATAGCGACGGTGCCGACTTCGGTCTTGCCTTCGGACATGATGTCCTTGGTACGCAGACCGTCGTCGAGGACAGCGGCAATCGCTGCTTCCAGACGATCGGCTTCCGTCACCATTTCGAACGAATAACGCAGACACATGGCGAAAGACGCTATCATGGCGATCGGGTTTGCGATGCCCTGCCCTGCAATGTCGGGCGCCGAGCCATGAACCGGCTCGTAAAGCGCCTTGCGCTTAGCCGTCAGCGCATCCGGTGCACCAAGCGAGGCAGACGGCAGCATACCGAGCGAGCCGGTCAGCATAGCCGCGACATCCGACAACATATCGCCGAATAGATTGTCGGTGACGATCACGTCGAACTGCTTGGGCCAGCGCACAAGCTGCATACCGCCCGCATCGGCCAGCATATGGTCGAGCTTCACATCGGAATATTTCGCCTTGTGCGTGGCCGTCACGACCTCGTTCCACAACACGCCGGACTTCATGACATTGCGCTTTTCCATCGAAGTGACGCGGTTCTGGCGCGTGCGCGCGAGTTCGAAAGCGACACCTGAAATGCGCTCGATCTCGAACGTGTCATAAACCTGCGTATCGATGCCGCGCTTCTGGCCGTTGCCGAGATCGATGATTTCCTTAGGCTCGCCGAAATAGACACCGCCGGTCAGTTCGCGAATGATGAGGATGTCGAGACCCTCGACCACCTCAGGCTTGAGCGAGGAGGATTCGGCCAGTGCCGGATAGCAGATAGCAGGACGCAGATTTGCGAAAAGCTCCATGTCCTTGCGCAGACGCAGAAGACCGGCTTCCGGGCGAACCTCGTAAGGCACGCTATCCCATTTCGGGCCGCCGACCGCACCGAACAGCACGGCGTCGGCCGCAAGCGCCTTTTCCATGTCCGCATCGGAAATCGCCTGACCATGCGCGTCGTAGGCGCAACCGCCGACAAGACCTTCCTCGGTTACGAAGTCGGTGCCGAGCGTCTCGTTCATCGCGGAAATGAGCTTTCGCACTTCGGCCATGGCCTCTGGGCCGATGCCGTCGCCGGGAAGAAGAAGAAGCTTGCGGGATGCCATGGAAAAGCCTTTCTGACTGCGATGAACTGGCGCCTTGCTAAACCGCGAAAGGTCGCCTTGCAAGAGCTTACGCAGCGTCCAAAAAGCTTATGGGCGTTTCAATGCCGTGACTTCGATCTCGATCTTCATTTCAGGCTTGTTGAGGCCGCAGACGATCATCGTGGCTGCCGGTCTAATTTCGCCGAATGCCTGTCCGAGAATCGGGAATACGAGGTCAACGAAGGCGGAATCCGTGATGTAATAATTCGCGCGCATCACATCTTCCATCGAGAACCCGCCCTCCTTGAGCGCCTTTTCGATGGTTTTCAGGCAATTGCTTGTCTGTTCTTCGACCGTTTCCGGCATGATCATGGTCGCATAATCATAGCCGGTCGTGCCGGAAACAAAGCACCAGTCGCCCTGCACGACCGCGCGCGAATATCCGGCCGTCTTCTCGAAGGGCGAGCCCGTGGAAATCAGTTTGCGCATGGATGAACCTATTGCTGCGGCGCGAGCGCCTGTGTCATCGCTTCGTGAATATCGGCTGGCCATTCGTCAAGCGCTGGCCATGCGGCAGGCACCGGCTTGTCGCCCTGCTGCGCGAAATAGAGCTTCTTGTTGGCCGCATCGACGGCCATAAAAGCATCGGAACTTCCGCAAGCATGCGGAACGCAGCCTCTCGCATAAATCACGCCGGAAGCAAGCGTCTCTGGCTCGCTGCCGACGATCAGCCCTGTCGTGACATCGCCCAGCGCATCGCCGAGCAGCGTTTTTGAGACATTGTAGACATCCTCATTGGTGAAAATTTCCATGATGTGTCCGAGCTTTTTCGGATCGAGATCCGCCCATCCTGTTCCAGGCTGCGTGGTGAAAACCAGATTGCCTGAAATCTTCAAACCCTCGGACGGTGACCAGCTTCTGACCGGCGCTTCATCGCCCGGCATCAGATAAGGAACGAAGAAGATCGTGTCTTGTGTGACCGCAGGAGGCGGCGCGCCGCAATCATCCTCGCCGACGCTCTCGGTCTGGATTTCGCCGCCGTCGTCTTTCCAGACCATGAGTTGTGCGGGACCACAGGCATTGCCGCCATCTCCGACAGCGAAAAGCGCCACTTTCACATCGCCGAGCTCGACCGTGCGATCGTAATAGACGACATAATTACGCGCTAGTTCCTTACCGTCGAAGGTGAGGATTTTCTCGAAATCCTCATTCTGCGTGACAGTGAAATTTCCACCCTCAAAAGGGATGGATTGCGGCTTTTCATCCTGCGCGAACGCAATACTGGCACTAGCCAAGAACGCGGCTAGAAACAGGGCGGTTTTCATGGAAGCCTCCGTCAAGATGCGCGCCTTTACGGCGCGTTCGATTGATCGGAGTGTGCCACGATGGGCGGGCCGCTGTCAGCCCGCCAAAGCAACTCCAGGAAAAGTGTGTGCGGTTTTCCGTCCGGAATTGCGAAAAAATACGCTTAGAGGATTAAGCCCAGGGACGGCTTTCGGCGTTCTTCTTTTCGAAGGCGCTGATCGACGATGCCTTTTCCATGGTCAGGCCGATATCGTCCAGACCGTTGAGCAGGCAATGACGCTTGAACGCATCGACGTCGAACTTGACGACGCCGCCGTCGGGGCCACGAATTTCCAGCGCTTCGAGATCGACGGTCACGGTCGCATTGGCACCGCGCGAGGCGTCATCCATTAGCTTGTCGAGGTTTTCCTGACTGACGACGATCGGCAGAATGCCGTTCTTGAAACAGTTATTGTAGAAAATATCGGCGAAGCTGGTCGAAATCACGCAGCGAATGCCGAAATCGAGAAGCGCCCATGGCGCATGCTCGCGCGACGATCCGCAACCGAAATTATCACCCGCCACAAGAATCTGAGCGTTGCGATAAGCCGGCTTGTTCAGCACGAAATCAGGATTTTCGCTGCCATCATCATTGAGGCGCATTTCCGCGAAAAGTCCCGCACGTAGACCCGTGCGCTTGATCGTCTTCAGATAATCCTTCGGAATGATCATGTCCGTATCGACATTGATAATCGGCATGGGCGCGGCAACGCCAGTCAGCTTCGTGAATTTTTCCATCGCAATCAGTCCGTGGGTTCGACCTAAGGATTTCTCTGAAACGCTTTACACAAGCTGGCCGGCAAATCAAAGGGGCAGCATTGCTGCTGCCCCTTAATGTGATCGTAAAAACAGCACTTGAAGCCGATCAGGCTCTTTGCAAAGCCATGACGCCGGTTTCGGTGCCAGTCAGGCGGCGCGACTTTCCATCGGCGCCCACCACCATTTCCACGCGCTTCCGCGGCGAGGAAAACAGCTTCGAGGTCACCACATCGACCGGCGGGTTGAACGCGACGGTGACGCGCCAGAGATCGGGCTTGATCGTTTCCGACAGGCCGATGACGCGGCCTTGCGCCGGATTGCCGTTGAAGGTTCCGGCTACGTTTTCGCCTACCGAAAAGGGCGCGCCGATCGCAGGCTCGTTCTTTTCGACAGGACGCGCGGCAAGTGTGTTCCAGTCGCGCGCACCATTCTGGCGGGCGACGAGTTCGAGCGCTTTGGCGTGCGATATGGTTAGCCCTTCGGCAGCCAGCGCATCGCGCAGCCTGCGGGCATGTGTTTTGTGGTCGGATGACTGAATGCTGGTCATCGTTTCGCTCCTTGCTTTCACAAACGGCGCATAAAAGAACGGGAGCCCGCATTGCCGTTTCGGCCGTCGCTATGACAGGGGAAACGAATTTTAGAGGGAAGCTTCACCATGGCTTTTGGCCGCGAGCGGCAGGGGCTTCCCGCCCTGACCCGGCTCAGATAGGGATTGCGATGCTAAACGTCAACGGCTTGACGTTCGCCGGTTTACTGCCAGATGCAAGGCATGGATCGCATTTATATCGGCACGGCAGGCTGGAGCATAGCATCGCACCATGCAGATGCATTTCCGGGCGATGGCGCGCATATCGAACGCTATGCGCGCCAACTGAACGCGGTCGAAATCAACTCCAGCTTTTACCGACCGCATCGGCGCGAAACTTACGAAAAATGGGCTCGGTCTGTTCCTGAAATATTCCGTTTTTCGGTGAAAATCCCGAAAGCCATTACGCATGAGCATCGTTTGAAGGAATGCGAAGCGCTTCTGGAGAAATTTCTGTCCGAAGCAAATGGCCTTGGAGAAAAGCTCGGCGTACTTCTGGTCCAGCTTCCGCCTAGCCTGCGTTTCGAACCGGAAATTGCATCAAAGTTTTTCGATGAGCTGAGATCGAGAAGTGATACGCCGATTGCTCTAGAGCCGCGTCACGCAAGCTGGTTCGGGCCGAAGCCGACTGCAATGCTCAAAGATGCTAAAATCTCGCGCGTCGCCGCAGACCCGCCGCCCGTTCCTGACGCCACATCACCGGGCGGCTGGAATGGCCTCGCATATTTTCGAATGCACGGCTCGCCGCGCATCTATCATTCGAATTACGAGCCCGACCGCATTGAAACCATCGCCGGAAACATGAAAGCGGCAAACGCGGAAAGCTGGTGCATTTTCGACAATACCGCGCAATTTCACGCGCTGGAAAACGCGCTTTCGCTCAAATCATCGATGCTTAAATGACGTTCAGCTCGCGAAATGGCCGATTCTCGGCAATCCGCTCATAACCGAATGCCGAGCAATCGATGCTTCGGTATCCGCCATGAACGATCAGTTCGGCAATTGCCTTGCCGACTGCTGGAGCCTGCTGGAGTCCGTGGCCGGAAAACCCGTTGGCGAACAGAAAATTCGTCATCTCGGGATGCCGCCCGATCACCGCATTCTGGTCGAGCACATTGTAATCATAGTGGCCGACCCATGCGCGTGTCGGCTTGATCGCCTCGAAGGCGGGAACGCGCGTTGCCAGAACCGGCCAGATCACCTCTTCGAAAAGCGGCCAATCGGGATTGAAATCATTAGGATCAGCGGGGCCGTCTGTATCTTCTGGCTCGGCACCGCCGGTAATGTAGACGCTGCCTTCCGGCCGGACATAGACACCGCTCGGATCGACCATCAAAGGCATATCGGTAAAGCGGTCATGCGCTTCGAACACGAAGACGTTGCGCTTGCGCGGCTCGACGGGAAGGACAAGCCCTGCCATCGCCGCAACCTTGCCGGCATTCGGCCCCGCCGCATTGACGACGATGCCTGCCTCGAGCTTATCGCCGCTTTCCAAAGTCACCGAATCGACGCTGGTGCCATTGCGCTCCATCGCCACTACCTCGCCTAAGATGAGATCGACGGACTTGCTCTTGAGCGCCTTGCGGAACAGCAGAAGTAGTGCATGCGCGTCGAACCAGCCCTCGCCCGAACGGCCATAGGCGCCAGCAACTATGCCTTCCGTCGAAATCCAGGAAAAGCGGCGCTCAAGCGCTTCAGCATCTTCCAACAGAATGTCGGCTCCCTCAGCCTCTTGCGCACGGTGATTGGCTTCCAGAATGCTCTGGCCGTCATCGCTGGCGAGAATGAGATAGCCCTTCTCGCGAAAGCCGATATCCGCCTCTTCGCCGAATTCCTGTTTGAGCCGCCGGAAAAGGCCGAGCGTAAACTGCGAAAGGCGAATATTTTCAGGGATAGAGAATTGCTGACGGATCGAGGCGCAGGAAAGCGTCGTGGCGGCTTGAGAGAATTGGGGATCGCGTTCGATCACGGCGATCGAACCTGAAAATCCTTCCTCGCGCAGATAATAGGCGACGGCGCTTCCGACAATCGCTCCACCGACGATGACGACATCATAACGCGCCATGAACCAGACCTTTTTCAGCTCGAATCGTCGAGAGGGAACCAGTTTCGCGGCCTGTTCGCAAGGGCTTGCGCGTCGCCTGTTTGAGATGCATGAATTCGCCCATGCTCAATCAGATTTTCCGCCCGCGCCGCTCGGTTCTCTACATTCCCGCTTCCAACGAAAAAGCGCTGGCAAAGCTGGAAAGCCTCGCCTGCGATTGCGTTATTTTCGATCTGGAGGACGCCGTCGCGCCATCCGAGAAGCAGGCGGCGCGCGACAGGTTGAAGGCGCTGTTTTCAGCGCGCAAGCCAGGACGCGAAATGATCATCCGCATCAATGCACTTTCGGGCGAATGGGGCGCGGAAGATCTGACCGCCGCGATGGAATGCGAGCCGGACGGCATCCTGCTTCCTAAGGTCGATACCGCGCGTGACATTCTCGAAGCGGGCGACGTGCTCGACGACAATGACGCGCCAGATAGCGTCAGGCTATGGGCGATGATCGAGACGCCGAAGGCGATGCTGAACATCGGTGCTATTGCCGAACTCGGACGAGACCCTGCAGCAAGGCTTGCCTGCTTCGTCGCCGGGACCAACGATCTCGTCAAAGACACCGGCATCCTTGCGACGCCGGACCGGCGCTATCTCGTGCCATGGCTGATGCAAATGATTCTGGCCGCCCGCGCTGGCGGGCTCGAAATTCTCGATGGCGTAAGCAATGATTTCCGCGACATCGATGCCTTCACCAAGGAATGCACGGAAGCGGCGGCTATGGGTTTCGATGGCAAGACGCTCATCCACCCGGCGCAGATAGAACCGGCAAATCGTGCCTTTTCGCCATCAAATGAAGCGATTTCCGAAGCTAATGATATCGTTTCGGCTTTCGCTTTGCCCGAAAATGCTGGAAAAGGTGCAATCTCGATGAATGGCCGCATGGTCGAACGCTTGCATCTCGCGCAAGCCGAAAAACTGCTCGCCAGAGCGGGCGAAACGAACATTTCGAAGGATAAAGTATGAAACTCTACCGCCTGCTGACCGCCGTCGATGATGCAAGCTTCTGTCATAAAGTAACGGCAGCGCTCAACAAGGGCTGGCACCTTTATGGCTCGCCCACTTACGCTTTCGATACCGCCACGAACACGATGCGCTGCGGGCAGGCCGTGGTTAAGGACGTCGAAGGCAAGGAATATACGCCCGACACGAAACTCAGCGAACACTAATCCAGAAAACTACTGGCCAAGCTCGCCGGCGGAAGGCTGATTGCTGGAATCAGCTTCCTCTTCCAGCCTTTCCATATCGTCGTCGGAAAGGCCGAAATGGTGGCCGATTTCGTGGATCAGGACATGGGTGACGATGTCGCCCATCGTCTCCTCGTTTTCGGCCCAATAATCGATGATCGCCCGCCGGTAGAGCGTGACGCGGTTGGGGCCTTCGCCCGTCTGCGGGTTCCAGCGTTCGGCAATGCCGCGCCCTTCGAAAAGACCAAGCAGGTCGAAAGGCGTTTCCAGCGACAGATCATCCATGATCTCGTCGGTCGGAAACTCGGCAAATTGAATGATGATTTCGCCGGTAAGCTTGCGGAACTCTTCCGGCAGATGCGCATAAGCTTCCAGAGCCAAAAGCTCCAGCTCATCGATGGAAGGCGAAAGCTGATCGTGCCAGGAACGGGTCTTGTAGATACGGGCCATTTTTTGTCCTTTGACGGGCATATAGCCTTTCATGCTGCACCTTTCGAGTGGCTTTCTCGAAAGCCGGAGAAATAAGCCGCACTGCCCGGCTGCTTTGTGAATCGCATCCACAGGAATAAATTCTCCTCTATGCCGCTTGACTCTTCGGGTCGGCTTTGGAATCTATAGGAACATAACAGGAACAATTTTCGGAAAGCATTACCGTCATGGCGACATCAGCCGTGGCGCGGGAGACACTTTTTTCCCTGCGCCGGACAATAGCCAGGATCGAAGGGACCCTGCCCGAAAGGCTGGAAGTGCCGCTCGATTCGCAGCAGTCCGATGATGGAGACATCGTGCTCCGCCATAATGGCGTGGCCGTTCCAAAAGACCCTTATGTGCCGACCGGTGTGCAGAATTTCGATGCAGCCCTGGGAGGCGGCTTGCCGAAAGCGGCACTGACGGAAATTCATGGGCACCAGACCCGCGATGCCGGTTCGGTCGCAGGCTTTGCGCTTTCTCTTGCCGGGTTGATGTTGAAAAGGGCGGAAGAGCGCCTTCCCATTTTATGGATCGGCACGCATGAAATCTTTCAGGAAGCAGGGTTTCCCTATGCGCCGGGGCTTCATTCCCGCTTCGGAATAAAGCCCGAAAACCTTCTGATTGCCCGTATGCCCAAGCTTGTCGACGCATTGTGGGTGGCCGAGGAAGCAGCGCAGTTGAAGGCGCTTTCGCTTGTCCTTCTGGAAATTCGGGGCAATTCCCAAAGGCTGGACCTGACCGCAACACGGCGCCTGCATCGGCGCGCGCAACTCGCTGGCCGTCCGATTTTCCTTTTGCGGCAGGCTGCAGAGCCGGAACCGACCGCAGCCACGCTGCGGCTGGTTATATCGCCTGCTCCCGCCGCATCCCGCCAGACCATGGAAGGCGCGCTCGACGGCTCGATCGGGCCACCAGGTTTCACGGTCAGGATCGACAAAAGCCGCCTTGCCCGAACCGGACAGTTCACCCTGGAGTGGTACGCCGATGACTACGCATTTGAGGAAAGACGAGCCGCGCTGCCAGAGAATACTCGCAGTGTGGTTTCCGCGTCTGACCATCGAACGGATATTGCGCAAGCGTCTGGGGAGGTCTTGGCGTTCAAACCGGCAAACGCAGACGCAGCCCTTGGTGGTCAGCCATCGCGAGAAGAACGCCCAGCGCATCGCGGCAATCGACGAGCAGGCTGAACGGCTCAAGCTGAAACGCGGCATGGGCATTGCCGATGCACGCGCCATGCATCCCTCCATCGAAATCGTGGAAGCCGATCCTGATGCCGACCGGTTGTTGCTGGAAAGTCTGGCCGATTGGTGCGACCGCTATACGCCGCTGGTGGCGATCGATGGAACGGACGGCCTGCTGCTCGACATCACTGGCTGCGCGCATCTTTTCGGCGGCGAAAAAGCACTGCTTGACGATCTCCTGGCGCGGTTCTTCCATCAGGGTTTCGATGCACGCGCAGGTCTCGCCTCAACGCCCGGCGCTGCATGGGCTGCGGCCAGATTTTCCAGCACGCTCATTCTAGAAGATGGCGGCGAGAAGGATTTTCTGGCGCGCCTGCCTCTTTCCGCCCTTCGCCTCCAGCCGGAAACGCGCACCAGCCTCGAAAGCGTGGGCCTGCGTACGGTTGGCGCCGTCATGCAGGCACCGCGTGCACCGCTCGTTCGCCGTTTCGGAAAGTTACTCATCCTGCGGCTCGATCAGGCCTTGGGGTCCATAGAAGAAGCAATCTCGCCCCGCCTGCCCGTGCCGCCTCTTTCGGTGGAGCGCCACCTGCCGGAACCTGTATCGGCGATCGAGGGCGTGGAAGGGCTGATCTTTCAACTTGCCGGAACTCTGAAAGAAGATCTGGAGCGCCGCGCGGAAGGCGCGCGCGCCTTGCAGCTTTTGCTGTTCAGAGTGGACGGCATGGTCAGCCGCATCACCATCGGCGCATCGCATCCGCTGCGTGAGCCGGCCCTTGTCCAAAAATTGTTTCAGGAACGGCTCGGTGCACTCGGCAATGAAATCGACGCTGGCTACGGCTTCGATCTCATAAGATTGTCGGTTCTGGAAACCGCCAATTTCGACGCAAGGCAATCCGATTTGACGAATGCTTCAGCCGACGACGGCGAAGGTCTGGCGATATTTACCGACCGTATTCGTGCGCGGCACGGCACCGATGCCGTCTTGAGTAGCGTTGCAGTCGAAAGCCATATTCCCGAGCGCGCGGTGATGTCGGTTCCTTTTTCCGCAGCTCCTCGGCAACAAAAGGAAAACCCGCAGCCAATATCGGCGGAAAGGCCGATCCGCCTGTTCTCCAATCCCGAACCTGTCGAAGTAAGCGCAGTCGAAGTACCGGAGGGGCCACCCAGCCATTTCCGCTGGCGGCGTGTTTTCCACAAAGTCGCGCATTCCGAAGGGCCAGAGCGCATCGCGCCGGAATGGTGGCATGACGGCATAGAGGCTCCGACGCGGGATTATTTTCGTGTGGAAGATGAAGAAGGCCGCCGATTCTGGCTCTACCGCGAAGGTCTTTACGGCAAAACACCGCCGCCACGCTGGTTCATGCAGGGGATTTTTGCATGAACGCGCCCTCATATCCCGAATTGGGCTATGCCGAATTCGGCGTTCAGTCGAATTTCTCTTTTCTGCGCGGGGCATCGAAGCCTGAAGAGCTTGTCGTTGCAGCGACGATGATGGGTCATTCTGCGATGGGGCTGGCAGACTGCAACACGGTCGCGGGCGTGGTGCGCGCCTGGCAACAGGCAAAGCAGACCGGCATTGACTATCATCCCGGATGCCGGCTGGTCTTCGCTGACGAGACTCCGGACATTCTCGCTTATCCGCAAAACAGGAAGGGCTGGGGCCATCTTTGCCGTATGCTCACGCAGGCGAACGAAAGAGGAGAAAAAGGCGCACCAATCCTTCTGCGCGAGGATTTTTTCGAATGGGGTGCCAACATATCCTTCGCCGTCCTGCCATTGCTGGAAAATGAGCAGAAAGCGAATCTGAACTTCCTGAATGAAGCGCGCGAGGCCTTTGGACAGGCCGTACGAATTGCCGTGGCGCCGCTTTATCACGGCAATGACCGTTTTCGCATAGAGCAGGCAGCAGCACTTTCCCGCGCAACGGGCCTTTCGCTGATGGCCACGAACGACGTGGCCTATCACGTCCCGGAGCGTCGATCTCTGCAGGACATAGTGACCGCGATCCGTCTCAAGACGACAGTCTTCAAAGCGGGCCACGCGCTTCAGGCAAATGCCGAACGCTACCTCAAGCCGTCCCTGGAGATGGCCCGGTTGTTTCGCGCTTACCCGCAAGCAATTGCTGAAACAGTACGCTTTGCCGAAAGCCTGAAATTTTCGCTGAAGGAACTCAAATATTATTATCCCGAGGAGTCTAGCGGCAAGAGCATTTCACCTCAGGCCGAACTTGAAAGGCTGACATGGGAAGGCGCAGCATGGCGTTACCCTAAGGGCGTTCCGGAACATGTTCGCGATACGATTAGGAAAGAACTGACGCTTATCTCCGAAAAGGAATACGCACCCTATTTCCTGACCGTTCACGACATAGTTCAGTTCGCTAGAAATAAGGGAATACTTTGTCAGGGGCGCGGCTCGGCAGCAAATTCGACGGTCTGTTTCTGTATGCGCATAACCGAAGTCGATCCCGACCTGATTGAAGTTCTCTTCGAGCGGTTCATATCGACTGAACGCCATGAGCCGCCTGATATAGACGTCGATTTCGAGCATGAGCGTCGCGATGAAGTCATCGAATATATCTACACAAAATACAGCCATAAACGCACAGCCCTCGCTGCAGCCGTAACCACCTATCGTTCGCGCTCGGCCATGCGCGAAGTCGCCAAGGCACTTGGTTTCTCGGACGACACGATCGATGCACTGGCAAGCTCGACATGGCGCTGGACCTCGGAAGATCTCGGCAAGACGGAAGGTCAATCGGCCGGGCTCGACATGAACGTGGCACTGACGAAGCAATTCTTCGAACATGCCAATGCGCTTATGGGCTTTCCCCGTCACCTCACCCAGCATGTCGGCGGCTTCGTCATCACCAATGACCGTCTCGATGAGGTGGTGCCTATCATCAAGACCGGCATGGATGAGCGCCGAATGGTCGAGTGGGACAAGGACGATCTCGATTCGGTCGGCATTCTCAAAGTCGATGTTCTGGCGCTTGGCATGCTTTCCTGCCTACGCCGAGCATTCGATCTTCTGCACGCCAATTATGACGCCCGCGATGAGTATGGCAGATCCTACGAACTGGCCACGATCCCGCAAAGGCAAGAGCCAGTCTACGACATGATCTGCCGTGCCGATACGCTGGGCGTTTTCCAGATCGAAAGCCGCGCGCAGATGTCGATGCTGCCGCGCCTGAAACCAAGAGAATTCTATGACCTCGTCATTGAGGTGGCGATTGTGCGTCCAGGCCCGATACAGGGTGACATGGTTCACCCATATTTACGGCGCCGGGAAGGAAAAGAGCCTGTCGAGTATCACAGTGAGGTGCTGAAAAATATTCTGAAGAGAACGCTCGGCGTTCCGCTTTTTCAGGAACAGGCGATGAAAATTGCCATTGACGCAGGCGGGTTCACGCCCGGCCAAGCGGACGAATTAAGGCGCGCCATGGCGACCTTCAAACGCACAGGCACCATCGGAAATTATAAGCAAAAAATGATCGATGGAATGAAGCAGAACGGCTATCCGGAGGAATTTGCAGAGCGTTGCTTCAAGCAGATCGAAGGCTTCGGAGAGTATGGGTTCCCCGAAAGCCATGCAGCGTCCTTTGCCCTTCTTGTCTATGCGTCGAGCTGGTTCAAGGCTCATTACCCTGATGTTTTCTGCGCGGCGATCCTCAATTCGCAGCCCATGGGGTTTTATCCGCCGGCACAGCTCGTGCGCGATGCGCAGGATCACGGCCTCGAAATCCGCGAGGTGGACGTCAATCTGTCCGAATGGGATTGCACTTTGGAAGCGGCAGAATTCGATCCTTCCCGCATTTCCGCACGCCATATTTCAATGCGCGAAGTCATTCATTCCAAGCGGGCCGTTCGCCTTGGTTTTCGTCAGATAAAAGGACTGTCTGAGAAAACGATGGAGGCATTCGTGCTCAATCGCGGCGGGGGCTATGAATCCGTCCGCGATGTGTGGCTTCGGTCAGGTCTGGACGTTGCCGCTATCGAAAAGCTCGCCCAGGCAGATACCTTCCGCTCGATCGGGCTCGACCGGCGTGCAGCCTTGTGGGCGGTTCGTGCGCTCGACGGAAAGACAGCCGCCGAGCGTCTTCCTCTTTTCGATCAGACCCGAACGCGCTTGCGCGAAAATGAGCCCGAAACCCGGCTGCCAATCATGCCGCTCGGCCAGCATGTCATCCATGATTACGGAACTCTCGGCCTCTCGCTAAAGGCCCATCCCGTTTCGTTCTTGCGCAAGAGACTTGAGCGCGAGGGTGTTACGCCGAATGCCGCGCTGGAAAATATCGCTAACGGACGGCGCATTACGGTCGCTGGCCTCGTTCTGGTTCGCCAACGGCCAGGATCGGCGAAAGGCGTAATCTTCATGACGCTGGAAGACGAGGAATCCGTCGCCAATATCATCGTCTGGCAAAAAACCTTCGAACGCTTTCGTCCCATCGTGCTGGGCGCCCGATTTGTTCGAGTCAGCGGCAAGCTTCAATCCCAATCGGGCGTCATTCACATCGTGGCAGAAAAAATCGAGGATTTGAGCTCATGGCTTGGATCGCTGACCGAAGCCGCCCAATCGATCGACCCGGATTTCCAGCCGCAGGCCAATCCGAAGGAACGCGGCGCTCTCATGGAGACACCGACACGCGGACGCTATGAGCAATTATCGCGCGATACCGGAAGGGTCATGCCGAAAGGCCGCAATTTTCAATGAACCGTCTCAGAGAGCGCTTTTGCTTTTGTCGGGGAAACCGTCATCAGCCGAAATTTGGCGTGCTTCGGAAGGAAGCATGATCGGAATTCCGTCGCGTATCGGATAGGCAAGTTTCGCCAGTCTGGAAACCAGTTCGTTGCGGTTTGCATCCCAGACCAGCGGGCCCTTCGTCAAAGGACAGGCAAGCAGTTCCAGCAGACGAACATCGATCTCGGGCTTGGTTTGATTCATGTCCTGATCCGATGCCATTTCACTGAAGCCCCGAGGAAAAATCCTCATTGTCGCGCACAAGCGTCATTTCGGTAATCGCGATCAATGTGTCTGCACGCGTTTTGAGATCAGGCGCTTCGAGAAGTGCCTGCTTTTCCGCCGCACCATAAGGCGCCATCATCGACAGCGTGTTAACGAGCAATGCATCCTCCGCGCGACTGACGCTTTCCCAGTCGGCATCCAGATCGTTCGCCTGAAGATAATCGCGAAACGCCTTCAGCAATGCTGGCCGGTTGATGATCTCTTCCGCGCCGCTATCGATCAGATCGGTCAGAAAAGGTGCGTATTTGCACTGCCTGAACGGCAAACGCGTGTGAAGTTCCTCGGACACACGGAACCGGCAGATACCTTCAAGGGACATGAGGTAACGGCCATCGCCGGTTTCGGCGAAAGATGTGATACGGCCCAAGCAACCGACCTGACACAATTCAGGCTCGCCATCTTCGCGAAGGGAACCATCCAATGCAGGCTGGATCATGCCGATCAGTCTGTCGCCCCTTATGGCGGCATCGATCATCTGTAGATAACGAGGTTCGAAAATATTCAGCGGCATTCTACCGCCCGGCAGCAGCAAAGCGGCCGAAAGCGGAAAAAGCGGCAACGTAGCGGGCAAATCCGCCTCGTTGCGATAATGCGCATTACCCGCTTGCATCCTGGCTCCAATCACTCTGCGCTACATCTGGTGCGCATGATGCGACTCTCAACCCCGATCTTGGCAAAACCGGTGCAAACGACATCACAATGCATGTTTCATGATTGAAAAGCGCGAAGACACGCGGTCCCGTTTCACGAAAACAGCAGGGATGAAAGCTTTCTGCGCGCCGAGAGTGTCGCATCGTCGGTCATGCCCCAAGCCTCGAAAAAGGCGAGAAGCTGATTGCGTGCGCCGTCATCATGCCATTCACGGTCGGCTTTGACGATCGCCAGCAGATTGTCGGCAGCCTCTTCGCGTTTGCCCTGCGCATTCTGGATCATGGCCAGATCGAAACGCGCCTGATGATCTTTCGGATCGGCAGCAAGACGCCGCTCCATTTCCGCTGGATCGCCGAGCGACGAGGCCTGTTCGTCAAGCGCGAGCTTTGCCTGCACAGCGACAAGCCCGGCATGTTTCTCAGCACCCTCGCCTGCCGTAACAAGCAATTCGCGCGCACCGTCCTTGTCGCCAGCTTCGAAAAGCAAATCGGCTAGGCCAGCGATTGCATCCAGATTATCGGGCTGCTCGGCAAGAACGGAATCGTAGATGGAAGCTGCACCCTGCATGTCGCCTGCAGCGCGCGCCTCGGCGGCGGCAGCGAGCGCCTCTTCCAGTGCGGCAGCGCCTGCGTCCTTCCCACCGAGCTTTCCGATGAATTCGTTGATCTGGCTTTCAGGAACAGCTCCCATGAAGCCATCGACGGGCTGGCCGTCCTTGAATGCGATGACTGCCGGGATCGACTGGATGCCGAGCTGGCCGGCAATCGCCGGATGCTCGTCTATGTTCATCTTTACGAGTTTGACCTTGCCCTTTGCAGCCAGCACGCTCTTTTCGATGACAGGCGTTAGCTGCTTGCAGGGTCCGCACCATGGCGCCCAGAAATCGACCAGCACCGGCTGATTGCGTGATTCCTGAATGACATCGACGGCAAAACTTGCGGTCGTCGTGTCCTTGATTAGGTTGCCTGCAGAAACCGCACCATTGGCTCCGGGAACACTGGCCTGCGGTTCGTCGCCGAAGCTCACCGTGTACTGGCCACCAACGCCGCCGAATGAATTGTCGTTTCCGCTCATCATTTTACCCTGAATTCTGGTCCGGCAATCTATCTGACGCGGACGGACGAAATTTCTAACGCATGTGGCGATCAGGCCGAGACTTTCAAGACCGTAGGCTCATGTCCGGTCGCCTTGACGAAGCTCAGCAGATCGTTTGCTGCGATCGACGTGGTTGCCTCGTTCGTCAGAGGATGCGCATTGATGATATCATGCTCGACGAGATCCGCATCGATTATGAATTTCACCCTGTTCGACTGGTCGTTGATGAGGCCGAACGCGGTAACCGAGCCCGGCGTAACGCCCAGCAATTCCAGAAGCGCCTCCGGCTTGCCGAAAGACACGCGGCCGGAAGCGCCGATCAGATGATGGATCTGTTTCAGATCGACCTGCGCCGCCTCATCGACTGTCATCAGGAAATATTTGTCCTTCTTGTCTTTGAGAAAGAGGTTCTTGGTATGCGCCCCGGGAATCTCGCCGCGAAGCGATTGCGAATCGGCCACGGTGAAAAGCGGCGGATGCGTCTTTGTGACCACCTCGATATTCAGGTCGGAGAGGAAGGAGAAAAGCTCATCCGGCGTCTTTGGCATGATTCACAATCCGTTCGTCGGGGAAATAAGGGGTTTATGGCCAAAGCCGGTCGCGAGACAAGCCCGCCCTTTTGTCCAGGAGAGAAGAAGCGGCGAAAAATTTTGCAAATTCCCTTACGAGACATCTGAATTCCCTGTTGCATTCGTTTCGCTCTTCGGCCATATAGGCGCGGCTTGTGGCGGAAACGTCATGTGAGCGGGTGTAGCTCAGGGGTAGAGCACAACCTTGCCAAGGTTGGGGTCGAGCGTTCGAATCGCTTCACCCGCTCCAATAAGCAAGCATCGAAAAGCCGCGGTTCGCCGCGGCTTTTTCGTTTTCAGGCTTTTAAACCGCAAATTTGAAAGCAAAAAGCCACGCATCAGCGTGGCTTTTGGTATTTCCAACATCTTCCGCGGTTTAATCCGCGAAAAACGCGAAGCGGACGATGAACAGCGCCGCAACGATCCAGGCTGCCGGGTGCACTTCGCGCCAGCGACCCGTCAGCGCCTTGAGCACGGCGTAAGAGATGAAGCCGAAGGCCAGACCGTTTGCGATGGAATAGGTGAATGGCATGATCAGCGCGGTAAGTGCTGCAGGCGTCGCCTCCGTCACATCGGCCCATTCGATCTCGACCAGCTCGCGCATCATCAGGCCGGCCACGTAAAGCAGCGCGGGGGCGGTGGCATAAACCGGAACCGAGCTTGCCAGCGGCGAGATGAACAACGCTGCGAGAAAGAGAATCGCGATAACTAGCGCGGTAAGGCCGGTACGCCCGCCCGCCTGAACGCCGGAAGCGCTTTCGACATAGGCGGTGGTGCTGCTGGTTCCTAAAAGCGAGCCGCCGATGATTGCCGTGCTGTCGGCCAGAAGCGCGCGGCCAAGACGATTCGGCTTGCCTTCCTCGATAAGCCCCGCCCGTTTTGCAACGCCGATCAGCGTTCCCGTCGCGTCGAACACTTCGACCAGTACGAAAACCAGAATGACGTGGACGAGACCGACATGCAGCGCGCCCAGAATATCAAGCTGCAGGAACGTTGGTGCCAGACTTGGCGGGACTGAAAACACACCGTTGAACTGGCTTACACCGAGCAGGATGGAAAGCACGGTTACGGCGAGCATACCGATGAGGATCGCACCGCGAATTTTAAGCGCATCGAGTGCCGCAATCAGAAAAAAGCCGAAGATTGCCAGCAGCGGCCCCGTCTGGCCGAGATTTCCAAGTGTGACGAATGTCGCCTCGCTGGCCACCACGATGCCGGAACTCTTGAGCGCGATGATCGCCAGAAAAAGGCCGATACCGGCTGCAATCGCGCTGCGCATGGAATGTGGTATTCCGGCGATCAGCCAGCTTCGAACGCCGGTTATCGTCAGGATGAAGAAGATGACGCCGGAGATGAAAACGGCACCCAATGCCTGTTGCCAGGTGAAGCCCATCGCTCCAACCACCGTGAAGGCGAAGAACGCGTTGAGCCCCATGCCGGGCGCCATGCCGATCGGCCATTTGGCGACGAAGGCCATGACCAATGTGCCGAGTGCTGCGGCAAGACAGGTCGCGACGAAGACCGCATGGCGGTCCATGCCCGTGCTCGACAATATCTCCGGATTTACGAAGATGATGTAGGACATGGTGAGAAATGTGGTCAGGCCGGCCACGACTTCGGTGCGAACATTGGTACCGTGTTCGCGTAATGAAAACAGCTTCTCGAGCAAGATTACCTCCCCGCGAGCGTCATACTTTAAAGCATGACCTCGCTACGAATGAACATGTCGATGCTGCGCAGCGATTGCGGTTTGAGCGTCTTCCCGACAATGGTGAAGCCATTGCTTGACGGGGTGCATCTCCACAACGCCAGACAGATCGTCGGCAGCCGTTCCTCCAGATTGGCTGCCTGACACGCACATTCCGCTCATCGCGCGAGAGGCACAAGCCCTCACTATCGTCGATTAAGATGAAGCAGTTTCGCCTGGAAATTGAGATGAATGGCGCGCAGAGCCATAAAAAACGCCCGCCCCGCACGAGGCGGAAGCGGGCGCGAGAATGCCTTGCGTTGTCAGGCTTCGATGACGGCTACGAGAGAAACGCAGTCGCCAGCTTTCACCAGACCGGGAAAATGGCGGGCGGCAAGAATGCCGGAAAGCTTTGCCTTGATCTCGATAGGCTGCACGCCGGTACGCCCGACAGCATGAATGCGCGCGACTGTCTGGCCAGCTTCCACCGCCTCGCCAAGATCGACGAGAGGCTCGATCATTCCATCATCTTCAGCAAACGAGAAGCAATCGCCGGATGGCATGTCGAGCCAGCGCGTGGGCTGGGTTTCGACCGCGCCCTTCACGATGCCTGCATGTCTAAGAACATTCATCACGCCGCGCTTGGCAATGCGCACTGTCTCTGCGTTGGACGTGCCGCCGCCGCCAAGCTCTGTGGTCACGAAGATCTTGCCCATTTCTTCTGCCGCAGTGTCGTACATGCCGACGGCGTCGATCTCCAGCATCTTCACCGACCATGGCGCCGAAAACGCCGCAACTGCATCGAAGGCTTTCTTCTCGATGTCCTTATCCGGCAGAATGTGCGCGGCACAGAAAGGCAAGAAATCCAGTGTTTTGCCGCCGGAGTGAAAATCCAGAACGATATCGGCAAGCGGCAAGAGATGGCGCTGGAAATAGTCTGCGATCTTCTCGGTCACCCCGCCGTCCGGCCTGCCCGGAAAGCTGCGGTTGAGATTTCCCTTGTCGATGGGTGACGTCCGCGTTCCGGCGCGAAACGCCGGGTAGTTCATCGCAGGAACGATTATGACCGTTCCCGAAACATCTTCCAGACGAAGCTTCGCAGCCAGATCGAAAAGCGCGATTGGCCCTTCATATTCGTCGCCATGGTTGCCGCCGGTGAGAAGAGCCGTCGGCCCCTCCCCATTCCGGAATACCGAGACCGGAATCATCACCGACCCCCATGCCGAATCGTCCCGGCTGTAAGGCAGCCGCAGAAACCCGTGCTGCAGGCCCTGCTGCTGGAAATCGACCGTAGGCGTCACTGGCGACGGCCTTGTGCTGAGGTTCAGCATGAGTGTCAATCCTTGACGAAAAGCTGGCGCGGAACGTTCGAAAGGCACTCCACGCCGGTTTCGGTGATCAGGATGCTTTCAGTGATTTCCAGACCCATTGTTTCGAGCCATAGACCGGTCATGAAATGGAATGTCATACCGGGTTTCAGCTCGGTCTTGTCGCCCGGGCGCAGGCTCATCGTGCGCTCGCCCCAATCCGGCGGATAGGAAATACCGATCGGGTAGCCTGTGCGGTTGTCTTTCACGATGCCATATTTCTTGAGAACGGCGAAGAAAGCCTTGGCGATGTCCTCGCAAGTGTTGCCGGGCTTTGCGGCTGCAAGACCGGCTTCCATGCCTTCGAGCGTTGCCTTTTCCGCATCGAGAAACTCCTGCGTCGGCTTGCCCAGAAATACGGTGCGCGACAGCGGAACGTGATAGCGATTGTAGCAGCCGGCGATTTCGAAGAACGTGCCTTCGCCGCGCTTCATCGGCTTGTCGTCCCAAGTCAGATGCGGTGCGGAAGCATCCGCGCCCGATGGCAAGAGCGGCACGATTGCCGGATAATCGCCACCGAATTCCGGTGTTCCGCGAATGCCCGCGTCGTAAATCTCAGCAACGAGATCGCATTTGCGCATGCCGACTTCGGCCTTCTCCGCAATGCGCTTGTGCATCAATTCGACGATGCGCCCGGCCTTGCGCATATAGTCCAGTTCCTGCGCGCTTTTTACGGCGCGCTGCCAGTTCACGAGTGCTGTCGCATCCGAGAAACGCGCATTCGGAAGATGCTTTTGCAACGAAGCGAAGGCGGCGGCCGAGAACCAGTAATTGTCCATCTCGACGCCCGTGCGGAGCTTGTCCCAACCACGCTCGGCGAGCACCGTTGCCAGATAATCCATCGGGTGCCGCTCGGTCGACTGCACGTAATGATCGGCATAGCCGATAATGTTTGCATGATCGAGATAGGCCGTGCGCTTTGCGCCATTCGCATCCTGCCCGCGACCGAACCAGACGGGCTCGCCCTGCGGCGGCACAATGACCGCCTGATGCACGTAGAACGACCAGCCATCATAGCCCGTCAGCCAGGCCATGTTGGAGGGATCACTGACAATCAGCAGATCGAGACCGCGCTTTTCCATGGCGGCGCGCGTCTTGGTGAGACGCTCGGCAAATTCCGCCCGCGAGAATTTGAGATTAGGTTCGGACATTTCCTCTATTTCCTCGTTTTGAGACTCGTTGGTCTCGATCAGCTTTCGAAGCTCGTGCCGGCATTGGCTGACCGTGCGCGGTCGCGCGCCAGAGTGGCAATTGCGGTGTCCTGAACGCCGGTCCCGGTCAGGTCGGCAACCGTGATCGCAGAATGAGACGCGCGGCCCATATCGAGCCCTGCGATGACGCGGCCGAGTTCAGCGTAATCGCCATTTGCATCGACTGCGCCGCTGGCGACGGCATGGTGCAATTCCCCCAGGCGCAGTGTCTGTTTCAAACTGTCGGCCACATAGCGATGCGCCTTGCGAACAATTTCCGGCTCGATTTCGTTTTTGTGTTCGGAATCGGACCCCATAGCCGTTACGTGCTGGCCGAGTTCGATCCAGTCAGCTTGAAGGATCGGCTGCGTCGCGGGTGTAGTCGTCACGATTATGTCTGCGCCGAGCACAGCCTGTTTCGGGTTAGCGAACGCCCGCACGTCGATGCCTAGCTCGCTCGACAATGCCTGCGCGCAGGCTTCTGCTTTCACATTGTCGCGCGCCCAGATGCGTGCGTCGTGGATCGGTCGCACAAGCATCAGCGCCTGAAGCTGGAGCTTGGCTTGCGTACCCGCGCCGAATATCGCAGCCTTGCTGGAATCCGCACGCGACAAATGCTTTGCAGCAACTGCACCGGCGGCTGCGGTGCGCACATCCGTCAGATAGCCATTGTCGAGCAGCAGTGCTTCGACCAGACCCGTCTTGGCGCTCAAAAGCACCATCATACCGTTGAGGCTGGGCAGGCCGAGGCTTGGATTATTAAAAAATCCGGGGCTGATCTTGATGGCGAACGCATCGATGCCCGGAACATAGGCCGTTTTGACATCCACCTCGCCATTATGTTCGGGAATGTCGAGACGCAGGATGGGAGGCATCGCGACGGGCTTCGTTGCCAAGGCATGAAATGCACCTTCAACGCATGCAACCGTGTCGAGATCGAGCTTCACGACGGCGCGCAAATCGCTTTCCGTCAGGATCGTCATCCGGCTCATGCCGCCACCTCCCCGAATATGTTTGTTTCGCCGGAAATCACCCGGCGATGCAACGCCATGTCGATGTTTCGCCCCGAAAGCAGTGCGACGACCGGCCCTGCAGGGTTGAGTTTTCCCGCAAGCAGCGCGCCAACACCTACGGCTGCGGCACCTTCGACGATCTCACGCTCTTGGCCGTAAATGTGGTCGATCCCGGCTGCTATCTCGGCCTCCGAAAGCAGGATCACCTCGTCCAGGAGCTCGGCACACATCGAAAACGTATAGCGGTTCTCAAGCCCGATGCCGCCGCCGAGCGAATCCGCAAGGCTGGCGAACTCCTCGACCGAAACCGGCATTCCGGCATCGATACTGGCTTTCATCGCGGCACCGCGATCCATCGAGACACCGACGATCTTGCAGTCGGGCTTCAGCGCTTTGACAGCGGCCGCGATTCCAGCGGCCAGCCCGCCGCCGGAAAGCGGAACGAGAACCATCGCGACATCAGGAACGTCTTCCACGATCTCAAGCCCGATCGTCCCTTGCCCGGCAATGATCGCCGCATTGTCGAAGGGAGGCACCATGATAAGGCCCTCTTCCGCGACAAGGCGCTCGACCTCTTGCTGCGCGTCATCCTGGCTTTTGCCGACGATCCTGATTTCCGCACCGAGCCTGCGGATTTCGGCCAGCTTGTTTTCCGGAACCAGCCGCGACATGCAGATTACGGCACGGATGCCTTCCAGCTTTGCCGCATGCGCAAGCGCGCGTCCGTGATTGCCGGTCGATGCCGCAACTACGCCTCGCGCCTTCTCTTCAGCAGACAATTGCGCGATTGCATTCGTCGCGCCGCGAAGCTTGAAAGCGCCTGTTAGTTGCCGATGCTCATGCTTCAGCCAGACCGGCACACCAAACCGCTCCGAGAGCGAATGCGATATGATCGTTGGCGTGCGTTCGATCTTTCCGGCGATACGGCTGCGCGCCGCCTCAATATGTTTGAGCGTGACCTGATGCATGAAAATCAGGCCCAATTGCCCGGCAGCGTCATCAACTGGCCGAGTTCAGGACGGGCCGCTTTGTCGCCGCAAATTCGAAGGCACGCCCATGCGCTGGCAAGATTGCTGCTGACCACAGGTTTGCCGATCGCATCCTCAATGCGAGGGACGACAGCCGCAGCACGAACCGCCGTGCACGAGATAAAAAGCGCGTCAGCATCGGGCGCGATCGCATCTTTAGCGTGCTCGATCAGCGAGGTGTGCGAAATGCGCGCCATGTCGCGATCATCATCGAGGCCGAGACAAATGAAGCTGCGAATATCGAAGCCGCGATCCGTGAAATAGTCGGCCATAGGCTGGCTCGTCTCGACCGTGTATGGCGTCAGCACGCTGATGCGTTTGGCACCCAGTTCTTGCAGTGCCTTTACGCTTGCATCGGTAGGCGTCACCACCGGCACGCCGGGTTTTGCCGCGCGGATTGCAGCCGCTACTTCCTCGTCGCCGATCACTACGGAGGCCGACGTGCAGGAATAGCAGATCGCGTCGAGCTCCGCGTCCGGCAGCAAAAGCCTTGCGCCGTCTGTCAGAACCGGCTGCATCTTGCGGAGATTCTCCGGCGTCGTCGGATTGGCATAGGGAATGCGCGTGACATAAACGCCGATCTCCTCGCTCGAAACCATGCGCGCGAAATCCGGCTCCGACGTGTGATCGGTCGCGAGAATGATCAGGCCGATACGCTTGCGAAGCGGCCTATCGTCCAGAACCGGTGCGAGATCGGCAAGTCGTATGATTGGTTTGTCGAGCATCTCTTTCACCCGATCCGGCCGTAGCGGCGTTCGAGCCAACGCAGAGCGATGACCGAAATCACGCTGATGACGAGGAAAAACCCGCCGACCATTGTGATGGGTTCGATGTAGCGATAGCTGGAATTCGCAACGCTTTTCGCCTGATTCATCAGTTCCAGCACGGTAATCGCGGAAAGCAGCGGCGTTTCCTTGAACATGGCGATGAAGTAATTCGCCAGCGCCGGGATCATCGGCGGCAGAGCCTGCGGCATGATAATCCGCGTCCAGGTCTGATTGGCCGACAGATTGCAGGCCTTCGCCGCTTCCCACTGACCGCGCGGCACATTGTCGATGCCGGCGCGATAAACCTCAGCCGTGTAGGTGCCGTAATGCACGCCGAGGCCAATGACGCCAGCGACAAGCGGCGACAGCACGATCCCGATATCCGGCAGAACGTAGAAGATGAAATAGAGCTGAACCAGCAACGGCGTGCCGCGGATGAATTCGGCAACGAATCCGATGGGGCGCGATACGAGCTTGTTGGGCGAGCGGCGTAGAAGCGCGATGAACAGGCCGACAACCGCAGCCAACACAGATCCGAGCAATGTTGCAAGAATGGTGATCTTCACACCCTCGATAAGGGTCGGGAAGATTTGCCAGACGAAATTCCAATCCCACTCCATCGCCTAGACCCTCACGCCATCGAGGCCGCGTGACAGCCTGCGTTCCAGCCCGCGCATCGAATAGGAGATGACGCATGCCATCGCGAAGTAGAGGATCAGAATCGTCGTGAAAGGCACAAGCGTATTGCCGGTCTGCGCACGCACGACCTGCGCCTGAAATGTCATGTCGGACAACGAAATCAACGAGACGACAGCCGTCGCCTTCAACAGCTCGATCGCGTTATTGCCGAATGTCGGCAGCATCACCAGAAGCGCCTGCGGCAGAATTACGTGGCGCATCGTCTGCCAGCGGCTGAAATTCAGTGCGACACACGCCTCATACTGCTCGCGCGCTACGGAACGGACAGCCCCGCGAACCACTTCGGCCCCATACGCTCCAACATTCAGCCCGAGCGCCAGAACGCCCGCCTGAAGCGGCGTGAGAGAAAATCCAAAAAAGGGCAGCACGAAATAGGCCCAGAAAAGCTGGACGAAAATCGACGTGCCCCGGAAGAATTCGATATAGGCAGTGGCCAATGCCCGCACGGCGAAGAACTGCGAAAGGCGGCCCAGCCCGGCCGCAAAGGCCATGAAGAGCGCCAGCGCGCATCCCATCAAAGTGAGCTGGATCGTGACCAGCGCACCGTCGAGAATCAGCCATAGATAGCCGGACCATTGGTCCATGAGCACACTGCCTCGCTGTTTGTTTCGGGCGGATTGCGGGCGGTCATGCCAAAGGCAGACGGCAATCCGCTTTACGGATACTCGGCGCGCGGCCTCTTCGAGAAAGCCGCGAGCCGATTTGGTTTTATCCGCTTACTGCGCGGCGCAGAGCTTTTCGCGCGTGGTGGACATCGCAGCCTGAGCCGAGAAGCCGTAAGGCTCGATGATCTTGGCGAATTCGCCCGATTCCTTGAGCTTGGCCAGTTCGACGTCGAACGCATCGCGCAGAGCCTCATCGCCCTTTTTGAACGCCGCGCCATCGCAATAGACGGGAGCGCCTTCGACCGGTGCGATCACTTCAAGATTCGGGTCGTTCGCCTTCTTGGCAAGATCGTTGATCGACAGAACCGGCAGCGAATATGCGTCGATACGGCCATCCTGCAGCATCTTCAAACCGCTCTGGCCATCCGGAACCACGATCACGCGATCACGCGGAACGCCTGCTTCGAGCGCGAGCTTTTCTTCCGTGCCGCCGCCTGGCGCACCGATCTTGGCGCTTTCGTTTTTGGCGACGTCTTCATAGCTCTTGAAGCCCATCGGATTGCCTTTTTTGACAAGCATCGCCTCGGCATCGCAAAGAACCGGCTCCGAATAGGCAACAGCCGCGCAGCGCTCAGGCTTCATGAAAAGGCCCGCCGTGACGGCATCGTGACGACCAGCCTGGAGGCCCGGGATCATCGCGCCATATTCGGAGATCGAAGCAACAACGTCATCGACGCCAAGCGCCTTGAAAACCGCGCGCGCGACTTCCGGTGCTGCACCCGAAACCTTGCCGTCAGCACCGACTGCGGTGAAGGGTGGCTCGTTAGCAATCGCGATACGCGCAAAACCCTGCGCCTTGAGCTGTTCGAGCTTGCTGTCGTCTGCCGAAGCGCCGCCGGAAAAGGCGACGAGCGACGAGACGATTGCGAGGCCTGCGGCACCCGCCAGAATATTCCTCATTTTCATGTTCCTGCTCCTCTGGTCTTTGTTGTTTGTTTGCGGTCTCAAGACCGCCCATGCCGTCCGGCTCGCTTAAACGCGATGTCCGGCCGCTATGATCTTTCTCAGGAAAGCCTGTGTGCGTTCCTGTTTCGGATTCTTGAAAATCTCGTCCGGTTTGCCTTCCTCGACGATCTTGCCTTTGTCGAAGAAAAGGATGCGATCGGCAAAATCATGGGCGAAACCCATCTCATGCGTGACGAGCAACATGGTCATGTCGGTTTCGTCGGCAAGCTTGCGCATGACGTTCAACACTTCCTCGACCAGCTCCGGGTCGAGCGCCGACGTCACCTCGTCGAACAACATTATCTTAGGCGAAAGCGCCAGTGCCCGCGCGATTGCGACGCGCTGTTTCTGGCCGCCGGAAAGCTGTGCCGGCATGGACTTGGCCTTGTCGGCCATGCCGACCATTTCCAGAAGTTCCATGCCGCGTTTCTCGGCAGCGGCGCGCGGCGTGCCCTTGGTCAGCATTGGCGCAAGCGTCACATTGTCGAGTACGCTTTTGTGCGGAAACAGATTGAAAAGCTGAAACACCATGCCGATTTTTTCGCGCATGCGGTGCAGATGTTTTTCATTGGCCGGGATTAGCTTGCCTTCCCGCTCCATGTGGTAAAGCTGCTCGCCATCGACGCGAATGTGACCGCCATCGATGGATTCAAGCGTCATCAGAATACGCAGGATCGTTGTCTTGCCGGAACCGGACGGACCGATAAGCGCCAGCTTTTCGCCAGGGTTTACTTTGAGCGACAGGCCGTCCAGCACCTGGAAGGCACCAAAGCTTTTGGAAATACCGTCGATCTCGATGATAGGCGAAGACATACACGTCTCTCCTTGTTTGGAGCGGTCGTGCAGTAACGATGATTAGATTATGAAATCATGTCAATTAGTAAAATAATATCATGACAATATTAAAATTCGCGCATAATAAATGCGCGTTTTGCCTAGATAGCGAGCAGCAGGTGTTCCGGGTCGCCGAGCAGAAGGCGGGCAACAGCACGCAACCCCGTCCGCAGTTCGGCCTCGGTGGTCGAGCCTAGCGAAATGCGGACAGCGGGGCTCCATTCGTCCTCGGTAATCCTGAATGACGATCCCGCAGCAATCGCCACACCTTGCAACCTGACCTGCGCGACGAACGCATCTTCGCCGCGCTCGCGGCTCAGCGGAACCCATATATGCAAACTGTTCGGATGCGACTTGTATTCAAGCCCTTCGAGCATTTCCGAGACGATCGCATGGCGACGGCTGAGCGCTTCACGCTGCCAGTCGACGAGCTGCATGGCCGTGCCGTCCGTCACCCAATGCGAGGCGATTTCCGCGACCATCGGCGTCGCCATCCAGTTGGAAACGAGATGACGATTGGCGACAGCAGCCACATAACGATCCGGCGCAGACACATAGCCGATACGCAGACCCGGCAGCGTTATCTTGCTGAAGCTCGTCACGTAGAGTGTGCGTTCCGGCGCGAAATGGGCGATCGGTGGCGCACGATTCTGAACCAATGGGCCAAGCACGTCGTTTTCGATAATCGCAATATCGTGGCGCCGGGCGACCTCGGCGATCTGCGAACGGCGAACCGATCCCATCAGCGTTGCAGTTGGATTGATGACCGAGGGCTGCACGAAGACGGCGCGTATCGTGGATTCCCGGCATGCCTTGTCCAGCGCCTCCGGGATAATACCTTCCGAATCGATAGGCAGCCCCTTCAGTGTAAAGCCGAGATAGCTTGCAAGCGGCATCAGCGTGTGGTGTCCGATGCTCTCGGTCACCACTAAGGATCCGGGAGGCGCAACGCTCATGAACGCCACTGTCATGCCCGCGGTCGCACCATTGGTCACACTGATGTTTTGCGGCGAGACTTCGATACCGCATCGCTTGAGCCACTCTGTCCCTATCGCCCGATGACGCGGGAAAACGACATTTGGCCGGAAGGAAAGCGCAGAACTCGGCGGCAAAGCTTCCGAAAGCCAGGCAAGACCTTTCTTCATGGTATCGAGATGGAACGTTTCGCAGACCGGCTTCAGGATCGACAGATCGATCACCTCGCCCAGACGCTCAGGCAGATAGGGCGGGTCGGGCTCGCGCTTGCGCCCCTGAACGAAGCTGCCGCGTCCGATTTCACCCGAAATCAATCCCCGCCGGATCAACTCCTCATAGGCGCGACTCACGGTCTGCACGGAAAGCTGGAGCTCATCGGCCATGTGGCGATGGGTCGGCAAACGCTCACCGCCGCGCAGCAGCCCATCCTGAATCGCCCGCGCTATCTGGTCGGCCAGCGACAGATAGGCAGGGCGGCGAATGAGGTCGGGATCGGGGCGCCAGCTTGTCATGACTTATAAGTGATCAGAATCAGGTCAATTGACAATCGAAAAAAACAAACGTCATGCTTTTGTATTGCTAAACGGAAACGCGCATGACCTCGCTGAAACTCGATGCGATCGACCTTCGCATTCTCTCCGCGATCCAGAAGGACGGCAGAATAACCAAGCTGGCGCTCTCCGAGCGCGTCGGTCTTTCACCCACGCCGTGCTGGATAAGGCTTCGCAAGCTCGAGAAAGCCGGCATCGTTACCGGCTATCACGCGAAGCTCGCGCTGAAACTTATCGCACCTGTAACGACGGTCTTGATGGAGGTGACGCTCGGCGCCCACCGCCAGCCGGATTTCGAGCGATTCGAACGCGCCGTGCGTGATTTGCCCGAGATCGTCGCTTGCTGGAGTGTCGGTGGAGGAGTGGATTACATCCTCAAAGTCGTTTCTCGCGACATCGACGCCTATCAACGTTTTGTCGATCGGCTTCTCGAACGCGAGATCGGCATCGATCGCTATTTCACTTACATCGTTACACGCACGGTCAAGGAAGACAGCGTTCTGCCCGTGGAAGAACTCGTAACACCGTCGGATGACGCCTCGACGGACTGATAGCTGGTTTCTCCAGAAAAGAGGCGTGATTTAGTCGATCTCTCTTCAAACCAAGCCGCAAAAAGCCAGTTCATCCCTCCCGGAAAGATAGAATTCTCCAATAAATCGGGAGAATTTTCTATGTCCGCTCATTTCGCGAAGGCCCAGAGACACGACGCGCTCGACAGATTGTCCGATCGCCGCCTGTTACGGGAGCTGGCCTATGTCGACGGTCATTGGACCGCCGGTGAGGACGCCACCGTCTTCGAAGTGAACGATCCGGCATCCGGCGCTGCCGTCGCCTGGGTTGCGGCCCTTAGTGCAGACCAGACCTCCTTCGCAATCGATGCAGCCTCTGCCGCTTTCCCGAAATGGCGTGCTCTGCTGCCGCAGAAGCGCGCCGAGATCCTGCGTAAATGGTTCGAACTGATCCTCGCTGCCAAGGATGATCTGGCGCTCATCATGACGCTGGAACAGGGCAAGCCCCTTGCTGAATCCATCGGGGAAATCGGCTATGCGGCATCCTTCGTCGAATGGTATGCGGAGGAAGGCAAACGCATAAACGCCGAGAGCGTCACGAGCCACCTTCTCGGTGCTGAAATGATGATCCGCCGCGAGCCGCTCGGCGTCGTCGGCATCGTCACCCCATGGAACTTTCCATCAGCGATGCTGACGCGGAAAGCTGCAGCGGCCCTCGCCGCCGGTTGCACCATCGTCGCGCATCCTTCATCCGAAACACCGCTTTCCGCACTTGCACTGGCTGAACTCGGCGAGCGTGCCGGACTGCCTGCAGGCGTATTCAACATCGTGACGGGTGATGCGGCGGCGATTGTCGGCCGCCTTTGCGAAGACAACCGCGTGCGCGCGCTGTCCTTTACCGGATCGACGGAAATCGGCCGCCTGATCGCCGCGCAATGCGCACCTACAATGAAGCGCCTTGTGATGGAGCTTGGCGGCCACGCTCCGCTGATTATTTTCGACGATGCCGATCTGGAAAAGGCAGTGAAAATCGCTGTCGATGCAAAATTCGCAACCTCCGGACAGGACTGCCTCGCCGCCAACCGCATCTATGTGCAACGCGGCATCCATGATCGTTTCGTCAAAGCCTACGCTGAAAAAATCGCAACTCTCAAAGTCGGCACCGGACTGGAAGACGGCGTAGAAATCGGCCCGCTAATGCATGCGCGCGCCGTCGCAAAAGTCGATGAGCAAGTCCGCGACGCAATTTCACGTGGCGCAAAATGCCTGACGGGCGGAAAGCGTCATACAGCGGGCGCGCTGTTCTACGAACCGACGCTTCTGTCGGACGTTGGTGATGACGCTCTGATCATGCGCGAGGAAACATTCGGCCCGGTCGCTGCCGTAACCGTCTTCGACACGGAAGATGAAGTCGTCTCGCGCGCCAACAGTACTGAATACGGCCTGGTTGCCTATGTCGTCACTGAAAACGGCGCACGACAGATGCGCATGGGCCGCACGCTCGACTACGGCATGGTCGCCATAAACCGCGTGAAGATCACCGGCGCGCCGATCCCCTTCGGCGGCGTGAAGCAGTCGGGCGTTGGCCGTGAAGGCTCCCGCCACGGCTTGGAAGCCTTCACCGACCTCAAATATATCTGCCTCGACATCGCGTAGCTCAACGGCTGCTGACCGCCTGAAATCTAAAAAGGATAGAAAAATGCTCGAACAATCCAACGAACTCAACGCCTGGGACCGTGACCACTTTTTCCACCCATCGACCCATATGGGAGCGCATGCGCGCGGCGAAACTCCGACCCGCGTGATCGCTGGCGGCAAGGGTGTGTACATCACGGATACGAACGGCAAGACCAGCCTCGATGCTTTTGCAGGCCTATATTGCGTCAATGTCGGCTATGGCCGCACAGAGATCGCCGACGCTATCGCCAAGCAGGCGAAAGAGTTGGCCTATTATCACGCCTATGTCGGCCACGGCACGGAAGCTTCGATCACGCTTTCCAAAATGATTATCGACCGTGCGCCCGAAGGCATGAGTCGCGTCTATTTCGGGCTTTCCGGCTCGGATGCAAACGAAACCAACATCAAGCTGATCTGGTATTACAACAACGTCCTTGGCCGTCCGGAAAAGAAGAAGATCATTTCGCGCTGGCGCGGTTATCACGGTTCAGGCGTCATGACCGGCTCGCTGACCGGCCTTCAGCTCTTCCACAACGCATTCGATCTGCCCCGCGCGCCAATCCTTCACACCGAAGCGCCATACTATTTCCGCCGCGAAGACCGCTACATGAGCGAGGAACAATTCTCGCAGCATTGCGCTGACAAGCTTGAGGAAATGATTCTCGCGGAAGGCCCCGATACGGTCGCAGCTTTCATCGGTGAACCTATTCTCGGCACCGGCGGCATCGTACCCCCGCCTGCCGGATATTGGGAAAAAATCCAGGCCGTTCTGAAGAAATACAACGTCCTCCTTGTTGCCGACGAAGTCGTTACCGGCTTTGGTCGCCTCGGCACCATGTTCGGTTCGGACCATTACGGCATGAAGCCGGATCTCATCACCATCGCCAAAGGTCTCACCTCCGCCTATCTGCCACTTTCCGGCACCATCGTTTCCGACAAGGTCTGGCAGGTTCTGGTACAGGGCTCCGATGCCTTGGGCGCCATCGGCCATGGCTGGACCTATTCGGCACATCCGATTTGCGCGGCAGCCGGCGTTGCCAATCTTGAAGTAATCGACCAGCTCGATCTGGTGAAAAATGCAAGCGAAACCGGCGCTTATTTCCGCAAGGCACTAGCTGATGCCGTCGCCTCGCACGCAAATGTCGGCGACGTTCGCGGCGACGGCCTGATGGCCGCGGTCGAGTTCGTTCAGGACAAGGATGACCGTGTCTTCTTTGATGTATCGCAGAAAGTCGGCCCGCAAATCTCGGCAGCACTTGCCGAGCGCGGCGTCATCGGACGCGCCATGCCGCAGGGCGACATTCTGGGCTTTGCACCGCCGCTCTGCCTGACCCGCGAAGAAGCCGACATCGTCGTCGAGAAGACGGCAGACGCTGTAAAGAACGTATTTGCCAACCTCTGAACATCAACACCCTCATTCGTGCACCGGGCGAATGAGGGTATTCCGTTTAACAATCTGGAATGACACGCATGAATTTCGATCCTGCAATCCCTTCCACAATGGCTGCCGTGCAGCTTGTCGGTCATGGCGGGCCTGACAAACTCGTCTATCGCACCGATGTTCCGGTTCCCAAACCGGCTCCCGGCGAAGTGCTTATCCGCGTCACGGCATGCGGCATGAACAATACCGATGTGTGGGTGCGTGAAGGCGCTTACGGCACTGAGGAGGATTCAGGCGCGGTATCGACCTGGAGGCGGCAGGAAAATACGCTGACTTTCCCACGCATTCAGGGAACGGATTCCGTCGGAACAATTGTTGCAGTCGGCGACAGCGTCGATACTTCCCGCATCGGCGAACGCGTTATGGTCGATTTCTCAATCTACAATCGGGACGACGATAGCCTGGCCGACATCGATTATATGGGTCATGGCCGGGATGGAGGATATGCCGAATACCAGACATTACCCGCCGAAAACGCCCATATCGTCGATACCGATCTGACCGACATCGAACTTGCGACCTTCTGCTGCGCTTATCTGACCGGCGAACAGATGCTGGAACGCGCCGCGCTGAAAGCCGGAGAACGTGTTCTGGTAACGGGGGCTTCCGGTGGCGTCGGCTCCGGTATCGTCCAGCTTGCGAGAGCGCGTGGCGCGATTCCCTATGCAGTCGTTGGCTCCGGCAAGGAACAGGCTCTGCTGGATATTGGCGCGGAAGCGGTCATCACGCGCGGAAAAGGAAACTTCATTGAAGCGGTCGAGCAGGCCCTTGATGGTAAGCCCTTGGATGTTGTCGCCGATCTGGTTGGCGGCGCGATTTTCAACGATTTGCTGCGCCTTCTCCGTCCCGAAGGCCGCTATACGACCGCCGGTGCCATTGCCGGGCCTGTCGTGCAGCTCGATTTACGCACCATGTATCTGAAGCAGCTACAGCTTCACGGATCGAGCCAGGGTACGCGCGGCGATTTTCGCCGTATCGTCCGCTACATCGAAGAAAAGAAAATCCGTCCGCTGGTGGGCGGTACTTACCGCCTCTCTGACTTTCATCGTGCGCAAGCGGATTTCGTTTCAAAGGGCTTTGTCGGCAAGCTGGTCGTCGTACCGGACTCGCAAGCAAAGTAGCCCGTCCTCGTGCAGCTGCGTTTCATTTTTCTGGTTGATCATGCCCGCTCCGTGCTAATCGGAGAACATGGCACAGAAGAAAGCATTCGAGGTCGATGCATGGCTTGCGCGACCCAGTCCTGAAACGAGCATCGTCCTGTTTTACGGTCCCGATCGCGGGCTGGTTGCAGAACGGGCGCGCGCTTTTGCTGTACGCACAGGCTTGCCGCTGGATGATCCCTTTTCGGTTGTCAGGCTGGACGCTTCCGAAGCTGAAAAGGGCGACGGCCGCCTGCTTGATGAAGCGCGCACCGTGCCGATGTTTTCCTCCAAACGCTTGCTTTGGGTTCGAAATGCCGGCGGCCAGAAAGGGTTCGCCGACGATGTAAAAGCCCTCTGCACTGAGCCCTCGCCCGACGCCATCATTCTGATCGAAGCGGGCGAACTTAAAAAAGGTGCAGCACTTCGCACCACGATCGAGGGCAGTTTCATTGGCATGGCCCTGCCCTGCTATATAGATGAAGCGAAAGGGCTTGATGGCATCATCGACCAGGAGCTTCAAAAATCAGGCATGGCGATGTCGCTCGACGCGCGCCAAGCACTGCGCAGAAGTCTTGGAGGCGATCGCCTCGCTTCCCGTGGCGAGATCGAAAAGCTTTTACTTTATGCCCATGGTCAGAAGCAGATCGAACTTCCAGATGTCCTCGCTTCGACAGGAGACGTATCTGCACTTTCCGTAGATGAAGCCGTTGATGCGATGCTTGAGGGCCGCGTTCATGATTTCGATCAGGCTTTCGGTCGCCACGTTCGCTCTGGCGCACAGGTGTTTTTGCTTCTTGCCGCCTGCATGCGACAGCTTCATGCGCTGCAAGTCATGCGTGGTTCCATGGATGAGACCGGAAAGAACGCGGCCTCAGCAGTAGCTTCCGCCCGTCCACCTGTTTTTTATGCCCGCAAAAAGCTCGTTGAGAATGCGCTGTCGCGTTGGAGCAGAGAAGGTTTGACGCGAGCGCTACAGCGCATTCAGTCCGCCATCCTCCAGACCCGCAAGCGCGCCGATCTCTCGGAGCCTATCGCACGTCAGGCAATGCTTGGCATAGCCATAGAAAGTGCACGTCTTTCTCAGCGCGCGCGAGCCTGATTTTCAGCTTCGTGATTCACGTGAAACAAGGTTAATATTAGCCGGCAAATATTCGCCGTTTCACGTGAGTCACCGATAGCACTGCACGCCGCCGCCATTCCTCTCATATGCACTGTGCTCCCCGCATTGCTTACCGCTGAGCATGAGGTCGTAAGGACATTGGCAATTCCCACCCTGCGGCTTGCGAATCGGCGTTTTACCGCCGAACAGATTCAGGCTTGGGATTTTTGAGGAAACCAGAGAGGGCGTATTATTCGTAGGTTTACCCGCGACAGGTGCCGAAGGGCGCGGTGGCTCGTCGGGTTTTGCCAGATAATCGCCGTGCACCCAGCCCTTCATGCTTCCAGCCGTAACCAGCTTCCAGCTACCGGATTTCGAATAAACTTTTACGGCAGTATCGGATTGCAGTCTTGCAACGATTTTTGCCGATATATCAGGCCTGACGCGAAGGTTTACCCGTTCTGTGGTTTTCAGAACGGAAGCAACCGGGCGCTCTACCGGACTATCGGGTCGTTTTATCGAACTCGTAACGATTTCGGGTGGACGGCGCGTCGGTTCGATGCGCCGTTCTGTCGGCGTAGTTCGTTTTTCAACGACACGCGCCGGCGGCTTCGGGCTTGACGACGGAGGTTCCTGCGTCATCGCCCAGACACCGGCAGCCACCGCGCCGATCACCAGCCATCTGAGTTTTGGAAGTGAAAATCCAGCCATGACGACACAATGGCTGGAAGAATTTAAAGTCAGGTTTACAGCGTGGAAGCGAAGCTGGATCTAAAGAGCTCAGTCCTTGAGCCGTCTGCAAAGATCGTCAAGCTGCTCCAATGTCTTGTAGCCGATACGCACCTCACCGCCATTTTCCTTATGAGCGATGGAAACATGCAGACCTGTCACATCGGAAAGAAGCTTTTCAAGCGCAACCGTATCCGCATCCTTTTCAACAGGCGTACGCGAGTTGCGAGGCTGAACGGGCGCGTCTGGAGTCTGTGCCAACGCTTCAGCCTGGCGCACTGACAAACCGTCTTCGACAATACGTTTCGCCAGCCCGGCAGGGTCAGTGGCCGTCACCAGTGCACGAGCATGGCCTGCCGACAATGCGCCATCAACCAGCATGTCGCGAATGACATCCGGAAGCTTCAAAAGCCTGAGTGTATTTGCAACGTGACTGCGGCTCTTTCCGATGACCTGGCCAAGGTCGGCCTGCGTATAGCTGTGATCATCAATAAGCTGCTGATATCCCAGAGCCTCTTCGACAGGATTGAGATCCGCACGCTGCACGTTCTCGATAATTGCCAGCTCAAGCGCCACACGGTCGTCGACATCACGAACGATGACCGGAATCTCGCTCAGGCCGGCACGCTGAGACGCACGCCAACGCCGTTCACCCGCGATGATTTCATAGCGATCGGCCTGTCCCGGCGCCGGACGAACGACCACCGGCTGAACGACCCCATGCTCCCGAATTGACTGGGAAAGATCGGTAAGCTCGGAATCGCCAAAATGACGACGCGGGTTGCGAGGATTGGGCGAGACAAACTCAATCGGCACTTTGCCATCAGCACTTGTCGCCTTGGCGGCCGACACGATCGGCTTATCAATTTCACCGATCAGGGCTGCAAGACCACGTCCCAGCCTTTTCTTTGATGGATCTTCAGTCATTTCGGGTCCGAATTGTTACGTATGCGAATCGAATTTAGGCTGCCTTGAGCTGACGCTCACGACGAATAACCTCCGACGCCAACTGCAAATAAGCCTGGCTGCCCGAGCATTTCAGATCGTAAAGTATTGCAGGTTTTCCATGCGAGGGCGCTTCCGACACCCGAACATTGCGAGGAATTACCGTCTGATAGACCTTTTCGCCCATATGCGCACGGACATCATCAACCACCTGATTGGCGAGATTGTTGCGGCCGTCATACATCGTCAGCACGATGCCCTGAATGGTCAGATTTGGATTTATAGAGGCGCGAACCTCGCTTACCGTCTCCAGTAGCTGGCTCAAACCTTCAAGTGCGAAAAATTCGCATTGAAGCGGCACAAGTACCGAATCCGCTGCCGCCATCGAATTCAACGTCAAAAGATTCAATGATGGCGGGCAATCGATAAGAATGTATGTGAAATCGCTCGACCGAGCGGACGCAGCTTGAACCGCATTCCTCAACCGCAAAACACGATCTGGCGCATTAGCGATCTCCATTTCGACTCCGAGAAGATCAAGCGTCGAAGGAACGATCGAAAGACCAGGTACTGCCGTTGGCACTGCCGCTGCTTCAAGGTCCATTTTTCCGGTAAGTACATCGTAAGAAGACGCGTTGCGGTTCTGCCGGTCTATACCAAGACCCGTGCTCGCATTACCCTGCGGATCAAGATCGACGATAAGCACACGTTCGCCTATCGCCGCCAGCGCGGTTGCGAGATTGATGGCTGTCGTTGTCTTCCCTACGCCACCTTTTTGATTGGCGACCGTAATGATTCTCGGGCTCATCTGCATGATCTGCGCGCTGCTGACTTCCGTTAATCGATATATATCAGGATTATTTCCTTTTGAGATTCACGATTTCGAGAATCACGCTTTCGGAATTCACCCTGCTTCGATGTTCTATCAGGTCGTATTGCCACAAGTCAGCGGTTTCTTTGATTTCAGCCTCGTAATCCCGCCCTTTGTGAAAAAGGCCCTTGGCACCGTTGGATAGCCAGGCTTCCGACAGATGGAAAAGCACATTTAGCGGCGCCAGCGCACGCGCAGTCACCACGTCGAATTGCTCTTCATCCTTCTGGACGTCTTCTATTCGCCGGGCATCGATGGTCGCAGAAAGATTAAACGTACCGACAGCCGCTTGCAGAAAGCCGCATTTCTTTCGATTGCTTTCGACCAGTTTTATTCGGCTGGCGTCATTTTCTTTGAGCAGAAAGGCCATAACGAGCCCTGGAAATCCGCCGCCCGACCCCAGATCAATCCATTTTTTCGAAATGCCATCAAGTGAACGAAGCTGCGCACTGTCCAGAATATGGCGCTCCCAGACTGTATTGAACGTTGATGGTGACGCGAGATTTATTCGTTCAGCCCATTTCAAGAAAAAGTCGTGGAAAGCGACAAGCTGTTGGTGCGTTTCACGTGAAACTATTCCTGCCGCGTCACAAAGCGAATCATAACTGAATTTGGTCACGCAACATTTCGCTTGTATGAGTTTTCACTGTTTCGAACATGGGCAATTATCAACGCTAAAGCTGCCGGCGTCATACCATCAATTTTCATTGCATCGGCCAAGGTCCGGGGCTGACGCTGGTATATCTTCTGCTTAAGTTCATTCGAAAGACCGGGGAGCGCAGAAAAATCAACATCAGCCGGTATCACTCGCGCTTCTTCACGCTGGATATTGACCGCATCCGACTTCTGTCGATCAAGATAAACCGAGTAGCGCGCCTCCGTCGTAACGGTTTCGGCAGTGCTTTCATCGATGTCCTGAAGCTGTGGCCATACCCTCGCCAAATCCTTCAGCTCGATATTAGGATAGGACAAGAGATCATAAGCCGTCCGGCGAGCGCCGTCCTTGTTGATCACCAGCCCGTATTTGGACGCCTCGTTCGGAGTAATCTGCAGGCTTTCCAGCAAATTTCGAGCCGAAGATACACAAGCTTCCATCGCCCCGAATGCAATTTCGCGGTCGGTCGATACGATACCGAGTTCAATTGCAAGCGGCGTCAATCGCGCATCGGCATTGTCAGCTCGAAGCGACAAACGAAACTCTGCCCGCGACGTAAACATACGATAGGGTTCCGAGATACCCCTTGTGATTAGATCGTCGATCATGACGCCAATATAGCTTTGCGTACGACTCATAATGAAAGGCTCGGAATCTCCAGCCTTCCGCGCCGCATTGAGCCCGGCAATCAAACCCTGCGCTCCCGCCTCTTCATAGCCCGTCGTGCCGTTAATCTGACCGGCAAGGAAAAGGCCCGAAATCCTTTTTGTTTCCAAAGAAGGGGTAAGTTCGCGCGGATCTACGTGATCATATTCAATCGCATAGCCGGGCTGAATCATATGCGCATTCTGAAGGCCAGGAATCGTCTTCAGGATTTCAAGTTGAACGTCTTCCGGCAACGACGTGGATATCCCGTTTGGATACACCGTATCGTCATCAAGTCCTTCCGGCTCCAGAAAAATCTGATGCCCATCCCGGTCGCCGAATTTAACAATCTTGTCTTCAATGGAAGGGCAATAACGGGGACCGATCCCTTCGATGGAACCGGAGTACATGGCCGAACGATGAATATTCTGGCGGATCAATTCATGCGTTTCGGAAACAGTGCGTGTAATTCCGCAATCAATCTGTGGGTTAGTTATACGCTTTGTCATCAATGAAAACGGAACAGGATCTTCGTCAGCACTCTGCTTATCGAGAGAGGTCCAATCAATGGTTTTACCGTCCAGTCGCGGAGGCGTTCCAGTCTTAAGGCGGCCGAGTTTAAAACCCACCCGCGATAAAGTTTCCGACAATCCGAGTGACGCTTTTTCATTCATGCGCCCGGCTGGAAATTTCCGTTCTCCGATATGTATCAAGCCTCGTAGAAAAGTACCTGTCGTAAGAACGACGGCGCCGCATTTAAGCAACCGTCCATCAGCCAGCATAACGCCGGTTACATCCCGTTGCTCAGAAAGAGCGATGTCGACGACTTCGCCTTCAACGATCTCCAAGTCTCCCTGCTCGAATATAAGGCTTTGCACGGCCTGCCCGTAAAGGCGGCGATCTGCCTGGGTGCGCGGGCCACGCACAGCAGGGCCTTTTCGCCGGTTCAGCATTCGAAATTGAATGCCTCCCATATCGGCAGCGCGTCCCATCAAACCATCTAGCGCGTCGATTTCTCGAACAAGGTGGCCCTTACCCAAGCCACCGATCGCTGGGTTGCATGACATGACGCCGACATTATCCGACCGTAAAGTTACAAGCGCGGTTCTCGCACCGGCGCGCGCGCTCGCGCTCGCGGCCTCGCTCCCCGCGTGTCCGCCGCCAATAACAATGACATCAAAATCCGAGTTCATACAATGCTCCGTCGTGGGGCGACTCATGATCTGATCCTATTTTCAAGTCAAGGACCGCGTTGTCCCCAAGCGGTTTCACGTGAAACATTCGATTGGCCTCGCGCTGTTTCACGTGAGTCATTTTAAGATAACGTTTCACGTGAATCACTTGCCGACGCAAAATTGTGAAAATACGACATCCAAAAGATCTTCCACGTCCACTGCGCCGCTGACCTTTCCTATTCTATCTGAGGCTATTCTTAGATCCTCGGCGCGCAGTTCGAGGTCTTTATCTGCGCCGGCTGATTCAATCCAATCGACGGCTTCAGTCAGAAGCGAAACGTGGCGCAGGCGTGATGGCAGGATGTCTCCACTCAAACCGACGGCGCCAGCGGCAATTTCTCCGATCTGCGACAGTAAGCCCGTAAGACCCTCACCTGTTTGCGCGGATATCGTAAAATCGAAACAGCCTTCCGGCTTTCCCGACGATAGATCTACCTTTGTCCCTACCCTGATACTTGGGATATCCGATATCGCGCCCTCGGCAATTTCAAGAAGGGGTTGAGATAGATCGTGTAAGAAAAGCGCAAGATTCGCAGATTTAGCCTTGGCCAACGCGCGCTCAATACCAATCTGCTCAACCTTACCCGCGTTATCCCGAATCCCGGCAGTGTCCACGAGGCGAATTTTAACACCCCCTACATCAAGTGCGACTTCGACAAAATCACGTGTGGTTCCTGCTTCTTCCGAAACGATTGCAGCATCGCGCTTCGCCAGCGCATTAAGAAGACTCGACTTTCCGGCGTTTGGCGCGCCGAGGATCACGACTTCAAAACCATCCCTTATAATTTCCGCTTTTGAAAACCCTGATATATGAGCGCTTATTTCCTGTGGCAGCAACTCCATATCTTTCCAGATAGTTGCAGATACAGAACCGGGAATATCTCCTTCATCTGCGAAATCCATTTCGGCCTCGATCATCGCCCGCGCGTGGATCAAGCGCTTTCTCCAGCTTTGATAAAGCTCGCTTTGCGCTCCGAAAGAGTTTGTTACGGCAAATCGTCTCTGCGCTTCGGTTTCAGAGGCGATGAGATCTGCCAGGGCTTCTGCTTCCAGGAGATCGAGTTTTCCGTTCAGAAACGCGCGTTTCGTGAATTCGCCAGCTTCGGCATGGGTCAGCCCCTCGAAGCCGGAAAGAGCATTTAGTACCGATGCTACGACAGCTCGGCCACCGTGAAGGTGAAACTCCGCAACATCTTCGCCGGTAAAGCTGTTAGGCCCCGGAAAAAACATGGCCAACGCTCTGTCCAGAACATTACCCTGAATATCCTTTAGTGGTCCAAAAGATGCCAGGCGTGACGCGGGGACAGAACCGAAAACAGTCTCAAGAACCTGCCGCGAATGCGGGCCAGACACACGCACGATCGCAACGCCTGACGGAAGCCGGCCACTGGACAGTGCAAATATCGAATTGGCAAATGCCATTGCCCACGCCTCTAAAGAATTTAATTTCGCATCAGTATAGGGATTATCCGCTTAACCGGCGGTCCCCTTCTATGCAAATTTTCAGTCGAGATCTGAGAATCTTTGTTTCGGAGGCGAATCGAAATAATTGTCGTCTGGGTTTCGAACAATTCGACTCCCAAAGAGACAAACACGCCCATGAATATTTGGTCCCGAAAGAGCATCCGTTTCGGTGACGAATCGATACAGACAGACCTGCTGGTAGTCAAAAGGCAGCGGATGAACAACCCGCTTCTCTGCCTTATGAGACATAAAGATCCAGTCAGGCTTACGTATTCACTGCAAGCCCGACTGATCCAATATCAGGTGTTCATCGAGTCGAAGAAATCGGCATTCGTCTTCGTCTGTTTCAGCTTGTCGATAAGGAACTCGATTGCATCGGTTGTTCCCATCGGTGCCAGAATGCGGCGAAGAACGAAGATCTTCTGGAGGTCCTGCTTTGCGACGAGCAGATCTTCCTTACGCGTACCGGATTTGAGGATGTCCATCGCCGGGTAGATGCGCTTATCGGCAACCTTGCGGTCCAGCACGATTTCGGAATTGCCCGTACCCTTGAACTCTTCGAAAATCACTTCGTCCATACGGCTGCCAGTATCAATGAGTGCCGTCGCAATAATCGTCAGTGAGCCGCCTTCCTCGATGTTACGTGCGGCGCCAAAGAAGCGCTTAGGACGCTGCAGGGCGTTCGCATCGACACCACCGGTCAAAACCTTGCCGGATGATGGAACGACGGTGTTGTAGGCGCGTCCAAGACGCGTGATGGAATCGAGCAGGATCACGACATCGCGGCCATGCTCGACAAGGCGCTTGGCCTTTTCGATAACCATTTCGGCAACCTGAACGTGGCGCACAGCCGGTTCGTCGAAAGTTGAGGAGACAACTTCGCCCTTCACCGAACGCTGCATGTCCGTCACTTCTTCCGGGCGCTCGTCGATCAGTAGAACGATCAGATAGCATTCCGGATGATTGGTCGTGATGGAGTGCGCGATATTCTGTAGAAGAACGGTCTTACCCGTACGCGGCTGTGCAACGATCAGCGCGCGCTGGCCTTTGCCGAGCGGTGCGACAAGATCGATGACGCGGGGCGAAATATCCTTTGTCGTCGGATTTTCGACTTCCATCTTGAGCCGCGACGTCGGGTAAAGCGGCGTCAGATTGTCAAAATGGATCTTGTGACGAATCTTTTCCGGATCGTCGAAATTGATCGTATTGACCTTGAGGAGCGCGAAATAGCGTTCGCCTTCCTTGGGGCTGCGAATCGGACCCTCGACCGTATCGCCGGTTTTCAGCGAAAAGCGCCTGATCTGCGATGGCGAGATGTAGATATCGTCCGGGCCCGGCAGATAGTTCGCATTCGCGGAGCGCAAAAACCCGAAACCATCCTGGAGAACTTCGACCACGCCGTCGCCGATGATTTCGATATCCTGAGCTGCAAGCTTCTTAAGGATAGCGAACATCAGCTCCTGCTTGCGCATGACACTGGCGTTTTCGACTTCAAGCGATTCAGCAAACGCGATCAGATCGGTCGGCTTCTTGTTCTTGAACTCCTGGAGTTTCATTTCCTGCATGGACGGACTCTGGCTGTGATATGGGAAAATGTATCGGCGAAATGCGATAAGCACCCTGCGCGGCCGGGTAAAAAACGTGGCGCAGGAAAAGAAGGAAGGACCGTCTTTTAACGTCCTCGAGAAAAAAGAGCAAGCCTGCTCTTAGAGGTCAAAACGGCTTTACGACCACGAGTATGACGATGAGGATCATCAGAAGGGTCGGGATTTCGTTGACGATCCGCCAATGACGCGACGGCTTTTCGTTACGATCTTCGCCAAAACGGCGCACCGCGCCTGCGAGATAACCATGCACGCCGGACAGCAAAATAACCGCTGTGATTTTCGCATGCAGCCAACCGCCGGCAAAGCCAAAACCCTTCCAGGCGAGATAGAGCCCGAACACCCAGGTCACGATCATTGCCGGGTTGATGATAAACCGCAGCAGCCGCTTTTCCATGATTTTAAAGGTCTCGGACTGTTCCGAACCTTTCTCCGACTGCGCGTGATAGACGAAGAGCCGCGGCAGATAGAGCATTCCCGCCATCCACGAGATGACGGCAATCACGTGAAATGCTTTTGCCCATAGATAGAAATTATCGGGATCGAGATAAAACAGAAATCCAGTCAGAAGAGCGAATATCAGAATCGCCAGAAACGCTCGTTTTCCGGCCTGCGCACCGCTGGATGAAGTCTGAACCGTGCTCATCGACGATACTTTCTGACCAGCGAAATCATTTGCTCGACATGCTCGATCGGTGTTTCCGGCGTAATTCCATGGCCCAGATTGAAAATAAACGGTCCATCGGCAAGCGCCTCGAGAATGGTTTCAACGCCTTGGCTCAGCGCATCTCCACCTGCAACGAGTCGCAGCGGATCGAGATTGCCTTGTACCGCGCCGCCATCCTGCAAAAACTTTGCTTGCGCCATTGGAACCGTCCAATCGATCCCAAGCCCGGTCACGCCGGTTTTCTGACGATAGCTGTCGTAACGCGTGCCGGCACCTTTCGGAAATCCGATGATCGGAACATCCGGATAGGCTTCACGAACTTTCTTCACGATCCGCGCGACCGGTTTCACGCAGCAGTTTTCAAATCCGCTCTCATCCAGAACGCCTGACCATGAATCGAAAATCTGCACCGTATCGGCACCGGCTTCGATCTGCCGGATGAGATAATCAGCAGAACAATCGGCCAGCATTTCGAGAAGCTTCGAAAAAGCTTCAGGGTGCCGGTACGAGAAAAGCCGGGCAGGGGCCTGGTCCGGCGTTCCATGCCCCGCGATCATATAGGTCGCCAGCGTCCAGGGAGCCCCGCAGAAACCGATCAGCGTGGTCTCGTCAGGCAATTCCTTGCGAAGACGACGAACCGTCTCATAGACCGGCGCCAGATGATCGTGAAAACCCGAAGTCTCGAGATTAGCGATCTCTTCTGCGCGGATCGGCGTCATGATCGGCCCGCGACCTTCCTCGAAAGACAGATCTCTTCCCAGAGCGTGCGGAATGACGAGGATATCCGAGAACAGGATCGATGCATCAAAGCCAAATCGCCTGATTGGCTGCAATGTCACTTCGACAGCCAGATCGGGGTTGTAGCAAAGATCGAGAAAGCTTCCTGCCTCTTTGCGGATCTGTCGGTACTCGGGAAGATAGCGTCCAGCTTGGCGCATCATCCAGATTGGAGGAGGGAAAGATTTCTCTCCCTTCAGCACTTCGAGCATAGGGCGTTTTACGGACATCAAGCCTCCAAACCCGAAAGCCTATCTTTAAATAAAATTTCTATGAAAGAGAGTCTTCTGATTCTTAGACTCTGTTGGAATCGGTGATTACGACTTATCCCGAATCCGCCACGCGCCGCGAGACTGCAGATTGTCGCGCCCCGTTTGTAGGCATGAAGACCTAATTACGGGGATAAGCGCCACATCGGTTGCAAATTCAAATACTTAGCCAGACATCCATTTGATCATGATTCACGTGGAACATCGAACAAGTTTCCGAAGTCCCCGACATCATCCACAGGGCCATCGCGATACAGACAGCAGCACCAATTGTGGACAAGTCGCTATCTGATACAGTCCGGCCGAAAGCGCGGCACGACAGCGCCGACTTATCCACACCAGACCACAGAACCGGGGCATGCCTGTGAACAAGCCGCAGAGTTTCTTTCATCTGCACCTTATTTCGGACGCCACCGGCGAAACTCTCTTGGCTGCAGGCCGTGCGGCCGCCGCCCAATACAAGGATGCGCGCGCCATCGAGCACATCTACCCGCTCATTCGTACAGACAAACAGTTAATGAAAGTTTTCGACGATATTGAAGAAGAACCCGGCATAGTTCTTTACACTGTCGTGGATCAGGCTCTCGCCGGGCGCATTGATGCGCGGTGTGCGGAGATGGGTCTGCCTTGCGTTTCGGTGCTGGAGCCGGTCTTGACCGTCTTTCAGTCCTATCTCGGAACGCCGGCCGGTCGCCGTGTCGGTGCACAGCATGTGCTGGACGCGGATTATTTCCGGCGCATCGACGCGCTTAATTTCACCATGGAACATGATGACGGGCAGCTTCCCTACGATATCGAGGAAGCAGACGTCATTCTGATCGGCATATCGCGCACTTCGAAAACGCCGACCAGCATTTATCTGGCCAATAGGGGCATCAAGACAGCGAATATACCTATCGTCCTTGGCGTGCCGCTGCCGGAATCGCTTGCCACGGCGCAAAAACCTTTGATTGTCGGGCTTATCGCAACCGCTGAGCGCATATCCCATGTTCGCCAGAACCGGGCGTTGGGAACGACTGCCGGTTATGCCTCGCAGGATTATGTGGATCGCGCTTCGATCTCTCAGGAATTGGCTTATGCGAGACAAATTTGCACGCGCCATAACTGGCCAACGATCGATGTCAGCCGTCGCTCGATCGAGGAGACGGCTGCCGCAATCGTTGCCCTGAGAAACCGGACGCGTTAACAGGCATTCAAAACGCTCTTATCCGAGGACAATCCCATGAGCGAAAAAATCATCCTGGCTTCGGCAAGCCCATTCCGAAAAACCTTGCTCTCAAATGCGGGAATCGATTTCGCTGCGATAGCCGCAGATGTCGATGAGCGGGCATTGGAAGCGCCGCTTGAGGGAAGCGGAGCGTCGCCGCAAGATGTTGCGGCAGTGCTTGCCGAGGCAAAGGCGCAGGATGTCAGTGAACGCTATCCGGGCCGGCTGGTTCTCGGTTGTGACCAGACGCTTTCGCTGGATGGCGAGGTTTTTCACAAGCCGAAGGATATGGAAGGTGCACGCCGTCATCTGCTTGCCCTGTCCGGCAAGACACATCAGCTCAATAGCGCTGCAGTGCTTGTTCGCGACGGCGTAACTTTGTGGCGTTACGTCGGCATCGCAAATCTGAAAATGCGCCCGCTCGATCCGGCATTCATTGGCCGCCATCTGGCGCACGTTGGCAATATCGCGCTTTCAAGCGTCGGCGCCTATCAGATCGAAGGCGAGGGCATCCAGCTTTTCGAGAAGGTTGACGGCGACTATTTCACGATAGTCGGCCTGCCGCTTCTGGCTGTTCTGGCAGAGTTGCGCGAACTCGGTGCGCTCGATGGCTGACAGAAATGCTTTTGTCTGCGGCAATCCGATCGCGCATTCCCGCTCGCCGAAAATCCACAATTACTGGCTGAACCTGTACGGCATTGAAGGCACATATTGCCCCATCGATATTCTGCCTGAGGCATTTCCGGATTTTGTCCGCACGCTGAAAGAGCAGGGGCTTGCCGGCGGCAATGTCACGCTTCCTCATAAGGAAGCGGCATTTCGCCTTGCCGAGCGCCCGGACGAAACCGCCGAACTGATCGGCGCGGCAAATACGCTGTGGTTCGAAAACGGCGAGCTCTTTGCCACCAATACCGATGCGCATGGCTTCGCTGCCAATCTGGATGAGTACGCGTCCGGCTGGGAAGGCAATGGCATTGCCGTCGTGCTTGGGTCGGGGGGTGCCGCGCGCGCCGTAATTTACGCTCTTATCCAGCGCGGTTTCCGCGACATCAGGATCGTCAACCGCACACTCGCCAGAGCAACAGAACTGGCAGACCGCTTCGGCAAAAACGTTTCCGCACAGCCTGTAGCGATGATCGATGAATTGATGTCGGATGCTGATCTTTTGGTGAACACGACCTCTCTCGGTATGCACGGCAATGTCGAATTGCCAGCCAATCCTGATCATCTGCCCGATAATGCGATTGTCACCGACCTCGTCTATGTGCCGCTGGAAACACCCTTGTTGGCAGCGGCTAAACGCCGAGGGCTGAAAACCGTCGATGGTCTTGGCATGTTGCTTCACCAGGCAGTACCGGGCTTCGAAAAATGGTTCGGCAAGCGCCCGGAAGTGACACCTGAACTTCGGGCCTTGATAGTAGCGGATATGGAAAAGCACGCATGATCCTGCTTGGCCTCACTGGCTCGATCGGCATGGGAAAATCGACGACGGCAAAAATGTTCGTCGATGCGGGCGTACCGGTTCACGATTCCGATGAGACGGTACACAGGCTGTATTCGGGTGCTGCGGCTCTGCTGATCGAACAGGCGTTTCCCGGAACGGTGCGTGACGGCAAGGTCAACCGAGAAGCACTCGGTGCGAAAGTGCTTGGCAATCCTTCAGCATTGAAGATGCTGGAATCCATCATCCACCCGCTTGTCCGGGCGGACGCCAATGACTTCGTTGCAAGGCACCGCGAGGCCGGCGCGCCGATTGCCGTACTCGATATTCCGTTGCTTTTCGAAACCGGTGGCCGCGATCGCGTCGACAAGGTGGTCGTCGTATCGGCTCCTGCAGAGATCCAGCGGGAGAGGGTGCTTGCACGAGCGGGCATGACGCCTGAAAAATTCGAGGCGATTCTTGCGCGCCAGGTACCGGATGCGCAAAAGCGCGAGCAGGCCGATTTTATAATAGACACGGGAAAAGGTCTCGACGCGGCGCGTTCAGCAGTCAACGATCTTGTCTCGAACCTGCTGGCGGGCGAAAACTCTAGCTCACACAGGGAGTGATTCGTTGCGCGAGATTATCTTCGACACGGAAACGACCGGCCTTGATTCACGCGAGGATCGTATCATCGAGATCGGCGGCATCGAACTCGTAAACCGCTTTGTGACCGGGCGCACATTCCATGTCTATATCAACCCGCAGGGACGCGCCGTTCACCCGGACGCGCTCGCCGTGCATGGCATCAGCGATGCGGATCTTGCCGACAAGCCGCCATTTCAGGATATCGTCGAAGAGTTCTTGACCTTTATCGAAGGCGCGAAGCTCGTCGCTCACAATGCCAATTTCGATATGGGCTTCATCAACGCCGAGCTGACGCGGCTCGGCCATCAAAGCGTTTCGCAGGATTTTGTCATCGACACGCTGGCGCTTGCCCGGCGCAAGCATCCAATGGGTCCGAATTCGCTTGATGCGCTTTGCCGCCGCTATGGTATCGACAACAGCCGCCGTACCAAACACGGCGCCTTGCTCGATTCCGAGCTTCTGGCCGAAGTTTATATCGAGCTGATTGGCGGCAAGCAGACTGCTTTGGTTCTTGAAAGCCGCTCATCGAATGCGAATTCTGAGCAGACGGAAATCCACACGGAAATCACCATTTCAGCGAGGCCTAATCCATTGCCGTCGCGATTGACCGAGGAAGAACGCGCCGCTCACGCCAAACTGGTTGCGGGCATGGGCGAGAATGCGGTCTGGGCCAAGCTCGAAACGGAAGTTTCAGCTTCCGCCTGATACAAAAAAGCCCGCATCTTTCGACGCGGGCTTTTTGTCATTCATAAAAAAATTAGCTGACCTGAACTTTTGCGGCAGCCTGTTCCTCGGCAACTTTCTGCTGGAACATCTGCGCGAAGTCGATCGGGTCCAGCATCAGCGGCGGGAAGCCGCCATTGCGGGTCGCATCCGCGATGACCTGACGTGCGAACGGGAAAAGCAGGCGCGGGCACTCGATGAAGAGCAGCGGCAGCATGTGTTCCTGCGGAAAACCTTCGACGCGGAAAACACCGCCATAGACGAGCTCTACGTTGAACAGCACTTCCTTTTCGAAGGAAGCTTTCGCCGTCAGCGACAGGTTAACGTCGAATTCCTTGTCCGAAATCGGATTGGCATTGACGTTGACATTGATGTTGATGCTTGGAGCCTTGTCGCGTCCGCGCAGCGAATTCGGTGCGCCGGGGCTCTCGAAGGAGAGGTCCTTCACATATTGAACGAGGACATTGAGCGAGGGCTGGGCAGTGCTGCCGTTTCCGTTGGTTGCGGCACCCTTCTGGGCATCCTCATTCTTGGCCATAGCCTGTCCTCTTGGTTTTGCCGCTTTGCGGCTCAATTGAAATTGCGGCGTTGGCTACCATGGCCGTCATGTCAAGACAAGGTTAAGAGCGTCGTTTCACTCGTCCCGCAGCTTGCGCCAAGGCGAATTCGGGTCGGGGTCCTTGGAATAATCGTCCTCATCCAGATCGATGGTTTTCGACGGGCCATTTCCGCCGCGTGGACCCGCACCGCCGCGAAACGTCGTGAAGTTTGCCGAAAAATCGACGCGTTTCTTCAAAAACCGCCAGCCAAAATCGCGAATCGGAGGGATGAAAAGCAGGATTCCGATGATGTCCGTGAAAAAACCGGGCAGCAGAAGAAGCAATCCGGCGAATAGGATCATTATGCCGTGAGCAAGGTTTCGACTCGGGTCACGACCGCCTTCCATCTCCTGACGAATGCGCGCAAGCGTGCCAAACCCTTGGAAACGCATGAGCAAACCGCCGGCAATGCTGGTTGCGATCACCAGGCCGATCGTCGCCAGAACGCCGATCTGGCTCCCGACGAGAACGAAACCGGCAATCTCGACCAGCGGCAAGAGAAGAAGGATCAAAGGAACGAATGATAAGCGCAAATGCTCAAGCCTGATTGTCAGAGTAAAGTTGCCCGCCTTTTAGACGAGAATAATTGCCGCATTAAGATAGTGATGGATGGCTTTGATTTGAATGATCGTGAGATGCGTTCTATATGCAATTCGCGTAGTGTAGGTTTGTCGTGTCCGTCAACAGTCGTTAAAGGCTGGCTTGCGGGCCGCCGAAACAAGGGATCAATTGGCAAAAGATATGGAATTTTTCGATTTCGGCACAATCTTTTTCCTGATCGCGGCGGTGGTGATCTTTTTTCAGCTCCGCAACGTTCTGGGCCGTCGTACGGGCAATGAGCGCCCGCCATTCGATCCCTATACGGCTGGCCGTTCCGCGAACAAGGACGAGCAGGCAGCGCCGGAGAACGTCGTTTCTCTGCCGCGCAAGAAGACGCCAGCCGATGTCGAAGCCAGCTATGCTTCCATTGATGCATTTGCCAGGCCGAATACGGACCTGAACAAGGGCCTGCGGACCATCAAGGACGCCGATCCTTCTTTTGAGCCGAAGACTTTCGTCGATGGCGCCAAGATGGCCTATGAGATGATCGTTATTGCCTATGCTGATGGCGACCGCAAAACGTTGAAAAATCTGCTTTCCCGTGAGGTTTTCGACGGTTTCGTTTCGGCGATTTCCGATCGCGAATCCCGCTCCGAGAAAATCCAGTCTTCTTTTGTCGGTATCGACAAGGCCGAGATCGTGTCTGCGGAAATGAAAAACGGCGAGGCGCATGTCACCCTGCGTATCGTCAGCGAGCTGATTTCGGCGACACGCGATAAAGCAGGTGAGGTCATTGACGGCGATCCTGAAACCGTCGCCGAGGTCAAAGACGTCTGGACCTTTGCCCGCGACACCCGCGCCAAGGACCCGAACTGGAAGCTGGTCGCGACTGAAGAAGAAGACTAAGCCGGAGGGCACTTTCCGTGTCGTCCGCACCTGTTTTTCATTCTCTTACATTTCAGGATTTGCCGGGCTGGCTGGAGGATAACCCTCTGCCAGCCTATGAGGCGTTTCGCCGGTCGGCGTTTCAGGCGACGGTAAAACCCTACCGCACCGGTTCCCTCGGCGTCGATTTCCAAACCTTTTCCGATGCTTATGCCGCCGCGCGAGAACATAAAGACATAAATGCGCGCGATGCCCGCGCCTTCTTCGAGAAATATTTCACGCCGGTCCATATTTTGCCCGAGAGTGGCAGCCGTGGACTGGTAACGGGGTTCTATGAGCCTATCGTCGAAGCCTCACGGGTGCGAACGGATGAGTTCACTGTACCGCTGTTGGCCCGTCCCGACGATCTTATCGACATTGACGATACCAACCGCCCGAATGGAATGGATGCCTATCTGGCTTTTGCCCGGCAAACGCCGAATGGATTGGTCGAATATCATGATCGCGAGGCGATAGAGCGCGGTGCACTTTTCGGGCGCGGGCTGGAAATCGCTTTTGTGGTGAGTAAGGTCGATGCGTTCTTCATTCATGTGCAGGGCGCGGCACGGCTGAGAATGACGGACGGAACGCTTGCTCGCGTGACCTATGCGGCAAAGAGTGGTCAGCGCTTTACCGGACCGGGAAAAATACTGGCCGAAATCGGCGAAATCCCGCTCGAAAAAATAACGATGCAATCCATTCGTGGCTGGTTTTCACAAAATCCGGCACGTATCGACGAAATTCTCTGGCAGAATCGCTCCTATATTTTCTTTCGCGAGGCCGCGGTGGATGATCCTGATCTGGGTCCTATTGCGGCGGCGAAAGTACCTTTGACGCCCGGTCGCTCCGTTGCTGTCGACCGGCTGCTTCACACGTTCGGTACGCCGTTTTTCATTCACGCTCCCGAACTTACTGCCTTTGGCACGCCCTTCCGCAGATTGATGATCGCGCAGGACACCGGGTCTGCGATCGTCGGCCCCGCGCGCGGCGACCTTTTTGCCGGAAGCGGCGATGCGGCAGGCGAAATCGCCGGCGTGGTACGCAACGAAGCGGATTTCTTCATGCTCGTGCCCAACGAGATTGCCGGGAGGTTCCGGTGAGCAGTCGGCGCACGAAGGAGTTGAGCGACGATGATCGCGTTCTCTGGACGCTTGTCGCCAAATCGACGACGCCGCTGAAGGGGAAATCAACGCTCGAAGTGCCGAGTTCCCCTGTGCCGAAGCAGGAAGATCCGCCCAAAACGGTGCCGAAGGCTGTTGCTTTGACCAAATCTCCGGCAATCCCACCCAAGCAATGGGTATCCGCATCGCTCGACGCGCCGACATTGGACAAGCTCTCCAAGGGGCGGTTGCCCATTGAAGGCCGGGTCGATCTGCATGGAATGACGCAGGATCAGGCGCATTCGTTGCTTTTGTCGTTCCTGAAGCGCGCGCATGCGGGCGGTGTTCGCTATGTTCTGGTCATAACGGGCAAAGGATCGTCATCTGGCGGGGACGGTGTCTTGCGGCGCGCAGTTCCGCATTGGCTGGCAACGCCGCCTTTCAGAGCGCTCGTCAGCAGCCATGATCTGGCGGCGCGGCATCATGGCGGGTCGGGCGCGATCTACATTCGTTTGCGCCGTCAGAAGGCGGTGCCATGACCCCGTTCGGCCAGAAAATCCGCGATCTGCGGCGCGAACGCGGGCTGAGCCAGAAAGACATGGCGGAGGCGCTCGGCGTGAGCGCTGCCTATCTATCTGCGCTGGAGCACGGCAAACGCGGCGCGCCGACCTGGCCGATGATCCAGAAGATAATCGGCTATTTCAACATTATCTGGGACGATGCCGAGGAGTTGACGCGGCTTGCTGAAACCTCGCATCCGCGTGTGACGATCGACACATCAAACCTTTCGCCGCGCGCGACGGAGCTTGCAAATCTGCTGGCGGTGAATATCGGCCGGCTGGATGAAAAGAAGATCGACAGATTGATTGCGGAAATCGTGCCGCCGCCGGAGCGTTAAAACAGCGCCTCGAGTTCACTCAGACGCTCATTAACCAGCCAGCCATAGTAATTTTCTTCGGGCAGGCGTTCGGCCTGGCCTTCGCTTCGGCGCTTCTGGTTTTCAGCCTTCAGGGCGTAGGCGCGCTGCTCAGGATTGCCGATATTGTAGAGCGTGGCCGTGACACCCGGATTCCGCGAAATGTCGAAACCGGCAATGGTGCGGTAGGCATCGATGGATTTGCGAAGCGTGGCAGCCACGTAGGGCAGCGTCAAATCCGGGTCCATGATCGTCTTGTAGACGTCGTTGGGATCGCTGGCGTCGAGCTTGGGCAGGCCGGACACGCGATGCACCATGTCGCTCATCTGAAGCGCAGTCAGCGGATTTAGCTGGCCAAGGCCGAATGTCTGCCCGGCATAGAAGGGCTGGAAGAAGGTCGCGCTGAACCGGTCGTTCGGATAGCGATTTCCATCGACGGTTTTGCCGCGGAAGCTGCGGTTCCACACAGTCTCTCGGCAGCTCCACAAATCGTAGCTGCCCATGCCTTCCTGGCACTTGGCAAATTCGGGACGGCGAATGAAATCGGTAACGCCCTCGCCATTGTAGCTGAAATTGAAACGGTTCGAGAGGTACGAAACAGCCTTCACATAATAGGTCTGCAGACGGTCATAGGCGTCTACATTGTAGGTGTGCTCACCAACGATTGCGCCCACGATATGCATCGGGTCGATGCCATAGGCAGCCGCCGCCGTGTTGATCTTTGAGCGAAGTGCGGCATCGTTTTTGAACAGCGCATAGACCTTGCGGTATTTCGCATCATAGGTGGTATTGCCTGCGGCGGTGCGCCGTGCGGAAGCACCGGGCACATTGGGCTGTTCAGCGTTCCGATTGCCGGGCGGCACAATGGTCGCGGCCGAAGAGGGCATTATGGCCGATGCCAAAAACACCAGCGCTGAGAAGATAACCGACCGTTTCATGCTCAATGCCGCCCGAAATCTCTTCATCCACCCGCTTTTCGGATCGGAACGCGACGCTGATCCAAGGTTTTGCGTGAATATAATGTCTATTGAAACAGGCTTTGCCCGTGCTTGTCAGGCCCTGATACCCGAACTTACGCCGCGCAAACTATGAAAAGCGCTGTGCCGAGTCGAGGTATTTTTGAGAAAGCGGGATTGGCCGCCGTTTCGATTTAACGAGACGGCGGCCTTTTGGTCACAGAATGAAGCGTGACAGGTCGGTATTTTTGGCAAGATCGCCAACATGCTTGGCAACATAATCCGCATCGATGCTGAGTTCGGTGCCGGATTTGTCGGGCGCGTTGAACGAAATATCGTCGAGCACACGTTCCATTACAGTCTGCAGCCTGCGCGCGCCGATATTCTCGACACTCGCATTGAGATCGACTGCAATGCCGGCAAGCTGGTCGATCGCGTCGTCCGTGAATTCGAGATCGACGCCTTCCGTCTTCATCAGCGCAATATACTGCTTGATGAGGCTGGCTTCCGTCTCGGTCAGGATGCGGCGGAAATCATCCTTCTCGAGTGCCCGCAATTCGACGCGGATCGGCAGACGGCCCTGAAGCTCCGGCAAGAGATCGGATGGCTTCGAGACGTGGAATGCACCCGACGCGATGAACAATATGTGGTCGGTCTTCACCGGCCCGTATTTCGTCGCGACCGTCGTGCCTTCGACCAGCGGCAGAAGATCCCGCTGCACGCCTTCGCGCGATGGACCGCCGGAAACGTCGCTTCGCGTGGCGATCTTGTCGATTTCGTCCAGGAAGACGATGCCGTCATTTTCTGCCGATTCAAGCGCCCGGCGAATCACTTCGTCCTGATCGAGCAGCTTGTCGGATTCATCGCTGATCAGATGCTTGTAGGACTCCTTGACGGTGGTCTTGCGCGTCTTGGTGCGCTGGCCGCCCATCGCCTTGGAAAGCATGTCGTTGATGTTCATGACGCCGATATTGGCGCCAGGCATACCGGGAATCTCGAAGCTTGGCATGCCGCCGTTTCCGGTATCGGAAACTTCGACTTCGATTTCCTTGTCGTCGAGTTCGCCTTCGCGCAGCTTTTTGCGGAAACTGTCGCGGGTTGCAGGGCTGGCGGTCTTGCCGACCAGCGCTTCAAGCACGCGTTCCTCGGCGTTGATATGGGCGCGCGCCGTCACATCCTCGCGCATTTTTTCACGCACGAGGCCTATGGCAGTCTCGACCAGATCGCGGATGATCTGCTCGACATCGCGACCGACATAGCCGACTTCGGTGAATTTGGTTGCTTCCACCTTGATGAAAGGCGCGCCGGCGAGCTTTGCCAAGCGCCGTGCAATCTCGGTCTTGCCGACACCTGTCGGCCCGATCATCAGGATGTTCTTGGGCATCACCTCTTCGCGCATTTGCCCTTCGAGCTGCTGGCGACGCCAGCGATTGCGCAATGCGATGGCCACGGCGCGCTTGGCGTCGTTCTGGCCGATGATGAAACGGTCGAGTTCGGAAACGATCTCGCGTGGTGAAAATGTGCTCATGTTTTAAACAGATCCAGACTGCCACTGCCGGATGGATTCGAATGGGTACAGCAGCATAATAACGTTCAGGGTCAAATTATCGCGTATGACGAAGCCGACACCAACTTCAAAGACAAGCGCGAGCGCTACGATGACCCATATAGGGAGCCTTGCGGCCATAACAAAGCCCACGACTGCCGCGAATGTGTCGGACACCGAATTGAGGATGCTGTCGCCGAAATAATCGAGGGAAATCGTGCCCTCGCGATAGCGCTCGATGATGACGCTCGAATTTTCGACGATTTCCCACAAGCCTTCGACGCCGACGGCAAGGATAAGCCGGAAGCCGGGCGAGGATTTCGGCGCGACGAACCAGAACAGCAGATAAAACAGGAAGCCGTGGATGAGATGCGAGAATGTGTACCAGTCTGTTATGTGCTGGGAATTCTCCGAGCTCTGCACCACGCCATGCCAGAATTTGATCGTGCCGCATTCGCAGATCGGTGTCCGGCCCATCGCGTAAAGAATGACGGCCTGAAGCATCATCAGGCCGAGCGTGATCAGAAATCCCGTCTGCCACGATATTCCGGTAAAACCGCCAGGTTTCCCAATGCCATTATTGTTGCTCATGCGACCCCCGAAATGACAGCGTGCCTTAAGAACCATGCGCCATTGGTTTGCGCAAGAATGACGCATGGCAAAAATGGCAAGTTGCCGCAGGACGCGGCGGATGGTTTTTCCGCTTTCGGATAGATGCTAAAGAGTTGTCCGCAAAGGATGGCCGTGGTGAACACAAGGCACAAAGGATCGAGCTTCTGGGTGGCGCTTGTCGCAGCCTATGTGCTTGTCCTTCAGTCCACCTTCGGCGCATTGGCCCTGGGCACCGCTCCGGGCGCTATGACGCTCGATGTGTTCGGCAATCCGCTCTGCATCACGAGTTCCGACCAGCAAGGCTCGGACATCGATCATGTCATGCCGAATTGCTGCGTTCTTGGTTGCAGCATGTTCGCGCCGGTGTCTTCCGCGCCGCCAGAGACGGCGTCTTTGCGGCATGAGTGGACCGGCAGCTTTGCTATTCTGCTCCCGCTTGCGGCCTCCGTTATTGCTCGGTCGCCTGAGCATGATCCGGGCAGTCCACGCGCTCCGCCACTCGCAGTCTGATTGCCGCGCTTTCCAGCGCACCCTTTGATCATTCTGCATTTCCGTTTGCCGCGCGTGCAAACGCATCCTTAGTGGAGCTTCACCATGTCCAATTCTATTCGCAACCTGTCCGGTTTCAACTTCTTCCGCCGCTTTCGCAGCATCGAGGAACGCCTTGGCCTGAGTGCCTTTGCGGTTCTTTCGCTGTTCGTTATGAGCCAGCCGCTTTTCGCGCATGACTTCAAGGTCGGCGATCTGACGATCGATCATCCCTGGTCGCGCGCAACGCCCGCAGGCGCAAAAGTTGCCGCCGGCTATTTCGTCGTAAAGAATGCGGGATCGACGCCTGACCGTCTCGTTTCGGTAAGCTCGGAAATTTCCGGCAAGGGCGAAATTCATGAAATGTCCGTCGACGACAAGGGCGTCATGACCATGCGCGGCGTGCCAGATGGGGTTGAAATTCCGGCAGGCGGCGAGACCGCACTTGCGCCCGGCTCATACCATCTGATGTTCATGGACCTGAAAAGCCCCGCCAAGGAAGGCGAAAAATTCAAGGGAACGCTCGTCTTCGAAAAGGCCGGTTCGGTTGATGTCGAATTCGCAGTTGAAGCCATGGGCGGCGGCCATCAAGGTGGCGGTCACGAAAACCACGGCGGCTGATATGGCGGCACCACGCAAAAATCGGGCGCTGATGGCATTTGCCGTCAGTGCTGCGGTGCTCGATGTTGCGTCGATCTATCTGCTTGCGCCGAAAAGCCCTGCAAATTTGTCGAGCACGGCGCAAACGGTAACGATCGGCGGGCCGTTCACTTTGACATCTCATACGGGAGAAAAACTCTCGGCTGACGATCTCAAGGGAAAGCCTTTCGCTGTCTTTTTCGGCTTCACCCATTGCCCGGAGGTCTGTCCGACCACGCTTTGGGAAATGTCTGAAGCCATGAAGGCGCTGGGAGAAGATGCGGAAAAGCTCAAAATGGTCTTCGTGTCCGTCGATCCGGAGCGCGACACGCCGGAAGTGCTCGCCAGCTACATTCAGTCCTTCGGCGACAATGTCGTCGGGCTGACCGGCACGCAGGCTGAAGTGGACGCGGTCGGCAAAGCCTATCGCGCCTATTGGAAGAGGGTGCCGGTGGAAGGTGGCGATTACACGATGGATCACACCGCGTCCGTCTATCTGATGGACGACAAGGGTGATTTTTCCGGCATGATTTCCTATGAGGAAAACGCCGAGACCCGCCTGCAGAAGCTGCGTCTTCTGATCGACCGCAGCGATTCTGCATAAACAAACGGGCCGAGTAGTTCGGCCCGTTATTCTTCCTCGGCGTCGCGCGCCATCATGACGGCTTTGCCGTAGATCGTTTCTCGTCTGTCGAAAGTGGCGAATCCGGCTTTCTCGTAAGCGCGGATGGCCCGTGCATTTTTCGGATCCGGATCGATAATGACGCGCGGCGCGCCTTCCTCGAAAAGCTGCTCGACGAATTCCTCAAGCAAGCGCGATCCATGGCCGAGTCCGAGATAGTCGGCCTCGCCGATGGTCAGATCGACGCCCAGCGTGCCGAATGGCTGGTCCTGATAGGGATGATCGTCTTCCAGATGCGGATCGTAGGACTGGATGTAGCCGACCGGCTTCCCGTCGATCTCGATAATGAACGGTTCGACGGAAATGCTGTCGATATGTTCTTCGATGGAGGCGAGTTCGGTTTCAGGATCGTCCCACCATTCCGCGACATGCGGCTGCGCGAGCCATCGGGCCAGCATCGGCAAATCCTTGCGTGTTACCGGCCGGAAGCTATAGCTGAAATCCTCGCTCACTCGGCGTCCAGCGTTTCGATGACGAAGCTATGGTTGGTGTAGACGCAGATATCGGCGGCAATCGCCATTGCCTTGCGGGCGATTTCCTCGGCGTCCTTGTCCGTATCGATCAGCGCGCGTGCGGCGGCCAGCGCGTAATTGCCGCCGGAGCCGATAGCCATGACGCCATGTTCGGGCTCCAGCACGTCGCCATTGCCGGTCAATGCCAGCGAAACGGATTTGTCGGCTACCAGCATCATGGCTTCAAGACGGCGCAGATAGCGGTCTGTGCGCCAATCCTTGGCAAGTTCGACGCATGCGCGGGTCAACTGGTCAGGATATTGTTCGAGTTTGGCTTCAAGGCGCTCCAGAAGCGTGAAGGCATCGGCGGTCGCGCCCGCAAAGCCTGCAATGACACTGCCACCCTTGCCGATGCGGCGAACCTTCTTGGCGTTGCCCTTCATGATGGTCTGGCCGAGGCTGACCTGACCGTCGCCGGCGATGACGACCTTGTTGCCCTTGCGCACGGTAATGATCGTCGTTGCGTGCATGCTGATTTCGTTCGACATGTATTTCTCCGATGACGCACGGCTCCATATGGCAGCGCGCGCGGTACGAGTGTTTCGATGCGCCAGTATGTATGCATCTCGCTGGCGATTGCCAACCACGGCAAATCAGCCGGGTTACGCGCACGCGAACTGGAAATCGGGTGACGTTGCTGCTAGAAGGCGCTTGCTTTTGCAGTAAAGGGATTTTCCATGGCGTCGAGCATCGTGGCGCGTTCTGGCGAAACAAGTCGCAGGACGAAGGAAACGGCGATTTCGGTATCGCTGAATGTTGACGGGACCGGCAAGTCGGAAATCGCGACCGGCGTCGGCTTTTTCGACCATATGCTGGACCAGCTTTCGCGCCATTCGTTGATCGATATGAATGTGCGCGCCGAAGGCGACCTTCACATCGACGATCACCACACAGTAGAAGATAGCGGCATTGCGCTCGGTCAGGCTCTGTCGAAGGCGCTTGGCGAGCGTCGCGGCATCATGCGCTATGCGTCAATCGATCTGGCGATGGACGAGACGCTGACGCGCGCAGCGCTCGACGTTTCCGGCCGGCCGTTTCTCGTCTGGGACGTGAAGTTTTCCGCGCCGAAGATCGGCACGTTCGACACCGAGCTGGTGCGCGAATTCTTCCATGCTTTCGCGCAGAATGCGGGCATCACCCTGCATGTCACCAATCATTACGGCGCGAACAACCATCACATTGCCGAGACCTGCTTCAAGGCGGTTGCGCGCGCTTTGCGCATGGCGCTGGAATTCGATCCGCGCCAGCCCGATGCCGTTCCCTCCACCAAGGGAAGCCTGAAAGGATAAGGCGACCATGGCTTTTTACGTGGTAATGGAGCCACCGGAAGGCGCGAAAAATCCAGCGGATGAAGCCGTTTTCATCCGCGATGGCTTTGCCTTTCTGGGGTTCCTCATCCCGCCCTTCTGGCTGCTGTGGAACAAGCTCTGGATCGAGGCGGCGTTTGCTGTTCTGGCGGCACTTGCAATTGCAGCAATCGGGCAGGCGCTGGGTCTAGGGCTGACAGGGCAGCTTCTGTCGCTGCTCGTTTCGATCTATGTCGGCCTCGAAGGACAGAATATGCGCATTGCTGCACTTCGCCGTAAGGGCTGGCGCGAATGGGGTGCGCTGGAAGCGGCATCCGTTCCCGATGCCGAAGTTCGCTATCTGAGCGCAGCCGATCTCCCGGATGACGATGCTCCGATCGAAACGGTGACGATCACAGACAAGCGCACGGGTCCGGCGGCACCACGCCAGCCGTCGCTTGGGCTTTTGCAATATCCGGGCGGGCGGTAAAAATGCGGGTAGCGATTATCGATTACGGGTCGGGCAATCTTCGCTCGGCCACCAAGGCTTTCGAGCGTGCCGCGCGCGAAAGCGGAATTTCCGCTGAAATCGAACTGACGGCAGATTCCGAACGCGTCCGCACCGCAGACCGCATCGTCCTGCCGGGTGTCGGCGCTTATGCCGATTGCAGGCGCGGGCTTGATGCCGTCGAAGGCATGGCGGACGCGATCGAGGAAGTCGCGGTCCGGCAGGCGCGGCCCTTTCTGGGCATCTGCGTGGGTATGCAATTGATGTCGGAACGCGGTCTGGAAAAGACCACTACGAAGGGCTTCGGGTGGATTTCCGGTGACGTGAAGGAGATAAAACCTTCAGATCCCGCGCTGAAAATTCCGCAAATCGGCTGGAACACGATCGAAATTCGTCAAAACCACCCGCTTTTCGACGGTATTCGGACCGGCGCGGACGGGCTTCATGCCTATTTCGTGCACTCCTACCATCTCGACGCAACCAACGCGGAGCAGGTTCTGGCCGTTGCAGATTACGGCGGGCCGGTTACGGCTGCTGTTACGCGCGACAATCTCGTCGGAACCCAGTTCCATCCTGAAAAAAGCCAGGCGCTCGGTCTGGCCTTCATTGCAAATTTCCTGAGGTGGAAGCCTTGATCCTTTTTCCGGCAATCGACCTCAAAGACGGCCAGTGCGTACGCTTGAAACTCGGCGATATGGCACAAGTGACGGTCTACAACCCTGACCCTGCCGCGCAGGCCAAAGCGTTTGAAGATCAGGGTTTCGAGTGGCTGCATGTCGTCGATCTGAACGGCGCGTTTGCAGGCGAAAGCGTCAATGGCACGGTGGTCGAGGCGATCCTTAAAGCGACGAAAAACCCTGTGCAGCTTGGCGGCGGCATTCGCACGCTGGCCCATATCGAAAGCTGGCTCGACAAGGGTCTCGCGCGGGTCATCCTCGGCACTGTCGCAGTGCGCGATCCCGATCTGGTGAAAGAAGCCTGCCGCCTGTTTCCGGGCAAGGTTGCAGTGGGCATCGACGCCAAGGGCGGCAAGGTCGCCGTTGAAGGCTGGGCCGAAGCCTCGTCGCTGGGCGTGGCTGAACTTGCTCAAAAGTTCGAAGGCGCGGGCGTTTCCGCGATCATCTATACGGATATTGACCGCGACGGCATTTTGACCGGCATCAATTGGGAATCGACGATTGCGCTGGCAGACGCGGTTTCCATCCCGGTCATCGCATCCGGCGGTCTGGCCTCGATTGCCGATATCGTTCGCATGACCATGCCCGACGCTCAAAAGCTCGAAGGCGCGATTTCCGGCCGGGCGCTCTATGACGGGCGCATCGATCCGGCAGAGGCGCTGGCTCTTCTGAAGGAGGCCGTGCGTTGACTCTCAAGGCCCGTGTAATTCCCTGCCTTGATGTGAAGGATGGCCGCGTCGTCAAGGGCGTCAATTTTGTCGATCTGGTCGATGCAGGCGATCCGGTGGAGGCAGCGAAAGCTTACGATCTGGCTGGTGCAGACGAGCTTTGCTTCCTCGACATTACGGCGTCATCCGACAATCGCGAGACGATTTTCGACGTTATTGCGCGCACTGCCGAGCAGTGCTTCATGCCGCTGACGGTCGGTGGCGGCGTTCGCCAGGTCGGCGACATTCGCAAGCTGCTGCTGGCAGGCGCCGACAAGGTCTCGATCAACACGGCAGCGGTGAAAAATCCGCATTTCGTTGCCGAAGCCGCTGATAAATTCGGCAATCAGTGCATCGTCGTTGCGATCGACGCCAAGAAAGTGTCCGGCGCTGGCGAGGCGGATCGCTGGGAAATCTTCACCCATGGCGGACGCGAGAACACCGGCATCGATGCGGTCGAATTCGCGCGCAAGGTGGTCGATCTGGGCGCGGGCGAAATCCTGCTGACTTCGATGGATCGTGATGGTACGAAAATCGGATATGACATCGCACTGACGCGCGCCGTGGCCGATGCGGTTCGTGCGCCGGTCATCGCTTCTGGCGGTGTCGGAACGCTGGACCATATGGTGGCGGGCATTCGGGACGGGCATGCGACGGCGGTGCTGGCAGCCTCGATTTTCCACTTCGGCACCTATACGATCGCGGAGGCCAAGGCCCACATGGCGGCGGCTGGCCTGCCCATGCGGCTGGACTCTCCAGCGCAACAGTCTTAAACGGCCCGTTATGAGCGATTTTTCGTTTGACGACCTCGAAAAGATCATTGCGGAGCGCGCGCGTTCCGGCGACCCGGATTCATGGACGGCGAAGCTTTTTGCGCGCGGCATCGACAAGGCGGCGCAGAAGCTCGGCGAGGAAGCCGTCGAAACGGTGATCGCGGCAGTTCACAAGGATCGTGAGGCGGTCGTTTCAGAAAGCGCCGACCTTATCTATCATTGGCTCGTGGTTCTGGCGTTGTCAGGTGTACCGCTTTCCGATGTACTTGCGGAACTGCAAAGCCGTACCGGCCGTTCAGGCGTTGCCGAAAAGGCCGCCCGCGGTGACAAGGCCTGACCGAAATGTTCGGAGCCGGGGAGATTCGTGGATCGATGGACCAGCTCGCACCCACTGAACGATATTCGCCCTACCGGTTCTTTACCGCCGAACGCTGGGCGGAATTTCGTGCCGACACGCCGCTGACGCTGACCGAAGACGAGGTCCAGCGGCTTTCCTCGCTTTACGAGCCCATCGATCTCGATGAAGTGCGGCGCATCTATCTCTCGCTGTCGCGGCTGCTCTATGCGCATGTCGAGGCGAGCCAGCTTTTGTTCCGGCAGCGGCAGGTGTTTTTCAGCGGCGGTGAGCCGGTCAAGACGCCGTTCATTATCGGCATGGCTGGATCGGTCGCGGTTGGGAAATCGACGACCGCGCGTGTCCTGAAGGAACTTTTGGGGCGCTGGCCGTCCAGCCCCAAGGTCGATCTGGTGACGACCGACGGCTTTCTTCATCCGAACGCCGTCCTGCGGCGCGAAAACCTGATGGAGCGCAAGGGCTTTCCAGACAGCTACGATGTCGGATCGCTTCTGCGGTTCCTGTCGGCGATTAAGTCCGGCCAGCCAAATGTCCGCGCGCCGCTTTATTCGCATCTTACGTACGATGTGATGCCCGGCGAATATGTCACCATCGACCGGCCGGACATTCTGATTTTCGAAGGGCTGAACGTGCTTCAGCCGCGAGAATTGCCCAAGGATGGGAAGTTCGTGCCCTTCGTGTCCGATTTCTTCGATTTCTCGATCTACATCGATGCTGACGAAGATCTGATCCACAATTGGTACATTCAGCGCTTCATGCGCCTGCGCGACACGGCATTTCGCAACCCGCAATCCTTCTTCCATCGCTATTCGCAGCTCTCGCCGGATTCCGCGCAGGCAATTGCCGAAGGGCTGTGGTCGAATATCAATCTGAAGAATCTGCGCGAGAATATTCTGCCGACGCGCCCGCGCGCCGATCTCATCATGCGCAAGAGCGACAATCATCGCGTTGCGGAAGTGGCGCTTCGTAAGATTTAGGCGGCCTTGGTCACACGCCTTAACGTGAGGTTGATCCGCCCGCCCTTTTTCAGAAGTGCGGAAGTTGTCGGATAAATCCGGTCGACCCCGTGGAATGCCAGCCGTCCTTCGCCGCCCAGAACGACGATGTCGCCGCTTCGCAGCTTGAACGAGACGGTCGGGTCGTGGCGGGATTTGCCGCCGACGCGAAACAGGCAATCGTCTCCCAATGATACGGACAGTACGGGCGCTTCGAGATTGTTCTCGTCGCGATCCTGATGCAGCCCCATCGTGGCCGTGTCCGTGTAGAAATTGACGAGACATGCCTCTGGCGGAAGCGGATAACCGGCAATTTCATTCCAGAGAGACAGCAGCGATGCGGGTATCGGCGGCCATGGTTCGCCGGTCGCCGGATGCGTCGGCTGGTATCGATAGCCGCGATCCTTGTCGGTGACCCAGCCGAGCGTCCCGCAATTGGTCATGCGCACGCTGAGCGGCTTTCCGGTACGCGGCATTTCCGGCACGTAAAGCGGCGCCTGTTTCACGATCTCGCGAATTTCTTCAACAAGCGCGCGCTGCGCCTGAATGTCGAGAAAAGAGGGGATGTGGCGAATGCCTTTGGGAAGAACCTGCATAGATCGAATGTAGTGCGCGCGGGCGCATCAGTCGTCCGAAATCTTGCCGCGCAGCTTTTTCACGGTCGAGCGCCCGGCCTTGCTTTTCAAGCGGCGTTCGACGGAGCCTTTCGAAGGCCGCGTCTTGCGACGTGGCTTGGGTGGCGGTTCGGCAGCCTTGCCGACGAGTTCGCTCAATCGGTCTCGCGCGTCGGAGCGGTTTTGCTCCTGCGTGCGGAAGCGCCCGGCCTCGATGACGATTACGCCGTCCTTGGTAGCGCGGCTGCCCGCCATGGAGATGACCCGTTCGCGCACACGCTCTGACAGGCCAGCGGCATTTTTCGCATCGAAGCGGAGCTGGACGGCGGTCGCGACCTTGTTGACGTTCTGCCCGCCGGGGCCGGATGAGCGGATAAAGCTCTCCGACAGATCGTCAGGGTGAATGACGGCCTCATGGCTGATTGTGATGATTTCGTCGGCGCTCATGAGGTTACTCATGCCGCGACAAAGCGCAAAAGAAAAGGCCCGGACGAGCCGGGCCTGATCTGGAACGATATGAAAACCTATTCGGCTGCTTCGCGCGACTGCGGCGCTGCACCGCGCACGCTGGCATCGACGTGGCTTTCGAACTTGCCGAAATTGTCGATGAACATGCCGACGAGCTTGGAAGCTTGACGGTCGTAGGCTGCCTGATCCGCCCAGGTCGAGCGCGGATCGAGGATCGAGCTGTCGACTCCCGGCACAGATACCGGCACGGAGAACCCGAAATTGGCATCCGTGCGGAACTCGACTTCGTTCAGCGAACCGTCGAGTGCTGCAGCCAGCAGCGCACGCGTTGCCTTGATCGGCATGCGCTTGCCAACGCCATAAGCACCGCCGGTCCAGCCGGTGTTCACCAGCCAGCAATTGACGCCGTGACGGGCGATGAGATCGCGCAGCAGATTGCCGTATTCGGAAGGGTGGCGTGGCATGAAGGGCGCGCCGAAACAGGTCGAGAAGGTCGCCTCCGGTTCGGTGACGCCCTTTTCGGTGCCCGCAACCTTGGCCGTGTAGCCGGAAAGGAAGTGGTACATGGCCTGTGCGGGCGTGAGACGCGCGATGGGCGGCATGACGCCGAACGCATCTGCGGTCAGCATGATGATGTTCTTCGGATGCGCTGCAAGCCCGGTAGCGCTGGCATTCGGAATGAAATGCAGCGGATAGGCGCAGCGCGTGTTTTCGGTCAGCGAACCGTCGTCAAAATCGGGAACGCGGCTTTCATCCAGAACGACGTTTTCCAGAACCGTACCGAAACGCTGCGTGGTCGCAAAGATTTCAGGCTCGGCTTCGGCCGAAAGCTTGATCGTCTTGGCATAGCAGCCGCCTTCGAAATTGAAGATGCCTTCCGGTCCCCAGCCATGCTCGTCATCGCCGATAAGCGTGCGCGAAGGGTCGGCGGAAAGCGTCGTCTTGCCGGTGCCGGAAAGGCCGAAGAACACGGCGGCGTCGCCATCCGGCCCTTCATTTGCCGAGCAGTGCATGGGCATGACGCCCTTTTCGGGCAGAAGGTAGTTCAGCGCCGTGAAAACGGACTTCTTCATTTCGCCCGCGTAAGAAGTTCCGCCGATCAGCACGATCATGCGCGAGAAATCGATTGCGATGACGGTATCGGTACGGCAGCCGTGACGGGCCGGATCGGCCTTGAAGGACGGCAGATCGATAATCGTCATCTTTGCCGCAAAATCAGCCAGTGCCGAACGCTCCGGACGGATCAGAAGATTGCGGATGAACAACGAATGCCAGGCATATTCGGTGATGACGCGCGTCGGCAGCGACTGCGCGGCGTCTGCGCCGCCGATCAGATCCTGAACGAAGAGATCCCTGTCCGACAGATGCGCTGTAAAATCTGCAAGCAGCGTATCGAACTGTTCCGGCGTGATCGGCTTGTTGTTGTCCCACCAGATATGCGGCTCGGTCGCGGCGTCGCGAACGACGAATTTGTCCTTCGGCGAACGGCCCGTATGCTGGCCGGTATAAGCGACCAGCGCGCCCGCTGCGGTGAGCTTTGCCTCGCCGCGAGCAATAGCCTGCTCATAAAGCTCGGCCTCACTCAAATTGTAGTGGACCGCGCCTGAGGTCTTCAGGCCCGCTTTTTCGATACCGTGATTACGTTTGCCGATTTCGCTCATTTACCCCTCGTGAGGCCAAGTTTCAGATCAGGCCGGGACGAACCCGCCGCTTGGACTAACCTCCAGATTTTAGAGGCGAGATTTGGGAGAAACAGAAAAAACGAACAATTTCAAATCATTAATCGATTTAAATTTTTTGATTTATTTTTAAATCGTTTATATTGCGCGGAATATTCATACCATGCCGGCAACGGATGATCCGCGTGGCTGGCTGCCCGGCACAAGTTTAAGCGCCTCGAGCGCCTCCGCCATGGGGTTGCGGTGGCACTTCGAAGGGTCTATGCCACATTTTGTACCTAATTTGTCCTGCAAAAGCCGGTTTCCAACTAGAAGGGACCCGCTCATGAGGGAGCAGCTTGACATGGCAACAATCGCCCTGGTCGATGATGACCGCAACATCCTGACATCGGTTTCGATCGCTCTGGAGTCCGAAGGCTATCGGGTCGAGACCTATACGGATGGTGCTTCCGCGCTCGAGGGTCTGGCAGCGCGTCCGCCGAACCTTGCCATTCTGGACATCAAGATGCCGCGCATGGATGGAATGGAGCTGCTGCGCAGGCTGCGCCAGAAGTCCGATCTGCCGGTAATCTTCCTGACATCCAAGGACGATGAGATCGATGAGCTTTTCGGCCTCAAGATGGGCGCCGACGATTTCATCCGCAAACCGTTCTCGCAGCGCCTTCTGGTAGAGCGCGTCAAGGCTGTGCTGCGCCGTGCAAGTGCACGCGAAGCGGCTGCCAAAACGCCGAACCAGCAGGCGCGTTCGCTCGAGCGCGGCCAGCTCGTCATGGACCAGGAACGTCACACCTGCACCTGGAAGGGCGAGCCTGTGACGCTGACGGTCACCGAGTTCCTCATCCTTCATTCGCTGGCGCAGCGTCCCGGCGTCGTAAAAAGCCGTGATGCGCTGATGGATTCGGCGTATGATGAGCAGGTCTATGTAGATGACCGCACCATCGACAGCCACATCAAGCGGCTGCGTAAGAAGTTCAAGTCGGTCGATGACGATTTCGAGATGATCGAGACGCTTTACGGAGTTGGCTACAGATTCCGCGAGGCGTGAGCGCGGCAACGGCTGATTCATGGCGATTGATGCCCATTTAAAGAAGCCCAGATCGGCGGCCAAGCGCGCAGGCTGGAACCTGCCCGGTTGGCTGTCGCGTATATTTCTGGCGATCCGGCGCACGCTCGGCCATTACGTGTTTTCGAGCCTTACGCGGCGAATCCTGTTTCTCAATCTGACAGGCCTCGCCGTTCTTCTCGTCGGCATTCTGTATCTCAATACTTTCCGCGACGGCCTGATCGACGCGCGGGTCGAAAGCCTGATGACGCAGGGCGAGATCATTGCCGGCGCGATCGCCGCTTCGGCGACCGTCGAAACCGATTCCATCAGCATCGACCCGGAAAAGCTTTTGGAGCTTCAGGCAGGCGAGAGCATCGGGCCGGGCTCGGATCAGCTCGACAGTCTTGATTTCCCGATCAATCCCGAACGTGTGGCGCCTGTTCTTCGGCGGCTGATCTCGCCAACCAAAACACGCGCTCGTATTTACGACCGCGACACCAACCTTCTGCTCGATTCACGCCATCTCTATTCGCGCGGGCAGATCCTTCGTTATGATCTGCCACCCGTGCAGGAAGACAAACCTGACATTTTCGAGCGGGCGCAGAAATTCGTGTTCGACTTTTTCCGCAACGGTGAGCTTCCCGTCTATCGCGAGCAGCCGGGCGGCAGCGGCGCTGCGTTTCCCGAAGTCATGCAGGCGCTGACCGGCAGCCCGTCCACCATCGTTCGTATCAGCGAGCAGGGCGAGCAGATCGTCTCGGTCGCGGTGCCGATCCAGCGCTTTCGCGGCGTGCTCGGCGTGCTGATGCTTTCGACGGAGGGTGGCGACATCGACAAGATCGTCGCTGCCGAACGCAAGGCGATCCTGCGTGTGTTCGGCGTGGCAGCACTCGTCATGGCGATCCTGTCGCTGCTTCTGGCGTCCACCATTGCAAATCCGCTGCGCCGTCTTTCGGCCGCTGCGGTGCGCGTGCGCAGAGGCACAAAAAGCCGTGAGGAAATTCCTGATTTCTCGGATCGCCAGGATGAAATCGGCAATCTTTCCGCATCGGTGCGCGACATGACCAACGCGCTATATGCGCGCATCGAGGCGATCGAGAGCTTCGCGGCAGATGTCAGTCACGAGCTCAAAAATCCGCTGACCTCGTTGCGCAGTGCGGTCGAAACCTTGCCACTTGCCAAGAACGAGAATTCGCGGGCAAGGCTGATGGAGATCATTCAGCACGACGTTCGTCGTCTCGATCGCCTGATCACCGACATTTCAGATGCTTCGCGTCTCGATGCCGAACTGGCGCGCGAGGATGCCGAAAAGGTCGATCTGAATGGTTTTATCAGCGATCTGGTCGAGGTTTCGCAGGATACGGGCCGTCACAAAAAGAAGGTCAAGATCGAGTTCAAGTCTGCCAAGCTGCAAGGCAATAAGGGCTATTTCGTCAATGGTCACGATTTGCGGCTCGGGCAGGTCATCACCAATCTGATCGAGAATGCGCGCTCTTTCGTGCCGGACGATACCGGTGCCGTTACCATTTCGCTGTCGCGGGTGGGCAAGTTCAACATCGTTACCGTCGAGGACAATGGTCCGGGTATCAGGGCCGAGAATATCGAGCGGATTTTCGAACGGTTTTACACGGATCGCCCTTCGGGCGAGGCTTTCGGGCAGAATTCCGGGCTTGGTCTTTCCATCAGCCGCCAGATTGTGGAAGCGCATGGCGGTACGCTGACGGCCGAGAATATTCTGGGCACGAAACCCGGCGATTTGCGCGGTGCGCGCTTCACGGTCGCATTGCCCACCGAAGACTGATCCTCGACATGGCCGCCAACAACACGCATGCAACTGCGGTCGTTCTTGGCGATCGATGCGTGATGATTACCGGCGAATCCGGATCGGGCAAGACTGGTCTGGCGCTTGTCCTTATCCGGCGTTTTCGCGCCAAGGGCATATTTTCGCGGCTACTTTCGGATGATCAGCTCTTTCTCGATGCGCTTCCGGGCGGACAATTGCTTTGTCGTGCGCCGGACCCAATCGCGGGGCTGGTCGAGATTCGCGGATTTCAGCCCAGCCGCGTTGCATTTGTTGGCGAAGCGGTTCTCGATATGGTTGTCCGGCTGGTCGATTCGGAAAACGCGCCGCGTTTTCAGGAAGCGTTGCCGCAACCGATGTTTGGCACAACCATAGCTTGTCTCGATTTGCCGCTGCGTGATGTTCAGGGTGCCGCTCAGGCGGTCGAGGCCTGGTTTTCGCTGTTGCCTTTTGGCCAAAGCGGGCGGTCGAGCGACCAAAATGCGTCAAAATGACAGCATTTGATGAAAGTTTGGGCTTGTAAACGATTCACGCCTCGACAAGATAGCCCTCCTTGCCGACCGTGAAGGATTGAAATGCAGGTAACCATACCAAGGGTCCGTGAAGGGGCGATGACGGGAGCCGAGGCACAATGATTGGACTCGTGCTCGTTACGCACGGTCGGCTGGCTGAAGAATTCCGCAACGCCGTCGAGCACGTCGTTGGCCCGCAGGAATTTTTCGACACGGTCTGCATCGGTGCCGATGACGATATGGAACAGCGTCGCCGCGACATCGTCGATGCAGTTGCCCGCGTCGATACGGGGTCGGGCGTAATCGTGCTGACTGATATGTTTGGCGGAACGCCGTCCAACCTCGCAATATCGGTGATGGAATCGGGTCGCACCGAGGTTATCGCAGGCGTGAACCTGCCGATGCTCATCAAGCTTTCGAGTGTACGCAAGGCCGGAAACATGCAGGCTTCGCTTGAAGAAGCGCAAACCGCAGGCCGAAAATACATCAATGTCGCGTCGCAGCTTTTGAGCAGTAAATGATCGGGACATCGGATGTGCGCAAGAATGGGGCGATCAGCAAGGTGCTTGCGATCGTAAACCAGCGCGGGCTGCATGCGCGGGCCTCTGCGAAATTCGTACAGGTCGCGGGCAAGTTCGATGCCGCCATATCCGTCGAGAAAGACGGCATCAGCGTTGGCGGAACCTCCATCATGGGCCTTATGATGCTGGCCGCCAGTCCTGGCTGCAGCATCAATGTCAGCGCCACCGGGCCCGAGGCGGAAGAAGCCATGCAGGCGCTCGAAGAGCTCGTTGCGGCCCGCTTCGGCGAGGAAGTCTGAGGACAAAGACATACGGCACTACGCCATATGCACGAATAAAGATTTCTTTATATCTATTGTGATTTTGCGGCTCTTCTGCTAGCTGCATTTGCATTTCCGCGCCACCTTCGCTTTCCGCTGCCGGGCGCATCGAACAACAGATTGAATCGGAGAACTGCCATGGCAGGTCAACAGGATTACATCGTCGCCGACATCTCGCTGGCCGATTGGGGCCGCAAGGAGATGGACATCGCCGAAACAGAAATGCCCGGCCTTATGGCCGCCCGCGAAGAGTTCGGCACGACCAAGCCGCTCAAGGGCGCGCGCATCACCGGCTCGCTGCACATGACCATCCAGACCGCGGTGCTCATCGAGACGCTGACGGCGCTTGGTGCAGAAGTTCGCTGGGCCTCGTGCAATATTTTCTCGACGCAGGACCATGCAGCGGCAGCAATCGCTGCTTCCGGCGTTCCGGTATTCGCGATCAAGGGCGAGACGCTTGACGACTACTGGCAGTACACCGACCGGATTTTCCAGTGGCCGGATGGCGGCCAGTCGAACATGATTCTCGACGATGGCGGCGATGCCACCATGTATATTTTGATCGGCGCGCGCGCCGAGGCTGGTGAGGATGTTTTGTCCAATCCCGGCAGCGAGGAAGAGGAAATTCTCTTCGCACAGATCAAGAAGCGTCTTGCCGAGACGCCAGGTTTCTTCACCAAACAGCGTGAAGCGATCCGCGGCGTGACGGAAGAGACGACGACCGGCGTGAACCGGCTTTACCAGTTGCAGAAGAAGGGCCTGCTGCCCTTCCCAGCGATCAATGTGAATGACAGCGTCACCAAGTCGAAATTCGACAACAAATACGGCTGCAAGGAATCGCTGGTCGATGGCATCCGCCGCGGCACCGACGTCATGATGGCCGGCAAGGTAGCTGTCGTTTGCGGTTATGGCGACGTCGGCAAGGGTTCGGCCCAGTCGCTTTCGGGCGCCGGCGCCCGCGTCAAGGTGACGGAAGTCGATCCGATCTGCGCGCTTCAGGCCGCGATGGACGGTTTCGAAGTCGTAACGCTGGAAGATGCTGCACCTTATGCAGACATCATCATCACCACGACCGGCAACAAGGATGTCATCACGCTCGACCATATGCGCCTGTTCAAAGACATGGCGATCGTCGGCAATATCGGACATTTCGACAATGAGATTCAGGTCGCTGCGCTGCGCAATCTCAAATGGACGAATGTGAAGCCGCAGGTCGACATGATCACCTTCCCGGATGGCAAGCGCATGATCCTGCTTTCGGAAGGCCGTCTGCTCAATCTAGGCAACGCGACCGGCCATCCAAGCTTCGTCATGTCCGCCTCGTTCACCAATCAGGTTCTCGCGCAGATCGAGCTTTGGACGAAGCCCGGCCAGTATCAGAACCAGGTCTACGTGCTGCCGAAGCATCTCGACGAGAAAGTAGCGCGCCTGCATCTCGACAAGCTCGGCGCGAAACTGACCGAGCTCAGCAATGAACAGGCAGCCTATATCGGCGTGACGCCGAAGGGTCCGTTCAAGCCTGAACACTACAGGTACTGATCAGCCTCAAGTAAAACACTACATATGGAAGCCGGGCGATTGACTTTTGCCCGGCTTCTTTTTTGCCGCCGTGCCGCCTTCACGACGATTCGCGCAAAGGTTATTGTGGAGTGATTCGCGACGCCTCGGCTCCGTGGTCGGGGGACTTCGGAGTGATTGGGCGGTCTTGCATTCATGCGGCGGAGAGGAACAAGACATGCCGGGGGAAAACCCGCTTAGCGCGGGACAGGCCGTCTCCGGCGGCCATCGGGATTCGAGCAATGGAACGCCTGCCCGCAAAGGGTTTGGCGCAAGGCTCATCACGCGATTTTTCGTAAAACGCGCACTGGCAACCAGTGCCTTGGCTGGTCTGGCTTTCGAAGCGCATGCGCAGCAACAACCGCTTCAGGAACTTGGACTGTCCGTGGGTGCCGTCGAAGTCATTCAACTCGCCGTCTTTGCAGGCATTATCGGTTCGGCACTGCTTTGCGCGATCTGGCTGATCCGCGAAAAGGGACGTATCGCTTCTGACAATGTCGATCTGCGTGGCCGCGTTGCCGATCTTACCGCTTCGCTGCAGCGCTCGGAAGCGCTTCTCAATCTGCGCGACCAGCGCGTCATTATCTGGGAACGCGAGCACAAGAAGCCGGAAATCGTCGGCAGCCTGACTGCTGAAGCCGGTGCACCGGAAGAGCGCGCCTCCTTCCTCGCATTCGGCAGGTGGCTGATGCCCGCTTCTGCGGCAGCGCTCGACCACGCAGTCGCCAGCCTGCGCGAGAAAGGCACTCCGTTCGATCTCGTCATTGAATCGCAGATCGGCGCACCTCTGGAGGTTCAGGGCCGAAAGAACGCGGCGCATACGATCGTACGCTTCGTGTCCTTGTCTGAAACGCAGCGCGTGCAAGCGCGTCTCAGAATAGAGAACAAGCGCCTGTCTGCCGAACATGACAACATGATCGGCCTGGTCGACCGGCTCGAAATGCCGTTCTGGATCAGGTCGTCGGACGGGCGCCTGAAATGGGTCAACCGTGCATATGCAAAGGCGGTTGAAGCCGATAACAGCGAAACGGCTGTGCGCGATGCAGCAGAGTTTCTGGGCACGCAGGCGCGGGAGACGATTGCGCATCAGCATCGTGCAAACCCGGTTTTCAGCCAGACACTTTCTACGGTGATCGGCGGCGACCGCCGCGTATTTGCTGTGACGGATGTTGCGGGCGAGGATGGCTCTGCCGGCATTGCTGCCGACATGAGCGGTGTTGAAGCCATTCGCGAAGAATATGAGCGCACGGTTCGCAGTCATGCTGATACGCTCGACCAGCTCACCACTGCCGTTGCGATTTTTGACGAGCATCAAAAGCTGCGTTTCTTCAATCAGGCATTCCAGAAACTATGGAATCTCGATCAGGTGTTTCTGGAGAGCAAGCCGGAGAATGCATTGCTGCTCGATCGTCTGCGCAGCGAAGGGAAAATCCCGGAACAGCCTGAATGGCGCCGCTGGAAAGAAAACCTTCTCGACGCCTATCGCGCGGTCGAATCGCAGTCGCATTGGTGGCATCTGCCGGATTCCCGCACGATCAGGGTCATCGCCAATCCGCAGCCAAAGGGCGGCGTTACCTGGGTTTTCGAAAACGTCACGGAAAAGATCAATCTCGAAAGCCGCTATCAGACGGCGGTGCGGGTTCAGGGCGAAACGCTCGACAATCTTGCAGAAGGCGTCTGCGTGTTTGGCCCGGATGGGCGCTTGCGCCTGTCCAATCCAGCATTCAGCCTGCTTTGGGGCCTGGATGAAGGCGCGGTGAAACCGGATGCCCACATCTCCGCGATCCGCACGCAGTGTGAAGCGCGAGCCACCGACAGCCCATGGGGCGGGTTCGTGGCAGCCGTTACCGGTTTCGATGAAGACCGCAGCAACAGGCAGGGCCGGACCGAACTTCAAAACGGCTCGGTGCTGCATTACGGCATCATCCATCTGCCAAACGGGCAGGTCATGATGACCTTCGTCGACGTGACGGACAGCGTGAATGTCGAGCGTGCGCTGAAGGAAAAGAACGAGGCCTTGCAGAAGGCCGATCAGCTCAAGAACGACTTCGTTCAGCATGTGAACTACGAGCTTCGCTCGCCGCTCACCAACATCATTGGCTTTACCGAGCTTCTGTCGCTACCTGCCACCGGCCCGCTAAGCCCGCGCCAGCGCGAATATGTCGGCCATATCGGATCGTCGTCATCGACGCTTCTGACAATCGTCAACGACATTCTCGATCTGGCGACCGTCGATGCCGGCATCATGGAACTGGACATTGCCGAAGTGCGCGTAGACCGCACCATCGCGGCTGCAGCAGAACTGGTGTCCGAGCGTATGGAAGAACATTCCATCAAGCTGAAGATCGATCAGGCTTCCGCCCCGAAGAGTTTTTATGGCGACGAAACGCGCATTCGCCAGATCCTCTACAATCTCTTGAGCAACGCGGTGAATTATGCGCCGCAGGCCAGCACGATCTCGCTTTCCTGCCGCCAGATTTCGACAGGTGTGGAATTTGCCGTTCATGACGATGGCCCCGGCATGACGCCTGACATGCTGGACACGGTGTTCAAGCGTTTCGAGCCGCGCGTGAATGGTGGACGCCGTCGCGGGGCTGGCCTCGGACTCTCAATCGTCAAAAGCTTCGTGGAGCTGCACGGTGGAAAGGTGCAGTTCGAAACGGGTGCTGATCGTGGGACGACGGTGATCTGCCTTTTCCCGGAAACGCCATCGGGCGGTGTCCGGGTCGCGGCAGAGTAGAACACCGCATGAGTGGCGGGGTTGTGGAGAGGTTCCTTCCCGACGAGGAAGCGACAGCGAGGCTGGGTGAAGATTTGGCGCTGGCACTTCGCAAGGGCGACGTGCTGGCTCTGTCCGGCGATCTCGGCACCGGCAAGACGACGCTTGCGCGCAGCCTGATCCGCACTTTGGCGGACGACCCGTTCCACGAAGTGCCGAGCCCCACCTATACGCTGGTGCAGAGCTATGGGACCTCGCCGCCGGTTCATCATTACGATCTCTATCGGCTCTCGTCGGAAGGCGAACTTGCCGAGCTTGGCTTCGATGAGGCGATCTCCGACGGCGCCGCGCTCGTCGAATGGCCTGAAAAAGCCGAAGGCGCATTTCCTGACAATTTGGTCCGTATTGAGCTTTTTCATGAAGGCGAAGGTCGCCGAGTCAGGATTTCCGGCAGCGACGCACCGTTCTCGCGTATTGAACGCTCGTTTTCCATCCGCGATTTTCTCGACAATTCGGGCTATCGCGGCGCGCGCAGAACGCCGTTTCAGGGCGATGCATCGGCGCGTTCATATGAGCGCTTGAGACAGGACGGTGAGCCGGAACTGCTGCTGATGAATGCACCCGCGCTGGTGCTCGGACCGCCTGTCAAAAACGGCAGGCCCTATGCCGAGATCGCCCACACGGCGCAGAATGTTTCGGCCTTTGTGGGCATCGATCATGCTTTGCAGCAGGCTGGCGTAACGGTTCCAGAAATCATTACGGCCGATCTGGAGCAGGGTTTCCTGATACTGGAAAATCTTGGCAGCGGGCGTTTTCTGGATGATGAGGGCAAGCCGGTAGCAGAGCGATATGCCGCCGCCGCTGAACTTCTCGCGATGATCCATGCGCAGGAATGGCAAGCTGACATCGAATTCGCGCCCGATCAGTTTCATAAAATCCCGTCCTTCGACCGCGACGCACTGATGATCGAGGTCGAATTGCTTTTGGAGTGGTACATTCCAGCAGTTACGGGCGTGGTGGCGGACGAACGCTTGCGCGAGGAATTCGCTGCCATCTGGAACGCGCTCTTCGACCGGTTGGAAAGCAAGGAACAAAGCATTGTTCTTCGAGACTTCCACTCACCGAACATCATCTGGCGGCCGGAGCATGAAAATCATGAGCGCCTCGGCATTATCGATTTTCAGGATGCAATGATCGGCCCTGCCGCCTACGACGTCGCCTCGCTTGCAATGGATGCGCGTGTCGACATACCGTGCGAAATCGAGGCGACGACGCTCGCTGCCTACAGGCAGGCACGCCACGCCGCAGGGGTCTTTGACGAACAAGCCTTCGAGGAAGCCTATTCGATCATGGCCGCGCAACGTAATTCGAAGATACTCGGCATCTTTGTTCGCCTGCACCGGCGCGATGGCAAGGCGCAATATCTCACGCATCTGCCGCGTATCCGCGACTATGTGCGCCGCGCGCTACAACATCCCGCTTTGTCCGATCTGGCCGATCTTTACGAACGCCACGGCCTGCTCGAGGAGCGCAAAATTTGACGATTGCCGCGCCTAAAACTGCGATGGTGCTGGCCGCCGGTCTTGGCAAGCGCATGCGACCGATCACCGATGCGATACCAAAACCGCTGGTCAAGATCGCGGGGAAGACCCTGCTCGACTATGGGCTGGACAGTCTGGCTGAGGTTGGCGTAGCGAAGATCATCGTCAATGTGCATTATCTGCGAGATCAGATAATCGCGCATGTTGCGGACCGATCTGAGCCGAAGATCATCATTTCAGACGAGCGTGACATGCTGCTCGATTCGGCTGGTGGTATAGTCAAAGCGCTCCCGGAAATTGGCCCCGATCCGTTTTACATTCTCAATGCCGATACGTTCTGGATCGATGCAGGCAAGCCCAATCTGGAAAGGCTTGCCCTTGCATGGGATGCCTCGAAGATGGATATTCTTCTGATGCTGGCAGAACTCGATCAGGCAACGGGCCATAGCGGCGGCACCGATTTTCTCGTGTCCGATGATGGTACGCTGAGCCGTGCCGCAGGCGATCCGGCTGGCCTGATCTATGCTGGCGCAGCGATCGTTCATCCGCGCATTTTCGAAGGCGCGGAAGCGACGCCGCATTCGCTGAATGCCTATTTCAATCGCGCCATAAAGATGGGGCGTCTCCACGGCATGAAGATGAATGGAAGCTGGATAACGGTCGGCACGCCGCAGGCAATTCCCGAGGCGGAAGCGGCATTTCTGGCGGCCACGGCTGGCAGGGCATGACGGGACGGCACACGCCACGCATTCTATCGATACCTTCCGGCGCCGATTTCCTGCGAACGCTTGCCGACCGGCTGATCGACGGCACTCTGGTTCCCGGTTTCCGTTTCGATGGCGACCCGCTGGCCCTTGCATCCGTTACCATCTTCGTGCCGACACGACGCGCCGCCCGCGAATTGCGCAGTGTGTTCGTGGAAAAGGCCGACGTTCAGTCTGCCATTTTGCCGACGATCCGCCCGCTGGGCGAATTCGACGAGGACGAAACGGCGTTCGATTCTTCCGGTGCTGACGAGCTGACGCTCGATCCACCGATTGCCGCGATAGATCGCATATTGCTACTGGCGCCGCTGGTGCGCGCGTGGAAGCGGCGGCTTCCGGCGCATGTCGCGGCCCTGTTCGAAGAAGAAATGGTGGTGCCTGCCTCGTCGGCGGATGCCATTTGGCTGGCGCGCGATCTTGCCAATCTGATGGACGAGGTCGAGACGGAAGGTACCGACTGGAAGCGCCTGCGCGATCTCGTCTCGGGCGATCTGGCGGGCTGGTGGCAGGTGACGCTCGATTTCCTCGATATCGTTTCGAGCCATTGGCCGGGCATGCTGCAAGAGCGCGGCCTGTCCAATCCGGCAGCCCACCGCAGCGCGCTTATCAAGCTTTATTCAGACCGGCTGCGTCGCAATCCGCCAGATGGCCCGGTAATCGCGGCAGGCTCGACCGGCTCAATTCCGGCGACCGCACAATTGCTGGCAACCATCGCCGGCCTGCCCCAAGGCGCGGTGGTTTTGCCCGGCCTCGACAAGATGCTCGACGAGAACTCCTGGTCAGTGATCGGCTCTCCGGCACCCGAACCCGCAATCCTCGGCCATCCGCAGTATGGGCTTTCCCGCCTGTTGCGCAAAATGGGTGCTTTGCGAAACGACATCGATGAAATCGGGGAAGTGGAAGACGCGCTTCTGGTCCGCGCCGGTGTCGTCAGCGAGGCCCTGCGCCCTGCGGAAACAACTGACGTCTGGTCGCAAACAAGGCCAGAGTTGAGTTCAGATGCGCTCAGCAACGCATTGGCGGGCGTAACGCTGATCGAAGCGGCCAATGAACGGGACGAGGCCGCTGCGATCGCAATCGCGCTGAGACGAACGCTGGACGATCCGAAAAGCACGGCTGCATTGGTGACGGGCGACCGCAATCTGGCGCGCCGTGTCTCGACCGAATTGCTGCGTTTTGGAATTCGCGTCGATGATTCCGGCGGCACGCTGCTTTCCTCGACGCCGCCTGCCTCTTTGCTGCGTATCCTTTTGCAAGCGAGTTTCCGCCCGGGCGATCCGGTTGCCGTCCTGTCCCTGCTGAAGCACCCGCTGCTGATGCTTGGGCTGGATCGCAAGGCGGTTCGGTCGGCTGCCGAAACGATAGAGCTCGTCTGTCTTCGTGGCGGCACCGGCAGGCCCGACATTGTATATCTAGAAGATGTTTTCGATGCACGTCTTGTCTCGCTCGGCACTGATCGTCGTGCCCCTGCGTGGTTTCCGAGGCTATCGGCCCGGCGCATCGAGGAAGCGAAAGCGGTTCTTTCGAGGCTTTGCAAGGCGCTGCAACCCTTGGCTGGCTTGCGAGACAGCACCGAGGCCGAACTCAGCGAACTGGTGCGCGTTAGTGTGACGGCGCTGGAAGCGCTTGGACGCGACGAAAGCGGCGCGCTGGAAACGCTTTATGCGGGCGACGCGGGCGAAAAGCTGGCCGAACTCTTGCGGGGCCTCGTCTCGTCACAGGCCAGTTTTCCGGTCTTGTCCGGCGAGTGGCCGGATGTGATGGAGGCGTTGATCGCGCCTGAAACTGTAAAACCGCGCGCTGGTTCGGACCGAAGAATAGCGATCTGGGGCACGCTCGAAGCGCGGCTTCAGCATGTCGATACGCTGATCCTTGGCGATCTGAATGAGGGAAGCTGGCCGCGAAAGGCGGAAGCGGATCGCTTCATGTCGCGCGTCATGAAGACCGGCATCGATCTCGAACCGCCGGAACGCCGTATCGGGCAGGCAGCGCATGACTTCCAGATGGCGATGGGCGCGAAGAATGTCGTGCTGGCGCGCTCGGCTCGTTCGGGTGATGCACCTGCGGTCGCCTCGCGCTGGTTGCAGCGCCTACTGACTTTCATCGGCAAGGGCCATGCGGACGAGTTGCGCGCGCGCGGGAACGAACTGCTTGGTTGGGCAAAAGCGCTCGACAATGCACCGGAAGTGGCCTTCGCGAAACGGCCTTTCCCGACCCCGCCGCTTGATGTGCGGCCGCGCCATTTCTCGGTAACCGAGATCGAGACGCTGCGGCGCGATCCTTATGCGATTTACGCGCGGCGCATTCTCTCGCTGATGCCGCTTGAGCCTTTGGTGCGTGATCCGGGTGCAGCCGAACGCGGCACTTTGTTTCATGAAATCCTGCATCGCTTTTCGACGTCCGGTGTCGATCCCCGCGCGCCCGTCGCACTTGAAACGCTTATCGATGTCGGCAGGCAGTGTTTTTCGGAAGCCTCGCTTCCCGACGATGTGCGCGCCATATGGTGGCCGCGCTTCGAGAAAATGGCGGTTGGCATTCTCGGTTGGGAAACGAGGCGTGCCGACAGCATAAAGACCCGCCATGCCGAAGCGCGTGCCGAAAAGACGCTCGTCGGCTCGTCGGGCGTTACCTTGTCTGGCTATGCTGATCGCATCGACCTCCTACATGGCGGCATGGCCGATATTCTCGACTACAAGACCGGCTCGTCGCCGTCGAAGGCGCAGGCGCATACGCTTTTGGCCCCGCAGCTTGCGCTTGAAGGCGCTTTGTTGAGACGCGGTGCATTCACCGATTTGGGCAAGGCGGAACCCTCTGATCTGGTTTTCGTACGCCTCAAGCCGAATGGCGAAGTGAATGACGAGTCTATTCTCGAATATAATCGCAAGCCGCGCACCGCAGCCGATCTTTCGGAGGACGCCTGGCATCGTCTGGAAGAGCTTTTGCGGCACTATGACGACCCGTCCAGCGGCTATCTTTCGCGCGCAATGCCGTTCCGGCAGGGCGAGACGGATGGCGATTATGACCATCTGGCCCGCGTACTCGAATGGTCGGCAGGTGGCGATGGCGAGCAGGCGGAAGGCGAGGGCGAATGAAGAAAAGCTTCATCGTTCCGCAGGAAACCATCGATCGGCAGGCGCGCGCATCCGATCCGCGCAATTCTGTCTGGGTGTCGGCAAATGCGGGATCCGGCAAGACGCATGTGCTTTCGCAGCGCGTCATCCGGCTGCTGCTCGAAGGCATCGACCCGTCGAAAGTCCTGTGCCTGACCTATACGCGGGCAGCGGCGGCGAACATGTCGAACCGGATTTTTTCCAACCTGTCCGAATGGACGATGATGGACGATGCGGGGCTTGCCCAAAAGATCGCGCTGATCGAAGGGCGGCAGCCAGACCGGGAAAAACTGCAAAGTGCACGCAGGCTTTTCGCACGCGCGCTTGAAACGCCGGGCGGCCTGAAAATCCAGACGATCCACGCATTTTGCGAATCCGTGCTGCATCAGTTCCCGCTGGAAGCAAACATCGCGGCGCATTTCGAAATGCTCGATCCGCGCATGGAAGAGCAGCTTTTCGGCACAGCGCGGCGCGAAATGCTCACCGGCGCTGGTGACAATGCGCCTGAACTAGGCGATGCCTTTGCCGTCGTTCTGGAGCGCGGCGGCGAGGCCGGGCTCGATGCGCTGCTGGGCGAGATTGTCCGAAAACGTGACGGTCTTCGCGCCTTCATCGACGGTGTCAGAAGCGGCGTTGCCGATTATCGGATGCTTTTCGAGGAATTCGGATTCCGCGAAGATGATACTGCGGAAGGGATAGCCGCTTCGATCTGGCCGCTGCCGGGTTTTCCGCCTGACAGGTTCACGCAATTCGCGTTGGAAGCGCAGGCCGTCGATGCCGGTCGCGTGTTGAAGGATATACTTCCATACGCGACGCTTGCCTTTGAGGAGAAAGACCCGGTTCGACGGCTGAGACTGCTGGCAAAAGGTTTCCTGAAAGCGGATGGCGATCCGTACGATCCGGTAAAGACCTTCAAGAAGGCGCTGCATGACCGCATTCCGGATGTTTCGGAGCGCTATTCGCAAGCGGCAGCGGCAATCATCGAAGCGTCTGATAGGCTGGCGCTTTTCCGCATGGTCGAGGAGACGCAGGCGGCTCTCACCATCGCGGACTGGTTGATCGCCCGATACGAGCGGCTGAAAACCGGGCGCGGATTTCTTGATTTCAACGATCTGATTACCCGCACGGTGCGCCTGCTGGCGCGGCAGGATGCCGGGCCGTGGGTTCAGTACAAGCTGGACAAGGGCATCGACCACATTCTGCTCGATGAAGCGCAGGATACCAGCCCCGACCAGTGGGAAGTGGTCAAACGCCTTGCCGAAGAGTTCTTTTCTGGTCAGGGCGCGCGCGACAACGTTCACCGCACGATCTTTGCTGTGGGCGACGAAAAACAGTCGATCTATTCCTTTCAGGGCGCGGCTCCTGAATCCTTCGACCGGACAAAGCATGAATTTTCGAGCCGCGTTCGTAGTTCAGGCAAGTCGTTCGAAGATGTCAGGCTCACCTGGTCGTTCCGCTCGACGAACGATGTGTTGAAGGCGGTGGACCGCGTGTTCGCCAATGAGAATGCGCGTCGTGGCCTGACTCACGATACGGATGCGCTCGACCACAAGGCGATCCGCGACAACGCGCCGGGCTACGTCGAAGTCTGGCCGTCGATCAGTGCCGATTCAGTCGAGGAGCCTGACGACTGGACGCAGGCGATCGATCACGCGCGCGCACCTGCGGTGATGCTTGCCGAGCAGGTCGCGTCGACAATTGCGGTCTGGATTGAAAACGGTGAAGTGATCGAAGGCACGGGGCGAAAACTCTCTGCCGGTGATGTCATGGTTCTGGTGCGAAAGCGCGACCGTTTCGTCCATGCGCTATCGCGGGCATTGAAGGAAAAGCATGTGCCGGTGGCAGGTGCCGACAGGCTCAGCCTTCCCGGCCACATTGCGATCAAGGATCTGATTGCGCTTGGCCGCGTGCTGATCCAGCCCGAAGACGATCTGTCGTTTGCGGCTGTCCTGCGCAGCCCGATATTCAATGTCAGCGAACAGACGCTGTTTGAACTTGCAGCCGGTCGCGGGCGGACATCCTTGCTTTCATCGCTTCGAGACAAGGCGAAGGCCGACGAAGATCTGAAAATAGTCGCCGACAAAATCGCAGAATGGTCGACGGAAGCGGCGTTCAGGCCGGTTTTCGAATTTTACGGGTCCGTGCTCAGCCGCGATGGCATTCGCGCCAAAATGATCGCGCGTTTGGGTCATGAGGCCGGCGATATTCTGGATGAGTTCCTGAACTTCTGCCTTGCAGAAGAACGGACGGGCCTGCCGGGGCTCGAAGCGTTTCTTGCGACACTGGAAAGCGTCGGCCCCGAAATCAAGCGCGAGATGGACCAGACGCGCAATGAAGTGCGCATCATGACCGTTCATGCGGCCAAGGGTCTTGAAGCGCCGGTGGTGTTTCTGGTCGACGGCGGTGCTGCACCCTTCAGCGACCAGCATCTGCCGCGCCTCATGCCCTTTGAGCCGCAGATCATGGATTGGCGCGGCAAAGGCTATCTCTGGCGCTCGGCCAAGGAAACCGGAAACGCCTTTTCCAAGAATTTGGCTCAGAAGGCGCGCGAGCTTGCAGATGATGAGTATCGTCGCCTGCTCTATGTCGGAATGACCCGCGCAGAAGATCGGCTGATCGTCTGCGGCTATCACGGAAAACGGGCGCAAAACGACGCGACTTGGCACGCGCTGGTCAATCTCGCGCTTGCGGGCGGCGCGGATAGCGAGGAGCTTTCGCATCCGGTTGGAAAGCCGGAAGACACGATTGCGCGTTTCCGGGTAAGCCCTCTGCTCGACGTGCCGCTGGCCACAAGCGAGCGCGAGAAAACCGCTTCGCTGAAACCGGCGTTTTTGCCAGCCGGTCTGTTCGATGAAATTCCCATCGGTGAGGAATTGCCGAGGCCTTTGTCGCCATCGGGTGCTTCGGCAATCATCGAAGACGATGCGGTGCCTGTGCCTTCGACACGTTCCCCTGTTCTGGATGCAGAGCGCGAACCCGGTTTCGCCGTCGCGCGCGGTTTGGCATTCCACAAGCTCTTCCAGATGTTGCCGACTGTTCCGGCAGATGAACGCCGCGGGGCCTCGCTTCGCTATCTCGCCCGCATTGGGCCCGGGTGGAGCGAGCAGGAGCGTGAAAACTGTGTCAGCCAGGTGCTGGCTGTTCTGGAAGAACCGCATTTTGCGCCGCTGTTTTCTGAAAATTCGCGCGCCGAAGTGCCAATCATGGGGCGTCTCTTGGTGCGCGGAAAACAGCGCGCGGTTTCCGGTAAGATCGACCGGCTGGCTGTTACGCCGGATGAAGTTCTGATCGTCGATTACAAGACGAACCGCCCACCAGCCCGAACGCTGAATGAAGTGCCGGAAGCCTACATCATGCAGCTTGCGCTTTACCGCGCACTTCTGCAGCCGCTGTATGAGGGCCGCACGGTTTCGGCAGCGCTGCTCTTCACGGAGACGCCGCAACTGCTGGCATTGCCCGGTAACTTGCTTGATGACGCGCTTGCTCGACTCACGCAGGCGTGACACAAGCAGTGCTTGAACCATTCATTCATAACCACCACATATGGTGCCGGACCAAACCCGAAAGGATTTCTCATGGCCACGGTCAAGATCGACAAGAACAATTTTGAGTCTGATGTGCTTCAGGCAAAAGAGCCTGTTGTGGTGGATTTCTGGGCGGAATGGTGCGGTCCGTGCAAGATGATTGCACCGGCACTTGAAGAGATTTCGAACGAACTGGCAGGCAAGGTGAAGATCACCAAGCTGAACATCGATGAGAATCCTGAGCTGGCCGCGCAGTTCGGCGTGCGCTCGATCCCGACGCTGCTTATCTTCAAGGACGGCGAAGTTGCCGACATGAAGGTCGGTGCGCTTCCAAAGACCGCGCTCTCGCATTGGATCAGCGGCAACGTCGCCTGATCTTAACGCTTCAGAGTTTACGAAAAAGCCCGGCTACATGCCGGGCTTTTTGTTGGGGAGATCGCAAGTCTACTGCGACGAAATGGGTCGTCACGCTCTGTTGCGGGTTGTGATTTGTAGTGTTACTGAGTTTTCAGAAATTACTGAAATTACAGAACACAAGATAAAGATCATGGATCTGCCTCCTATCGTTCAGTCCTTCGTGCTCCATTTCGGCGAGATGGGAAGCCGCTGGGGAATCAACCGGACAGTGGGGCAGATGTATGCGCTGCTCTATCTCTCGCCGGAGCCCTTATGCGCCGACCAGATTGTCGATGCGCTCGGCATTTCGCGCTCCAACGTCTCGATGGGCTTGCGCGAATTGCAGGCCTGGAACCTCGTTCTGCTGAAGCACATCCCGTCCGACCGCCGCGATTTTTTCACGACGCCCGACGATGTCTGGCAGATATTGCGCACGCTGGCGGAAGAGCGAAAGAAGCGCGAAGTCGATCCGACCCTGTCGGTGCTTCGTGAAATCCTCATGCAGCGTCCCGCCAGCGATGCCGAACGCCACGCTCAGGCGCGAATGAATGAAATGTACGGGCTTATCGAGCGCGTTACCAATTGGTACGATGACGTCAAACAACTCGAGACGGATCGTCTCGCCACGCTTCTCGCACTTGGCGCACGCGTCACACGGATTTTGGAAACGACGGACAAGATTGTATCACTTGGCCGTTCAGGTCGCCGAAGCAAAAAGGAGTCTTCGGATTGAGCATCGCGGCGGATCGCTTTGCAGACGCTCCGGAAGCAGAGGCTTCCGAGGAACAGATTCTGCGGCGCGAAAAGCCGGTTGCCGACAAGACGACTTCGCATATCGAACTGACCGACACTAAACGATCGCGCGCAGGTGCTGCGGTTCAGGCGCTGGCATCGCTTCTCTGGCTGCCGCAGGCGGGCTTTCTTGCCTATGCCGTTGGCCGTATCGCGCAGGGCGCGCCAGCGCGGGAAGCGATTGTTCCTGCAATTGCCGTTCTGCTCATTGGTATTGCGCGGGCTATGCTTGACGCAGCAGGCATACGGTTTGCATTTGCCAGCGCGCGTGCATCGCTGACTTCTCTGCGAACAGAGGCGGTCCGCGTCCTCGCATCCCGTTCCCCGATGGACAGCAGGCGCATCTCCTCCGGCGAAGCCGCAAGCATCATTGCCGAGCAGGCCGAAGCCATCTTGCCCTATCTGTCGCGGTTCAAACCGGTGCGCTTCCGCGTCATGGCGGTTCCGATAGCGATACTTTGCGCTGTCCTGTGGTTTTCATGGACAGCAGCACTCGTCTTGCTGCTCGCTGCCCCGCTGATCCCGATTTTCATGGCGCTGATCGGCTGGCGCGCCAAGGCCGCAAGCGAAGAACAGCTTGTCGAAATGGGCGGCATGAACGGGTTTCTGCTCGACCGTCTTCGCGGGCTTTCGACCATTCGGGCATTCAAGGCGGTCGATGCGACGGCCAACGATCTGCGCGCGCGGGCCGACGATCTGCGGCGGCGGACCATGGCTGTGCTTCGCATCGCCTTTATGTCGTCTGCCGTGCTCGAACTTTTCGCAGCTTTGGGCGTCGCGATGGTGGCTGTCTATGTCGGCTTTCATTTGCTCGGACAATTGCCATTCGGCGCCTGGGGAGCCAGGCTCTCCTTGTCCGAAGGCCTGTTCATCCTGCTGCTTGCGCCCGCATTCTTCGAGCCGCTGCGTGATCTTTCCGGTGTCTGGCATGATCGTGCTTCCGGTGAGGCGGCACTGGCTTCCATCAAGCGGATCGCGCTCGATGAGGACGGTACGCTTTTGCCGGGCGCAAATGCTGGTGAGACGAAAACGGCCCGCGGGCCAGCGTCTATTGCGGTCGAACAGATCGACTTTTCCTATGCGGGTGAAACGGCTAGAGTTTTCCAAGATTTCGACTTTCAAGCAAAGCCGGGCGAGCACATCGCGCTGATGGGGCCGAGCGGGGCAGGCAAATCCACGCTTCTCTCGCTGATCGCGGGCCTTGCGCCAATCGATTCGGGTCGGATCAGGATCGGCGGTGTTCCGCTTGACGATCGTAATGTGCAGGCTCTGCGCAACCGCATCGCATGGGTCGGCCAGAAGCCGCATATTTTCGCAGGCTCCGTGCGTGCAAACATCACGGTTGGAAGATTGTCCGTCGATAGCGAGCGTCTTTCGCAAGCCCTCGAAACCGCGCGTCTCGATGATCTGAGCGTCGCAACGCAAGCCTTCGAACTGGGCGAAGGCGGTGTCGGCATTTCCGGCGGTGAGGCGTTGCGTCTGTCTTTGGCGAGGGCGTTTGCCGACCCGGGAAGAGACATAATTCTTGCCGATGAACCGACCGCGCATCTCGATGCAACCACCGCTGCGGAGATCGCAGAAAGGCTCATCAGGAATTCCGAGGGTAAGACGCTGATCGTCGCCACCCATGACGAAGCGTTTGCCGCACGCATGGACCGCATCGTGCGGATCGGCGATGCGACAATTTCAAAAATGCAGGCGCAAAGCATGGTGCCTGCATGAAAATCTGGGCAAGCCTGAAGCCGATATTCCTTTTTTTCCTCGCTGAGCAGCGCAATGTTTTGCTTGCCGGTGCTGCCTGTGCGGCAGCGACGGTTCTCGCTGGACTGGCGTTGCTTGGCCTGTCCGGCTGGTTCATCACCGCTACCGCAATTGCTGGCCTGTCTATCGTGGCCGCTTTGGCATTTGATGTTTTTATGCCGGCCGCTGGCATACGGCTTCTCGCCCTATCACGCACGGCTGCGCGCTACGGCGAACGTCTGGTCACGCATGAGGCGACGTTGCGCGTACTGGCTGCAATGCGGCAAAAGCTGTTTCTCGGATGGGCCGAGCCCGATGCGGCGAAGCAGCTTTCAAAGCGCCCCTCAAAACTTCTGTTTCGGCTGACCGGCGACATTGATGCGCTGGATTCGCTTTATCTGCGCATTCTCGTTCCGCTTGCTGCTGCTTTGTGCGCGGCGCTTGTGTCGGGCGTGGTTCTTGGGCTGATGAACCCGCTTTTTGGCCTGTCGATTGGATTGCTTGTGATCCTCGCGGGGCTTGGAATTCCGGTAGTCGCGGCAAATGCCGCGCGCAAACCGGCACGCCGCCGTGCGGCGGCGCTTGAAGCCTTGCGGTCGCGCACGATCGATCTGGCTGCCGGTCAAACAGATTTGCTGATGGTCGGTCGGCTGGATGCGCAAATTGAAAAGCTCGCGTTTGCTGATATGCGCCTGGCTCAAGCCGATGATGCCTTGAACAGGATCGAGGCGCGCGTGACCTTTGGCTTTGGTGTCGCAAGCGCAATCGTGCTTTCCGGTACGCTGATTGGCGTCGCAATGCTTGCCGAAGCCGGGACTATTGGCGCGCCTGTTGCAGCGCTGGGTCTGCTTGTTGCCCTGACGGCGCTTGAACCTTTCGCGGCACTGCGCCGTGGAGCGGTCGAGCTTGGCCGCACCGTGCTTGCCGCAAACCGTCTATCGCCGCGCCTCGCTTCGACTGGTGAAAAGCCGGCGCGCTCCATGCCTGTCAATGACGCGGTCGAACTGAACGCCGTCGATATGCGCTACACGGATCACGCCCACACCGCACTCCGTGCCGTGACGCTCTCTATCGCCAAGGGCGAGCATGTCGCACTGGTCGGTTCGAGCGGGTCAGGAAAGTCGACGCTGCTCGGCTTGATCTCAGGCGAACTCACTGCGGAAAACGGAAGTCTGCGGGCGCTGGACGCCACGCTTCTCACGCAACGCACGGAGCTTTTCCGGGATAGCCTGCGTGAAAATCTGCGTCTCGCAGACGCATCCGCCTCGGACGACGCGCTTTCGTCGGCTCTGGCCGATGCGGGTCTGGCAAATGATGTGCGCAATATGCCGAAGGGCCTCGACACGCTTTTGGGCGAAGGCGGAACCGGCCTGTCTGGCGGGCAGGCGCGGCGTCTGGCGCTTGCGCGTCTCCTTTTGAAAAACAGTCCGGTCTGGCTGCTGGATGAGCCGACCGAAGGTGTGGACGGCGGCACGGCAAATGACGTGCTTGCCCGCCTGTCGCGCAATGCTGCGGGCCGCACCATCATCATCGCAACCCATGTCGAACGCGAAGCAGCGATTTGCGACCGCGTCGTGGTTCTCGATCGCGGACGGATCGTCGAAACCGCAATCAAGGGAAGCGCGGAGTTCGGGAAGATTTTGGCGCGGCTGCGGCAGAGATAGCAGACGCGTGCAGACCGGCCGGTTGGCCGGTCAAAAAAGGGGCACTGGCAAGTCCGGTGAAGATGGAATGGAACTCGATATTGTCTCTCTATCGCGGCTGCAATTCGCGATAACAGCGCTTTACCACTTCCTGTTCGTGCCGCTCACGCTCGGACTAGCGGTGCTTCTGGCAATCATGGAAACGGTCTATGTCATGACCGGCCGTCTGATCTGGCGTCAGATGACGAAGTTCTGGGGCACGCTGTTCGGCATCAATTTCGTTCTCGGCGTGGCCACCGGCATCGTCATGGAATTCCAGTTCGGGATGAATTGGAGCTATTACAGCCACTATGTCGGGGATATTTTCGGGGCACCGCTGGCGATAGAAGGGTTGATGGCCTTCTTTCTGGAGGCGACATTCGTCGGGCTGTTCTTCTTCGGCTGGGACAAGCTTTCGAAGCTCGGCCACCTTATGGCGACTTACGCGGTCGCCATCGGCTCGAACTTTTCCGCGCTGTGGATCCTGATTGCCAATGGCTGGATGCAGAATCCTGTCGGTTCTGAGTTCAATCCGCAGACGATGCGTATGGAAATCACCGATTTCTACGAGGTGATATTCAACCCCGTCGCGCAGGCGAAATTCGTCCATACAGTTTCGGCAGCCTATGTGGTCGCTGCGATCTTCGTTCTTGGCGTGTCGGCCTGGTACGTGCTCAAAGGGCGGCATTTGGAGCTCGCCAAGCGTTCGATGACGGTCGCGGCCTCTTTCGGCCTCGCTGCCTCGCTGTCGGTGGTCGTGCTTGGCGATGAGAGCGGCTACGTGACATCTGAAAACCAGAAGATGAAGCTGGCCGCAATCGAAGGCATGTGGAAGACGGAACCGGCACCGGCTGCCTTCACCCTGTTCGGTATTCCCGATCAGGAAGCACGCGAGACGCATTATGCAATTCATATCCCGTGGGTCATGGGCCTTATCGGAACGCGCTCGCTGACCACCGAAATTCTTGGCATCGAGGAGCTGGTCGAGCACGCAGATGAGCGAATTCGCAACGGCATCATTGCCTACGATGCGTTGCAGAAAATCCGTTCGGCTGGCAGCGACGCGGCAATCCCTGAAGATGCACGCAAGGCCTTCGAGGATCACGGCCAGCAGCTCGGCTACGCGCTTCTCCTGAAGCGTTATGTCGATGATCCGAGAACGGCAAGCGAGCAGCAGATCAAGGATGCGGCATGGGATACAGTACCCGGCGTGCTGCCGCTGTTCTGGGCCTTCCGCATCATGGTTGGCCTCGGCATGTTCTTCATCGTGCTGACCGGCACATTCTTCGTGCTGTCCGCGCGCCGTTCGCTCGACCGGTACCCCTGGCTTCTGCGCGTGGCGGTATTTTCGATACCGCTGCCATGGGTCGCGGCCGAAATGGGCTGGATCGTTGCCGAGTTCGGCCGTCAACCCTGGATCATCGAGGGCGTGCTGCCGACCGCTGCCGCCGTCTCCGATCTTGGCGTGGGAACAGTACTGTTCACCATTGCCGGCTTCGTGACGATCTACACCGTGCTTTTCATCATCGAGATGAGCCTGATGATCAAGGCGATCAAAGAAGGCCCCGAGCCGGACGATGAACCGGAAGCGGTTCTCGCCCCTCACGCCGTAGCTCCAGCGGAGTAAGACACATGATACTTAGCGAATTCATCGACTACGAAACACTTCGTCTCATCTGGTGGGTATTGCTCGGCGTCCTGCTTATCGGCTTTGCGGTAACGGACGGTTTCGATCTCGGCGTCGGCATGCTTTTGCCGTTCGCCGGTCGCACCGACATAGAGCGGCGCGTTGTCATCAACACGATCGGACCGGTATGGGAGGGCAATCAGGTCTGGCTGATCCTCGGCGGCGGTGCGATCTTCGCTGCCTGGCCGCCGCTCTACGCGGTGTCTTTCTCCAGCTTCTATCTGGCAATGTTCGCTGTGGTCGTGGCCCTCATCCTTCGCCCGGTCGGCTTCAAATACCGCAGCAAGCGTGAAAGCCCGCGCTGGCGGGCGACGTGGGACTGGGCGCTGTTCGTTGGCGGTTTCGTGCCGTCGCTGATCTTCGGCGTCGCGGTCGGCAATGTGCTGCAGGGCATACCGTTTCATTTGAACAATGATCTGCGCATCTTCTACGATGGCACGTTCTTCGGCCTGCTCAATCCATTCGCCTTGCTGTGCGGCCTGCTGGCTGTGTCGATGTTCATCATGCATGGTAGCTGCTGGCTGACGGTCAAGACCGAAGGCGTCGTGGCGCAGCGCGCAAGGCGTTTCGGCACGATCGGCGGCCTGCTCACCATCGCGCTGTTCGCATTGGGCGGTGTCGTGCTCTGGCTGGCTGTGCCGGGTTTCGCGATCACCAGCGAGATCAACCCGGCAGGTCCGTCCAATCCACTCCTGAAAACGGTCGTCGTGGAAAATGGCGCATGGTTCGCGAACTATGCAACGCGTCCATGGCTGCTGGCGATACCAGCGCTTGGCATATTGGGTGCGGCTGGCGCGATACTCGGCCTGCGCGGTCGCGGCGAGGTTTTGCCGCTTCTGTCCAGCAAGCTGTCGATTTTCGGGATCATCTCTTCAGTGGGCGTCTCGATGTTCCCGTTCATCTTGCCGTCTTCGGTAGATGCGCGATCGAGCCTGACTGTGTGGGATGCGTCTTCCAGCCATCTGACGCTGTTCATCATGCTGGTTTCGACCGCGATCTTCCTGCCGCTCATCGTGCTCTACACGAGCTGGGTCTACAAGGTGCTGTGGGGCAAGGTGGACGAGAAGGAAATTCGCGAAGGAAGCGGTCACGCTTACTGAGCGGAAAGAAGGAGAATTATTATGTGGTATTTCGCCTGGCTTCTCGGCCTCCCTCTCGCGGTCGTCTTCGCGGTTCTCAACGCCATGTGGTACGAGCTGATGGACGACAAGGCGCGCCATCAGCCGCAGCCCGACCCGTTGCACGACATGGCAGCAGGCGGGAAAACACGCTGACCGGTTGAGAGCCTTGTCTGCTTCTTCGTGAGACGATATTGAAATTGCCGCGCTTGGATTTCGGCGCTGCGGAGGAGACAAGACATGATGCCGTCGGCACTATTTCCCGACCTCGAAAATGCGTCGGTGCTGATAACCGGCGGCGGTTCCGGCATCGGCGCTGCATTGACGGAAGGTTTCATCCGCCAGGGCGCACGCGTTGCGTTCATCGACATCGCTGAGGAGTCCAGCGAAGAACTGTGCGAACGGCTGGAGCGCGAATGCGGCGTCCGACCATTGTTTTTGAAGACCGATCTACGCGACATCGAAGCCTTGCGCGCTTCTGTTGCGAAAGCTGAAGCAGCACATGGGCCGGTCACGGTTCTCATCAACAATGCCGCCCGTGACGACCGTCACGCGGTTGGCGATGTGACGCCTGAATTCTGGGACAACAACCAGTCGATCAATCTGCGTCCGCATTTCTTCACCGCGCAGGCGGTAGCTCCGGGTATGAAGAAGGCCGGGCGTGGTTCGATCATCAACTTCACATCCACTTCGTTCCTCATCAATCATCCGAACATGCCGTCCTATACGACGGCTAAGGCCGGCATCATCGGACTGACCAAAGGGCTTGCCGGTGAGCTTGGCGTCGATGGCATAAGAGTCAACGCCATTGCGCCGGGCTGGGTGATTACCGAGCGCCAGCAAAAGCTTTGGGTCACGGATGATTCGCTTAAAGCACACGTCGCCAAGCAGGCGCTTAAAGAAGTCATGAAGGCGGATGATCTCGTCGGTCCATGCCTGTTTTTAGCGTCGGAAGCATCTCGCATGCTGACGGCGCAGACGCTGATCGTCGATGGCGGGTATCTGTAACCGTCAGGACTGAAACCAAATCGTGGGGGACATGGCGTGACGACAGAAAAAGACGCTTCGGCACTTTCGGATGTGGTCTGCGAACTGGGTGAAGGACCAAACTACGATCCGATCAGCGACACGCTTTTCTGGTTCGACATCGTCGGCAAAAAACTCCTCGCGCATTCCTTCGAACGAAACGCAACGACTACTCACGATCTCGGCCAGATGGCGAGCGCGGTCGCCTTTATCGACGATCAGCGACAGCTCGTTTTGACCGAAACCGGTCTCCATATCCGCGATGCCGAAACCGGAAAGCTCTCGCTGCATGTTGCGGTAGAGGCCGAAAATCCGGTCACCCGCTCGAACGATGCGCGCGTTCATCCATGCGGCGCGTTCTGGTTCGGCACGATGGGCAAGAAGGCGGAAAAAGCGGCGGGTTCGATCTACTGGTATTTCAAAGGCGAGACGCGGCTGCTTTACCCGGGCATCACCATTCCGAATTCGATCTGCTTTTCGCCGGATGGTGCCACAGCCTATTATGCCGACACGCGTGAGAATCTGTTGTTTCGCGTGAATTGTGATCCCGAAACCGGGCTGCCCACGGGAGATCCGGCGGTGTTTTTCGACCAGAGCGGCGGCGAGGGCGGATTGGACGGCTCTGTTATGGATACAGACGGCGTGCTGTGGAACGCACGCTGGGGAGGCGCGTCGATCGATGCCTATTCACCTGACGGAAAGCGCATCCGCTCCGTCGCGGTGCCAACCCTTCAGCCTTCATGCCCGGCGTTCATCGGGCGTGACGCTTCGCGCATGGCGGTTACGAGCGCATGGTCCGGGATGGACGAAGATGCGCGGGCAGCAGACCCTTTGGCTGGCAAAACGCTGATACTTGATTTGCCGGTCAAAGGCAGGCTGGGCCCGCGCATTCTGATTGGCTGAAATTAGATCGCCGTGCGTCCCATTGGACGTACAAATGACGATCTAAAACATCGTCCGATGTTCAGCTCATATCCATGCAAACCGGCGTGTGGCCGGAACTGACAAAGCCGAGTCTGCGGGCAGCCGCTTTCGATACATCGAGAACGCGACCCTTGATGAACGGTCCGCGGTCATTGATGCGCACGACGACTGTTTTTCCGTTGCGCTTGTTGGTCACCTTGACCTTCGTGCCGAATGGCAAGGTGCGGTGGGCAGCGGTCATTGCGGAGGGGTTCATGCGCTCGCCGGAAGCCGTCTTCGAATGCAGCGCATACCAGGAAGCGCGGCCGCATTGGGCTGAGGCAGTAACTGTGGAAGCGGCCATCATGATGCCGGTGGTAATGACTGCGGCGGCGACTGCCGCTTTGCGTATCGTCATCCTGTATATAAGCTCCATTGAAAGTAATGGAGCCCGTAGTGGGGAAATGTGGCAGCAAATGTGTTCTCGCGGTGCCGGTTCCATGACAAGCGAACACGTTCTGAATCAACTTGAAACGTGGCTTGAGCGAGATGCTTGGATTTGTACGTTTAAAATAACCGGATTTGCTTGCTCTGAACTCACGATCACGCTGTGATTTAACATCACGGAATTATGCAAATCTTGCATTATTTGCAAAGAAAAACCCCCCGCCCGAAAGAGCGAGGGGTTTGGTAGTCAAACCGTTAAGATCAGTAACCCTGCGGACAACGATCTGTGTAAACGCGACCATAGTCATCGCGGTACTGACACTGGTTGCGGTTGTCCTGCGAGCGGCCGATGAGGGCGCCGGTTGCAGCACCTACTGCGCCGCCGATGAGCGCGCCACCAGCTCTGTTGCCGCTGCCTGCGACCGCGGCACCGATAGCCGCACCACCGGCACCGCCGACGACGGCACCCTGTTCGGTTTGCGAGCAAGCTGCGATTGGAACCATAAGCGCAAGCGCCAAAATAGCTTTCTTCATGAAATTTAGACCTCCAGTTTCACCAATACGTCCCAACAACGCGCGTATTACGTCGTTTTGTTGTAACGCTCCCATCACAAGTTGCGACACCGATTTATAAAGGGACGCCCGTGATGGGGTCTGGAATCATCCCGAAGCAGCTTTGTGCGGTATCGGCTTTATCGAAACTGTCACAGGCTCGATCGGTTCCAAGGCGACGGTCTTTGCATCGATTTCCACTTCCGTTTCATCGGAAATTTCCACCTCGCGAAGCCATTCGCGCCAGATCGCGACGAGCAGCGCCATAAGGACGGGGCCGATGAACAAACCCAGGAAGCCCATCGTCTTGACGCCGCCGACAAGCCCGAAAAACGTCGGGAGAAAAGGCAGTTTGATTGGCCCGCCGACGAGCTTCGGACGCAGCGTCTTATCGACGATGAACAATTCGACAGAGCCCCAGATGAACAGGGCTACACCGGCAAAAGGCGAACCGCTGGCAACGAGATAGAGCGAGACGAGAGTGAAGGACAGCGGTGCACCGCCCGGAATAAGCGCCATGATGCCGGTAAGCACGCCCAGCGTGACGGGCGAAGGAACGCCTGCGACCCAGTAGGCAAGGCCGAGAACGACGCCTTCGCCGATGGCGATGAGCGTCATTCCGGTGACGGTCGAGCTGATAGTTGCAGGCACGACGCGTGAAATACGCTCCCAGCGCATTGGCAGGATGCGTTCGCCCAGCCGGTCGATCTGCACCGAAAAGCGCTCGCCATCGTGATAGACGAAAAACAGCGTGATCAGCATGAACAGGAGACCCAGCAGAAGGCCGAAGACGCCGCCGCCTGCAGCCAGAATGGCCCTGTAGATGTTGCCGATATTGCCGCCGCTGACGAGCTGTATCACTTCGCCTATTGCCCCGGGATGCCCGATATACTGGTCCCACTGCGCAACGAGCCATTCACCGACGCCGGGAACGGAAATGAGCCAGAGGGGCGCTGCGGCACCGTGCCGGTTGGTCTCGACGGCCCAGCCGAACCATTCGCGGATTTCTTCGGTCGCGTAGGTTGCGGCAAATGAAATCGGTACGATGAAGACGCCGATGAGCAGGATCAGCGCGATCGTTGCGGCAATGGTTCTGTTTCCACCGACAAATGAAAGCAGGCGCTTGTAAAGCGGCCAGCTTGCAAAGCCGATGACAAGGGCGGCGAGAACAGGGACGAGAAAGCCGTGAAAGAAATAGATTCCGGCTGCGGCTATGAGCAGCAGCAGCCAACGGGCGGCCGAGATCGGGGCAATCAATGCAGCGCGGGATGGCGCCGCAAAACCTAGCAAACGTGTTTCGCGCGCTGGCTTAGACGCTTCCGGCTTGCTCAAGATGCCTCCTTCCCCCGATCAGCCTTGCGCCGGGATATTTCCATGCTCTGTTGTACAGCCTGTTGGCGCCGGTGCGCCATAGGTTTTCGAAACTCGTTTACCTGCGAATAGTGCGGGAAAACTTTTAACGAACCGGCAAGCGCTTCATTCGCTTCAGGAATGAGCCGCCCATTGGCCTTCTATCGTTCGAATATGGCAGTAACATTGCTGCGGGCTGGATCGGTTTGGCATAAACCTTTCTCGCTGCACTTGCTGGCATTATCTGTGGCGGACATGATAGGCGCACGGCAGCGACAAAGCATAAGGGAACCAGAATGACCATGATCAGCGAAACGGCAACGCTTCTGAAAAAGCTCGGCGTGCCGGATAAAGCTTTCACCGGCGGAGCGATGCCTTCCTACAGCCCGGTGACGGGTGAAAAGATTGCCGATCTTCATGCCATCGGCGAAAAGGATGTCGGTGAGGCAGTCGAGCGCGCGGATAAGGCGTTTCGCGAATGGCGGCTGATTCCGGCCCCGCGCCGCGGCGAATTGATCAGGCTTCTGGGTGAAGAGCTTCGCGCCAGCAAGGAAGATCTCGGCCGTCTGGTTTCGATTGAAGCGGGCAAGATCCCGTCTGAAGGACTTGGCGAAGTCCAGGAGATGATCGATATCTGCGATTTTGCAGTCGGCCTCTCGCGCCAGCTTTACGGTCTGACCATTGCAACGGAGCGTCCGGGCCATCGCATGATGGAGACGTGGCATCCGCTGGGCGTCGTTGGCGTTATCTCGGCATTCAACTTTCCGGTCGCCGTCTGGTCCTGGAACACCGCCTTGGCGATCGTCTGCGGCAATGCCGTTGTCTGGAAGCCATCGGAAAAGACGCCGCTCACGGCACTTGCCTCTCAGGCGATTTTCGAGCGCGCTTTGAAACGGTTCGGCGATGCACCGGAAAACCTGTCGCAGGTGCTGATAGGCGACCGTATCGTTGGCGAGGCGCTTGTCGATCATCCGAAGGTTCCGCTGGTGTCCGCCACGGGATCGACGCGCATGGGCCGCGACGTGGGACCGCGCCTTGCCAAGCGCTTTGCGCGCGCAATTCTGGAGCTCGGCGGCAACAATGCCGGCATCGTTTGCCCGTCTGCCGATATCGACATGGCAGTCCGTGCCATCGCATTTGGTGCGATGGGCACTGCCGGCCAGCGCTGCACCACGCTTCGCAGGCTGTTCGTGCATGAAAGCCTTTATGACGATCTCGTTGCGCGTCTGAGAAAGGCCTATCAGAGCGTGTCTGTCGGCAATCCGCTGGAAACCAAATCTCTGGTCGGCCCGCTGATCGACAAGCCTGCTTTCGAGAACATGCAGAAGGCCTTGAAAGAGGCCACCGCGGCAGGCGGCAAGGTGACTGGCGGCGAGCGTGTCGAAACCGTAAATGCCGAGGCGTTTTACGCCAAGCCTGCATTGGTCGAAATGCCGAAGCAGGTTTCGCCGGTCACCGAAGAAACCTTCGCTCCGATCCTTTACGTCATGAAATACAGCGATTTCGATGAGGCGCTTCGGCTGCACAATGCAGTCGGTGCGGGTCTTTCTTCGTCGATCTTCACGCTGGATTTGCAGGAAGCAGAGCGCTTTCTTTCCGCTGATGGTTCCGATTGCGGCATCGCCAACGTCAATATCGGCACATCGGGTGCCGAAATCGGCGGGGCGTTCGGTGGTGAAAAGGAAACCGGCGGCGGTCGCGAATCGGGGTCGGATGCGTGGAAAGCCTATATGCGTCGCGCCACCAACACGGTGAACTACTCGAAGGCGTTGCCGCTTGCGCAGGGCGTATCGTTCGACCTGTAAAAGCTCAAATCCGGGTCGCAACGTGCTCGGCAATCGCCAAGCTTGACGTAAGACCCGGACTTTCTATCCCGAACAGATTGAAGAGGCCGGGAACGCCATGGGTTTCCGGCCCCTGAATGAGAAAATCCGCCTGATTTTCGCCGGGGCCTGAGAGCTTCGGCCGAATGCCGCTATAGGCAGGCACGAGGCTTCCGTCGGCCAACCCCGGCCAGTAGCTGCGTATCCTGTCGTAGAAGATGTCTGCGCGCGCCGGATTTACCCTATAATCTATCGTGTCGATCCATTCGACATCCGGCCCAAAGCGCATCCGTCCATTGAGATCGAGCGTCAGGTGAACGCCAAGCCCGCCATCTTCCGGCACCGGATAGATGAGATGCGAAAACGGCGTGCGTCCGGTCGCGGAAAAATAGTTTCCCTTGGCAAGCGTCAGCTTGGGCACGAAGCTGGCGTCCAGTCCTTCGACCCGGCAAGCGAGTGCGTTGGCCTCCAATCCCGCTGCATTGACAAAGCATTTGGCCTCGAGATCGAGCGTATTGCCGGTTGTGGTATCAAGCGTGGTCAATTCAATTCCGCGCTGCGTGACGCGCCCCGAAAGCACTTTCGTCATGAAGGCGATCGAAGCGCCTCTTGCTTCAGCTTCTCCCTGCAGGGCGAGCATGAAACCATGGCTGTCGATAATGCCGGTCGAAGGCGAAAGCAGTGCGGCGCTGCAGTCGAGCTCCGGTTCGAGGGCCAAAACGTCTTTGCGCGTCAGCGGCAACAGATCGGAAACGCCGCATGACGACGCTTTCTCGCGAATGCCGATCAGCTTCGCGTCCTGCTCGGCATTGGTGGCGACGATCAGCTTGCCGCAACGCCGATACGCGACGCCGTGCTCTTCGACGAAGCGATAAAGCATCTCTTTTCCGGAAACGCAGAACTTCGCTTTCAGGCTGTCTTTCGGATAGTAGATACCGGCGTGGATCACTTCCGAATTGCGTGAGCTCGTGCCGGTGCCGATCATGTCGGTAGCTTCGAGAACGATGACCTCCCGGCCGGCCAGGGCAAGGGCGCGGGCTATCGCAAGGCCGATGACGCCCGCACCCGCAATGACACAATCGATCCGCTCCATTCGATCCGCCCGGTCAGAAAACTCAGCCCTTCAAATCGCACGACCGAAACGCCGATACCATCCACCAAAACGGCGGGCATCTTTGTAAAAGGCTAAGCTTATGGGCGAGGAAGCTGCAAAACCTGCATAAGCAGCATGACGAGCTGGCTTTGCCGGTTCGTATCGGTCTTTCGGAAAATGCTTGCGAGCTGGGTCCGCGCCGTCGCGATACTGATCTCGCTGGCGTTGGCGATTTCCTGAAGCGAGCTTCCTGTTACCAGCCCTTTGGCTATTTCGGATTCCCTGGCACTCAGACCGAACAATTCGCGCAGACGTGTTTGCATATCTGCGGCAAAGCCATTGCCGATCTCGCGGATATAAATGACGGCGGCCGGTCCCGGAATGCCTTCGGACAATGCGTGTCGTTTCTGGACCGGCGCCACGGAAAGGGCGACCGCTGGCGTGTCCGTCATCACCGAATTGATCACCAGCTCCCCGCCATGTCCGGGCAGGCCATCATCGTCGTAGCAGGCCTCCGCGACAAGCTTGTTCAGGCGGCGTGTCAGCGCCAGGTTACCGGTGAACAGATGCCCGTGCTGACACGAAAGATTACCGCGCTCGAAAATCTTTTCTGCAGCACCGTTGAATTCTATCACTCGCATTGACGGCGTCACGGTAACGAAACCGATGGAGAGCGCGTCGAGGGCCATATGGGCGGAGCGGCTGCTTAAATTGCGATGACCAAGCCTCTCCGAAATCTGGGCGACGCGTATCAGCGTCGGCACCAGCGCGCGCTTCAACTCAAGATCTTCCGTCGAGAATTCCGGCTGCTTCAATCCGCGTTGAATATCGACAAAGACATTCAGCTCTCCGGACACCAGAATTTTTGTCGCCATCCCGCCATACATGTCGCGCGGTTTCATCAGGTCGTTCCACATCTGCGTTTTGTGGAGCAGTTCCTTGGCGACAAGGCCGGAATCGGTTTTTGGAACACCAACCTGAAAAGCCGAAATGATCGACGTAACGGTATCCATGGGATAGCCGCCCCGGAAAAAATCGAGCACCAGGTTGGGATCGTCGTAATTTGCGACATGGGTGCCGGGCTTCATCCCATGATCGTAGCGAATGCAGCTTCTGGATCCATCGAACAGAACGCGCAGACTTTCCAGTGCGATCGTCCAATGGTCTGGTTCATAGGCGGCCTGATAAAGGTCGTCGATCAAATGCGATACCGAAGAAATGGATGCACGGATCATATAGCAGCGCCCTCGCTACCAAAGTGTAATACCTGCCCTTACGTAAAGTCTAGGTAGTATCTGGTTGCAGATGCGCTTATTTAAGCGGTTTCAAATCTGCGACCAAAGTGGGGATGAGTTCCGACACCGTTGGGTGGATATGCATGGCGCGTTGCAAAGTTTTGTACGGCGCTTTCGCATACATCGTGTCCAATATGCCGTGGACGACTTCATCGCCGCCGGTGCCGAGAATCGCAGCCCCCAATATGGCTTGGCTGTCTGCATCGACCACGATCTTCATGAAGCCCAGCGTTTCCGATTTTTCCACCGCGCGGCCGACCTGGCTCATCGGGCGGGTGGAAATCAGCAGCTTCTTTCCCGATTTTTTAGCTTCCGCTTCGGTCATGCCAACCCGGCCGAGCGGCGGATCGATGAACAGAGCATAGGTTGAAATTCTGTCGGTCACACGGCGCTTGTCGTTGTCGAGAAGATTGTCCGCCACGATCTCGAAATCATTATAGGCGGTGTGGGTGAAGGCGCCTTTGCCATTGCAATCGCCCAGCGCCCATATGCCATCGACGTTGCTGCGCAACTGATCATCGACGACGATATAACCGCGACTGTCGGTTTCCACACCGGCTTTGTCGAGCGCGAGATCATCCGTATTCGGCTTCCTGCCGACTGCCAGAAGCACATGGGAGCCAAGCACTTCGGGACTTCCCTCGGTGCAATCGACACCAACGCCTATCGCGCCATCGGCGGGTCGAAAGCTGATGCATTCGGCATTCAGGCGGATATGAATGCCTTCTTTTTCGAAAATATCCTTTATCGCGGCAGACACATCTTCGTCCTCGCGATGGATGAGCCGCGCGCCTTTCTCGACAATCGTGACGTCACTACCGAAACGACGAAAGATTTGCGCAAATTCCAGTCCTATATAGCTGCCGCCGACGATAACGAGATGCTTCGGCAATTCTGTGAGCTGGAGGATGGAAGTGTTCGTCAAATAATCGACTTCGTCTATGCCGGGGAAATCTGGAATGGCCGCGCGCCCGCCGACATTCAGAAAAATCCTATCCGCGCTCAGAACCTCGTCGCCGATCCGTATCGTTTTTTCGGACTCGAACTGCGCGTGGCCGTCGAAGACCGTGCATCCATCCATCGCGCGCAGCCAGCTTTCGACGCCCTCGCGGGAATCGTCGGAAACCTTGTCCTTTCGCGCCATGACCGCGGCGAAATTTATGCCGACTTCGCCCGATAGTAAGACACCGAAATCTGCAGCGCGACGGGTCATATAGGCGGCATATGCGCTTGCAACCAGTGTCTTGGTCGGTTTGCAGCCGGTATTGACGCATGTTCCGCCGAACAGTTTCCGCTCGATGATCGCAACGCGCATTCCCGATGCCGTCAGACGCCCGGCGAGAGGTGGTCCTGCCTGTCCGGTGCCGATGATTATGGCGTCGAAATGCCGGGTCATGACACGGCGGAAACGATCAATATTGCCCCGCCGATGGCAATCACGTCTTCCAGAAGGGCGATCGGCAAATCCTTGCCTCCTGTCGCCTGAACCAGACGGCTGCGGAACTCGGCCCCGCCCAGCGTGCCAATGACCGCACCGATCGCGCCTGCAATCGCACCGCCGATCGTGGCTCCGAAACCCGCGCCCAGAACCGCGCCGCAAAACGCACCGCTGACGATACGCGCACCGAACTGTTGCGGAACCTTGCGGCTCGGTGTCGAGGGAAGCTGATCGGTGATCAGCTCGATTATGGCCAGTACGCTGAAAATATAGGGTGTGAAGCGATAGCCCATAAAGGCTGCCCACGTCCCTTCGACCGGAAACCAGCCGAGATGTGCCGCCCAACTCACCGCGGCAGGGGCCGTCATTGCACGAAGTCCCGCAATTACACCGATAAGCAAGGCCAGCATGTAGATGGACATGGCACGCTCCAAACCTGTTGACTTGGAAGTCATGGCAGATGACCGCAAAGAACGCGAATATTCAACTCACAATTAGACGTAACCGGCGGGGGCGGTACACGCCACAAAGTAGCATATGCGGCGGCAGCGGTTTCGACAGGTGTCTGCGGCAAATTTCTTTCAAAGACATTGGTAATGTGATGCACTCATTGACTCATCATACCAGTTGAAGATAATACTCGTCGTAAAGTGATCCGAGGAGATATCGTATGACGTCCATTGCCTTGTTCGGCGCCGGCGGAAAAATGGGTTGCCGCCTGGCAAAAAACCTCAAAGGGTCGCGCTTCGACGTTCGACATGTCGAAGTCAGCGAAGCCGGCAAGGCGCGCCTCGCGAAAGAACTCGACGTCAAGACGATAGATGCCGATGCAGCCCTCGATGGCGCCGATGTCGTCATTCTGGCCGTACCGGATACGGTCATCGGCAAGGTGGCGTCCGGCATCGTAGGCAAGCTGAAAGCCGGCACGATGGTCGTTATCCTCGATGCCGCCGCACCTTTTGCCGGGCATCTGCCAGAGCGTGCGGATCTGACCTATTTCGTCACGCATCCCTGCCATCCGCCGATCTTCAACGACGAAACCGAACTCGCGGCTCGCAAGGACCATTTCGGCGGCGTTGCTGCCAAGCAGCATATCGTGTCGGCGCTGATGCAAGGGCCGGAAGAAGCCTATGCGCTGGGCGAAGAAATCGCGAAGGTGATCTGGGCGCCTGTCATGCGTTCGCATCGCGTGACGGTCGAGCAGATGGCTTTGCTGGAGCCGGGCCTGTCCGAAACCGTATGCGCCTCGCTGCTCGTTGTCATGCGCGAAGCTATGGATGAGTGCGTGGCGCGTGGCGTGCCGAAGGAAGCCGCGCGCGATTTCCTGCTCGGCCACATGAATGTGCTGGGCGCGGTCATCTTTGAAGAAGTCGAGGGCGTGTTTTCCGATGCCTGCAACAAGGCGATCGAGTTCGGCAAGCCAGCGCTTATGCGCGACGACTGGAAGCGTGTTTTCGAACCACAGGAGATTGCCGACAGCATCCGGCGCATCACCTGACGCATTGGGCGTCTCGCCCTCATTTCTTAACCTTGGGAGGACTTGGAATGAAACTTACGCGCAGACTTACCATCGCTGCTTTTGCAGCCTTTCTTTCGGCGGGAGCGGCAATGCCCGCTTACGCTGCCGACCTTATCGCAATCATCACGCCATCCCACGACAATCCGTTCTTCAAGGCGGAAGCTGTCGGTGCGGAAGCCAAGGCGAAAGAGCTTGGCTATGATACGCTCGTGCTCGTGCATGACGACGATGCCAGCAAGCAGTCACAGCTCATCGACACGGCAATCGGCCGTGGCGCAAAGGCGATCATCCTTGACAATGCAGGTTCGGAAGCATCCATCGCGGCCGTCCAGAAGGCCAAGGATGCAGGCGTTCCGTCCTTCCTGATCGATCGTGAAATCAATGCAACCGGCGTTGCAGTTTCGCAGATCGTCTCGAACAATTATCAGGGCGCGCAGCTCGGTGCCGAAGAGTTCGTCAAGCTGATGGGCGAAAAGGGCAATTACGTCGAGCTTCTCGGCCGCGAAGCCGATCTGAATGCCGGTATCCGTTCGAAAGGCTACCACGACGTCATCGACGACTATCCAGACATGAAGATGGTCGCGCAGCAGTCGGCGAACTGGAGCCAGACCGAAGGCTATTCCAAGATGGAAACCATCCTTCAGGCAAATCCTGACATTCAGGGCGTCATCTCCGGCAACGATACGATGGCCATGGGTGCGATCGCCGCTCTCCAGGCAGCCGGTCGCAAAGACGTGATCGTGGTTGGCTTCGATGGCTCGAACGACGTTCGCGACTCCATCAAGGCAGGCGGCATCAAGGCGACCGTCCTTCAGCCGGCTTACGCGCAGGCGCAGATGGCCGTCATGCAGGCGGACGAGTACATCAAGACCGGCAAGGCACCGGCTGAAGAAAAGCAGCTCATGGATTGCGTGCTGATCAATGCCGACAATGCCGAGGAGCTCGAGACTTTCGCGCTCAAGGACTAAGTCCTTCCGAAATATGCGCGCAGCGTGGGCAAGCCGCGTTGCGCGCATAATTCCATTGTGACGGAGTGTGTTTCCCATGCCGAATATCAGGGCTGTCGCAGCCGTCGCGCTTGTTTGCGTGGTGACGCTTTCCGGCTTCACGATCATCAAGACGCCAACAGCCGAAGAGGCCGCGAGTGCTGCTGCTGGCGGATTCAATCCCGACCGTATGGTCGCGGAGATATGGGATTCGAAGGTCGTTCCCTACCTCGATCAGAAGGCCGGGGACTTCAAGGAAGTCGCAAGCCTCGCATCCTCCGATCTGGAAGCCGCAGGCGCAAAATTCGGCCACAAGGAAAAACAGGGCAGCGCGCCATGGACCTTCGCAGCAAGGCTCGAAGGCACCATCGTCGCCGAAGAACTCAAATCCCGCGCGGCCTATGTCGATGTCGATATCGACGCGGACGGCAAGGCAGATGTGCGCATCCAGATTGGCCCGGCAGTTCGTGGCACGGCACTGCGCGACAGTCTGGATTTCGTCAACTTCAACGAGTTCAAGAACCAGATCGAATGGGCGCAATACGGAAAGTCGTTCAACACCCACGTCAACACGCTGCTTCTCGAAAAGCTTCCGCGCGAAAATCTCGTCGGCAAAAGCGTGCAGGCGGTCGGCGCCTATCCGCTGCCTTCCAGCGGGCAATTGCCGCTTCTCGTTCCCGCCACGATCACAATCGGTGGCTGACATGGAACCGCTCGAAGCCGACGATTACGTTCTGCGCCTCGAAGATGTCACCAAAGTCTATTCGGGCATCGTCGCGGTAAAGAAGGCCGATTTCTCGCTGCGACGCGGCGCGGTCAATGTGCTTGTCGGCGAAAACGGTGCCGGAAAATCGACGCTGATGCGCATCATCGCCGGGGTCGAAAAGCCGACACTTGGCCGCATGCTTCTCGATGGAAAGGAAGTGACGTTCAATTCGCCAGCCGATGCGCAGGCGAACGGCATCGCGATGATCTTTCAGGAACTGAACCTATTCGGAAATCTGTCGGTCGCCGAGAATATTTTCGCGACCCGCGAGTTGACGCGCGGTCTTCGAGGCATCGACCACAGGGCGCAGTTCGAGAAGGCAAACCTTTTCCTCGACAAGCTGGATGCAGGCATCAACGCCGAAACCATGGTCGAGGATTTGCCGATCGGCCAACAGCAGCTCGTCGAGATCGCCAAGGCGATTTCGCTCGATGCGCGCATTCTCATAATGGACGAGCCAACCTCCGCGCTGAGTGCCGCTGAAGTCGATATCCTGTTCAAAGTCATCGGCGAGTTGAAAGCGCAGGGCGTTTCCATCGTCTACATTTCGCACCGGCTGGAAGAGCTGATGCGCATCGGCGATTATATCACCGTGCTGCGCGACGGGCAGATAACCGGGCAGGCCAAGGTCAGCGAAATCGACACGAAATGGATCGTCCGGTCGATGATCGGTTCGGACGCCAAGGATTTCGCAAAATCGGTCGAACACACGGTCGGTGGCGAGGCATTCCGCGCGGAAAACATCACCTTGCCGCGCAAGACCGGCGGTTTTTCCGTCGATGACGTGTCGATTTCGGTAAAATCCGGCGAGGTTTTGGGCATTTACGGCCTGATGGGCGCCGGGCGCAGCGAGTTTTTCGAATGCGTGATGGGTCGTCACCCTATGTCGTCCGGCCATGTCTATATCGACGGGCAGGACGTCACCGCCGGTGACACGACGCGCCGCATCCAGCGCGGTCTTGCATTGATCCCCGAAGATCGCCAGCGCGAAGGGCTGGTTTCGGTTTTGTCCATCGCCAGTAATCTGACGCTGGCCAGCCTCAATCGCTTCACAAGGTTCGGCTTTCACATTGTCGGCGACAAGGAAAAGTCGGCAATCGACGAAGCGATCCGTGACCTGTCGATCAAGGCGAAAGATCCGAGTTTCGAGGTCACGTCGATGTCCGGCGGTAATCAGCAGAAGGTGGTCATCGGCAAAGCGCTTATGACCAACCCGAAAGTTCTTTTGATGGACGAGCCGAGCCGCGGCATCGATGTCGGTGCGAAGGCCGATGTTTTCCGCACCATGCGCAGGCTGGCGGCGGATGGTTTGGCCATTCTTTTCTCAACATCCGACCTTGAAGAAGTCATGGCCCTTTCGGACCGCATCGCCGTGATGAGCAATGGAAAGCTCGTCACCGTGATCGACCGGAAGGATGCCACGGAAGACATGATCGTCAAGGCTTCGGCCGAAGGTCATAAAACTAGGGAGCATGCCTGATGAGCACGACAACAGCGGTCAAAAGCGCGGCCCCAAGCGGCTCGCTGCTCCTGACCTTGATGAAGGCGCGCACGTTCATCGCGCTCTTTGCAGTCATCATCTTCTTTTCGATTTTCGCACCGAATTTCCTTTCGACCGCAAATCTCATTCTGATGTCGAAGCACGTCGCGCTGAACGCTTTTCTGGCGATGGGCATGACTTTCGTCATCATCACCGGCGGCATCGATCTTTCCGTGGGCTCGATCGTCGGCCTTTGCGGCATGGTGGCGGGCGGCCTGATCCTGCACGGCATCGATCTTCAGATCGGCTACACGATCTACTTCAACATCTATGAGGTGGCGTTGCTGACGCTGCTGGTCGGCATCGTGATCGGCGCTATCAACGGGCTGCTGATTACCAAACTGAACGTCGCGCCCTTCATAGCTACACTCGGCATGCTTTACGTCGCGCGCGGTTTCGCGCTGCTGTCGTCCGATGGCCAGACGTTCCCGAACCTTCAGGGCAATCCCGAATATGGAACGACGGGTTTTGCCTTCCTTGGAGCAGGGCGTATCTTCGGCCTGCCGACCTCGGTCTGGATACTGATTGTGGTGGCGCTGGCCGCTGCCTATGTCGCGAAATACACGCCGATCGGACGCCATATCTTCGCGGTCGGCGGCAATGAGCGCGCAGCGCGTATGTCGGGCATCCGGGTCGATCGGGTCAAGATGTTCGTCTACATGTTCTCCGGCTTCTGTGCGGCAATCGTCGGGCTGGTCATCTCGTCGGAGCTCATGGCGTCCCATCCGGCAACCGGCAATTCCTTCGAACTCAACGCCATTGCGGCGGCAGTGCTTGGCGGAACCTCGATGTCCGGCGGGCGCGGAACCATAGGCGGCACGATCATCGGTGCTTTTGTTATCGGTATCCTGTCGGACGGTCTGGTGATGATGGGCGTTTCTTCCTTTTGGCAAATGGTCATCAAGGGTATCGTGATCGTCGTTGCGGTGGTCATCGATCAGGCGCAGCGGCGTTTGCAGCAGCGCGTCACCCTGATGCAGCTTGCCAATAAGGACTGAAAGCTATGAGCGAATTGAGAGGCGCGCTGATCGGCTGCGGTTTCTTCGCGGTCAACCAGATGCATGGCTGGGTCGATGCGAAAGGCGCATCCATCGTCGCCATTTGCGACCATGATCCGGAGCGCCTCAAGATCGTTGGCGACCAGTTCGGCATAGAGCGCCGCTATAGCGATGCGGCAGAACTGCTGGCCGATGGCGGCTTTGATTTCGTTGACATCGCCACCACTGTTTTGAGCCACCGCCCGCTGGTCGAACTGGTCGCGAAGCATAGACTTCCGATGATCTGCCAGAAGCCGTTCGCGCCTTCGATGGACGACGCCAAGGCTATGGTTTCAGCCTGCGACGATGCGGGCGTCTCCCTGATGATCCACGAAAACTTCCGCTGGCAATCGCCTATTCAGGCGGCGAAAGCGGTGATCGACAGCGGTGTCATCGGTGAGGTTTTCTGGGGTCGCGTCAGTTTCCGTTCCGCCTATGATGTCTTTTCCGGCCAGCCATATCTGGCGACTGGCAAACGTTTCATAGTCGAAGATCTCGGCATCCACGCACTCGACATTGCACGCTTCCTGTTTGGCGATGCGACCGCGGTCACGGCGCGCATCCGCCGCGTAAATCCCGACATTGCAGGCGAAGACGTCGCGACCATGCTGCTCGATCATCAGAATGACATAACGTCGGTCGTCGATTGCAGCTACGCGACGCAATTGCCCATCGAAGCCTTTCCCGAAACATTGCTGGAAGTCGACGGCACCTTCGGCACGCTGCGTCTGTCGCAGGATTATCGCCTCACCGTGCATTCCTCGAAAGGCACGGAAATCAGCGACGTGCAGCCGCGCCTCCTGCCATGGGCGAGCAGGCCGTGGCACAATATTCAGGAAAGTGTCGCGCTCATCCAGCAGCATTGGGTAGATAGCCTTGCAAGCAAAAGCGAGCCGGCGACCTCCGGCGCGGATAATCTCAAAACTTTCGCACTGGTCGAGGCATCGTATCGAAGCGCAGAGGAAAAGCGCACCGTACCGCTCTCGGAATTCTTTTCATGACGCATTCGTCCGATTTCCTGCTCTTCGGCACGGAAGAAAAGAAGCCGGAGGCAAAGCGCTTGCAGGCTGGCGATCTTTCGGTCGAGCTTATCGGCGGAAATGTCCGCTCGATCCGTTTTGCCGATGTGGAAATCCTGCGCTCGATTGCGTTTCTGGTGCGCGACCGCGACTGGGGCACATGCGACCCGGTGATTTCCGATCTTGATATTGCTGAAACAAAAGACGGGTTTTCGGTCAGTTACAAGGCAAGTTTCGAAGCGCCGTCAGGCGCATTGCTGAACTGCGAAGCCAAGATCGAGGGGAAACCCGCATCCGTTCTGTTCGATGCATCGTTCACGCCGCAGGGCGATTTCGAGACGGCGCGCGCTGGTTTCGCCGTCCTGCATCCGGTGGTCGGCGTTGCCGGAAAACCTGTCAGGGTTACGCATAGCGATGGTTCGATCGAGCATACGACTTTCCCGGATTTGATCGAGCCCTGGCAGCCCTTCAAGGATATCAGCGCGATTGAGCATGAGCCGTTGCCCGGCCTGCGCGTCGAATGCCGCATGGATGGCGACGTCTTCGAAATGGAAGACCAGCGCAACTGGACGGATGGTTCCTACAAGACCTATGTGCGCCCGCTGGCACTGCCTTGGCCGTATCTGCTCAAATCCGGCGAGACCATCCGGCAGTCGATTACGCTGACTGTTGCGAACGACGCGTCGACTACGTCAGCTAAAGACGACGGGAAAATCTCGCTGACGCTGTTGGACTCCGATGTGGTCCTGCCGGAAATCAGCATCGGTTTGCGACCGGAAGAATTGGTAGGGGAACGCGAACACGCAAATCTGCTGAAGGAAATAGGCGCACGGCATCTGATCTGCCATTTCGATCCGACCGCACATCATGGTGTGGATACGCTTGCAGGATTTCGAGACATAGCCGAGGCCTCGGAACTGGCCGTGACGCTGGAATGTTTTGTGCCTTGCCAGGAGGCCCCGCTGGACGAAGAATTGTCCGCCATCGCATCGCAGGTGAAGGGGGCCGGATTGTCGCTTTCATCGATTGCCGTATCGCCATCGATGGATCGTCAATCGACTCCGCCGGGCAGCAAATGGCCGGAATGCCCGCCGCTTGAAAATGTTTACACTGCGGCGAAAAGAGCGTTCCCCGGCATTCCGCTTGGCGGCGGCATGTTCAGCTATTTTACCGAATTGAACCGCAAGCGCGTTCCGTCGGAGCAGCTCGCTTACATTACCCACGCCACTTGTCCCATCGTGCATGCGGCAGACGATTTGAGCGTCATGCAGACTTTTGAGGCTCTGCGTTTCGTCACGCGTTCCGTGCGCGCGATCTATGGCGAAAAGCCTTATCGGATCGGGCCATCGACCATCGCCATGCGCCAGAATCCCTATGGCAGTGCGACGAAGGAAAACCCTTCACGCAAACGCATCGCCATGGCCAACGTCGATCCACGCCACAATGGCCTTTTCGGTGCCGCGTGGACGCTGGCTTATGCTGCGACTGTCGCAGAAGCAGGACTGGATGTGGTGACGCTTTCGACGCTTGCCGGGCCGTTCGGGCTTGTTGCCGGAAAGAATGAACCGGTTGCTGAGGGGAAGCCGCGTCCGCTTTTCCATGTGCTCAAATGGCTCGGCCATCTGTCTGGCGCTGATTACTTGGCCGTAAACTCACCGGAGCCCGAAAAAATTCTGGCGCTCGGTGCGCGCCGCGATGGAAAGACGGTTCTGCTAGTCGCCAATCTGACCCCGCATTTGCAAAACATCGAAATATCAGGCGTTCGCGGCGGACTACTTTCTTTGCTGGATGAAGTCTGGCTTCAGGAAGGCGGCGGGGAACCCGTGCTATCAACGCTTCGGGCCGATGAGCTGGAGCTTCCGCCCTACGCTGTCGCGCGGCTGGAGCTTTAGTCGTCCGCCTTGTTGCGAAGCGTGTAGAGCGCGCGCGAACGCTCCAGATGCTTTATCATCGCCTGTTCGGCAGCTTCCGGATCATTGCGGCGAACGCATTCGATGATCTCTTCATGCTCGGAAAGCGTGACATCCTCGCTTCCGGTCCAGATTAGCATTTCCGTGTGATATTCCTTGAGCCAGCCGAGCATCGCCTCGCTGACGGCCGAATAGATCGGATTGCGAGAGATTTTCGCGATCGTGATGTGAAAATCCATATCCGCACCGATGAATTGCTCGGAATCTCCGAGCAGCGATCGCTGGCGCTCCAATGTTTGCTCAAGAGCTTTCACATCGTCCGGCTTTGCCTTCGCGGCCGCCTCGCGCACCATTCCTCGCTCGAAAAAGATGCGTGCGTTTTTGAGATGCTCCAGCGAATCCGATGAGGCCGACAGCATGATTTTCGCTGCGACGTCCATCTGGCGGAATAGCGATTGCGCGGTGAGTTTCAGAACCTTGGCGCGCTCGCCATGCGAGATTTCCACAAGACCCATATTGGCCAGCGCCTGCATCGCTTCGCGAATTGCAGGCCGCCCCACCTGAAAACGCTCCATCAAAGCGCGTTCGGACGGCATTTCATCGCCCGGCTGCAGGTCGCCATTCTCGATAAGCGCCTTCAGCCGCACAAAAACTTCATCCGACAATTTGCGTCTGATGATCGGTTCGGATTGCAATACCATTAAATTCCCGTCCGATGGTGGTGAAGGATCATATACGCATAACCGCGCCGCAAGTGAATTGCCGGAAATGGCGCTCCTGGAAAGATCGTCGCAATCCCTTGCATAGCTGTGATACTCATTATACCAGTTTACCAGAACAGCAGTGTTTTCCAAGCGGAGACTTGTCGAGTGATACGCGTTACCTACCGCATCGAAACCCCCGGCAATGTCGAGGCGCTGGCCGCCAAAATCGCCAGTGACCAATCGACCGGCACCTTCGTTGCCGTGCCGGGCGAGACGGAGGAATTGAAGGCGCGTGTTGCGGCAAGGGTGGTCGCGGTGCGTCCGCTTCCACCTCTGGACCGCCCATCCTTCCCGGATGAAGGCGCGGGCGCAAAATCGTTCAACCGTGCGGATGCCGACATAGAATTTCCGCTCGATGCGGTCGGCACCGATCTATCGGCGCTCATGACGATTGCGATTGGCGGGGCCTATTCCATCAAGGGCATGACTGGTATCCGCGTCGTCGATTTGAAGCTGCCGAAGGAATTCGCGTCCGCCTATCCCGGCCCGCAATTCGGCATACCGGGAAGCCGTCGCCTGACCGGCGTGCAGGACCGTCCGATCATAGGCACCATCGTCAAACCGGCACTCGGTCTGCGGCCAAACGAGACGGCCGAACTCGTCGGCGACCTTCTGTCTTCCGGCGTCGATTTCATCAAGGACGACGAGAAGCTGATGAGCCCGGCCTACTCGCCTCTGAAGGATCGCGTTGCCGCCATCATGCCGCGAATTCTGGATCACGAGCAGAAGACCGGCAAGAAGGTCATGTATGCGTTTGGCATCTCGAATGTCGATCCCGACGAGATGATGCGCAATCACGATCTGGTTTTGGAGGCGGGCGGTAACGCGGCAGTCATCAACATCAATTCGATCGGCATGGGTGGCCTGTCGTTCCTGCGCAAGCGCTCCGGCCTCGTTCTGCACGGGCATCGCAATGGCTGGGATATTCTGACCCGTCACTCCGGGCTTGGCATGGAGTTTTCGGTCTGGCAGCAATTCTGGCGCCTGCTCGGCATCGATCAGTTTCAGATCAACGGCATCCGCGTGAAATATTGGGAGCCGGATGACAGCTTCGTCAAATCCTTCGAAGCGGTCAGCACGCCGCTTTTCTCCAAGGACGATTGCCCGCTGCCTGTCGTCGGTTCCGGCCAATGGGGCGGGCAGGCTCCCGAAACCTATGCGCGGACCGGGCAATCGACCGACCTGCTTTATCTCTGCGGCGGCGGCATCGTCAGCCATCCGGGCGGTGCGGGTGCCGGCGTGCGTGCCGTCAAGCAAGCTTGGGAGGCGACGGTCGCAGGCGTCCCGCTTGAGGACTACGCGAAAGACCATCCCGAACTCGCTCAGTCGCTCGAAAAATTCGCCGACGGCAAGGGAGCCTGATCGGGATGGAGGCAAATTCAACGCTGCTCGCCTATTATGGCGACGATCTGACCGGCTCGACCGATGTCATGGAGGCGCTTGCCTCGCAAGGCGTCGATACGGTGCTGTTCTTGAAAATCCCGGATGCGGAACTGTTTTCACGCTTTCGCGACCGGCGCGCATTCGGCCTTGCCGGAACCAGCCGCAGTGAAACGCCGGAATGGATGGAAAAGCACCTTGTTCCGGCATTTTCCTGGCTGAAATCGCTGGATGCCGCTTTTGTCCACTACAAGGTCTGCTCGACATTCGATTCCAGTCCGAAGATCGGTAATATCGGCAAGGCCATCGAGATCGGCAGAGACATGTTCGGCGCGCAGAAAGTGCCGCTTGTCGTCGGCGCACCGCAGATCCGCCGCTACACGGCGTTCGGAAATCTCTTTGCAGCCTATGGCGCGGAAATCTTCCGCATCGACCGTCATCCGGTCATGAGCCGCCATCCTGTTACGCCGATGGACGAGGCCGATTTGCGGCTTCATCTTGCTAACCAGACATCGCTGCGAACGGGGCTTGTGAACCTCGTACAACTGCGTTCGCCGCAGGCAGATTCGCTGGTCGATGCAGCTTTCGCAGGAGATGAGGAAATCGTCCTTCTCGACGTCGATGGCGATGAGACACAGCAGCTTGCAGGCGCTCAGATGTGGCGCAAACGCGATCCGGCGGGGCAGTTCACGTGCGGTTCCTCCGGTATCGAATATGCCCTTATGCGCGAGTGGACGCGGTTGGGAATCGCTGGAACCCCGCAAGACTTTTCGTCGCCTGGTCCGGTCGATCGGCTGGCCATAGTCTCGGGCAGCGTTTCGCCGACGACGGAACGCCAGATACGCCATGCATTGGACAATGGCTTTCGCGGTATAGCGCTCGATCCGCTGGAGATTTCAGCCGAAAATGCCGATGCGGCGATCGCAATAGCGGTCGAACAAGGGCTGAAAATCGTCGGTTCGGGTGAAAGTGTCATTCTTTACACCGCGCTCGGACCATCGACGAACCGAGGCGACGCAATTTCTTTTTCCGACAATTCGCGGCACAGGCTGGGCGAGAATCTCGGCAACATATTGCGTGAAATCGTGGTTGGTGCTGGTTTGAAAAGGGCGGTCATCGCAGGCGGCGATACGTCGAGCCATGCGCTGGCAAAACTCGGCGTCGAAGCGCTGACGTTACGCCTGCCCTTGCCGCAGACACCGGGCTCGCCGCTTTGCACGGCCTACAGCACCGATCCGCGCATAGACGGCATGTTGGTCGCGCTGAAGGGCGGACAGGTAGGCGGTGACGATTACTTCTCGATGATCCGGGCAGGCGGGCCTGCCTAAGCAATTCCAGGAAAAGTGTGAGCGGTTTTCCGTCCGGAATTGCGCAGAATAAATATCTAGGCCGAGCGTACCACCAGCGAATCCCGCAATTGGCTCAACGTCGTGTCTGCATCCGCAGGCTTGCCGAACAGATAGCCCTGGCCGCCCGCGCATCCGAATTCAATGAGCTTTTCGGCCTGCGCCTCATATTCGATGCCTTCGGCCACAACATCCATGCCGAGCCCCTCGCACATGGCAAGAATTGCCCGCACGATATGTTCGGCTGGCCGATCCTCCAATATGGCGGAAACGAAGGCACGGTCGATCTTGAGCTTGTCGAACTGGAAGGCGCGCAAGCGACCCAGTGAGGATTGCCCGGTGCCGAAATCGTCCAGCGACACACGTATCCCGCAGCGCCGCAAATCCTCGATGATTTTCTCTGCCGATGCCGGATCGGTCATCAGGCCCGTCTCGGTGATTTCGATTTCGAGCCGGCGCGGATCGAAGCCGCTTTTATCGAGGATCGAGAGAATATGCAGTCCGGTGTTCTGATCCACCAGTTGCGACGGCGAAAGATTGAACGAAAGGAAGAGGTGCGACGGCCAGTTGCGCGCCGCCTCGGTCGCCTTGCGCAGAACCAGTTGCGAGAGCGGACCGATAATGCCGCGCTCCTCGGCGATCGGTATGAAAGTCACCGGCGAAACAGACCCCAGATCCTTGTCGGTCCAACGCGCCAATGTTTCGAAACCGACTATGCTTCTCGTCTTCAAATCGACGATGGGTTGAAAATGTGGCTCGACCTCGCCTGCCGAAACCGCACGTCGCAAGGCCTGTTCAATATGGGTTACGCGCTTGACGGCCTCTTCCATCTCTTGCGTATAGACCACGACCTTGCCGCGGCCGGAGCGTTTGGCATGGTAAAGCGCAGTTTCCGCTTTGCTGACCAGCACTTCCGTTGTGTCGTCGCCGGAGCTGAACAGCGAAAACCCTGCTGAAGCCGAAAGGCGCGCGGTTCGTTCGCCCACATCGTAGGGTGCTGACAAAATTTCGATCAGCATCTGCGCTTTTTCGGCAGCAGCTTCTTCGCTGAAAATCATCGGCCAGAGGAACGCGAATTCGTCGGCGCCGATGCGCGTTACGGTCGAATGTCCATCCATCGCGCCCTTCAGGCGCATCGCGACCTGCATCAGGATTTCGTCGCCCGCGCGAAAACCGAACAGATCGTTGATTGGCTTGAATCCATCGAGATCGACGATACCTACGGCAAACGGCGCCGGATCATCGGACCGTTCGCTTATCAGCCGGTCCACCTTGTCGAAGAAGCGACGATGATTGCCCAGACCGGTGAGCCGGTCTGTGAACGCGAGTTCGTCTTCGTCCCGCCTGATATGGCTGCTTCCGAACGACGGTACCATTTATTTCCCCTGCACCCTTTTCGGATTTCGGGGAAGGCTTGCATGGAAACCGTTTAGGAAAAGTATTATCGAGCGGAAATTGCTCGAAAAAATACGATTTTTTGAGTGACCTAACGGAAGCGTGCGCGGCGCCACATTGGCAGGCTGGAGACGATCCGATACATAGCTCTGCCTATTCGCCATTCATCAAGCTTTGGAGACTGTCCATGCCGCTCAAAATCGCGATCCAGATGGACCATATCTCGACCGTGTCGATCGCCGGCGACACCAGTTTTGCCCTGTCGCTCGAAGCGCAGCGGCGCGGTCACCAGCTTTTCCACTACACGCCCGATCGCCTCTCGATGGTTGGCGGCAAGGTGTATGCGCGTCTCGAAACGCTCGAAGTTCGTGATGAGCAGGGCAATCATTTCACGCTTGGCGAGCCGGTGCGCACGGATCTTTCCGAAATGGATGTCGTTCTTTTGCGGCAGGACCCGCCTTTCGACATGAACTACATCACCACGACCCATCTGCTTGAACGCATTCACCCCAAGACGCTCGTCGTCAACGACCCTGCCTGGGTACGTAACAGCCCTGAAAAGATATTCGTTACCGAATTCCCGGATCTGATGCCGGAGACCCTGATCACCAAGGATCCGGCCGAAGTCGCAGCCTTCCGCAAGGAGTTCGGCGACATCATCGTCAAGCCGCTCTACGGCAATGGTGGTGCTGGCATTTTCCATCTGCTGGAAGCTGACCGCAACCTCGCATCATTGCTCGAAATGTTCGGCCAGATGTTCCGCGAACCTTACATCGTGCAGCGCTACCTGAAAGATGTGCGCAAGGGCGACAAGCGCATCATCCTGATCGATGGCGAACCGGTCGGCGCGATAAACCGCGTCCCTGCCGAACACGATTCGCGCTCGAACATGCATGTCGGAGGCCGCGCGGAAAAAACAGAACTGACGGAGCGCGAGCGTGAGATTTGCGCGCGCATCGGTCCATCGCTCAAGGAGCGCGGTTTCATTCTCGTCGGCATCGATGTCATCGGCGATTACATGACGGAGATCAACGTCACGTCGCCGACAGGCGTTCGTGAAGTGAAGAAGTTCGGCGGAGCCGACATCGCGGCTCTTTTCTGGGATGCAGTCGAAGCCAAGCGCTGAGCCGTTTGACCGCCTTTTGTTCTGCTGATGCAACGCCATACAACCGGTTTGCATCTTTCACGCGTAAATGTTCCTGTATTGTTCTTGATCGAAGCCTAAAACTGTGATTTCCTGCAACCGATAGGGGCAATCGCGGTTGCAAGGGACGGCGACCGGATCAGGGGGCAGCATGGTTTCGCGTGTTGGCACGGTCGCGTTTCAAGGCATCGACGCTGTATCCGTGGATGTTCAGGTCATGATCGCGCCCGGCAAGGCTGGAATGCAGATCGTCGGCCTTGCGGACAAGGCGGTTGCCGAAAGCCGTGAGCGCGTGCAGGCTGCATTGCATGCTTCCGGTCTTTCGATGCCCGCCAAGAAAGTCACCGTCAATCTGGCGCCAGCCGACCTGCCGAAAGAAGGCAGCCACTATGATTTGCCGATTGCGCTTGGCCTCATGGCAGCCCTCGGCGCGATCCCGGCGGATGCGCTTTCGGCTTATGTCGTGCTTGGTGAGTTGTCGCTCGATGGCACGATCAATGCCGTTGCAGGCGTCCTTCCGGCAGCAATCGCCGCCAATGGATTGGGCAAGGGCCTCATCTGTCCGGCGTCTTGCGGTTCGGAGGCTGCATGGGCGGGTGCCGATACGGACATTCTCGCACCGCGCAGCCTGATTGCGATTGCCAATCATTTTCGCGGCACACAGGTTCTTTCGCGCCCGGAGCCGAGCATTCATGAACCGGCACGAAACCTTCCCGATCTCGCGGATATCAAGGGGCAGGAAACGGCGCGGCGCGCATTGGAGATAGCCGCCGCCGGTGGGCATAATCTGCTTATGATCGGACCGCCGGGTTCGGGAAAATCCATGCTTGCCCAGAGGCTTCCTTCGATCCTGCCGCCTTTGTCGCCGAAAGAGCTTCTGGAAGTCTCGATGGTCGCCTCCATTGCCGGTGAACTTGCAGGCGGCAAGCTGACGGATCGACGCCCATTCCGCTCGCCGCATCATTCTGCGTCCATGGCGGCGATGGTTGGTGGTGGTTTGCGGGTGCGTCCGGGCGAGATTTCGCTGGCGCATAATGGCGTGCTGTTTCTGGACGAGTTGCCCGAGTTTTCGCCGCAGGTGCTGGATTCCCTGCGTCAACCATTGGAGACCGGCGATTGCATGATCGCGCGCGCCAATCATCGCGTCACCTATCCGGCCCGCATTCAGCTCGTTGCTGCGATGAACCCGTGCCGATGCGGTATGGCCGGTGAACCCGGCTATCGCTGCGCACGCGGTCCGCGCTGTCAGGCGGATTATCAGGCGCGCGTCTCCGGCCCGTTCATCGACCGCATCGATCTTCGCATCGAAGTACCTGCCGTATCCGCTGCAGATCTCGTACGGCCGGGAAAGTCAGAACCAAGCGCTGCCGTTGCGGCGCGTGTTCTGCGCGCGAGGGCGCTGCAGCGCAACCGGTTTGAATCAATGGGGTTCTCAGGCACGATGACCAACGCGCAATGCGCGACATCTCTCGTAGAGGAGATTGCGGCACCGGATGCTGGCGGCACAGCACTTTTGCGTGATGCGAGCGAGAAATTCGGGTTTTCAGCCCGTGCCTATCACCGTGTATTGAAGGTCGCGCGCACGCTTGCCGATCTGGACGATAAGGAGACGGTCGGGCGCATACATCTGGCTGAAGCGATTTCCTACCGAATGAGCGCGGAAAAGATGCCTCAGGCAGCTTAAACGCACTCATGAAATGAGATTCGCAGTCTACGCCGTACACGTGTATGCGGGCGGCGCTGGCACTCTGAATTATTGAAAATGCGCGTCGCGCTTACCGAAAATCAGGCACGATTTCCGGGTCTGTGCTGCAGTAACTGGCTTTACTTGACCGCGGCAACCAGCGGCGTCTGACCTTCGCGGATCGTGACCCAGCGTCCCGTATGCGTGCTCGATTGCCTTTTCAGGAAGTGATAGCCGGTCTGGTCCCATACCTGCACCTTGTCGGTGAGGTTATCGAGGATCAGGTCGCCATGATCCGTGCGAAGCGTCAGCACTGCATGGCCTTCACCATCGGGCTTGCGCACGACGGTAATCAGCAAATTGGACACAGAAACGCCCTGACGCATCAGCGTGCGGCGCTTTTCGAGTGCATAGTCTTCGCAATCGCCGACGCCGGCGTCCGGGTAGGCCCAGACTTCCGGCTTGCCGTAGATGTCCATGTCGCTCATTGGCTTCACGGCAGCGTTCACAGCCACATTCACGCCCGTCACCTTCTGCCAGAGCGCGTCCGTCATGCGCTCCGGGCCGCGATCACGGCTGCGGATCATGCATTCGGAAGGATTTACTTTGCAGAAATCATAATGGCCGATCGGCTGCGATGTGAGACCGCCGGTTTCCATGTTGGAAGCCTGAGCCGATGCGAATGCGCTACCGGAAACCAGCCCCGCAAGAAGCACTGCCCGCAATGCAGGCTGGATTTTCAATGAGAACATTGCCGCCGCCCATTTGTTCACACTTTATTTCTTAATGAAACGTTAAGGTCGAACTATGGCGGATGTCAATCAGCCGGAGGGCAGCTATGGGCGGTAGGGTTAACTTGGCAGAGACACCGCGGCGATTCTGCAACAGGCCTTTTGGCTTACAGCTTGCGTCGATGGTGGAGGTGCACCGGCACCGTTTTGCCTGTCGATGCACCTATTGAGTTAGATCAGGCTTTGCCGGTCTTCACGAGGCGCGGTTTGGAACGCCGTGCTTCAGCGCCATTGGCCAGCATGAAATCGACAATGCGCGGCACGATCTCTGCTCGGAAGCGCGAGCCGTTGAAGACGCCGTAATGGCCGACCTTCGGCTGCATGTAATGCGATCTCATTTCGGCAGGAACGTTGCTGCAAAGATCATGCGCCGCCTTGGTCTGCCCGAGGCCGGAAATATCGTCATTCTCGCCTTCGATGGTCAGCAGAGCAACGTTTCTTATCGCACTCGGATCGACCGGTGTGCCGCGATGCGTCATCTCGCCTTTCGGCAAATCGTGACGAATGAAGACGGTTTCGACCGTTTGCAGATAGAACTCTGCCGTCATGTCCATGACTGCGAGATATTCGTCGTAGAAATCGCGATGTTTTTCGGCGCTGTCGCCATCTTCCTTCACCAGATGGGTGAAAAAATCACGATGCGCTGTAATGTGGCGGTCGAGATTCATGCTCATGAAGCCCGAAAGCTGCAGGAAGCCGGGATAGACATTGCGCATGAAACCGGGTGCGGGCCATGGCACTGGCATGATCACATTTTCGCGAAACCAGTCGATGCCCTTCTCTTTTGCGAGAAGATTCACGGCGGTCGGGTTGCAGCGCGTGTCGATCGGTCCGCCCATCAGCGTCATGGAAGCGGGTGCGAAATGGTCGCCCCGCGCCTCCATGATTGCGGCTGCGGCAAGCACCGGTACGGAAGGCTGGCAAACACCCATCACATGCGTATCGGGTCCGAGCGCATGGAGCATGTCGATCACATAGTCGATGTAATCGTCGAGATCGAACTTGCCTTCGGTGACTGGCACCATGCGGGCATCTGTCCAGTCTGTGATGTAGACTTCCGCATGCGGCAGCATGGCTTCCACAGTACCGCGCAGCAGCGTGGCGTAATGGCCGGACATTGGCGCGACGATAAGCAGTTTGGGGTCCGCCTTGTGCGATCCGCGCAGGCTGCGATGGAAATGGATGAGATTGCAGAAGGGCCGCTTCCAGACGATCTTTTCGGTGACATCGACGTCCTTGCCATCGATGCTCACGCTGTCGAGGCCGAAACTTGGCTTGCCGTAGCGCCGCGTCGTACGCTCGAAAAGCTCTGCCGCAGCCGCAATCGAGCGGCTGAACGGAGTGTGTGCGAACGGGTTGAGCGGATTGGAGTAAAACAGCCGCACCGCGTCGGCATAGGCCCGCGCCGGCTGAAGCGCCGCGTGGTTCATCTCATAAAGCTGGTAATACATTCGGGCTCAAAAGCTCCTTGGGTCCAAAACCATGAAACGGCGGACCCGGTTAACTTACAGTCAAACCTAGCGATGATTTGCTGCGTTGCAATATGTAGCGCCAATATTGTGTATGAACCAGCCTATTGAGGAGATGAAAATCGCGTTCAGAGGCCCTCAACCAGAACGATTTCGCCATCAGCATATTTCTGACGGATCGCCTGCGCGGCCTGATATTCGGGAGAGTTGAAGCAGTTGCGTGCATCGTCCATGGAAGCGAATTCGATCACGACATTGCGCGCACGCCCCGGTCCTTCGACTGCTTCGCTGGGGCCGCCGCGCACGATGAATTTCGCGCCATAACGCTCGAAAGCGGGCTTCGCGGTCGAGACATAGTCCTTGTAACCTTCAGGGTCGCGGACATCCACGCGTGCAATCCAGTAAGCTTTTGTCATTGTGTTCTCCGCTTTGTTGAGCGTTTTAGATAAAGCCTGCCGCTGAAAAATTCTATATCGCGGCGGCTGCAATCTGGTCGGGAGGCAGGACAACAGTGCCAGGCTGATCGGAGTTCGCGGCCATGACGGTTTTTCTTTTCATCGTAACCGCATGCGGATGCGGCCGCCCAAGGTGAAAGCCTTGTGCTTCGTTGCAGCCTTCGACTTTCAGCAATTGTAACTGCGCCTCGGTTTCCACGCCTTCGGCCAGAACGCTGATATCGAGGCTTTTGCCCAATGCCAGAACGGCGCGGATGATCGCCCGTGCCTGCATGCTGTGTTCCACCTCCGTCATGAACGAGCGGTCGAGCTTGATACGGTCAAATGGGAAAGATCGCAGCGTTTCCAGGGAGGAATAGCCGGTTCCGAAATCATCGATGGCAATCGTCACGCCCAGCGCCCTGATCTGGCGCAGCGTGTGAAGCGAGCGGACCTTGTCCTGGATGATCGAGGTTTCGGTTATTTCCAGTTCCAGACGCGATGGTGAAAGCTTGTTGTCGAGCAGGATCTGGTGAACGAGCTGCGGCAGGTCGCCATGGGTTAGCTGGACGGCTGAGAGATTGACGGCAATCTTGTATGGCATTTCCCAGGCTGCTGCCGCCCGGCATGCTTCCCGCAAGACCCACTCGCCGATCGAAAGGATGGTGCCGGTTTCCTCGGCCAGTGGAATGAATTCTGAAGGCGGCACGAAGCCGTGCTCCGGGTGCTTCCAGCGCAACAGCACTTCATAGCCCATGATCGCACCGTCGGTGACGTTCGTCTGCACCTGATAGTAAAGCTGGAGCTGGTCCAGTTCGATCGCGTTGCGCAAATCATGCGAGAGGTCGCGTCGTGCGCGGGCAAGTTCGTCCATTTCTGCCTTGTAGAAGCAGACGGACCCCGTAACATCCGCCTTGGCGCGATACATCGCCAGATCGGCATTGCCGACCAGTTTTGTCGAATTGTCGCCATCCTGCGGGTAGATCGAGACGCCAATGCTGGCACCCGTCACGACCTCATAATCGTCGAGGCAGATTTTCTCGAACATCAGCGTTTCCAGGCGCTGCAGGAAATCCATAAGCTCGCGCTGGTCGGTGAAGCGCTTGACCGCCGCAAATTCGTCGCCGCCTATGCGTGCGACGAACTCGCCGTCATGCAGCATGTCCGTCAGCCGGGCCGCTATGATTTTCAAGGCGCTGTCGCCGGCTTCGTGACCGCGGATGTCATTGATTTCCTTGAAGCGATCGAGATCGATCCCGACCACGGCGATATTGCGCGAATGCTTCTTTGCCCGCTCGATTTCCTGCGCCAGATAATTTCCGAAATTTGTTCTGTTCGGCAGGCCTGTCAGCGCATCGTTCATCGCCATCTGGCGAAGAGCATCCAGATTCTTTTCCGTTACATCGGTATCGATCAGATAGCTGGCAAACCCGGTTCCGATGATGACGAGGGTCACACATGCTACGGCCACCGCCATTGCGACAATCACGCCGAAATCGGCAATCGGTGCGCCGGTGGTCAGCGGCGTGACCGTAACAGCGGTCATTCCGGTAAAGTGCAGGCCGACGACCGCGAAAACGAACATCACAAGCGAAGGCCAAACGGCATTCTCGTTCGCAAGTGTCAGGCATATTGCGCCGAAGGTCAGGGCAATAATTACGGAAGCGGCGATATAAGTCGTGTTCCATTCGACGATGCCATCGACATGATAGGCGGCCATGCCGATGTAATGCATTGCGGAAATTGCGACGCCCAGAATGATGCCGCCGATCAGGGTCAGGAATTTCTTCGAATAACTCGCCAGTTCGAAAGCCACTGCCGATCCAACGATCACGATCAGCAGCGAAACCATCGTGAGAATGGGCTCGAACGTGACCGGAATGTCGGCATCATAGGCGAGCATCGCAATGAAATGCGTGCACCAGACCGATGAACCGGTGGCTACGGCCGCAAGAAAAATCCATCCGCTTTTCTGCGTTCCGCGGCGCATGCGCGCTCTTTGATACAGTCCGAGCCCGACCCATCCGCCGCCGATGCAGACGAGTGCTGCAAGGCCCACCAGCCAGAGATTATGCAATGTAGCGATGCAGGTAATGACGCGCATTGTCCAACTTCCGATGAAATGAAACCAGCGCTGGTCGGGCGCACCTGTCGGAAGCAAGGGTTGGAAAATTGGAGCGCACATTCCGGCCGGCAAAAATTGCAGGTGCGGAAGAACGTCTGCCAAGTTTTGACACCCCCGCCAAAACAAGATGCGAAACTAATGCCCGTTCGCCGATTGAGAAGACGTTAATTACGTCCGCACAGCCCGTTTGACGGCTGTTGGCCTGCGCGTTTGGTTTCCGGTCGGTAAAAAAATCACGAAAATGAAGACGAATTGGCCATTTTGGGTGAAATCCGGCAATGCACCGTGCCACTTCAGCATTCAATCCGTGATTTCGTTTGACATTCGATTTTAATTCGAAATGATAAATTTCATTTTCGATTAGGTTGCGGACTGCTGGAGACTGACGTGGACGGCGTCGTAGACATCTTTATTATTGGCGGCGGTATTAACGGATGCGGCATTGCGCGCGATGCGGTCGGGCGCGGCTATTCCGTCTATCTGGCCGAGATGAATGATCTCGCCAGCGGCACCTCTTCGGCGTCCACCAAACTCATTCATGGCGGCCTGCGCTATCTCGAGCATTACGAGTTTCGACTGGTGCGTGAATCGCTGATGGAGCGCGAAGTGATCTGGCGCAATGCGCCGCACATCGTCTGGCCGATGCGCTTCGTGCTGCCGCATCACAAGGGCCTGCGCCCGGCCTGGCTGCTGCGGCTCGGCCTTTTCATGTATGACCATCTTGGCGGCCGCAAGCTTCTGCCCGGCACGAAAACACTCGATATGAACAGCGATCCGGCGGCAATGCCGCTGAAAAAGCTGTTCAGCAAGGCGTTCGAATATTCCGATTGCTGGGTCAATGACGCGCGCTTTGTCGTTCTCAATGCGCGAGATGCCGCCGATCGCGGCGCGACCATCCGCACGCGGGCGAAAGTCACGGAAGTTCGCAGACAGGGCGCGAATTGGGAAGTTTCGGTTCAGGACGTTGCCACGGGCGCGGTCGAGAATGTTACGGCAAGGCTGGTCGTCAATGCTGCTGGACCCTGGGTCGACAATGTTCTGTCTTCCGTTGCCAGCCGCAACGAGGTTCACAATGTCCGTCTCGTTCAGGGCAGCCACATCGTCATCAAGAAGAAATTCGATGATCCGCGCGCCTATTTCTTCCAGAATACGGACGGGCGCATTATTTTCGCTATCCCCTATGAGGAAGATTTCACGCTGATCGGCACGACCGATCGCGACTATGAAGGCGACCCCCACAATGTGACGATCAGCGATGCGGAGACAGATTATCTGTGTGCTGCTGCCAGCGAATATTTTGCCGATCCCGTCACGCGCGACGACATCGTCTGGACCTATTCGGGTGTTCGCCCGCTGTATGATGACGGCGCTTCGAAAGCGCAGGAAGCGACGCGCGACTATGTGCTGAAAACCGATGGCGGTAATGGGCAGGCGCCATTAGTCAATGTTTTCGGCGGAAAAATCACCACATACCGGCGTCTTTCCGAGCATGTTCTTGAGAAAATCGAGGATTTTCTTGGCAAGAAGGGCGCAAAATGGACCGCGAATGCACCGCTTCCGGGCGGTGATTTCCCGGTCACGACTTTCGAGGCCGAGCTTGAAAAGCTGAAACTTGCGTTCCCGTTTCTTGAAGCCCGTCACGCGAAACGCTTGCTCCGGCTTTACGGCACACGCGTTTATCGGATGCTAGGCGAAGCCACCTCGGCAGCCGATCTTGGCCGCAATTTCGGCTCCGATCTTTATGAGGCGGAAATCCGCTATCTTGTCGACAATGAGTGGGCGGTCACTGCCGAAGACATAGCCTGGCGCAGGACGAAGCGCGGCCTGCATCTCGACAAGCAGCAGCTTGCCGTGCTGGATGATTTTGTGAGGAGCCTGAGCACCACAAAGCAGAAAGCACTTTAGATCGGGGGGATTGCATGACGGGTCACATACTAGCGATCGATCAGGGCACGACGTCGAGCCGCGCCATCATCTTCGATGCGAATATGAAGATCGTCGCCACCGGTCAGCAGGAGTTTGCGCAGCATTACCCGGCATCCGGCTGGGTCGAGCATGACCCGGAAGAAATCTGGGATACGACCAAGGCAACCATCAAATCCGCGCTCAAGAAGGCCAGGCTGAAAGCGGCCGAAATTTCTGCCATAGGTATCACCAACCAGCGCGAGACGGTCGTCGTATGGGACAAGGCGACGGGTGCGCCGATCCACAATGCAATCGTCTGGCAGGACAGGCGAACAGCACCCATCTGCGCGAAGCTGCGCAAGCAGGGCCTCGAGCCGAAATTCACGAAAAAAACCGGACTTCTGCTCGACCCGTATTTTTCGGGCACAAAGATCGGATGGATTCTCGACAAGGTGAAAGGCGCGCGCAAGCGGGCGGAAAAAGGTGAGCTGCTTGCCGGTACGATCGACACATTTCTCATCTGGCGCCTGACCGGCGGCAAGGTCCACGCCACCGATGCGACGAATGCCTCGCGCACACTGCTTTACAACATTGCTGAAAATCGCTGGGACGAAGAGCTTCTGGATTTGCTGCGCGTGCCCGCTTCGCTTCTGGCAGAAGTGAAGGATTGCGCCGCCGATTTCGGCATTACCGAAAAGAGTCTGTTCGGGGCGGAAATTCCGATTCTCGGCGTCGCGGGCGATCAGCAGGCGGCGACCATCGGGCAAGCCTGTTTCGAACCCGGAATGATGAAGTCGACCTATGGCACGGGCTGTTTCGCGCTTCTGAACACCGGCAGCGACATGGTTCGTTCCAAGAACCGGCTTCTGACGACGATCGCCTATCGACTGAACGGCAAGACGACTTATGCGCTTGAAGGCTCGATTTTCGTGGCGGGCGCTGCCGTGCAATGGCTACGCGACGGGCTGGGTGTCATCGGCAAGGCCGAGCAAAGCGGCACACTCGCTGCAAAGGCCGATGAAAGCCAGAATGTCTACCTTGTGCCAGCGTTCGTCGGTCTTGGCGCGCCGCATTGGGATGCGGATGCGCGGGGCGCGATGTTCGGTCTGACACGCGGTTCCGGCCCTGCCGAATTCGCACGCGCCGCACTTGAATCCGTCGTTTTCCAGACGCGCGACTTACTCGAAGCCATGCAGAAAGACTGGAAGACAACCGCTCGCTCGACCGTGCTTCGAGTTGATGGCGGAATGGTCGCTTCCGACTGGACGATGCAAAGACTGGCCGACATTCTCGATGCGCCGGTGGATCGGCCGACTATCCTTGAGACGACGGCGCTTGGTGCCGCATGGCTTGCCGGTTCGCGCGCCGGTGTCTGGCCGGATGCGAAGAAATTCGCCAAATCCTGGGCGCTCGACCGCCGCTTCAAGCCGGACATGGACAAGGCCCAGCGTCAGACAAAGCTCAAGGGCTGGCGCGACGCGGTAAAGCGGACGCTTTCGTAATTAGAGGCTCAGAGCTTTACGGATATTGTCGAAATCCGCCCATGGATCGGCAGCGCGAAGGGCGCTGTCTATATCTTTCGAGCCGAGCTTGAACGCCGCCGGTTCCATACCGCCTTCCAACTGCTTCCATGTAATCGGGACGGAAACCGTAGCCTCCGGCTTGGCGCGCGATGACCATGGCGCGACGGTGGTCGAGCCGCGCCCATTGCGCAGATAGTCGAGGAATATCCGCCCCGTTCGCGCTTTTTTCGAAAGAGTGGCCGTGTAGCGATCAGGTTCCGCCTGCTGCATGGCAAGCGCAAAATCATGCGCGAATGTCTTCACCGTTTGCCAGTCCGCTTTCGGCTTCAGCGGAACGATGACGTGGAATCCCTTTCCTCCCGACGTCTTCACGACGGATGGCAGTTTCAACTCATCGAGCCGAGACCTGATGTCGAGCGCTGCATCGCGCACCGCATCCATCGAGACGCCCTCGTCAGGGTCGAGGTCGAAGACGATCTGGTCGGGCTTTTCGAGCTGGTCGATGGTCACGCCCCATATGTGGATTTCGACCACGCCCAATTGAACGAGCGCAGCCAGCCCGTCGAAATCGGTAATGTAGAGAAGCTCCTCGCCATCATGCGGATCGCTCATTTTCGAGATCGCATCGTGCATTCCCGGTGACGCATGTTTCTGGAAAAACCGTTGTCCGCCTACGCCGTCCGGCGCGCGAAGCAGGCTGAGCGGACGATTGACGACGAATGGCTCCATGCGCGGCCAAACCTTTTCGTAATGGTCGAGAAGGTCTTTTTTCGTTACCCCGGCATCCGGCCAGAGGAGTTTTTCGGGCCTGCTGAGTGTCACCGAACCCGTCCCTTGCTTGATGGTTTTCGTGGGTTTTGAACTCGAAACTGCGCGTTTGGCTGCAGCTTTTTGCGGTTTCTGGTCCGCTTTCTCGGCGACCACTTCTTTGGCAGGCTTGTCCTCGCGCAGACCCTGAAACGAAGCATGCCGCAATATGCCCTGATCCGTCCAGGAGCCGAATTCGATTTCGGCGACCAGTTCAGGCTTTACCCAGACAACGCCTTTTTCCTTGGCGGGAGCACCAGTGAAGGCGGACGCACCGGCCTTCACCGCATCGAGCTTCTTCTTGAGATCGTCAGCGACTTTGGACGAAAAGCCCGTTCCGACACGCCCTGCTGGCTTCAACGTGCCTTTCTCGTAATAGCCCATGACCAGAGAGCGCAATCCACGGCCGGTTTTCTGCGAAGGCAGGTATCCTGCGATGACCAGTTCCTGACGCTGCGTGCATTTGGATTTGATCCAGTCATGGCCGCGCCCGCTGTGATAGGGCGCACCGGCGCGTTTGGAAATAACGCCTTCAAGACCCATCCGGCAGGCATGTTTCAGCATCGTCTTGCCGGGTTCGATGAAATGCTCGCTGTACCGTAGCGGGTCTGCCTCGTCTTCACCAAGCAAGGCTTTCAGCCGTTCCTTACGCTCGATCAACGCGTCTTCGCGCAAATCTTCGCCGTCGATATGGAGAAGGTCGAAAAGGTAGAAAAGCATGCCTTCCGTGCGGTCTTCGGAAAGAGCGAGTTGAAGGGCCGAGAAGGACGCGACGCCCTTATCGGCAAGCACAACGATCTCGCCATCCAGCACCGCATTGTCGCAATCGAGTTTGGCCAACGCCTCCGTAATCGGCTTGCCGAAACGGGCGGTCCAATCGAGACCGTTTCTGGTGTATAGCTTCACCTTGCCGTCATTCACATGCGCCTGAATGCGGTAGCCGTCGAATTTCACCTCATGCAGCCATTCGTCGCCGGAGGGCGGATTGGCAGACAGAGTGGCGAGGCAAGGCGGAATGAAACCTGGAAGAGCAGTCTTTGCTTTTGCGGATTTTTTCGCTGTCTTGCGCGGCGTTTTGATCGGTTTTACTGTTTTCCCGGCACCAATTTCCTCGATCGTCAGCCCGGATTTCACCGATTGCGGCGCGTCTTCGAGAATGTCTTCGCCGGGTTTTGCGGATGCATCGTCCGATTTGATGAGCAGCCAATTGTCGCGTTTTTCCTTGGGGCGAGGCTTCAGCCGCACGAGATGCCAGAGACCGTTCAGCTTCTGGCCTTTCAGCTCGAAGCCGATATGGCCCTTCTTCATCGCGGCATCCGGGTCCATTTCCGGTAGCCATGTGCCTTCATCCCAGACGATGACGGAGCCCGCGCCGTATTCGCCCTTTGGGATCGTGCCTTCGAAGGAGCCGTAATCTAGCGGATGGTCTTCGACGTGAACGGCGAGGCGTTTTTCGGAGGGGTCGAGGCTCGGGCCGCGCGTTACCGCCCAGCTCCATAAGACGCCATTGTGCTCTAGCCGCAGATCGTAATGAAGCCGCGTCGCGTCATGTTTGTGAATGACGAAAACGCCACCGGCAGCGGCCTTTTTTCTCCGCTCGGAAGACCCGCTCGGTTCGCTGGTTTTACGAAAGTCGCGCTTTTTGCGGTATGTTTCGAGGCTGTCCATCGATCATGCCGATTTGCGTTTCGTGGCAGAGGATTTTGTCTTTGCTTTTGATTTTGCCGCTGGCTTCTCGTCCGAACCGCCCTCGGAAGCGAGGCTTTTCTTGAGCGCATCGAAGAGATTAACCACATTGGATTGTTTCGGCGCTGCCTTGATGACAGGTGCCTTGCGCCCCGCCTTCTTCGCCTTGATCAGGTCGAGCAAAGCGTTCTCGTAGCGGTCTTCGAACAGGGATGGATCGAATTTCGATTTCTTCTTGTCGATGATGTGGGTCGCGAGGTCGATCATCTCCTCATCGATCTTCACATCCTTGATTTCGCCGAACACGGTGTCGGGCTTGCGCACGGTGTTGTCGTAGCGAAGTGTCGTCAGAAGCATGCCTTTGCCAAGCGGCTCGATGACCACGGGCCGTTCGCGGCGGTAAAGCACGATACGGGCAAGACCGGCCATTTTCTTTTGCTGAAGTGCGTCGCGGATGACGGCGAAGGCTTCCTCCGAAACTTTGTCAGCGGGTGCGAGATAATAGGGCGTGTCGAGATAGACCTGCTCGATCTCCGACTTACTGATAAAGCCGTCGAGGCTCATCGTATGCGAGGATTCGATCTGGACGGCTTCGATCTCGTCTTCCTCGACAAGAAGGAATTCTTCGTCGCTGATCTCGTAGCCTTTGACCTCGTTCTTGTCGTCGATCGGCTTGCCGGTAACGGAATCGATATATTGCCGTTTCACCGTGTTTCCGGTTGCCCGATTCAGCACACGAAACGATACTTTTTCGCTATGCGTGGTGGCATTTGAAAGCTCCACGGCACAGGTTACGAGCGAAAGTTTTAGATAGCCTTTCCAGGCGGGACGCGGAGCCATGGCAATCTCCCTGTCCGCGCATTGTGCGGACCAAAGATTCCAAACGCCTTGAATGCCAAGGCGGTTCCCGTGTTGCTCAGGGAGCGTCGATTTCGGCCTGCAAAGCGTCCATATGTGACTTTGCGACTTCGGAAACCGCACGTTCTATCGCCCGGTAGCGCGCAATGAGTGCGAGGCCAAGCGGGGTCAGTTCAGCGCCGCCGCCCTTGCGACCGCCGGTCTTGGCATCGACGACCGGCTTGCCGAAAAGCGTCTTCATTTCCTCGACCAGATCCCAGGCGCGCTTGTAGGACATGTCCATTGCGCGTGCCGCCGCCGAAATAGAGCCGAGCGCGGCTATATTTTCGAGAAGCTCGATCTTGCCCCGGCCGATGCGTCCGTCGGGGTCCAGTTTTATGCGCAGGCTGAGCGAAGGCATGATCTTCCGGTACGGTTTTCAGGCACTATACCGCATGAATGCGCTTTACACATCCCGCGCTCATGCCGGTTGTTCACTGCCTTCGGTTGGCTGCTCTTTCGCCTGTTCCGGTTCCTTGATGCGGAACCACGCCACGTAAAGCGCAGGCAGGAACAGAAGCGTGATCGCCGTACCCGCAATGATGCCGCCCATCATGGCAAACGCCATCGGCGCCCAGAACACTTCGCGCGCGATTGGTATAAGCGCGAGGCTGGCTGCCGCGGCAGTCAGAGCGATTGGCCGCATCCGGTGTTCGGTGGCTTCGATGACGGCGTGCCAGCGATCCGTTCCTTCCCGGATAAGATCCTCGATCTGCACGATCAGGATCACCGAATTACGGATCAGAATGCCTGCCAGCGCCAAAACACCCAGCAGCGCCACGAAGCCCAAAGGCGCGCCGCTTGGCAGCAATGCGGCAACCACACCGATGAGGCCGAGCGGCGCGACTGCCACCACCAGAAACAGACGCTGGAAGCTCTGGAGCTGAATCATCAGGATCGTCGCCATGACGAACAGCATCAGCGGCACGACTGCGGCGATCGGGCCTTGGCTGTTTGCGCTTTCCTCGACCGAGCCGCCGGTCTTGATCGAATAGCCCGCTGGCAGCTTATCGGAGAACTCCTTGATGATCGGAGCCAATTGGCCAACCACGGTATCCGGCAACGCATCGTTTGCGAGACCTGCCTTGACGGTAATCGTTGGAATGCGCCCGCGCCGCCAGATCGTCGGCTGCTCCTGCTCGTAGCGGATGTTGGCGACGGCAGCGAGCGGAATGGATTCGCCTGAACCTGTCGGGATTTGCAAATTCTGCAGCGTGGCGATGGAGCCGCGTTCGTTCTCGCGTGAGCGAACGACGACGTTGACCAGATAGGTCGCGTCCCGCACCTGCGTTATCGTTGCGCCGCCGACAATGCTGTTCAGCGACGACGCGATGTCCTGCGAAGTCACGCCGAGCTGGCGCGCCTTGTCCTGCAGAACGTCCACTTTCAACACACGCGCCGGTTCGTTCCAATCATATGTGACGGGTTGAAGGTTCGGATTGTCCTCGATCGCGCCGCCGAGTTCCAGCGCCAGACTGCGCAGTTTCTGGATGTCTGGCCCGCTCAGGCGGTACTGGACCGGACGACCGACCGGCGGTCCGAGTTCAAGGAATTTGAGATAGGTATCGGTGCCGACGAATTTCTCGCGCAGAGTTTTTTCGAGCGAGATTTTCAGACGGTCGCGCGCTTCTACGTCCTTGGCGACGATGACCATCTGACCGAAATATGGGTTGGCTGGAAGCACGTCGAAGGTCAGCACGAAGCGCACAGCACCCTGACCGATATAGGTGCTCCAATGATCTATGTCGTCATTTCCAGCGAGCGCGATTTTCTCAAATCGCTCGAGCTCGGCCTTCGTTTCGGCGACCGAACTGTTTTGCGGCAAATTCCATTCGATGACGAGTTCCGGCCTATCGGATGACGGAAAGAACTGCTGCTGGATGAAACCCATGCCGAATACGGAGACGGCGAACAACAGCACCGTGGCGATGATCGTCAGCCAATGATGCCGTACGGAAAAGCGCAGCAGCCATGAGAACCCCGCGAACAGGCGGCTCGGTTTGCGCTCGTGATGCTGCTTCATCTTTGTCGGCAGAATGGTGATGCCGATGAGCGGCGTGAACAATACGGCTACGATCCACGACAGCAGCAGCGAGATCGCCAGAACCACGAACAGCGTATAGGTATATTCGCCTGCCTGGCTGCTGTTCAGCCCGATCGGGATGAAGCCAGCTACAGTGACCAGCGTGCCGGTCAGCATGGGGAACGCTGTGGATGTGTAGACGTAAGTCGCCGCCTTGCGCAGAGAATCGCCGACCTCTAGCCGCGCGACCATCATCTCCACGGCGATCATCGCGTCGTCGACCAGAAGCCCCAACGAAATGATGAGGGCGCCCAGCGAAATGCGCTGCAGCGATATGCCCATGATTTCCATGATCAGGAAGGTGATGGCCAGCACCAACGGTATCGACAGTGCGACCACCATGCCTGCCCGAAATCCGAGACTTATGAAGCTGACGGCCAGAACGATGGCGACGGCCTCAAACAGGGCGCGGGTGAATTCCGAAATCGCCTTTTGCACCACGACGGGCTGGTCTGCTACCTGATGGATGCCGACGCCGACCGGCAATTCGGCAACGACGCGGTTCATTTCCGCGCGCAGAGCTTCGCCGAATTCGAGCAGATTGGCGCTTGGCTTCATGCCGATGGCAAGCCCGATCGCGTCCTGTCCATTGTAGCGGAACAGCGAGGTCGGCGGGTCGGCATAACCACGCGTGATGGTCGCCACGTCGCTCAGGCGAAAGAAGCGGTTGTTGACGCGCAGATTGACCTGCCGGAGATCTTCTTCCGAGGTGAATTGACCACTAACCCGAACCGCGATGCGCTCGGCGCCAGACTGTATGACACCGGACGGCGTAATCGCGTTCTGCGCCTGAAGGCTCTGGATGACAGCCTGCTGATCGAGGCCGAGTGCGGCTATCTGGCGTGTCGAGAATTCGAGATAGATCGCCTCGTCCTGCGCGCCGATCAGCTCAACCTTGCCCGCATTGGGCACGGTGAGAATCTTGGTGCGCGCATCTTCGACGTAATCGCGCAATTGGCGCAGCGTCAGCCCATCGGCTGTGAAGGCGTAGACATTGCCGAACACATCGCCGAACCGGTCGTTAAAGAACGGGCCTTGAACGCCTTCGGGAAAATTCTGGCGGATGTCGTTCAACATGTTGCGCACATCGAGCCAGGTTTCGTTGACCTGCCGTGCACGTGTCGTTGATTGGAGATTGACGAAAATGATCGTCTGCCCCGCCGTCGTCACGCTGCGCGTGTAGTCGAGATTGTCCAGTTCCTCGAGCTTTTTCTCGATGCGGTCGGTGACCTGGCTCAGCGTTTCCTCGACCGATGCGCCCGGCCAGTTGGCTTGCACGAGCATCGTCTTGATGGTGAAGGCAGGGTCTTCCTCGCGTCCCAGATTGAGGTAGGAAAAAGTGCCCGCCACGACGAAGATGAGCATGAAGTACCAGACCAGCGATTTGTGGCCGATTGCCCAGTCGGAAAGATTGAAGCCCGTCTTCATTGCGCGGCACCTTCCATGATGCGGACTTTCTGGCCGGGTTCGAGGCTGTTGACGCCTGCCGTGACGACGCGCGCGCCAGCCTTGATGCCGCTGGCGACGGTGAAGCCGTAGCGGTTCTTCGCAGCGAGTTCGACGGACTTCAGATTGACGGTGGTGTTGCCGGGATCGAAGACCCAGACGGAATTGTTCTCACCTTCGGTGCGCAGCGCCGAGATCGGCAGTTCGATGACAGGTTCGACATTCATGCTGCGCATGGCCGTTACCGTTGAGCCGAGGCGGAAAGCGGTTTGAGGCTCGATGAGGCTGAGCCGAACGCGCCGCGTGCGCGTCGAGCCGTCTGCCTGCGGCGCGATCTCGCGCACCCGTCCGCGTGCCTTGATCGCGGGAGAGGATTGCAGGATCACATCGAATTCCGTGCCGACCGCAATGTCGCCGATCATCTGGTCGGGAATGTCGACCACCGCCTCGCGTATGTCGGAGCGTGCGACAGTGACGACCATCTGGCCCGGTGAAACGACGTCGCCGACTTCCGCGCCGATGGCCGTGACGACGCCGTCGAAATCCGAAAATAGCTGTGCGTAGCCGAGCTGTTCTTCCGATTTTGCGAGCGCTGCCTTGGCCCGGTCGAGATTGGCCTGCGCCGCATCCTTGGCCTGGCGCGCCGTGTCGTAAACCGCTTGAGACGTATTCGACTGTGCAAGCAATGCCCCCTGCCGCTCCTCGCTGGCCGAGGCATTCGCAAGCTGCGCCTCGGCGCTCGAAAGTTCGGCGCGCGCGGCTTGCAGACCAAGTTCCAGCGTTGAGGGATCGAGCGAGGCAATCGTCGTGCCCTTGGTGACGAGATCACCCACTTCGACGTCGCGCGCCACGATGCGGCCGAGAATACGGAAGGCGAGGCCGGCGCTGTATTCCGGCTCGATCGTGCCTGCAAAACCCTGCGTCTGCATGGTTTTTGGCTGAACGACCACCGACAGGACGGGCCGGATGATTTCAGCCTCTGGCGCGCTGTCTGAACAGGCCGAAAGCGCCGAGGCCATTATGATCGGGATCAGAAGGCGCTTCATTGCGCATTCTCCGCTGGTGTTTCTGATGCAATCTGGACGGTCTGGCCGGGGCGCAGAAGTTGCGTTCCCGCGGTCACGACATGCACGCCCGCGCTCAAGCCGCCATCGACGATGACGACACCGGAATCGTAGGAAAGTATATCGACCGGCTGCACCGCGACGATGCCTGTCTTGGGATCGACCGTCCAGACGGCCGGTTTGCCGCCGGTGGAAGAAAGCGCCTGCCACGGAAGAACGACCGCTTCGCCCCGGTCGATCGAGATCGTGCCGGTAATGGCAGCGCCCAGAGGCATTTGGGGCGGCGTGTCGGGTATGCCGATTTTGACGCGTACGGAGCCGGACGCCGGATCGACCACCGGCGAGACTTCGCGCACGGACCCTTGCGCCGTGACATCCGGGTTCGCGAGCAGCGAGATCGTCACTTTCGGCGCAGCCTTGTTGCCCGCCACCAGCGTTTCATCGACATTGAAGACGGCGTCGCGGTCGCCATCCTCGGCAATGGTGAAGACGGTTTGCGCGGCCTGCACGACCTGGCCTGCCTCGACGCTTCGGGCTGTGATGATGCCGGACACGCCAGCGCGCAATTCGGTGTAGGAAAGCTTGTCCTTGGCGTCGGCCTGCTGGCTTTGCGCAGATTCGACGCTGCTTTGCGAAACGCGCAATGCCTGTTCGGCGTCGTCATAGTCGCGGCGCGTGGTGTAGCCGCGCAAAAGCAATGTCTTCTGTCGATCGAAGGTAGCCTGCGCCTGCCGAAGCTGCGCTTGTGCGGCGTAAAGATTGGCCTCGGCCGAGCGCAGATCGGATTCCTGCTCCTGCGGATCGATGCGCGCCAGCACCGTATCGGGCGTCACATGCTGGCCGATCTCGACCTTGCGTTCGGCCACCCGTCCGCCAACCCGGAAGGACATATTGTTGGAATTGCGGGCCGCGATAACGCCGGTCAGCGAAAGGCTGGGCGTATAGGGCGAAACCTTCACCTCTTGCGTCTTGACCAGAACGAGCTGCTTTTCTGCGGCGTAGGCACCGGAACCGAGAACCACGGCCGCGAAAAGGACGGATGCAGCGTGAACTATCCCTCGTTTCATGCTTTTGACTCCGGTTCGGAAAGCGCCAGAATGGCGCGCGCATGGGATTCAGGGTCGATACCGCCAACTATAGCCGATTGGACGATAAAGCCGAACAACACAGACAGCATCAACTGCGCGAGATCGCGTGGCTCGGTGTTCTTCGCGACGACCCCGCTTGCGCGCCAATGTTCGACCACCGGTACGAGTTCTTCACGAAGGCCGCTGTAAATCCTGGACAGCGTTTTATGCAGATCGGGGTTGCTCTGCGCTTCGTTCCAGCACGCCATGCAAATTTTTGCGAGATCGTATTGCCGGTGCTCGGAATATTTCACGATCGTCGTTAGACCTTCTCTGACGAAAGCCGAGGGCGATACGGGTTCAGGCTCCAGAAACAGATCGAAAAGCTGGCGAATTTCGCCAAGCGACTCGGTAACCGCCGATTCGAGCAGCTCTTCCTTGCTTTTGAAGTAGGTGTAGACCGCACCGGCAGAGAGTCCGGATTCGCGGATGACGTCTTCCATCGTCAAGGCCTGCAAACTCTTTGCCTGAATGCAGCATCGCGTCGCATCCAGAATCTGGGTGCGACGTGCCTCGCGACGAGCTTGAGAAATCCTTGGCATGGCGATTACGCAAAAAACGAGTTCGACAATGCGAAATCTATAAGAGAATAATCATTCTCTTTGCAAGAGGATTTTTTGTGGGTGCTTCAAGGCTCAGAATTGGGGAGGTTGGTGCTAAAACGCAACCCGCCCTGAAAATCAGTGTTCCTTCCATGCCGAGCGTAAAATCCGCAGCCAATTGCCCTGGCTGATTTTTTCCAGTTCAGTCGCGCTATATCCAGCGCCCTGCAAGGCACGGATCAGCGATTGCAGCCCCGCCGCATCGCCGATTTCCTTTGGGATCAGTGCACCATCAAAATCCGACCCTAGCGCCACGCAGTCGATGCCCATACGCTCCACAAGATGATCGATATGGCGCACCAAGTCGGAAAGCGACGTGTCGGCAACTTCCTGCCCATCCGCTCGCAGCATGGTGACTGCGAAGTTGAGGCCGACAATGCCCTTGCTCTCGCGTATCGCGTCGAGCTGCTTGTCGGTGAGGTTGCGGGCAACCGGCGTCAGCGCATGCGCGTTTGAATGGCTGGCGACCAGCGGCTGGTCGGTGATTTCCGCCACGTCCCAGAACCCTTTCTCGGTAATGTGGGCGAGGTCGATCAATATGCCGAGCTCATTGCATGCCTTGACGAGGTCGCGTCCGGCATCTGTCAGGCCGGGGCCGGTATCGGGGCTTTTCGGATATGAAAACGGCACGCCATGCGCGAAGATATTGTTGCGGCTCCAGACCGGACCGAGCGACCGCAGGCCTGCAGCGTAGAACACGTCGAGCGCAGAAAGATCGGCACCGATCGCCTCGCAGCCTTCCAGATGGAGCACGGCGGCAAAACTGTCATTGTCGATGGCGTTTTCGATATCGGCGACCGAGCGGCAAAGCGTCCACGCTCCGGCGCGGTCGAGCTTTTGAGCGATCGATGCCATGCCAATCGAAATGTCGAGCGAAGGGCCGCGATCCAGAGGTTCGGCAAGCGGGGCGTCATAATGCCCCTCCTTGCTGCGCGGTGCGCGGGATTTCGGGAAAGGCGAGGGAACGTAGATCGCGCAAAGCCCGCCTGCCAGCCCTCCGGCGCGTGCGCGTCCGGCGTCGATATGGCCATCGCGCGAACCTTCGAGAAACCGCTCGACCGGATCGCCGCCCGCCTGCTGATGGAGCCAAAGGCGCAAAAGAACGTCGTTATGGCCGTCGAAAACAAGCTGCATGAATGCTCCTTATGCCGCGTCGCGGTTTGTCAGTGAAATGTGGCAGCAGCCGGAGCCATGGCCGGGCGTCCATGTGACATTGTCAAAATGCACCCCGGTCGCCTCAAACAGGCCGCGGTCGAAAGCGCCTGCGATGCGGCAGAGCGTGGTCAGCCTGTCTTCGCTGACACCGGCCTCGACCCATGCATCCTTCAGCGGGCAGCGGCGCACCTTGAAGGTGATCGCCGTATCGCTGCGCTCGACATCGGTCGGATACATGCGCCCGCCATCAGGGCTGACGGCCAGAAATGCCTCACCGATCTTGCGCGCTTCATTCGGGCCGAAATTGGAAAAGGCAAGCTGCGCGACTTCCTGCCCGCGCTTCTCGACAGCGCTGACCATGATCGCCTCGGCCTGTATCTCCCCGAATTGGGTGACGAGTTCTTCGTAGAAAAGCCGATAGAGATCGGCGCGGTTCTTGAATGCGGAATCCAGTTCGCGGCTGAGTTTTTCTGCTCTCTCGGAATCATCCGTCATTCTGCATTTCTCCTGATCCTTGGCGCTGCTGCAACCAAGGCCTTGCCGATGGCTGATTGCGGATTCGAGATCACGGTTCGCGCATCGCCGGTTTCGACAATTCGCCCCTGCTCCATGATCGCCACTCGGTTCGCTATCGCCCGCACCAATCCCAGATCGTGCGAAATGAAGAGATAGGCAATGTTGTCGCTTTTTTGCAGGGCGACAAGCAAATCGATGATCTGCGCCCGCACCGAAACGTCGAGCGCTGAAACGGCTTCGTCCAGCACGATCAAGGCGGGTTTCGTGGCGATGGCGCGGGCAATGGCGACGCGCTGGCGCTGGCCGCCGGAAATCTCGTGGATCGCGCGGCTTGCAAGCTCCGGCGCGAGGCCAACGCGTTCGAGCAATTCGCCGATCATGCGCGGTCGGGCCGATCTCTCCGCGATTTTATGAATGCGAAGCGGATCGTCCAGTACCCGTGCGACGGTCGCGCGGGGATTGAAGGCGTCGAGCGGATCCTGAAAAACCATCTGAATTTCAGACCGGATTTTCCGCAATTTCTCTCCTTGGAGCGCCAGAAAATTCTCATTCTTGAAATAAATTTCGCCGGAATCGGGTTCGATCAGTCGCAAAACGAGCCGTGCGACAGTCGATTTTCCACTGCCGGATGGACCGACAAGCGCCAGCGTTTCGCCCCGCGCAATGTCGAAACTGACATCTTCGAGCGCGGCAAATGTCTTGCCATTGCGCGAAAAGCGCTTCGACAGTCCAGATACGGAAAGAACCGCCTCGCTCATGCATCGAGCCCGATATGCGCGTCGATCAGCGCACGCGTGTAGGCGTGAGAAGGTGCATTTACGATCTGTTCGGTTTGACCGATCTCGACCAGTTCACCGTTTCGAAATACGGCAATGCGGTCGGCAAGCTGGGAGGCGAGCGCAATATCGTGACTGATGAAAATCAGCGTCATGCCGTCTTCTTCGACCAGTCTGCGGATCAACGCGACGATCTCGGCCTGAACGATTGTGTCGAGCGCACTTGTCGCCTCATCCGCAATCAGAAGCTTCGGACTTGCAGCAATTGCGGCGGCAATTGCCACGCGCTGACGCTGCCCGCCGGAAAGCTGATGCGGGTACGCTTTTATGAGACTTGCCGGATCGGGCAGGCGAACGCGCCCGAGCAAATCTTCCGCTGCCTTGTAAGCCTGCCGCCAACTCACACCCATATGCGCGCGCTGTACCTCGGCAATCTGCTCGCCGATCGTAATGACTGGATCGAGGCTCGATGATGGGTCCTGAAAAACATAACCGATGTCGCGCCCATTGATTGGCGCATGGCCGAGCGCGGGCCATTCGATAGTGCCGGAGCGCATCGCAGCGCGCGGAAGCAGCCCGGCGATGGACAGCGCCAGTGTGCTTTTGCCCGACCCGCTCTCGCCAATGATCGCGAGCTTTTCGCCAGTTTGGATGTCGAGATCGATCGGCTTGAGCGCAGCTACAGTGTGCTCATTCTGGCGATAAGCGACCGACAATGCGCGGATGGAAAGCAGTGCGCTCATGAAAGGCTGCGCCGTGTGGCGGAAGATTCGACAGCACCTTCACCAACGAAATAGACACCGAGAACGGTGAAGACGAGCGCGATGCCGGGGATGATCGAGAGGTAGGGCGCTGAGCGCAGCACGGTTCGGCCCTCGGCGATCATGCCGCCCCATGTCACACGGTTCGGGTCGCCAAGGCCCAGAAAGGAGAGCGCGGCTTCGATAAGGATCGCGCTTGCGACGATCACCGAAGACAGAGCGAGCACTGGCGGCAATGCATTGGGCAGGATTTCGCGAAAGGCGATTTCCAGCGGATGCATGCCAACGATGCGCGCGTTGGCGACGTAATCGCGTTCACGGATCGTCAGCACTTCGGCACGTGCGATCCGAGCCGGTCCGGTCCATGCGCTAAGCGCGATTGCTGCGATGACGACGCCCAGGGAAGGGCCGACGACGCTGACGAAGGCGAGCGCAAGGAGAAAGCCGGGAACGGTCTGGAACGCATCGGTGATGCGCATCAGCGTCTCGTCGATCAACCCGCCCGCAAAGCCGGAGAGTGTTCCGACGACTGCGCCGACGATGATGGAGGCGGCGGCGGCAGCGAGACCGACGGCCAGCGACGTGCGCGCGCCGTGGAACAAGCCCGCAAACACATCGCGCCCCAGACGATCCGTGCCGAGCGGCAGCGACCAGTCCTGAAACGGTCGCAGCAAGGCAGGCCCTGCTATCGACAAAGGATCGCGGGGAAAAAGAAAGGGCGCGGAAAGAGCCATCGCGATGAGGATTGCCAGAATGAGCGTTCCGGCAATGGCTTCTGGCGAGCGCAAGAAACGACCGCGAAAACTCATGCTGTGCCCTCGCTTGCGCCGACACGTGGGTCGAGCAGCGCGTAAACGCAATCGACCGCCAGATTGACCAGTATAACGACGACGGCGCTTACCAGAATGATGCCGAGCAAAAGCGGCGTGTCGCGCGATGCGACGGCCTCTTGCGCGAGCCGTCCGAGGCCCGGAACGGAAAATACGCTTTCGATGACGACGCTGCCGCCGAGCATCGCGGCGGATTGAACGCCGAGCATGGTAACGAGCGGCAGAAGCGCGTTGCGTGCCACATGACGCAGGACGATGCGCGTCCGGCTAAGGCCTTTGGCGCGGGCGGCCAGAATGAAATCCATGCGCCAGACTTCCGCCATGCCTGCGCGCATCATGCGCAGATAAAGCGCCAGATAGATGAGGCCGAGCGCCGACACGGGCAGCGCCAGATGCCACGCAATGTCGGCGGCACGCGCAAAGCCGGTTTTGCCGGATGCGATGGTTTCGATGCCTGAAATCGGAAACCAGCGTAGCTGTACGGAAAAAAGCACAGTCAGCACGAGGCCCAGCCAGAAACCCGGAACAGCATAAAGCGCCAGCGAGCCGATCGATAGGAAGCGGTCGCGGAAGCTTCCCGGTCGCGCGCCCGCCACGATGCCAAGCGCCGAGCCGAGGAAGAATGAAAGCGCCGTGGCGCTGCCCATCAGAAGCAGCGTGTTGGGAAGCCGCTCGAGGATTACGTCCAGAATGGGTCGTGAGAAGGTGACGGAATGGCCGAGATCGAGATGCAGTAGCGCCCATAGATAGGTCGCCAGTCGTGTCCCGGCAGACCGATCGAGCCCCCAGCTTTGACGTAGCCCTTCGATAAGCGCAGAATCGCCGCCAAGCGACGCCGAATAGGCATCCACCGCGTCGCCGGGCGCTGCTTCGAGCAGGAAGAACGTGCCGATTACGACGATCAGCAGCACCGGAATGCTGGATAGAAGACGACGACGGACAAGGCGGAGCGCGCGCTTCATCCGGCTCTAACCGTGCTAACGCCGACAGTAAGAACTAGGCTTTCAAAAAACACGCGAGCAGACCAATTATCGATGCAATTGGCCCGATCATGTCATGTTTCCAACCAGGTGTCCGCCCAGTTCGAGACGGCCCAGCGCGGATTGTTGGAAACGTTCTTTACCGATGTTCGCGCGACGGTGATGAAGCCCCATTCGGCGACATTGATGAGCGGCAGATCCTCGACGACCAGCTTCTGAAAGTCACGGTAAAGCGCGGTGCGCGCATCAGCGTCGATCGTTTCCGATGCCTTCTGGATCAGCGCGTCGAGCTCGGCATTTTTGTAGCCGCCCTGATTGGAAAACGGCACACCATCGGGAATACCGCTTTGGACGAGGATCGTGGTGGAAATCGCCGGGTCGCCGCGGAAGACTGGCGGGGCGACTGCCAGATCGAAATCATGGTCGGTGTAGACGGCCTTCTGATGGGCGGCAGCATCATTGTTGACGAGCTGCGCATCGATGCCGATTTCCGCAAGCGCTTGGCGCAGATAATCGCCGAACTGGCGCGTCTCGTTGAAATAAGGTGCTGGCAGAAGCTTCAGCGCGAAGCGCTTGCCATCCGCGCCGCGCTGGTAGCCTGCCTCGTCCAGTAAGGCATTGGCGCGGGCCGTGTCGAAAGCGTAGGTCGGCACTTCGGAGGTGTAGAACTGCTTGTCATTGAGCGGCACCGGCCCCGTCGCGGCTGTTGCGTAACCGAGGAAGATCGTCTTCACGACGAAATCCTTGTCGATCGCGTGGGCAATCGCCTGCCGCACTTTGAGGTCGGCGAGTTCCTTGCGGCGATGGTTGATTTCGACCACGATCTGATAGGTCAGCGCTTCATAGCCCTTGGAAATGACCTCAATGCCCTCGACCTTCGAGATGCGCTCCAGATCGGCCAGCGGCACGGCAGAGAAGGCGGCAAGCTGGATTTCTTCGGCCTCGAGCGCGCCTGCGGCTGCCGCACGGTCTGGCAGAACCCTGTAGATGATCTCGTCGAGCGCAGGCTGGTCCTTTTCCCAATAGGCTTCATTGCGCGTCAGCCGGTAATATTCACCGGCCTTATGCTCGGCGAATTTGAAAGGCCCGGTGCCGACGAGATTATTGTTGGCAGGGTTTTCGGCAATGTCGGTGCCTTCATAAAGATGCTTCGGCAGAACGCTGGTGACGGCGGGCAGGGCGTTGCGGATAAGCTGGAACGGCGTCGGCGTCGCAAAGCGGAAAATCGCGGTGTGCTCGTCCGGCGTATCGACCGCTTCGAGATCCTTGAAGATCGTGCGGCCAAGGTTTTGCAGCTTTTTCCAGACTTCGAGCGCGGAAAACGCGACATCTGCCGAGCTGAACGGCTTGCCATCATGCCATGTCACGCCTTCGCGCAGCTTGAAGGTGACGGTCTTGCCGTCTTCGGAGCCTACCCAAGCGATCGCAAGGCGCGGCGACAGACCGTCAGCGCTTTCGAAGGATGCTTCCGCTAGCGGCTCGATCACCTTGCTGGCGACGAAGAACACGCCGTTCGAGGCGACGATTGCCGGGTTGAGATTGCGCGGTTCGGAATCGGCCGCCACTACCAGCCTGCCGCCTTTCACCGGCGTTTGCGCAAAGGCAAAATTCGGCATGGCGGTCGATGCCAGCAGCAGGGATGAACCGGCAAGAAACCGGCGGCGGGAAAGCGTGAAAATCGACATGCCGACACTCCGTAAATCAAGCGTTCGAACGGTGGCGCATCCTGCGCGTCTCGCCGCTGAACGACTATCGCGATTATGCGCTGCGGCGGCAATTAGGCCAGAGAGGAAAATGCCTGAGACGAGCTTCTGAAAGGAATGAAAATCCGGATTTTCAGGTTCAGGCGACCATGCCTTTTGGATGGTCGCCCGAATTTGCCGAGTTTCAGAAGATCACCACGATGGCGATTAGAACTTGACGGTCATGCCGCCTATTATGGTCCGGCCGGGGCCTTCCCTCTTCTCGTTTTCTTTGGCGATTATGTAGCCCTCATTGGTGAGGTTCTCGATCGTGAGATGGGCGCTGAAATTTTCTGTGGCCTGATAGCTCGCGAAGAGATCATAGAGCTTGTATTCGGGAACTGTGTCATAGGCTCCCGTTGCCGGAACATCGTACACCTCAGCTTCGGAAACAAACCGCACGCGGCCGCCCAGCGTTACCTTCTCCTCGAAAAGCCGAACGCCGCCGCTTGCCGTCCAGACCTTTTCCGGCGGCGTCAGCGTGATGCCGAAGGCCGGAGCCGGTGACGTTAGCTTGATATCGGTGTTCTGATAGGCGAGGCTGGCGAAGACGAAACCGAGATCGTAATTGGCCTCCAGCTCGAAGCCCTTGATCCGGCTTGGTGTCGGCATGTTTACATAGGTGTAATTGAGGCCGGTGCTATTTATGGCATATGTGCTGGTGATGTAGTTCTCGACCTCGTTGTCGTAGTAGCTGCCCTTCACCCTTAGTTTGTCGCCGGCTGCCAGAAGACTGTCGAAACTTAGATTGGCACCAACCTCCCAGCCCTCCGATTCCTCCGGCTCGAGGAACGGATTTGGCCTGAACTTCAGGAACCGCATATTACCCGGATGGATACCTGCCATGAGCGTTTCGGTGAGCGCCGGCGGACGGTAGCCGGTTCCGTAAGAGGCGTAGACCTGCAGCCCATCGACCGGCGTCACCGCAAGCGTGCCCTTGCCGGTAAGTTTGCCCTGCGATTTGTCGACCGTAAAAGGGCCGACCGGAATCAAACCGCCTTCATATTCATTGTTGCCGGAACCGGTCAGTCTGTATTCGTCGTAGCGAATGGCGCCGATCAGATCCACCATGCCCAAGCTCAGCGTGCTTTTCGAGAAGACACCTCCGACGCCGCGTTTACCCAGGGGCGTAAGGCCGGAATAGGTCGCGTCCGGCACCTTCCCCGGCTCTGTCCCGCTTACTTCGGTCGTCACCTTGTCGAAGTAGTATTCGCCGCCATATTCGACAGCCAGAGAAGCCGCGCCGAGATCGAATTTCGACGTATTGGCGATGCTCCCGCCGGTTCCCTTGTCGTTGTAGTTGACGCGCGTGTACCTCGAAATGTGCGACGGCGGGAACAACTGCTCGAACCGGGCATCGTTGAAATAGGCGTTGATGCGCAGGTCGATGAGATCATTGTCCGAGGGCGAGTAGGAGTAGGCCGTCGTGAATGTATTGACGTTCGTCTCCATCTGGGTTCCGGCCTGTGTCGGGGTATTGCCGACCTCCCAATCATTGCCATAGATCACGGCACCGAAATCGAGCTTCTGGTCCTCGCCGGGAGCAAGATTGATCTTGAAGAGGCCGGATCTCGGCTTCTGCCCTGTCCATTGGGCAGTCTGGCCATAGCCGTCCGTGTAGTCAGACGCATTGCGCCCGCTGATAGCACCAATGACGCCGTTCTCACCGAACCGATAACCCCCGGCAATCATGCCGGATTGGCCGTAGCCATTATCTCCGAAGGACGTTCTGGTCAGGATGCCCCACTGGCGATCCGGCGCCACGACATCATCCAGTCCGATGGTGCGGAAGTCGACCGCGCCGCCGATGACACCAGACCCCTGCGCGGTCGAGACGATGCCGCGTTGAACATCCACGCCAGCGAGCAGATTGGGATCGACGAAGACCCAGCCATTCGAGCCATGGCCGCTGACCTGAAGGTTCTGGCGTGCGCCATCGATGGTGATCGCGTTGCGGCCGAAATCCTGCATACCGCGAATGTTGACTGCCAGCGCAGGCGAGCGGGCGCTTGCCTCGGTGAAAACGCCCGGCACAGTGCGCAACAGATCGCCGACATTCTTCTGCCCGAAGCGCTCTATGTCCACTTCATCGATGGACGTTACCGCAGCCGGTGTCTTGTAAGCCCTGTCCTTCTTATTCGGGGCTTTGACCTCGACTGTTTTCAGCCGAATCCCGTCTGAAGTTTCATCGGCGTCAGAAGTGGTTTCTTCCTGCTGGTTTATGACCGTTTCGACCGCGGCCTGCTGAGCCAGCGCCTGCCATTGCGGAAGCGCGAAGTAAAAAGCCGTCCCCAGCAGCAGCAATCGCCGCCGCGCAAAAAATCCTGCCTGTTCCATGAAAAATATGCCCCGTATCCAATACCTGTTCCAAAAAAGGCTGGCTACGGTCGCCATGGCAAAACCATGCGAACTAATTGCTGGCTTATGATTCCGGGACAAGGTCTGTCACGGAAATGCCGTGTTATCGCCACAATCCGGCATCGTCAATAAAGCTTTGACGCTGGTACGGGAAAACCCCAATCGACTCATAATTTTCGAAACCGGCTAGGCGCCAGGGAAGCCCCCGGCGCCTGTGCGGTCTCATGCCGCCTTTTCGCGCACCTGATAGTCCTTGATTGCAGCGAAGCGGATCGCCTTCCAGCGCTCTGCTTCGTAGTTCAGAGAAAACTCGTGCTGCGCGAGGAACACCGGGTCACTGTCGAGATCGCGAGCGATGTCGCCGCGATGCGCCTCGATGAAGCGATGCAGATCGGCGGGGTCATCCGCATCGATCCAGCGGCAGATGGAAAAGCGCGCCATTTCGAAATCGACCGGCAGCGTATATTCGACCGACAGGCGTTCCTTCAGAACGTCGATCTGCAGCGCACCGACCACACCGACGATTGCGGGCGAGCCGTCTTCCGGCTGGAAAAGCTGAACCACGCCTTCCTCGGCCATCTGCTGAAGCGCTTCCTTCAGCTTCTTGGCTTTCATCGCGTCGCCGAGGCGCACGCGGCGCAGAATTTCCGGCGCGAAATTCGGAACGCCACGGAACAGGATTTCCTCGCCCTCGGTCAGCGTGTCGCCGATGCGCAGTGTTCCGTGGTTGGGAATGCCGACGACATCGCCTGCAAAGGCTTCGTCTGCCGTAATGCGCGAACGCGCAAAGAAGAATTGCGGCGCAGAAAGGCTCATCGGCTTGCCTGTGCGAACCAGCTTCGCCTTCATGCCGCGTTCCAGCTTGCCGGAGCAGACGCGCACGAATGCGATGCGGTCGCGATGGTTCGGGTCCATATTCGCCTGAATCTTGAAGACGAAGGAGGTCATTTTTTCCTCGGTCGCCTCGACCTTTCGCGTATCGGCTTCCTGCGCGCGCGGTGCGGGGCCGAAAGCGCCAAGCGCCTCGATCAGGTCGCGCACGCCGAAATTGCGCAACGCCGAACCGAAATAGACGGGTGTGAGGTGGCCTTCGCGAAAGGCTTCCAGATCGAACGGGCGGCAGGCTTCGCGGGCGAGCTCCAGTTCTTCGATGAAGGCTTCGCGTTCATTGTCGGGCAGCAGACCGGCGACACGGTTGGAATCGGGGCCGTTTACCGGCGTGCGTTCCTTCTCGTCGTCGCCGCGACGAACGGCGTTCTCGGCGAGGTGATACGTTCCCGAAAAGGTCTTTCCCTGCCCGATCGGCCATGTGATCGGCGCGGTGTCGAGAGCAAGTTTCTGCTCGATCTCGTCGAGAATCTCAAAAGTGTTGCGCGCGTCGCGGTCCATCTTGTTGACGAAGGTGACGATGGGAATGTCGCGCATGCGGCAGACTTCGAACAGCTTCAGCGTGCGCGGCTCGATGCCCTTCGCGGCGTCGATCACCATGACCGCGCTGTCGACTGCCGAAAGCGTGCGATAGGTGTCGTCGGCAAAGTCTTCGTGGCCTGGCGTGTCGAGCAAGTTGAAGACGTTGTCGCCATATTCGAAGGTCATCACCGAGGTGACGACGGAAATGCCGCGCTCGCGCTCGATCTTCATCCAGTCGGAACGCGTCTGGATCTTGTCCTTCTTGGCTTTAACCTCACCGGCAAGCTGAATCGCACCACCGAACAGCAGCAGCTTTTCGGTCAGCGTCGTCTTGCCCGCATCCGGGTGTGCGATAATCGCGAAGGTACGGCGGCGGGAAACCGCTTCTTTTATCGTTTCGGCCATGCGTCAGGATTTCCGTTTGGGAATAGCGTCGGCTTTTAGCAGCGCTATGGCGCAGTGTCGAACGGATTTGGCTAAGGTTTTCAGCCGGACTGGTTGGTCGAACCGAAGACCGACCAATCCATGCGTTCCGAAAGGCGCTCCAGCGCCATCGTGCCAAGCAGCGAATTGCCATTGTCGTCGAGGCCGGGGGACCAGACGGCGATGGAAGCGACATTGGGAACGATAGCAAGGATGCCGCCGCCGACACCGCTCTTGGCAGGCAGGCCGACGCGGAAAGCGAAATCACCGGAACCGTCATATTGTCCGCATGTCAGCATCAGCGAGTTGATGCGGCGAATGCGGCGCGCCTCCTGAATGTCCGTCTTGGCTTTCGCCTTGTCTAGCATCAGATAACGTCCCGCCTTCGCCAGTTGCGGGCAGGTCAGCGCCACGGCGCATTGGCGCACATAGGCCGCCATGACCTTCTCAACATCGTGGTGGAGATTGTCGAATGATTTCGCCAGATTGGCCTGCGCACGGTTGCCGAAACCGGCTGAGGCTTCCTTGTCGAACACGGCCTTGTCGACGCCGAAATCGCTGCTGCCGATTTCCTTTTTCAGAAAATCCTCAACGGATTTATCCTTTTCGCGCCCCTCGCGGCCAAGCAGCATATCCACCGTGACGATCGCACCGGCATTGATGAAGGGATTGCGTGGAATGCCCTTGTGGCGCTCCAGATCGACGATCGAGTTGAACGGATCGCCCGAAGGTTCGCGCCCGACCCGCTTCCAGACATCGTCGCCGAATGCGCGAAGCGCCAGCGTCAGCGCGAACACCTTGGAGATGCTCTGTATCGGGAAAGGCTCTTCCGCCATGCCGCCCGTCACCGTCTCTCCATCGGCGGTGACGACGGCGATGCCGAAGCGGTCAGTTTCGATCTTGTCCATGCCGGGCAGGCTGTCCACTGCCTTGCCGAATTGCTCGATTACACCCATTTCACCGACCAGATCGGCAACGACCTGCTTAAGAAGCGTAACGTCCGCATTTTTTTGGCTTTTGCCATTTTTCAGATTGGTCATGAACTCTCCGCGATTGAAGCAGGCAAGTAGCGCGGAAGGCTCTCCGGTCAACTCATAAGGTCAGGTCGAAACCGCTCTCGCCGAGCGTTTCGCCGTTGACGATCAACTCGACCTTGTGATGTCCGGCATTGTGGGTGCGTGTGGTGAAATCGCGGATCGTCTGGTTGATCGACAGGTTTTGAGATGCCGAAGGCGGCAGCACGATTTCCTTCAGTTTGAAGACCTTGCGTGAGGCGGCACCGCTTTTCTTGACATAGCGAACCGCGTAATCGACCACCAATTGCTGAGCGATTTCGGATGTCGAAACGATCCTGGCCTCAAGCTTGATGCGCGCGCCGAGCGAAATACTGGCCGGACTAACCGAGAAACCCTCGATCCGAACCATCGCCTTTCCGGTCGTCCCGATCAGACCAAGCGCATGCGGGTCGCCTTTCTTGATCAGCGTCCGCAAAGCGTGCCGGACGATCCAGGCAGTATACTTGTCATCCATCGGCCATTTCGAGACGCGGTCGATCACAAATTGCGGATGGTCCTTCGTAATGTCGTTCAGATGGTTCGCGACCGATTTGCGGACATAAGGGCTCGGATCGTTCTTCAGCGCGTCAAGGATGGGCGCGGTTGGCGATGGATCGGCAACCAAATTCTTGAGTTGAAACGACCAAGGCAGGCGCGGCCGTGAGCCTTCGCTTGCCAGCCGCCTGACATGCTCGTTGTCGCTTTCGGCCCAGCCGCGCACCACAGCCAGCGTGCGGTCGAAGTCGCTTGCCAGAAAATGCCGGATCGCGAATTCGGCCGACCCGAATGGCGTGTAATATTCAAGCGCTTTCATCGAAATGTCGAAATGCTTCTGACCGTAAAGCGCGACATATTCCGGCAGGGTGATTGACGCGAAACCGTGCTTGATGCGCGGCGCCAGCCCGTTCAAAACTTCGATGGCCTTCGGAAAATCGAGATCGAGAGCATCGTGAAGGCTCACCGCCGTCTGCCGCATTCGTTGCATGATGCCCAGATCGTCGAGATTTTCGGTTGCCAGCGTCATGAAGCGCCCGGCATCGAATGCCGGGCAGATATTGGCGGTTTCCGTGGCTATGTGGCGAAGCCGGGCGCGGTCGAATATTTCCTTCAGCGCCGGTGATTTTTCCGTCGAAATGTCCGCCATCCGAATCTGCTCTCTGCGAATCGATACGGGCGCGAAACTACACCAGCTTCCTGCCAGTTGCTGTCAGGAAGGTTTCATCTACCCGCCGTTTCAAGGTTGGGCCAGAGTGGAAAAATTCAAAGTCGTGTTGTCGTTCTGGTGGAAATCCACTGCACCGACAATTGACGGCGGGGCTATGAAATCCGATAGAACGCAGTCATGAACACAGCAAACAATTCCTCATTCGGCCCCGTTGTTGGGGTGGTTCGTCTGTCGCACAGCGAAGGACTCGATCTTCCAGCCTATGAGACCGCAGGCGCGGCAGGTTTGGACCTGCGCGCCGCAGTGCCGGAAGATCGGCCATTGCTGATCCTGCCCGGCAGGCGCGCACTGGTGCCGACAGGTCTTGTGCTCGAAATCCCGGAAGGGTTCGAGGGGCAGATTCGCCCGCGTTCGGGCCTTGCCTTCAAGAATGGCATCACCTGCCTCAACACGCCGGGCACGATCGACAGCGATTATCGCGGCGAAGTGAAGGTCTTGCTGGTCAATCTCGGCGATGAAGATTTTTCAGTCACGCGCAGCATGCGCATTGCACAGATCGTCTTCGCACCGGTCACGCGGGTAACGCTCGATGAGCGCAATCTTGCCGGTGAGACGACCCGTGGCGCTGGCGGTTTCGGATCGACGGGCAGCGCGTGATGCGCCCGAATCTGGTCATCTTTGATTGCGACGGCATTCTGGTCGATACGGAAGGTCTGGCAAACCGGCGGATTTCTCAATTGCTGACCGAGGCCGGTTATCCGGTGACCTACGAGGAATGCCGCAAGAATTACAGCGGACGCAGCCTCGCTTCGCTCCAGAAGGAGATCGAGGCAACCGGCGTCAGCCTCGGTTTCGATTTTGTCGACCGTTGGTACGCGGAACTGCCGACGCTTTTCGCAGAAGGCGTCGAGGAAATTCCTTACGTACGCGATTTCATCGAACGCCTCCGCACCGACAATATCGCTTACTGCGTCGCCTCGTCCGCGCGCGTTGAAAAGATGCATATGACACTCGGCTCCACAGGCTTGCTGCCTTATGTCGAGGATGTACTGTTCAGTGCGACCATGGTCGCCAATGGCAAGCCGTTTCCTGACCTTTTCCTCCATGCGGCCAAATCCATGGGCTTTTCGCCGGAAGAATGCATCGTCATCGAAGATGCTGTTCCGGGCGTAAAGGCGGGCGTTGCAGCGGGCATGCGCGTCTTCGCCTATCATGGCGATCCGCATTCCGACCGCGAAGGGCTAGAACAGGCGGGCGGTATTCTTTTCGACGATATGCGCAAGCTTGCAGATTTGATCCCGCTCGATCGTTAGACGGGCTTTACCGGTGGCATCGGGCGGCAGTAATATGTCGCTCGAACCTATGCCGGAGTGTCTTACCATGCAGGACAAAGGCCAGATTTTTCGGGCGCTTCACGATGCGGCCGGCGCTTTCGTTATGCCCAATCCCTGGGATCCCGGCACGGCAAAGCTGTTTCAATCCTTCGGTTTCAAGGCACTGGCAACGACGAGCGCAGGCTTCGCATTTTCGCGCGGCCTCGCCGATGGCGATGTCGGCTTCGAAATGATGATTGCGCACTGCAAGGATATGGTTGCAGCCACCGATCTGCCCATGTCTGCCGATCTCGAAAAGGGCAAGGGCGACAGTGCCGAAAGTGCCGGTGAAACCATCTTTGCCGCCGAGGCGGCGGGCCTGGCGGGCTGCTCGATCGAAGATCATACCGGCGACCCGGCAAAACCGATCTACGATTTCTCGCTGGCCGTCGAACGCGTCGCGGCAGCAGGCGAGGCCGCGCGCGCATTCAAGCATGATTTCGTCTTCACAGCGCGTGCCGAAAATTTCCTCTGGGGCAAGCCGGACATCGACGACACGATCCGCCGTTTGCAGGCCTTTGAGAATGCCGGTGCCGATGTGCTCTTTGCGCCGGGCCTGAGCGATATCGAGACGATCCGCACCATCTGCTCCGCTGTCACCAAGCCGGTAAACGTTATGATCCAGAGCGGGTTCACCGTGCAGGCGCTTGCTGAAGCTGGTGTCAGCCGAATTTCGCTCGGCCCACGCCTCGCAACCTATGCCTATGGCATGCTTGAGAAGGCAGCAGGCGAAATCCTGCAGGAAGGGACTTTCTCCTTCACCGATCAGTGCCTGCCTTTTGGCAAGCTTCAGAAGCTTTTTTCTTAAAGAGCATGTCTCCCCAAAGCGGGAACCGGTTTTGAGATCCAGACTGCTTTAGACGGAAAAATCTGAACGAAACTTGGGGCGGGGCGTTCTTCGGGTTCATCACAATCCGAAGGAGATTTCTCATGCCTGCCATTTCCAAGGCGAAAATCATGATTCTCGCCACCAATGGTTTCGAACAGTCGGAACTCGAAGTCCCCCTGAAATCCCTGCGTGACAAGGGCGCGACTGTACACGTCGTCTCGCTGAAGAGCGGAGAGATAAAGGGTTGGGACAAGAAGGACTGGGGCGCTGCGGTGAAGGTCGACAAGGTTCTGGCGGACGCAAAACCGTCCGACTATGACGCACTCGTCCTGCCAGGCGGCCAGATCAATCCCGATCTGCTGCGCGTGGAAAAGGACGCCGTCGATTTCATTAGAGACTTCGCGAAGACGGGAAAGCCCCTTGCCGCGATCTGTCACGCGCCATGGCTGCTGATCGAGGCCGATCTGGTGAAGGGTAAACGCGCGACCTCATACCATTCCATCCGCACAGACATGGAAAATGCCGGCGCAAAATGGGAAGATTCGATGAGCGTTCGCGACGGAAACCTCATCACCGCGCGCAAGCCGGACGATCTTCAGGAATTCGTCAAGACGATCGTCGAGGCCGTGGAAGGCGAGAGCCAGCACAAGTCTGCGGCATAGAGGCGGTCCTGGCAGCCGTTCGATTGATTTGACGGCGCAGAAAACTGCCATCTCGCGCACTGCGACAAACCGGACGACGGTTTCTTCCAAGGAATCGCATTTCAGACGCTGGACAGCCGGAAATCACGTGCTATAACCCACGCGCTTTCGCAGGGTTTGACGCCTCGCGAATTCCGGCTGTCGGGCCTTCCCGGCAGACGAAGATGCCCAGATAGCTCAGTTGGTAGAGCAGCGGATTGAAAATCCGCGTGTCCGTGGTTCGAATCCGCGTCTGGGCACCATTAATTTGCTGATTTCATTGATATAATAAAGATCTTTGAGCCCTGCATGTGCTGGAAACATGCTAGCACAGTGCTAGCGCAGCGCCTGAAATTGCTCTTTTCCTTCAATGCAGCCCGTGCCAAACGCTCCCAGCGTTAGCACAGTTTTAGCGCACTCTGGCTAGCAACGTAACGCCATTGGAGACGCCAGGTTGCAGCATTCGAAGCTACCCTTCACCCTGTTTCAGTGGAACGGGACAAAGAATAGCGCGGCTCAACACGTTGAAATGCGTGAGGTTTGTGCGTGATGAACCGCGCAAAAACCGCTTCTTCTTACCTGTCAACGTCTGTCAGCACCGCGATCAAGGCCAGGATGGAGGCCGCTAGTTTGGTCGGTAGCCCCAACTCCGCAGCGAGATGAAGGGCAGCCGAGAGAATGGCTAGGCACTGGGTGGTCTTCATTGTAGCAATCTTCCATGGTTCAGAGGATTGTCGTCCGGACGACGCATTTGCGCCTGTCAAACCTACTCGACGCAGCGCCGACGATTTGCGGAGCACTTGCGCGAGATATGCGGAGTAAATGCGGAAATGGCCGATCAGACCTTTGGACAAGCCCTAGGCGAAATGATCCTTCAAAAGCGTCGGGCACTTGGCCTCACCCAAGTACAGCTCTCGGAAGATGCGTACAACACAAGCGCCAAGACCCGTCGCATCAGCGAACTTGAGAGTGGGTTAGTTGCAAATCCACATCCTAAAACTATTGATCCCATCATCGTGGCTTTGAAGATTACGGAGGCAGAGATCGAGGACTGCGCCAAGCGAGCCGCGGAGCGGCCAGACAAGGAGTTAGACCGAGCTTACCGCGAAGCGCGTAATCTAATCGACGCAATTGCCCGGCAGTTTGAGCATAGCCAGCCAAATGCGGGCCTCGCTGAGCTAGACGATTTCCTTCGAGCCAAAGCGGTGGAATGGGCCGCGCTACGCAGTCGTATAGCCAGTATCGACGCATCTGAAACGGCATTGTCGACAATCAGAGAAGATGCAGCCGCAGCCCTTGCGGAAGGGCGATTTAGCGAGGTTGACGCGCTATTAGCCCAAGCTGAAGAGCGTTATCAATATGAGCGTACGCTAGGTGAAATAAGAAAGCATGCGGCAATCCGCATAGCCCGTGGCGATAATAGTCTACTTGGCGGAGATACGAGTGCCGCCTTGCTTCACTACAAAGCTGCGGCTGAGTTCTTCAGGCCGTTCGATGAAAAAGAGATGGCTCAAAACCTTGATGAGATGGCTTATAGAATCTACGAGAACGCCAAGCGATCCTTGCAGCCTACTTTTTTCATCCCTGCAGCGCTCCTCGAGATTCTGATCGAACTTGATCTCATCAAGGCCAATCCCAGATCGTTCGCAGAGACTAGCTACCGTCTGAGCTTGGTCCTCCGAAACGACTACTTGACTCAGAAGCCGCAAAAAGCGCGTCAAGCTTTGGATCGAGCGATAGCTCATGCGCGCCACGCGGCCTCATACCCCGGCAAGGATGGCGAGTCTTTCCAGGTGGCCTCAATGTCAATTAACCTCGCCAACTGTCTCATGGATCGCGCCAAGCTCGTCTTAGGTTCAGAAGTCAGCGATATTACCGAGGTCATTTCTCTGTTGGAGACAACTCGTACGAACTTGCGGGGAGATGCTGATGCACAAGAGTTGCGCGCTCATGCTTGCAACAGTTTGGGTGCGGCACTTCTTTCGTCACGACGACTCGATCCCAGCGTGGATCCCGCCGTGGTGACAAAAAAGGCGCTAGAAGCCTTCTATGAGTCCGTCAAGGCCAGCGAAGAACATTCTGACGCCGAGAACTGGGGCGCCAGCAAAGCTAATATAGGCAACGTCCTAGCCGAAATGGCGACTAACGCTGAGCTTGAAGAGTACCAAGCGAATTTCTTCCGAATTAGAGCGATCTCGGAACTTCAGGCCGCTGTCGAAACATTTCCGATCGTTGCATATCCTTTCCGGGCAGCCGACATTCACGAGGCCCTTGGCCAGGTTCTTGTCGAACATGCCCTGGCGCAGGGGGAGCCTCTGGCCGAGATATACTTGTTTCGCGCTATCCAGTTCTATGAATCCGTTGGGGTGGTTTTCAGGCGGCAAACCCACCCTATGAGATGGGCGTACGCTCGTGAGCGGATTGGGTCTATTTTCGCGCATCACGCTGACCTCCCTAACGCGGTATCGCCCCAGGATGATATCGCCAAAGCCCTCGAGAGCCTCGAGGACGCGGCGGCGGTGTTTCAAGAGCTTAAAGCTCATACCGAACTGGAGGCCTGCCGCGCCAAAATTGCCGCACTGAATGGCCGTGCGGCTGAGAGCTCACGCTCGGTTTCCACACGATGACCGCGCTCTGGCACATCGCGATCTCTGCCAAGTGATCCGGCCTAACCTAAGAAAATGCATTTTATGAAGTCAGCTTTACTGGCAAGGCAGCATACGGTCAAACAACTCTCAACGAGATTTTACACAGCTGTGAAAATTACTGACAAACGCGCCATCAGGTTTTAGATGGAGCGGCGACTGTCGATTCGAGACCGTAGTTCTCGCAATCGCCGCTTGGAAGCCGAGGTAGAACGCGCATGCTGAATGAACGAAAAATTGAGAATGCGATACAATCATTCCTCAACGAGTTTCGCGAGATAATTCATCGACATGCCCGTTTTTCACATCGGAATGATAGCCTCGATTTTCTAGCAAAGGTTGTGTTTGCCCATGTTGCAGGAAAGTCTTCTGGCCAGCACGGTATCACAAGAGATGTCATTACGGATTCCCAAGGAGCAGCGATAGCTCTGAAAAGCATAGTTGAAAAATCCCTCAGTGATTTTCTGCCAAACGTTAGCAGCTATGAAATTCACGAGCTTTCGAACGCGCTAAAGATCACAGAAAAAGATAATGACTTTGCGGCCCAGGTGATCGAACTGTTTTGCGAAAAGCAGCTCGACGAAGTACTTACATCCATAATCCGCCAGCAAAAATTCGACATTCTGAATGACATATTTGGTCGATTTGTAACGGACGCCTTTGTTGAAGAAAAGGAAATGGGGCAATATCTGACACCGCCAGACGTCGTTAAGGTTATGTCTGCAATCGGTGTAGCGTCACTACCGGCACATCTTCGGCGCGACCTACTAAGCGATCAAGGCGAGATGTTGATTTTGGACCCTTCCTGCGGCGTTGGCTCCTTCCTTGTCGAAGCAGTTCATGCGCTTTGCGAAAAAGGTGGTGATAGCGGCCAATTGCAAAGCCGTGTCGTCGGCGTCGATAAAAGTGAGCGAATGGTCCAACTCGCCATAACTAATCTCGCTTTGCTGGGTAGTAAAAAAGCAAATGTGCTTTTGACCAATGCACTTGATAGGCGGGGCGAAGAGCTGTTGAACACGATGGACTCTCGCGTCTCGCTTATCTTAACTAATCCACCATTCGGAGCGTCGTTCTCGAATGGAGATTTAGGAAACTATGATATTTTCAAAGGCGACAAGTCTGTAAGCCGCATCGATTCCGAAATTTTGTTCATTGAGCGGTACATCGACTGGCTATGCCCGGGAGGCATACTTGTTACCATTGTACCCGACAGCGTCCTTACCAACAGAAATGTGCACCAGCAGATTCGAGAGCACATTGGCAGGACCTGTGAAATTTTGTCTGTGATATCATTGCCGCCAGTAACATTCGCCGCTGCGGGCACCACGACCAAGACGTCGATCCTTCATATCAAAAAGAAAGAAGAAAAGGGCAATCAAAAGACAGACACTTACTTTGCCGTTTGCGAAAAAATTGGTTATGAGGTCATTACGCGCGGCGCGCAGAGGCGCAAAGTCTTTGGGGGTGAAAACGACCTCCAACGTGTTCTATCAGATATAGTTGCTGATTCACGGGAGCATAAGTTCGGACGTACCATCATGTTCGACCCGACTGAAGACCGCTGGGACGCAAAATTCAATATCGGTAATGATGAGAAGTTAGACGGCGTCACCGTCTCATCGCTCGCCTCGCTGGTCAATGAGAAGGTCGATCCCCGACGCGTCAATGGGGGCCGGTTCGACTATATCGAAATTGCGAATGTCGATGACCGTTTTGGCACCGTTTGGAGTAAGAGCCTCAGTTGCAACGATGCGCCGACCCGGGCGCGCAAGAGAGTTCGCAGCGGTGACGTTTTGATGTCGACTGTGCGACCAGAACGCGGATGTGTCGGCGTTGTCCCTCCGCATCTGGACGGTGCTATTTGCTCGACAGGGTTTGCGGTCCTTCGCCCACACAATATTGATCCATACTTTCTCGTCTTCCTCCTTAAAAGCGAAAGCGTAATTGGGCAGATCAATCGGATCATGAGTGGCGTCGCCTACCCATCTATTAACGAAACGCTTATCCCCAACCTCATTGTTCCGAACGAGCTACTTCGCAGGGCAGAGCTGCAGAACGCAGCCCGCGATTATAGCGAATTGGCAACAGCCTTTACGTCAAAATACCTTGATTTGCTCAAATATGCAGCCCTTTAGTCCAAGCCCCATATTTCGTCCAAGCTCGAAAACCAAATGCCGTTACCAATCTCGCAGATAGGGTTTTGGTTGACGTGCTCTGGATATGCCCGAACTCGCGGTAGGCCATATGCCTGTACGTCCGATGGCACAGAGCGAACGAAGGCATAGTCGTTAATGTTGCCAGTTCGCAGAAACAGGCTCACAGCAAAGAAGTCTTGGGTGTTAAACTTGCAGATACTGGTCGGATAGTAGTTAGCTCGTTGCTCTGGTGTCCAATCGACCTGATTGCCTTTGGGTCTTGTCGTGGTGCTGTGAATAAGTCGAGCAAACCGAGTGTCTGTTCCCCAAAGTGACTTGGCCTCGATTTTCTTTTTTACGCCGCCCTTTTCGACCAGAAAATCGAAGTTTGCATAATGACCAAGATGCCTAGCCATGTCCTCAGGCATTCGAGTAACGGTAAATCCTGCGGCCTCTAGATTACGAACAAGATGATATTCCGCCAAGCCGCTCAGTACCTTCGCCGCAGCGCCATACTGATCTATTTCGAGGTAATCATCGACGGTTAGCTGCGCCACTGCCTTTTCAAGCTCTGGAAGCTTTGATCCAACATACACCTCCCCAACCATAAGATTCTCTTGGGAAATAACTTCTGTAATTCGTCCTTTCGCAATTTCTCGCCAGCCAGGCTGTCCCGTGCCGTATAATGCGGGCACGAACTTTCCAGTGCGACCTCTGGTAATTACACCTCTATTCTGGTCGGTAATTTCAGCAGTGAACATTGCTCGCCAATGCCCTTCGCCAGGGGATTTGAAAATCCTCTTATCGATCGACTTTATAGGAATCAGTATTGGGCAAAGAACGGCCGACAATGCCTCCGGGGAAACACTATATCGACGGGTCAAAATGTGCAGGTAGTCCAAATCGCTCATTGTACTCTCGCGCAAATCTCAGGCTGTGATGAGCAACTTGCCCAATAGAATCGATCTTGAAACTTAGAGTTCTGAGCTATCGCGAAAGTTGAAGATTGGAAAGAAAAAGAGGAGCGGCGGTTTAAACCCACTTGCCAGAAGTGCATGGAGCACGGGTGTTTAGCGCGGAGCGAGCGCAATTCGAAATATTGATTATACGAATCAATAGCTTAGTCTCCCAATCCCGCTGTCAAAGGAGAAAGATCCGAGCATCGAGAAGGAACAAGCAGCCTCGGCTAGCGCAGTTCTAGTGCATTAAATTTTTGTATGTTTTTAAACAGCGGCTTACTGAAAATTTCCCCAATTGAAAATCCGCGTGCCCGTGGCCCAGAATCCGCGTCTAGGCACCATTTTTTCAAAATAAAAGATTTGTAGAGATGATGCGGTCGATTTGGCCGTATGATAGGCATAACACTGTGTGTGCAGGCTCTTCCGAAACTTTAATACATGATGCAGTACCGCCCAGATATTGACGGTTTGCGTGCTGTCGCAGTCGTTTCAGTCGTTATTTATCATGCATTTCCGTCTGCAATGCCGGGCGGTTTTGCAGGCGTGGATGTATTTTTCGTTATCTCGGGCTATCTAATCACCGGGATTTTGCTGCGCTCGATAGCATCGGATACGTTCAGCATTTCCGATTTTTATGCGCGCCGTATCAGGCGGATATTTCCGGCCTTGGTGCTGGTTTTGGCGACCGGCTTTCTCATCGGATGGTTCGTCCTCCCGCCCAGAGAATTCATGCAGCTTGGCAAACATATTTTGGCCGGAGCCGGTTTCGTCTCGAACCTGGTTTTCTGGAGCGAGGCTGGGTATTTCGATACCGACGCAATCGAAAAGCCATTGCTGCACCTTTGGTCGCTCGGCATTGAAGAGCAGTTCTACATTGTCTGGCCACTTATCATCTGGTTCGTAAACCGTAAGCGTCTTTCCGTTTTCTGGACCATTATTGGCCTTTCGTCCTGCTCCTTTCTGTTCAATCTCGTGCTTACGAGTTCCGCGCCTGTTTCTGCATTTTACTCGCCATTGTCGCGCGCATGGGAGCTAGGAATGGGCGGGTTGGTGGCATGTGTGGCTGCTCAAGGGTTGCAAATCGAAAAACGCAAGGCGACGGCGTTATCGATCCTGGGATTGTCGATGATTGTCGTGACCTTTTTCGCAATCGATAGCGCGAGCAATTTTCCGGGCTGGCTAGCTGCTTTGCCTGTCTTGGGCACCTGCCTTGTCATTGTCGCAGGGATGCACGCTGTTCCAAATCATGTCCTTTTGGCAAGACGGATTCCGTGCGCCCTCGGGTTGATCAGCTATCCGCTTTACCTCTGGCATTGGATGCTGATTTCTTTCGCCTGGATCGTTCTGGATCGGCCGCCCTTAATTTTTGAAATGCTGACGGTTGTAGGTGTAAGTCTTGTTCTGGCGATACTGACATACGCCCTGATCGAAAGGCCAATACGGCGGGGCGTTTACATCGCCGCTCTCAGCCGGCGCGCACTTGTCATAACCCTGTCGAGTTCGCTGACAGGTTTGGCCGTCATTGGTGGTTTTACATGGGCTAACGGAGGCTTCGCAACTCGCTACCCTGAAGACGTACGCGCGCTGCTTACCTATGATTATGATTTTCTTACCGATGCACGTGTCGATGAGTGCTGGCTGGATGACAAAGTCGCGCCTGATGCTTTCAAGGAAACCTGCTTCCCGACATCATCTTCGAAGCCGAAAATTCTTCTTTGGGGAGATTCACATGCCGCGCGATTATATCCAGGCTTCGCCGAAGTTTATGCGAAACATTATGCCATTGGCATCGCAGCACGTGATGGGTGCCCGCCGGTCGTGTCTGTCGGCTACGAAATCTGCCAGAAGAGCAACGAGCACATTCTCGCAAGAATCGCTGCTGAAAAGCCCGAAATAGTGATGCTTTTCGGAGTGTGGCCAACACATGCCGCGAAGGCAAAAGGCATGTTAATTCCAGCAATGGATGCAACGATAGCGAAGCTGGCGGACGCTGGTATCGAACATATTGTTCTTGTCGGCCCGGCTCCTTACTGGGAAGACCCCCTGCCGAAAGTTATGTTAAAATACAGGGAGAATGAGCATGTCCTCCCTCGCCTGAAATCAGGACTCACTGACAGTGCTTTCGAAATGGATCAGGAATTCAAAAAGCACGCATGGATCACACGTGTCAGCTACATATCTCTGATTGATATTCTCTGTGACGATAAAGGGTGTTTGACCTACGTTCCAAACGACAAACGACAGTTGACGACATGGGATTATGGTCATTTGACCACGCCCGGTGCGGTGTTCGTGTCAGAGCGAATGATGTTTCCCAATAAGTGACCGAATCGCGATAACTCGCTCTTAACCATAATCGCTGCATAGATCGGGTGAGCCTGAGCTCATGTGATCCGCGATCTGGAGTTGCGATATGAACGGCCTGTCGAAAGGCTCGAGCGGTGAGCGCAGAATCGGCTACGGCCTGTTCATGTGCTTTTTCTTTTTTGGAATGTGCTGCGCGGCGCAGGCGATTTTCGCTGCCGGCTAAGCCTTTCGGATAGGGTAAGACCTGCATTTATGCAGAAATTTTCCAATTTTAGAAAATATTTGGAAAAAAATATCCGAAAACACAAAAAATTAGATTATTTTCGCGTAGAAATTGAAGGGGCGACGCCCCATATTACAACTATCGCTGGCGTTTCTCCTCCCATTGGCGCCGGCGATGTTCCCCTCTGGAGGTTTTAAACCTTCATACTTCGCCGGGCCTCTCGAGGTCCGGCTTTTTTATTGGCTGATCGGTTGAACGGGCTTGAGGCCCAGAGCGTGCGCGACGCGGGTAAGCTGCGACATGTCAGGGGAAGCGTCTTCTTCCATCGTGCCGATCTCTTCCGGGGTAAGGCCGCATGTCACGGCGAGATCTTCCACGGAATACCCGAATGCCTCACGCACGGCGCGTACGACATTCATTCCATTGTCCACTGCTACCGAAACGGATTCCGGCAGAACAAAACCAATGTTCATGGTAGTCCTTTCTAACTTAAATTTTAAAGCGGATGGCTTGTTTTCAAATACATGCCCGGTGCGGAAAACTTCCGGCCCGAACGCCAGGTTTCTGAAACTGGGCTCATGCGGGTTACGATTGATACGCTGTCAGAGCCATGAAACCTATATAGGCGAAAACTGCCCGGTTTGCCAATGTCGGCTCTCGCACTGTTGATCTTGCATCGCCTTGCGGCCTGTGTCGTTTCTCCTTAGCCTCGCATTGATGAAATATGCGCCGCTACTCGTATGGAACGCTCTTTGCCTGATCGTTCCGGCAATCCTTTATCTCCGGCCTTCTCCAGAACCTTCGATTGCCAACACTGTCATTACGGTGATCGTGGTCGGTCCGGCAGCGGCGGTCGCGCTTGTGGCTAACCTCATTGCCTGCTGGAGGCTCGGCGCAACGACCGTAACGATTGCGCTGACTGTTCTTTCCGCGTCGATCTTTGCTGTCTGGGGCGCGGTGGTGCTTGCAGCTTAACTGCTGAAACAAGTCCTTAGAGCATCGGACCGAAAAGTGGTTACCGGTTCTCGGATTATTCCGATGCCCACTCAAAGTGTTAGATCGTCCTTTGTGTGTCCAATAGGACGCACAGCGATCTAACGAAAAAAGCCCGCCGCGGGAGGAGGTGCGGCGGGCTTTATCAATCCAGCCAGCAATCGGGAGGAGGTGAAAGCTGACTGTATTCGTCTTTGCCTGGGAGGAGGTAGGCTCCGACGAAATTCGATAATCAATATGTAAGCGCTCCGTTCGATTTTGTGAAACGCTAATCGTGCATAGCAGCAATGCATTTTGTGCATTGCAACATAATGTCTCACCCAAGCGATTTCGAGTGAGGTTACGCGCGCTACTTTGGCTCAGAGAGTGGTTTTGTCCGCCGAAGGAATCTGGTCTGCTTCCTCGGTGTCATTCCTGTGCAGCAGGATGGGTTGGCGGGTAAAACCTTTCACGCCCGAAATCTCGTGCTCGTCGCGGTTGATGTCGATCGGGCTTTGGGCATAGATCGAAATCAGGCGCGACAGCGAGAGAAGCGCGTCCATATGGATGCGTTCATAGCCATGCGATGCATCGACGCCGAATGTCACGAGCGCGGTGCGTACATCGTGACCGGCCTCCAGTGCCGAGGCGGAATCCGAGCGGTAGTAGCGGAAAATGTCCTTCTGGAACGGAATGTCGTTCTCGCGGCAGAGGGAAACGAGCTTTTTCGTCAGATGGTAATCGAAAGGCCCGGTCTGGTCCGCCATGGCGACGGTCACGCCGAATTCGGAGGAGTTCTGTCCAGGAGCGGTCGTGCCATTGTCGATCGTGACCATGGAGGCGATTTCCGGCGTAACCACAGAGGAAGCGCCAAGGCCGACTTCTTCGCCGATTGTGAAAAGCCAATGAATATCGACCGGTGTCGAAACATTGGCGCGCATAAGCGCCTCGATGGAGGCGAGCATGATGGCCACGCCTGCCTTGTCGTCGAGATGGCGCGAAACGATGAAACCATTGTCGAGAAATTCAGGCTGCGGGTCGATTGCAACGATGTCGCCGACATCGATGCCGAGCGCCATCGTCTCATCCTTGCTCGATGTCAGCGCATCAATCCTGAGTTCGACATGGTCCCAGCCGACCGGCTGCGTATCGACCTCGAGATTATAGGTGTGACCGGAAGCCTTGAGCGGCAGGATCGTACCGCGATGCACCGTGTTTTCGCTGTAGATATTGGCACGCGCGCCTTCCGCGAAGCGCGACGACCAGTTTCCGATTGGAACCAGTTCCAGCCGTCCGGATGGTTTGACGAGTTTTACCTGCGCGCCAAGCGTATCGAGATGCGCGATGATCGCGCGGGCGGCACCAGTCCGCTCGCCCTTCTGCACAGCACGGATCGCGCCGCGCCGCGTCAATTGCGGTGACAGCCCAAGCGCCTTTAGTTCGCGTGCGCAATAGCGAACGATCGTATCCGTATAGCCTGCCGGGCTGTCGATGGTGAACAGGGCGCGCAATTGCGCCGCGAGGTATTCCGCGTCGATGTCCGGCAGTTTCAGCGGTTGTTTCTTGGTAGAGATGTCGTTTGTTCCTGTCTTGGCCGCGATTGCGGGAAAAGTAGATCGACGAACCGTTCCGCAGTTGGCTGCGGTTCGTGGTTGGCAAGGCCCGGCCGCTCATTGGCCTCAATGAACACGTAATCCGGCTCGGTCGGCGATTTGACCATCAAATCGATGCCGACGACAGGTATACGGATAGCGCGCGAGGCCTTGCAAGCGGCCTCGACGAGGCGCGGATGCACGATGCCCGTCACGTCATGGATGGAGCCGCCCGTGTGGAGATTGGCGGCCTTGCGGACGACGATTTCCTCGCCGTTCTTGAGCACCGTATCGAGATCATATCCCTGCTCGGCAAGCGTGCGTCGCGTTTCGTCGTCGATGGGTACGGAACTCTCGCCGCCAGTCGCTCTCTTGCGCTGTTTCGAATAGCGCTCGATCAATGTTTTGAGCGTGCTTTCGCCGTCACCATAAACCCGTGGCGGACGGCGCACGGCGGCGGCAACGAGCTTGTGATCGATGACGACGAGGCGCAAATCCTCGCCCTCAAAGCACGATTCGATCAGCACCTGATCGCAGTTGCGGCTGGCAGTCTCGATTGCGGCTTCGATGTCCTTGACGGTGGTCAGACCGACGGCAACGCCACGGCCCTGTTCGCCGCGTACCGGTTTTACGACCACGCTGCCGTGGCGTTCCAGAAAGCCGGAAACGGCATCCATATCGCCGTCGAAAGCGAGACCTTCCGGTACGTTCAATCCTGCACTCGCGACTACACGGCGCGTGACTGCCTTGTCGTCGCAGATCGACATGGCAACGCCCGATGTCATTTCGGACAGGCTCTCGCGGCAATGCACGGAACGTCCGCCATAGGAGAGGCGGAAAAAGCCGCCTTCCGCATCGGTTATCTCGACCATCACGCCGCGGCGGCGGGCCTCGTCCACGATGAGGCGTGCATAGGGGTTAAGCGCGTCATAGCTGGCAAGCGGGGCCGCAAAAAGCTGCTCGTTGATCGAGTTTTTGCGTTTGACCGTGAAGACCGGAACGCGTTTGAAGCCGAGCTTTTCGTAGAGCTTTATCGCCAGCTTGTTGTCGTGCATCACGGACAGATCGACATAGGAAGCGCCGCGCGCCTGAAAATGCTCGGCCAGCCGGCGCACCAGCATTTCACCGATACCGGGATGGCGCGCCTGCGGATCGACGGCAAGGCACCAGAGCGAGGAGCCGCGTTCGGGATCGCTGAACAGACGGCCGTGATCGACACCCGTCACCGTGCCGAGGATTTCGCCCGTCGTTTCCTCTTCGGCGACGAAATAGGTGATTGACCGGCTGTCGCGGTTCGCCCAGAAGAAATCCGGCTCGACCGTGACCATGCTGCGCGATGCATAGATCGCATTGACTGCTTTCGCGTCCGCTTCGGATGAGAGGCGCCTGACGAAATAGCCTTTTGGTTGCCTGCGGCCCGCGCGGTAGGTCGAAAGGTCGAGCCTGTAAGTGTGCGACGGATCGAGAAACGCTTCCTGCGGGGCGGTCGACAAAAGCACATGCGGGTCACGTACATAGAAGGCGATGTTGCGCCGATGCGGACCTTCATCCTCCAGCGCATCCATGATGCTGCGGCTGTCGGCAAAGGTCTGCGAAAAGACGAGCCGGCCCCAGCCGCAATCGAGTGTAACGTCGCTGCGCACCGCATTGCCGTCCGTGCCGTTTTCGTTGATCGGCGGCTGCATTGATTGCTGGCGCAGACGCTTCAGCCGGTGACTGAGCGCCTTGTCGCGTCGCACCGTTCCGGTGGTTGCGCCGCTGTCTGTGTCCTTGCTCACGAGCTTAGACTCCATGGGTCTGAAGCCACATTTCGAGAAGCCCCGCCTGCCAAAGCTCGGAGCCCTGCAGAGGCGTGATGTGATCGGCAGGCGATGCAAACAGTTTGTCGAGATAGGCTTTGTCGAACAGGCCGCGTTCGCGTGCCGACTGGCTGGTCAGGCTGTCACGAACCATGTCGAGATAGATGCCATCGACATATTTGAGCTGCGGAACCGGGAAATAGCCTTTCTTGCGGTCGATGACCTCGCTCGGAATGATTCTGCGGGCGACATCTTTCAGAATGCCCTTGCCGCCATCGCGCAGCTTTTCTTCCGGCGGAATGCGCGCTGCAAGCTCGACCAGCTCGTGGTCGAGGAACGGCACGCGCGCCTCGAGCCCCCACGCCATGGTCATGTTATCGACGCGCTTGACCGGATCGTCGACCAGCATGACGGTCGAATCCATGCGAAGCGCACGATCGACCGGCGTATCGGCACCGTCGCGCATCAACTCACGCTCAATAAGGTCATGCGTGTAATCGCGGTCGGGCTGCCAATCCTTGCCGAGCTGGCCTTTCAACGTCGCATGGTCGCGGTCGCGGAAGCCTTTCGAATAATCAGTCACGACATCGTTGGAATCCATCAGCGGCGGATACCAGTGATAGCCGCCGAACACTTCGTCGGCACCCTGACCGGACTGAACGACCTTGATATGCTTCGATACTTCTTTCGAGAGCAGATAGAAGCCGACATTGTCGTAGGAGACCATCGGCTCCGACATGGCCGCGAACGTGCCGGGAAGGGCTTCCATCAAATCGTCGGAAGGCACGAAAATCTTGTGATGATCCGTGCCGAATTTCTTGGCGATCAGGTCGGAATAGACGAATTCATCGCCCTTTTCGCCATTTGCTTCCTCGAAACCGACCGAAAAACTCATCAATCCGGTCTGGCCGGCCTCAGCGAGCAGACCGACGATCAGGCTGGAATCGACACCGCCTGAAAGCAGAACGCCAACCGGAACGTCGGATACCATGCGCCGCTTCACGGCAAGGCGCAAAGCATCGAGCAGGCTTTCCTGCCACTCCTCGCGCGACATCGTACGGTCCGTCTTGTCGCGTGCGAAAGGCGGATTCCAGAACAGATGATCGACGAATTTGCCGTTGCGCTCAAACACGCGAACGGTCGCTGGCGGCAGCTTGCGCACGCCGTTCAGGATGGTACGCGGCGGCGGCACGACAGCGTGTAGGCTCATGTAATTGTGCAGGGCGGCCTTGTCGATCGACGTATCGACATCGCCAGCCGCGAGAATTGCCGGTAGGCTGGACGCGAAACGCAGGCGTTTGCCGCTCGTAGAATAATAGAAAGGCTTGATGCCGAAACGGTCGCGCGCAAAGGCGACGCGTCCTGTCTCGCGCTCATGGATCGCGAATGCGAACATGCCATGAAAGCGCTTCACGCACTCATGTCCCCACGCATGCCAGGCTTTTATGATGACCTCGGTGTCGCCTTCCGAGAAAAAGACATAGCCCTTGGCCTCAAGTTCCTCGCGCAATTCGGGATAGTTGTAAATGCAACCATTAAAGGCGATGGTCAGTCCCAGAACGGGATCGACCATAGGCTGCTGCGCCTTTTCGGTAAGGTCGATGATCTTGAGGCGTCTATGCCCCAGCCCGACATTACCGTGGACGATCATCCCGGATGAATCCGGTCCACGCGGTGCCAGCGCGTTCGTCATTGCTGAAATGGCAGACACCATGGGTGCCGAACCGTCGAAATTTATTTCACCGCAAATACCGCACATGTGAGCGGGCGCACCTCCATTGTCGTAACAGATCAAACGGCCGCTGCCTGAAGCGTGTTTGTTTCAGGCGGACGACCGCAACTCGTGGTTTCTATGGATTGCCAACGGTGCCCCGCCGGAATGGTTCCGAAATTTCCTGACTTAAATCCCGCGCGAACGATTCACGCAGTCACGTGCTTGACAATTTTTGTCTGCCGTGAAAAATTTTGCAGCAACTGATAAAAATATCAGGTTGATAAATGAACGGGACGAGAAACGGTCTTTTGAGGGATGACGACGCCAGCATGGCGACCCGTGCTGCGTGGCTGCATTATGCCGGTGGCATGACGCAGTCGGAAGTCGCCAAGAGGCTCGGCTTAACCAGTCTCAAGGCGCACAGGCTCATCACCAAGGCCAATCAGGAAGGCCTCGTCAAAGTCTTCATCGATGGCGATGTCGCCGAATGCGTGGCTCTCGAAAACGAACTTTCAGCGCGCCATGGCCTCGATTATTGCGAAGTCGTTCCCGATTTCGATCTGGATAATTTGCCTCTCAAGGCGCTCGGCATGGCGGGCGCGCAATTTCTGAAGCGAGAAATAGAGCGCGGCGAAGAAGCGTTGATCGGTGTCGGCCATGGCCGCACGCTTGCGGCGTCCGTCGAATATCTGCCGCGCATGTCGGCAGGCAAGACGCGTTTCGTTTCGCTTCTCGGCGGCCTGACCCGCAAATTTTCTGCCAGCCCGCATGATGTGATCCACCGCCTTGCCGAACGCACCGGCGCGGAAGCCTATGTCATGCCGGTCCCGTTCATCGCCAACAATGCCGAGGACCGCGCCGTTCTGCTTGGACAGAAGGGCATTGGCGAAGTGTTCGATCTCGTGAAATCCGCAACGCTTCTGCTGGCAGGCATCGGAACGGCCGAGGTCGAGGCCTCGCTGGTTGCCACCGGCATGATCGAGAAGTCGGAAATCGCCGAGATCAAGGCGGATGGAGGTGCCGGGGAATTGCTCGGTCACTTCTTCGACGACAAGGGCGACCCGGTCGAAACCGCGCTCGCCGATCGCACGCTTGCCATGGGAAGGGAGGAGCTCGAGAGCAGGAGGATTGTTGCCGTCGCAGGCGGCAAGGTGAAGATTCGTGCCATCAAGTCAGTGCTTGCGAGCCGCTATCTGAGCGGCCTGATTACCGACGAGCGAACGGCACGGGCGCTCGTGGAGACTTCGCCGGGAGGATAGCCGGCTTCACGTCAACGACTACACTGTGGAGGAGAACGCAATGTATGACAAAGAAAACGACCTGATTGGCGCATTCTTGCGCGGGCAGGTGGACCGTCGCGGCCTCATTAAAGGTCTCGGCGCAATGGGTCTGGCCGCTGGCACGGCAGGCACGCTTCTGAACCTCGGCGCGACGCGCGCGCTCGCCGCCGATTTCGACTGGAAGGCGCATGAAGGCAAAACGCTGAAGCTGCTTTTGAACAAGCATCCTTATGCCGACGCCATGATCGCCAATCTCGACGCCTTCAAGGAACTGACCGGCATGAACGTCGTCTATGACGTCTTCCCGGAAGACGTCTATTTCGACAAGGTGACGGCTGCACTTTCGTCCGGCTCGTCCGAATATGATGCCTTCATGACCGGCGCATATATGACATGGACTTATGGCCCCGCAGGCTGGATCGTCGATCTCAACGAATTCATCAACGACCCCGCCAAGACCAATCCCAATTATGCATGGGACGACTTCCTGCCGGGCGTGAAAAATTCCTGCGCATGGAACGGCCAGCCCGGCGGCGCGCTGGGTTCGGAAGACGCCAAGCAATGGTGCATTCCGTGGGCGTTCGAGCAGAACAACATCACCTACAACAAGGCGATGTTCGAAAAGGCAGGCGTCGAAACGCCGAAGAACCTCGACGACATGATCGACGTGTCGGCGAAACTCCAGAAAGATGTCGGAGGCATTTACGGCATCGGCGTTCGCGGATCGCGTTCCTGGGCGACGATCCATCCGGGCTTCCTGTCCGGCTATGCGAACTTCAATGAAAAGGATCTGACCGTCACCGAAGATGGCAAGCTTGCCGCTGCGATGAACACGGCGGGTTCCAAGGCATATCACGCAAAGTTCGTGCAGATGATTCAGGAAAGCGGCCCGCGCGACTGGTCGACCTACACCTGGTATCAGGTCGGCGCGGATCTGGGTGCAGGCGCTTCGGCGATGATCTACGACGCCGATTGCCTCGGCTACTTCATGAATGGTGGCGACAACAAGATGGCGGGCCAGCTTGCCTATGCCGCCTTCGCCGCCAACCCCGAAGCGACGGAATCCACGCCGAATATCTGGATCTGGTCGCTTGCCATGTCCAACTTCACGAAGGACCGGGACGCGACCTGGTACTTCCTGCAATGGGCATCCGGCCCCGAGCATGCATTGTTCGGCGCAACCAAGATGGACTTCGTCGATCCGGTTCGCCAGACGATCTGGAAGGACGAGAGCTTCCGCGAAAAGCTGAACACGAAATATCCCGGCTATGTCGAGATGTTCGATGCGTCGGCCGCGGGCGCCAGCATCAAGTTCACGCCGCAACCGCTTTTCTTCGACGTCACGACCGAGTGGGCCGCGACCTTGCAGAAAATGGTTGCCAAGGAAGTGCCGGTGGACGAGGGCCTCGACAAGCTTGCCGAAAGCATCAACCGGCAGCTCAAGGAAGCCGGTCTCGGCTAAACAGCGCGCAGGAAATCCGCCGCGCTTTTGCGGCGGATTTCCGCACTCGCAGTCAACTTGGCCGTCCGTACGGATGGCGACACGCCTTTGAAGACATTGCGCCCTGCGCGAGGTCTGCGGGCGAAGCCCATTGGAGCAGGCGATGACCGCCACGATCGCAAGACGACAGAACGCTTCCCGCTTCAGGATAAGCAAGCGGATGCTGCCCTATGTGCTGAGCCTTCCGGCTTTGCTGGTCTGCATTGCCATTCTGATACCGTTCTTCACGGCGGTTGTTTACTCGTTCCAGCGTTATCGCTTGAGCCAGCCTTGGGCGCGCCAGTTCAATTGGGGTGAAAACTACCTGAACTTCTTCAGCGACCCGAGTTTCTGGAACACGCTGAAAGTCTCGCTTCTCTATGCAGGCATAACGGTCGTCGTCGAACTTCTGCTCGGCCTTGCCATTGCGCTGCTTCTTCAGAAGCGCTCGACGGTCAACAATTTCATCTCGATCATGCTTCTGATGCCGCTGATGACGGCGCCGGCACTTGCCGCGCTGATGTGGAAGCTGATGACCAATCCCGGCTTCGGCATTTTGAGCTATTTCGCGACGCTTGTCGGCCTGCAGGATTTCCGCTGGGCGTCTTCGCCAAGCACCGCTCTTTTCACCGTCGTTCTGGTCGATGTCTGGGTCTACACGCCCTTCATCATGATCCTGCTTCTGGCCGGGCTTCGAAGCCTGCCGACGCAGCCATTCGAGGCGGCGGCACTCGACGGCGTGCCGAGAACCTTCGTGTTCTTCCGCATCACATTGCCGATGCTGACGCCCTACATTCTGACCGCGACCCTTTTCCGCCTGCTCGATTCGATCCAGCAATTCGACATCATCTACGCGATGACGCAGGGCGGGCCGGGCGACACGCTGACTGTCTTTCAGGTCGAGGCCTATCTGAACTTCTTCCAATCGACCAATGTCGGGCGCTCGGCGGCTTTGATGATCATTCTGTGGGCGATCACCTATTTTCTCTCCAACATTTTCATCAAGAACTGGTTGCGGCTGCGCGAACGCGCCCGTGGCGAAGCGTAAGGAGGGCCAAGACATGGAACATACATCTCCACTGGAACGCATCCTCCGCGCCATCGCGCTCACGTTGGTCGTCATCTTCTTCATGTTCCCGATTTTCTGGATCCTGATGATGTCGTTTCAGACCAACGAAACGATCCTGCGCATTCCGCCGACCATCATTTTCGAGCCGACCCTGCAGAATTATCAGGCGCTGATAACGGGCAAGCTGACGACCGCAGCAGGCACACTCGACATCGCCTTTATGCGCAATCTAGGCAACTCGGTGTTCTTGTCGGTCTCGTCCGTTGCGGTCGCCCTTCTGCTCGGCGTCCCGGCGGCTTACGCATTCGCGCGGCATAAGTTCAAAGGCTCGGAAGACATCGCTTTCACGCTTCTGTCTTTCCGCTTCGCGCCGCCGCTTCTGGTACTTCTGCCGCTGACGCTCTACTTCCAGCAGATCGGCCTTTCGAACACTTATTTCGGCCTGATCTGGGTCTACCAGCTCATCTGCCTGCCGTTGATCCTTTGGATCGTGCGCGGCTATTTCGAGGATATTCCGGCCGACATCGAATATGCCTATCGCATCGGCGGGCATTCCTGGTTCGCGACATTCCGCAAGATCGCCCTGCCGCTTGCCGGTCCGGGCATTGCAGCGGCGGGCCTGCTCGCCTTCATCTTCGCCTGGAACAACTTCATCTTCGCGCTCGTGCTGGCCTCCGCCGACAAGCAGCCGGTGACGGTCGGCGCGCTTGCCTTCATCACATCCTCCGGCATCCAGTACGGGCAAATCTCGGCGGCCATCGTGCTTTCGATAGCACCGACGCTGGCGCTCGCGCTTTATGCGCAACGCTACCTCGTCGAAGGTCTGTCGCTCGGCGCGGTGAAAGGATAATCCATGGCCAGCCTTGAACTTCGCAACATCGTCAAACGCTACAAGACCAACACGGTGCTCGACGATCTGTCCCTGAGCGTGGCCGATGGCGAAACGCTTGTCCTGTTCGGGCCATCGGGTGCAGGCAAGACGGTGCTGCTTCGTTTGGTGGCGGGCGTTATCGATCCGGATCAGGGGCAAATACTGATCGACGGTGAGGACATGGCTGATGTCGAGGCCGAGCATCGCGGCATCGGCATGGCGTTCCAGAACTTCGCGCTGTTCCCGCACATGAATGCTTACGACAACATCGCGACGGCGCTGGTGGCAGGCAGAGCCGAAAAAAGCGCGGTCAAGGCGGGCGTCGAAAGCGTCGCCCGGCTTTTGAAGATTGACCATGTTCTGAGCCACAAGCCGCGCGCACTTTCCAACGGGCAGAAGCAGCGCACCGCACTGGCCCGCGCGCTGGCAGGTTCGCCGCCGCTTCTCCTGCTCGACGATCCGTTGCGCAATGTCGATGCGAAGCTGCGCTTCGAGATGCGTCTGGAATTACCGCGCCTTCTGGCTGACCAAGGTGCGACCGTGGTTTACGTCACGCAGGATTACAAGGAAGCAATGGCGCTGGGAGATCGCATCGCGGTCATGTCGAAAGGCACGATCCGCCAGATGGGTACGCCGGAGCAGATTTATCTCGAACCGGCGGATATGGAAATCGCGCGGCTGTTCGGCGATCCGACGATCAACCTGCTCGATGTCAAACCGTTCAAGGACGAGCGCGGCATCCATGTCTCGCTATCTGATGTCAGCATTTATCTGCCCGCGACTGCGGCCGATGTTGTCGGGCGCGAATGCGTGATTGGGCTGCGGCCAGAAGCCATCTCTTTCGTCGATGCCAAGCAGCCGGGCGCAATTCCCGTCGAGGTCGAGGCGGAAACGCCGCTCAACGAAAAGACGGTGACACTCGTTCGCACTCTGAGAAACCGCGAAATTCTGGTCTCGCGGCCTGCAGGTACGCCCGGCCCGACCGAGGGCAAGGCGTATATCTCGGTCGATGCCAAAAGTGCGCTTTTGTTCGACAAGGCGAGCGGCGCACGCATCGGTGCTGGCAACACCATCCCCCTGCGCAGCGGAGAAGCGGCATGAGCAACAAAGCGCTGACCATTTCCGCAGTCGATAAATTTTACGGCCCGATCGACAAGGGCGTTCACGCCGTTCAAAACCTTTCGATGGAAATCGAGAAGGGTGAGATCATCGCGCTTCTTGGCTCGTCCGGTTGTGGCAAGACATCGACCCTGCGGATGATCGCCGGTTTCGAGGAGGTGTCACGCGGCACGATCTCGCTTCGCGGGCGCGAGGTGCAGAAGCTTCCGCCCGTCCGCCGCAACGTCGCCATGGCCTTCGAAGGCTATTCGCTCTACCCGCCACTAACGGTACGCGAGAACATGGCGTTTGCGCTGAAAGCCGCGAAGCTTTCCAAAAGCGAGGTCGAGCGAAAACTCGCGGAAATCGCCAAGCTGCTGGAAATCGAGGATATTCTGGAGCGTTATCCGAGTTCGATTTCGGGTGGCCAGCAGCAGCGGGCAAGCCTTGGCCGCGCGCTGATCCGCAGTGCCGATCTGCATCTGCTGGACGAGCCGATGGGGCAGCTTGAGCCGCAGCTTCGCGCGGTGCTGCGCGGCCGCATCAAGCATTACATCAAGGAACGCGGACTGACCGCCATTCTGGTCACGCACGATCAGACGGAGGCGAACGCGCTGGCAGACCGTATCGCGGTGATGGAAGGCGGCGTGCTCCAGCAATTCGATACGCCCGAAATGATCAAGGAAAAGCCGGCGAATCTTTTTACCGGCACATTTGTAGGCGAACCGCCGATGAATGTTTTCGATGCCTCTGTCGAGGCGGAAGGCGGCAAGCTCAATTTGAGACTGCCCGAAAACGTCTCGCTGTCCTACGACGAAAGCGCCTTCGATACGCAAGTGCGCGAACGGCTACTGAAACAGCGCAACGTCGTCATCGGCATCCGGCCTTATGCGGTTCATCGCGTGAAGGCGGGTGCGCCTGCCACCGTATCGGCCAATCAATGGCTGGGCGACCAGACGCATATCGCGGCCGATTTTGCAGGCGGCTCCATCGTGCTGGTCGAGCATGACAGGACGCGGCTGGAATTCGGGCAGCCGATCAGCATCGGCATCGACCCGCAGAACCTGCACGTCTTCGACCGCGCGAGCGGCGAGGCGCTGTCGCATGGCGCGGAGCTTGCCTGATGCGTGACGTGCTTATCGGCATCGATGCGGGAACCTCCGTCATCAAGTCGGTCGCCTTCGATCTTTCTGGCAAACAGATCGCATCGGCAGCACTGCCGAACAGATATGACACGATTGCCGGTGGCGGTGCCGAGCAGGACCCGGACCGCACATGGGCCGATACCGCCGAAACGCTGCGCAAGCTTGCCGATGCGGTGCCTGATCTCGCCGCACGCACCGTCGCGATTTCGGTGACGGGCCAAGGCGACGGCACGTTCCTGATCGACAGCGAAGGTAAATCGATCGGCAAGGGCTGGCTCTGGCTCGATGCGCGCGCTGCGCCGCTCGTCGAGGAATATCGCGCCCGCCCGGAAGATCGCATCCGTTTCGAGAAGACCGGCAGCGGCCTTGCCGCCTGCCAGCAAGGCCCGCAACTTGGCTGGATGAAGCGGCATTTCCCGGAAATGACATCGCGCGCCGCTACCGCCTTTCACTGCAAGGATTGGCTTTATTTCAAATTGACCGGCAAGCGCGTCACCGATCCGTCCGAAGGCATGTTCAGCTTCGGAGATTTCCGAAAGCGCGAATACTCCGAGGAGGTCGTGGATATTCTGGACCTTCGCGATCTCCGCCACATTCTGCCGCCCGTCGTCGATGGTACGACGCATCATGATGCGCTGTCCGATGAAGCTGCAGCGCTCACAGGTTTGCTTGCAGGCACGCCCCTTGTTCTCGCCTATGTCGATGTGGTCTGCACGTCGCTCGGTGCCGGTCTCTATGACCGCACAAAACGGCCCGGCTGCTCGATCATCGGTTCGACGGGAATGCATATGCGCCTTGCATTCACGCCTGACGATGTTCGCCTCAACCCGGAGTCGACCGGCTATACGATGACGATGCCCATCCCCGGCGTCGTCGCGCAGATGCAGTCGAACATGGCTGCAACGCTGAATATAGACTGGGTTCTCGGTCTCGCCTCGGGCATCCTTGCTTCGCAGGGAATTGCCCGCAACTCCGTGGACATGATCGCGATGGTCAATGAGTGGGTCGCATCCTCCCAGCCCGCCTCATTGATCTATCAGCCCTTCGTGTCCGAGGCGGGCGAGCGCGGGCCATTCGTTGACGCGAATGCCCGCGCCGGCTTTATCGGCATATCGAGCCGCCATGGCTATGCCGATCTCGTTCGCTCCGTCTTCGAGGGCCTCGCTTTCGCAGCGCGCGATTGCTACTCCGCAATGGGTCCGGTGCCGCATGAAGTGCGCCTGACCGGCGGTGCCGCGCGCAGTTCAGCACTGCGCAAGATACTGGCCGCGGCAATCGGGACGAGAATTCGCACCAATCGCCGCGAGGAAGCAGGTGCTGCGGGTGCAGCGATGATTGCCGCGATCTCCATCGGCCAATATTCGTCGATGGATGATTGCGTTGCCGAATGGGTTTTGCCGCTGCTCGATGAAGCGGAGGAGCCAGATGCGGAGCTTGGCGAAACCTATGCGCGCAACTTCTCGGCATACACCCAGGCCAACGCCGCTTTGCGACCCGTCTGGCGGTCGATGGCAGCGTCGAGGAACATATGAGCCGGATATGAGAACGGGACGATGAGCAGGAAAATTACCATCATAGGCGACCGTTTCATGTTGCCGGAAGTCTTCAAGGCGGAGATCGAAAAGGCCTGCGGCGACGGTCTGGACATACGAACGCAGCAGACGGCGTGGCCCGACGAGCCGATGGAACATGGCTACGCCGTGGATGGCATGGACGGGCTCAAGGAATATTTCGGCAAGCCGGATGAAGTCGTCGATTTCATCGGCGATTCCGAGATTTTCGTCACGCAGCTTTCCCCGCTTTCGGAAGGCATGATGAAGCGCCTGCCCAACCTCAAGCTGGTGGCGGTGTCGCGCGGCGGTCCGGTCAATATCGACATGGCGGCTGCAAGGCGCAATGGCATCACCGTGGTCAATACGCCGGGCCGCAACGCGAGCGCTGTTGCAGAATTCACCATCGGCGCGATCCTTGCTGAGACACGGCTCATCCGTGTCGGGCATGAAGCCCTGCGTGCGGGCGAATGGCGCGGCGATCTCTACCGCGCGGACCGGACAGGTCGCGAGCTTAATGAGATGACGGTCGGCATTGTCGGCTATGGCAATATCGGCACGAAGGTCGTCAAGCTGTTGAAGGCTTTCGGCTGCAAGATTCTCGTCTCCGATCCCTATGTCCAGCTCAGCGCCGAAGACCGCAATTCCGGCGTCGAGCTGGTCGCGCTCGACGATCTCCTGAAACGCGCCGATGTGGTGACGCTGCATTCGCGCGTGACCGAGGAAACGCGCCACATCATCAACCGCGAGACGCTTGCCATGATGAAGCCGGACGCGCTTTTCGTGAACACGGCGCGCGGCCCGCTGGTCGATTACGATGCGCTTTACGAAGCTTTGGTCGATGGGAAGCTCGGCGGCGCGATGCTTGAAACTTTTGCGGTCGAGCCGGTGCCTGTGGATTGGCCGCTGCTTCAATTGCCCAATGTCACACTGACGCCGCATATTGCTGGTGCTTCCGTCCGCACCGTCACCTTTGCCGCCGAACAGGCTGCGGAAGAAGTCCGGCGCTTCATCGCCGGTCAGCCGCCGCTCAATCCCTGCTGAGACTGAAAATGACAGACATCGCGCTTCGGCAATCGATCATCGACAATTGCATCCAGATGAACACATCCGGTCTCAACCACGGCACGTCCGGCAATATCAGCCTGCGTTCTGGGTCCAACATGCTGATCACACCGAGCTCCACGCCCTATGGCCAGATGAAGCCGGAAGACATTGCATCAATGCCGCTTGAAGGCGACTACGGTTCTTGGGAAGGGCCGCTGAAACCATCGGTCGAATGGCGCTTCCACCTCGACATCTTGAAGGCGCGGCCAGATGCGGGCGCGGTCGTCCACACGCATTCGCCCTTCGCGACGATCCTGGCGATTGCCCGCAAGGACATTCCCGCCTGCCACTATATGATCGCGGCGTTCGGTGGCAGCAACATCCGTTGCTCCGGATATGCGCGTTACGGCACGAAGGAACTGTCGGACGAAGCGATTGCAGCACTTGAGGGTAGGCAGGGTTGCCTTCTTGCCAATCACGGAATGATTACGGTCGGTGCAAATCTCGAACGCGCAATGTGGCTTGCGGTCGAGCTGGAAATGATCGCCAAACAATATTATCACGCGCTGCTGATCGGCGGGCCGGTGATCCTGTCCGACGAGGAAATAGCCGAAGTCCGGCGCGATTTCGCAAGCTACGGCCAGCAGCCGCGCAAGCTGAAGGCGGGCTGAGCGCTCGCACGGAGTATCGAAATGATCGACCAGAGCGACACAGTCGACCTCTTCATCATTGGTGGCGGTGTGAATGGCGCAGGCATTGCGCGCGATGCTGCGGGCCGCGGTCTTTCGGTTATGCTCTGCGAGAAAGACGATCTCGCGCAGGGCACCAGTTCGCGCTCCGGCAAGCTTGTCCATGGCGGTCTTCGCTATCTTGAATATTACGAATTCCGGCTGGTGCGCGAGGCGCTGATCGAGCGCGAAGTCCTGCTGGAGGCAGCACCTCACATCATCTGGCCCATGCGCTTCGTGCTGCCGCACAGCCCGAATGATCGCCCGGCGTGGCTGGTCCGCCTAGGCCTGTTTCTCTACGACAATCTGGGCGGCAGGAAACGCCTGCCCGGCACGCGCACGCTTGATCTGCGCAGCGCGCCGGAAGGTGCGCCGATCAAGGATGAGTTCAAAAAGGGTTTCGAATATTCCGACTGCTGGGTCGATGATGCGCGGCTCGTCGTTTTGAATGCGCTCGACGCGCAAGAGCGTGGCGCGCGCATTCTGACCCGCACGCAATGCGTTTCCGCAAGACGGGAAAACGGCCTCTGGTCGATCGAAATCCGCAACACGCTGACCGGTCTTACAAAGACGACCCGCGCGCGCCTGCTGGTCAATGCGGCGGGGCCTTGGGTGAACGATGTCATCGGCCGCGTTGCCGGGCAGAACTCACGCCGCAATGTCCGGCTGGTCAAGGGCAGCCATATCGTCGTGCGCAAATTCTGGGAAGGAAAGCAGGCCTATCTTGTCCAGAACGACGACAAGCGCGTCATTTTCATCAATCCCTATGAGGGCGATCTGGCGCTTATCGGCACGACTGACATTCCCTATGAGGGCAGGCCGGAAGACGTACGCGCCGACGAAAACGAGATCGATTATCTGCTGCGCGTCGTGAACCGCTATTTCAAAAACGGCCTGACACGCGCGGACGTCATCCATAGTTTTTCTGGCGTTCGTCCGCTCTATGACGACAATGCCGACAATCCGAGCGCGGTCACCCGCGACTATATTTTCGAGCTGGACAATGACGAGGGGCAGGCCCCGCTGCTTTCCGTATTCGGCGGCAAGATCACGACATTCCGCAAGCTTTCCGAACATGCGCTGGAAAAGGTCAGCCGGTTCTTCCCGCATATGAAAGGCGCATGGACTGCGAAATCGTATCTTCCCGGCGGCGATATTCAGAACGCGGATTTTGACGCTTTTCTCGCCTCGCTGAAGAAATCCTATGGCTGGTTGCCGCACAGTCTGGCGCTTCACTATGCGCGTCTTTACGGAACGCGTGCGCATGGACTGCTTCACAAGGCGAATTCCCTGTCCGATCTCGGCATGCATTTCGGCGGTGATTTCTACCAGAAGGAGGCCGAGTTTTTGGCCGAGGAGGAATGGGCCGTAACCGCCGAAGATATTCTCGACCGGCGCACCAAGCATGGTCTGCATCTGACGCAATCTGAACGGGCAGCTTTCGAGGCGTGGTTCGAAACCGGCCATGCGGCGGTCGGGCTGTAAGATGGGCTTCACGCTTTCCCTGAACACCAATCCGCTGGTCAATCGCTTCGCTGACCCAGACGATCTGATCGACACGATAGCCGGCCGCATCGGCATTCGCGATATCCAGCTCACGCATGAATTCATCAATCCGGGCTGGCCGGCAGCGACGATTACGAAATTCATACGTCAGTTCGATAAGGCGCTCGCCCGCACCGGCGTCCGCGTCACATCCGGCATGACCGGGCCTTATGGAAGGCTCAATCATTTCGGCCATCCCGACCGCGATGTACGCCGATATTATGTCGATTGGTTTAAAACCTTTGCCGACATTTCAGCCGAACTCGGCGCGCCCGGAATGGGCACGCAATTCGCGATTTTCACGCAGCGCGATTACGACGACCCAGTGCGCCGCGAAGCGCTTCTGGATGTTGCGCTGGATTGCTGGGCTGAAGTTGCCGAGCATGGCAAGGCGGCGGGGCTTTCCTACCTGTTCTGGGAGCCAATGTCGGTCGGTCGCGAATTCGGCCACACGATTGAAGCATGCCGCGTTCTTCAGGCGCGCATCGACAGGGCACCGCTCGATATCCCATTGAAGATGATGGTCGATATCGATCATGGAGACGTCACATCGCCGGATCCCGCCGACATTGATCCTTATGCGTGGGCGGCGGCATTTCCCAAACAGTCGCCGATCATCCACATCAAGCAATCGTCGATGAACAAGGGCGGGCACTGGCCATTCACTGCCGCCTACAACAAGGACGGTCGCATCACGCCGGAAAAGCTTCTGGATGCTGTGAAACGCGGTGGCGGAACCGACAATGAGATATGTCTCGAATTGTCGTTCCGGGAGCGCGAACCGACGGATCATCTGGTGGTCGAGATGATCCGTGAATCGGTGGATTATTGGGTGCCCCACCTCGAGACAGGCAGGGCGCATCTTTCTTCGTTTAAATAGCGATCAGCTTACCTTGGGATCGAGGCTGCCATCGCGGTAGCGCTTTGCCATGTCCGAAACGGCAATCGGCTTAATCTTGTCGGCATGGCCAGCCGTGCCGAACTGCTCGAAGCGGTCCTTGCAGAGCTTGGTCATCGCTTCCATCGCAGGCTTCAGATATTTGCGCGGATCGAACTCGGATGGGTTTTCCGCAAACACTTTGCGAATAGCGCCGGTCAGCGCCATGCGGTTGTCGGTGTCGATGTTGATTTTGCGAACGCCATGCTTGATGCCGCGCTGGATTTCCTCGACCGGAACGCCCCAGGTCGGCTTCATCTGGCCGCCATATTTGTTGATGATCTCCTGCAAATCTTCCGGCACGGAAGACGAACCGTGCATCACCAGATGCGTATCCGGCAGGCGGCGGTGGATTTCCTCGATGACGTTCATGGCAAGCACGTCGCCATCCGGCTTGCGGCTGAATTTGTAAGCGCCGTGGCTGGTGCCCATTGCAACTGCCAGCGCATCGACCTTGGTGTCGCGCACGAACTGTGCCGCCTGCTCAGGGTCGGTTAGAAGCTGGTCGTGGCTGACTTCGCCTTCGAGGCCGTGCCCGTCTTCCTGCTCGCCGCCGCCGGTTTCCAGCGAACCCAGAACGCCGATTTCGCCTTCGACCGAGACGCCGCCCCAATGGGCCATGTCGACCACGCGGCGCGTGATGCCTGCATTGTATGCGTAATCGGCAGGCGACTTGCCGTCTTCCATCAGCGAGCCGTCCATCATGACGGAGGTGAACCCGTTCTGGATGGCGGTCATGCAGGTGGCTTCATTGTTGCCGTGGTCGAGATGCATGCAGACTGGAATGTCTGGATGAATTTCGACCAGCGCGTCGATCAGCTTGGCCAGAACGACATCATTTGCATAGGCGCGCGCGCCGCGGCTTGCCTGAAGGATCACCGGAGAACGCGTTGCTTCGGCGGCGACCATGATCGCCAGACCCTGTTCCATATTGTTGATGTTGAACGCCGGAACGCCGTAACCATGCTCGGCGGCATGATCGAGCAACTGCCTCAGGGTGATACGCGCCATATTAAATTCCTTCCGTTCAATCCAGATTTTCGACCCTCACCTAAAGGAAGATAGGGCGGGCCTGCAATATGCGATAGCGTCCTCTATCGACGGCAAGATGACTTTTCCATGTGGGTTTTGGTCGCTTTGGGCGATTTTAGCCTCAAAACCATACAAAAATTATGTTGAAATATGTCGGCAAAACAGGCCTTTGGCCAGGTGGCATCCTTTCGAATGCCGTGCAGAAAATCGAGGAGGAATGCCATGGCTTCGGTATGGGTCGGAACGAGCTGGAAGATGAACAAGACGCTGGGCGAGGGCCTCGCCTTTGCCGATGCGTTGAAAAGTTTCCTGCCCTCGCTGGACGAGCGCATTCAGCCTTTCGTCATTCCCTCATTTACGTCCGCGCGCCAGGTGAAGGCGGCACTCGGCGGAACGCGCGCAAAGGTCGGTGCGCAGAACATGCATTGGGCCGATGAGGGTGCGTGGACGGGCGAAATCTCGCCCTTGATGCTCAGAGATTGCGGCCTCGATCTGATCGAGCTTGGCCACAGCGAAAGACGCGAACATTTCGGGGAAACGAACAACACGGTCGGCCTCAAGACGGCCGCAGCGGTAAAACACGGTTTCGTGCCGCTGATCTGCGTCGGCGAAACGCTTGCCGAGCGCGAGGGTGGGCATGCAGTCCAGATATTGAGCGAGCAGGTAAAGGGCGCGCTGAAATTCCTCGGCGACGACATGCTGGCAGCGCCGATACTGTTCGCCTACGAGCCGGTCTGGGCAATCGGCGAAAACGGCATTCCGGCAAGCGCCGATTATGCCGACCGTCAGCAGGCGCTCATCAAGGAGGTTGCTGACGAAATCCTGCATGCCGCGCCGCCCGTGCTTTATGGCGGCAGCGTCAATCCGGGCAATGCTGCGGAACTGATCGCGCAGCCGCATATAGACGGGCTTTTCATCGGGCGTTCCGCCTGGCAGGCGGAAGGCTATATCGATATTTTGAAGCGCGTATCAGCCGTTATCTGAGGCTGGCTCGTCATGTTCGGGAGACGGGCGCACGAAGTCGCCTGTCTGCGAATTCATCACCCATAATTCGCCGGTCGAAATATCGAACCAGCATCCATGCAGCGACAGACGGCCCTTCTGTTCGAGTATCTTCACGCAAGGAAAAGTGCGCAGATTGCTGAGCGAATAACGTATCGAAATCCGCTCGAGCGCAGTCTGGCGCTCGGATGCGGTCATAAGGGTATTTTCGGACACGCTTTTTGCGACCGGCGCGACAAGGCTCATCCATTTACCGATGAAATCGCCCGGCGAAAGCGGCTCTGAATTAGGATCAAGCGCTGCGCGTATGCCGCCGCAACGACCGTGACCCATCACGACGATGTTCTTCACCTTCAGCGTCTGCACTGCAAATTCAAGCGCTGCCGATGTCGAGTGATACTGATCGTCAGGCGCATAGGGCGGAACGAGATTGGCGACATTTCGCACAACGAAAAGCTCACCCGGCCCGGAATCGAAGATCGTTTCGGGTGCCGATCGCGAATCGCAACAGGCGATCACCATCGTTTCGGGCGTTTGCCCTTTTTCGGCGAGATTTTTATACCGGCTGGTTTCGGCGGAAAAACGACCGCTCATGAAATTGCGATAACCAGTCAGGAGACTTTGCGGCAGATCGACCATGACGCGCAGATAGCGGGATTTTTTGTCCGCGGCAATGCGAATATTTGCACTGCCGTTATGACTAAGCATCAATCCTCAAGAGATGATTGTCCCAGACATAGTCGGGCGCTTTTACGGAAGCGCGTTCCGGCGCAATGATTTCACCCGCACCTGTCGTTGCGAGGAACCCGGATTGGTCGGGCGCCAGCCCGCACACTTCGACCAGTGAGGCATCGGAAACAATGCGTCCGCTGGCAGCGTCGATCACCGCAAAGCAATTGCCCTGAGGCGACGAGACGGCGACCGTACCCGCTTCCGTATTGGATGCGACCGAGCCGATATAATTGCGAAAGCCGGTCAGCACTTTTTCCGGCATATCGAGAAGCGAAAGTTCCTTGCCACGCGATGCGCGCCCGACAAGCGACGGGGTTTCCGTCATAGGGCCTTCATGCTGGCACCCGAACCAGACCGTATTTCTGTCGTCGATTGCCATATGCCGGATGGAAAGCTGATGCAGTTTGGCAGGCAATTCATGCTTTTCAAGTAGATCGCCCGATACGCGATCCACGAACACCAGCGACGGTTTCATCGTCGGCAGATTGAGCTTGGCGCGGCCGAAATCGGGATGCGTTTCAATGCCGCCATTGGCGATCACCAGCGTCTTGCCATCCGGCAAAAGCAGCAATTCATGCGGCCCTACGCCATGCGTTGGAAACTCGCCGAGCCGCACGAAATTGTTGCGGGCGTCGTAGATGCCAACCATGCCCGCCGCATTGTCGAAATCGTTCTCGGTCGCATAAAGAAGCGCGCCGTCCGGCGAAAAAACGCCATGTCCGAAGAAATGGCGGCCGGGAATGCTGGCGATGGTAATCGGCTCGCTGGTGCCGTTGTGATCGAACACGATTGCGAATGTGCCCGGCTGGCGGGCAAAAATCACCGATTTGCGCGAAATTGGATCGAAAGTAATGTCGTGGCCGCGATCCGGCAGGGCTACATGGTGCAGAAGCCTGCCTTCTTCGCTGAGAATTCCAGCACCGTAACTGCCGTCGCGCTTCTGGAAAGCGGTCGCGAACACTGCATCGGCCTTCAAGGTCGCGGCGCGCGCGGCAGGCGAAAGCCCCAGAATAAAGCTCGCCCCCGCAGCCTTCAGGAAATCGCGGCGATCGAGCAGGGGCGTTTTCATGTCAATCGCCGTCGAGCGAGGAAAAGCCAGCCGTCAGGCCGAGTTCACCGGCAATGCGCGTTCCGAACAATTCCGAAAGACTGGATGTGACGATCTGGAAATAGGCGAGCTTCGAACGTGTCTGCTCGTCTTTCAATATGTCCTCGATCGGGCCGGTTACGCTACGCGCGGTCTGGATCGCATTGTTGAATTCGAAGCGGATCGACTGCACGAGCCATTGCGAATCCGGGCTCACAAGGCTGCCGAAGCCGGATCGGTCGAACAGCGCTTTCATGCCGGTGATGTTGTTCGCGAATGAAGCGGTCGTCTGACGGGAGCGCCAATAGAGCGCCTGCTTCGGCTTGTCTGCGGCAGCCTCGCTGCCCAGAAACCCGCCGACGCGAACGTCGCGCACCAGTTCAAGCCCGTTGACGAACACTTCGAGCAACTCGGTGATCGCTTCGCGGTCGTCGCGGTAGATTGCATTGTCGGGGCCGGGCTTGGACCACTGCGTTGCGAAACCATCCCTGCGGTTCCATCCAGCACTCACATCACCGCTTATGCGCTCGATATTTCCGGCGATTGCTGCGCCATAAGTGCAGCGAAATGCATCGTCCTTGTTGGAAAGACCATCGGAATCCGTGCCGAAAAGAACGTATTCCAGCGCCCCGAAGCCCTGAGACGCGACGCTCTTGTTGAAAAGATCGTCGACATTGGCGGCCGTTTCATCCTGTTCGGAAAGAATCTTCTGCACCTGCTTGAGGCCTGTTCCCTTTCGATCCGGCCAGAACAGCAGTCGTTCCATACGGTTGTTTTCGGTGATCGGTCCGAAACGAATGATTTCCACACGCGAAAAGGCGCCAGCGGCTTCCGCAAAACCCTGACGCGCCGCGTCCAGCCGCTCGGAGGAAGGGGCCGCGCAAAGCTCGTTCATCCGGCCAGTCAGCCCGCTCGCCTTGTCGTGAAGCTCGGCATAGGAAGGGCGGATGAAGCTGTTGATGGCCTGTTCGATGACCTTGGCCGGCTGTTCATCGGCGACTGCCGTATTCGCAAGAAGTGCTGATACTGCCAGCGATAAAAGGATTTTTCGGATCGTCACAGCGACTCCAGAAATTTGACCAACGTCTTGCGGTCTTGGCTGTCGAGGCCCGCAAATTTATCTCGCGCTGCCTGGGCTTCGCCGCCATGCCACAAAATGGCTTCGACCAGATTGCGCGCCCGGCCATCATGCAGAAAGAACGTATGGCCGTTCACGCGTTCAGTCAGACCGATACCCCACAATGGCGGCGTGCGCCACTCGCTTCCGCTGGCATCGCCCACCTGCTGGCCATCTGCCAGCCCTTCACCCATATCGTGCAGCAGAAAGTCCGAATACGGCCAGATGAGCTGAAATGAATGGGCCTTGTTGGGTGTGTCGCGGCGGGTGACGAATTTCGGTGTGTGGCAGGACGCGCAGCCGCTTTGGTAAAACACGCGCTTTCCATCCAGAATATCCCGGTTTTCGATGTCCCGGCGCGCGGGAACGGCCAGATGCTGCGAATAGAAGGTGACGAGATTAAGGATCGGGTCGGGCGCTTCCGTATCGCCGAGCCTCTCCTGCACGCCGTTCGGCATGGACAGGCAGCGCGTCTGCGCCTTGGTGCAATCGCCCCAATGATGGGGAACCTCCGGCGTTGAAATGCCGATGTCACCGGCAAACGCTTCCGCCGTCTGCTGGCGGATCGAAGCGACCGAGGCTTTCCAGCCGAAGCGCCCGATAACCTGCTCTCCGCTGACCGGATCGCGCACGATGGAGGCCTTGCCGGAAATGCCGTCTTCGTTGCGGTCGTCCGGGTCAGCATTGGCGAGAATGTCGGCCGGATGGATTTGCTCGATCAGACCAAGCCCGATCATCTGAGGCGTTACGCGCGGCGAAAGCGTCGTTGTCGCATGCAGCGGGCCGTCAGAAAGATTTTCGATGGAATAGGTTGGTTTGCGAAGCGAAACCTTCGTGCCGTCTGCCAAGGTTACGGGAATTTCCTCATAGGAAATCGCCATTTTGCCTTCGGCAGGCATGCCAGGCACAGCCAGATCCTGCAATTGCTTGCCATAGACCGGGTCTGGAAAGTTGAGCAGCTTGCGCGCGTCTAGTGCAGCCTGTTCCTCGGCATTTTCGGCCTGCCGCGCAAGCCGCAGGAACATCGAGGTCGCGTCCGCGCTGCCTTCCGGCGGATGCCCCCGCCCGTCCTTCAGATGACAGCTCTGGCAGGCGCGCGCATTGAAGAGTGGACCAAGGCCGTCCGATGCCTGTGTGGAAGAGGGCGACGACACCCATAGTTTGCGAAACAGACCGTTGCCGAGCTTGAATTCGCCTTCTTCCTCGAAGGTGATGTTGGCGGAAGATTGCGAGAAGGCATCCTGGTTGACGCGCTTGCGCGACGTTCCGGCACCGCCCTGCATGAGTTCGAATTGCTCTGGTTTGGAAAAGTCGGTCGCAGGCTTTGTTATCGCTTCGACGCGAGCGCGGTCCTTGACGGTGAGATCGTCGCGAATTGCGGGGAAGGCGGACTCTTCTGCAAAGGCAGGAGAGAGAAGGACGATGCTGAAGAGTGTTGTAAGCAGAACGCTGGAGAAGCGCCGCAAGCCCCCCTCTCCGGTTTGCTGCGCAAACCACCTCTCCCCCGCAGGCGGGGGTGAGGAATCGCCAATCGCTGAAGCTGCCGTTCCTCGCCCCCACGAAGTGGGGGAGAGGTGGTTTGCGCAGCAAACCGGAGAGGGGGGACTTGCGGATGCATGCAAATCACCAAACTTCTCCGGGGAACGCCTCGGATTTATGTGCGAGATGAAGCCGTGCAGCGCGCGGCGCGTCAGATGAAAGGCGCGCCGCATTTCATTGGTCCTACTCGGCCTCGCTTGCGGAGGCGGCGTTGAGCTGGCCGTATTTTTCTTCACCGATCGCGCCCAGCAATTCGAGCTGGGTTTCGAGGAAGTCGATATGGCCTTCTTCGTCGTGCAGAAGTTCTTCGAACACTTTCATCGTGACGTAATCGCCCAGTTCCTGGCAGATTTCGCGTGATTTCTTGTAGGAAGTGCGCGCGTCATATTCGCCCGCGAGATCGGACTCGAGGACTTCCTTGACGTTCTGGCCGATGCGCAGGGGTGCGACCGACTGAAGGTTCGGGTGACCTTCAAGAAAGATGATGCGTTCGATGATGCGATCTGCGTGCTGCATTTCCTCGATCGATTCCGCGCGCTCTTTCTTGGCGAGTTTTGTGTAGCCCCAGTCGTCGAGCAGACGGTAATGCAGCCAGTATTGGTTGACGGCTCCAAGCTCCAGAAAAAGAGCTTCGTTAAGCCGCTCGATGACCCGTGGTTCGCCTTTCATGGCTTCTGCTCCCAAATTGGTCCCGCAATCCTCTGACGCGGTCCAGGTGTGAAACGATATCCATCCCGCTCGCCTCCGAGCGGAGATGGTAGTTTTCGGTTACCCGAATGATCGTTTCCACCACATTTGGGAAGCAGCCGCAACAGCGACCGCGCTTTTGCATCGTGTGATAAATCTTCGCGGGCACGATAAGCTGCCACGGGTCCTGCTCCAGCAGCCCGATAATCGTGTCCTCGATCTCCCTTTCGGTAATCAGGTTACAGTGACATACCAGCATGAAAGACTCTGTTTTTGGCTGGCGACGCGAACTCTATGCGCCGCTTGGCTGGGGCATGATCCCGAAAGATTTCGCAACGGATCATGCGTGAAAACGCGATAGTTTGGCCGGCACGGCTCACTGGAACACCTTGTCCGGTGAATCGAGACTGTCCGACCCTTCAAAGGCGATTGCGTCGAGCTTCAGCACGTCGACCACGCGTTCGATCGACTTGGTCTGGTCGACAAGCGCATCGATTGCCGCCTGCACGGCTGCATTGCCATCGGTATTGCCTTCGCCGATCTGCTGGTCGTAGGCCTCGCCGCCTTCCGCACGCTTGGCGATGGCTTCCATTTTCTCGACGGTCACATCGAGCTTGGCCGACAGTTCCTTGTCCAGATCGGGCGCTGCCGCCTTCACCAGATCGGCAACGGAAGCACCTTCGACAACCGATCCGTCTACCCGCTTGTAGCTGCCTTTGTAGGCATTGCGGATGCCGATCGCGTCGTAGAGATGCGAGATATGGGTATTGTCGGAAAAGCAGTCATGCTCTTCTTCCGGATCGTGAAGCAGAAGGCCGAGCTTCATACGCTCGCCGGCAAGTTCGCCATAGGAAAGCGAGCCCATGCCGGTCAGGATGGTCGAGATCGCTGCATTGCCGTCTTGTTCGAACAGTGCCTTGCGCGCTTCGCCATCCTCTTTCCAATTGCCGACCATTTCTTCCAGATCGGCCACGAGAAGGTCGGCGGCAGCAGCAAGATACTGGCCGCGGCGGTCGCAATTGCCGCCGGTGCAGTTTGCTGTGTCGTAGTCGGTGTAAGGACGGTTGCCGGCACCCGGCCCGGTGCCGTTCAGATCCTGACCCCAGAGCAGAAACTCGATTGCGTGATAGCCGGTGGCGACATTGGCTTCGATGTCGCCTGCTTCCTGCAGCGTGCCGGACAGGAACTCAGGCGTGATGTTGGTAGCATCGACCGTCTCGCCATTAATCTCGATGGATTTGTTGGCAATCACATTGGCCGTGTAGAGCGTGTTTTCGTCGGATTCGGTGCCGTAGCCCTTGTCGACATAGTCGATCAGGCCTTCGTCGAGCGGCCATGCATTCACGCGGCCTTCCCAATCGTCGACGATCGAATTGCCGAAACGGTAGACTTCCGTCTGCTGATAGGGGATGCGCGCTGCCTTCCAGGCATCGCGTGCCTTGGTAAGCGCCTCTTCCGAAGGCTTGTCGATCAGCGCATGCACGGCCTCATCCAGCGCTTTCGCGGTGGTGAGCGAATCCTCGTATTTCGCCAATGCGATGTCGGCGTAATTCTTGATGACGGCCTTGGTGTCGGTTTCCGCTTTTGCAGGAAGCACGAAGACCGCCGCAGTCAACACGACGGTTGCCGCAACTGCTGCCAGTCTGCTTCTCGCATAAGGTGTCAGAACCATCGACTTCATGAATGTCTCCTAACAGGCCGTTCTGGCCGCGCGATTGGAACTGCCATCGACCGCTTCCGGCGCGACGGAAAACGGGGATTCGTCCGGCCTTGAAGAAGTCCTGGGAATGAACGGCGTGTGAAGGAAATGGGATGCGAACAGGCGCGCCAAGGCACCTGATCGGAAAGGTCGCTTGTCGACCGCAAGGAAACGCGCGCAACTGCGCGGCGAAGCACAAAAGGACACCACCATCCTCCAATCGAAAGGGTTCAAGGCCCAGACATCAAAGGCACGTGCTTCATGAGCACGGCCTCATAAAGCCAGAGATCATGAATAAGTCAATGGTGAGGCTTGGAAACCGACTTAAAATCAATAGCTTAGAACTATTCTAAACTACCGCTATCAACTTTAAGTGCCACAGAATATTGCCTTTTTTGCGCGAGCGCCGTGACGCGCTTGACAAGGTGTGGTTTGGGGTGCGACGCCGTGACGCTGATTTTGGCGGCCTATCGCGCCGCGCCTTCCGGGTCGTCGATATGAATGAAAATGGTGTTGTAATTGTCGGAAGCGGTCATGCCGGTGTGCAGGTCGCGGCCAGCCTGCGCGAAGAGGGTTATGAAGGTCCCGTCATTCTCGTCGGCGACGAGGCGGATGCGCCCTATCACAAGCCGCCGCTTTCCAAAGCCTTCATCAAGGATGTAGAAGCCAAGCCGCAATTGCTGCGCGGCGATGTATTTTACACCGGCAATGCAATCGACCTGCGGCTCGGCGAGCGCGTCGAACGGATCGATACGCAGGCCAAGCGTCTCGAGCTTGCAGGCGGCAGCACAATTCCCTTCGACCATCTGGTACTGGCAACCGGCTCGCGCCCGCGAATCCTGCCAGTGGAAGGCGCGAAACTGGATGGCGTGGTATCTCTGCGCTCGCTTTCCGACGCGCGTACAATTCGCGAATTGAGCGGGAAGACCGAAGATGTCGTCATTCTGGGCGGCGGCTTCATAGGTCTGGAAATCGCGGCCACGCTGCGCATTGCCGGGCGACGTGTAACGGTCGTAGAAGCCCAGAACCGGTTGCTAGGACGCGCGGTGGCACCGGTCATTTCGAGCCATGTCCATCAGCGTCTCGAGGGATTGGGCGTCCGCATTCTGCTCGACACGACGGTCGATTTTCTGGAAGGCAACGGCATTCACGTTTCCGGCGTCCTGCTTTCTACGGGCGAAAAATTGCCGGCGGGCATGGTGGTGGTCGGCATCGGCGTCGTTCCCAATGTCGAACTGGCCGAACAGGCAGGTCTGAATACCGGTAACGGCATCAAGGTGGATGGGCAGATGCGTACGTCGCAGGCGGGCATCCTGTCGATCGGCGATGTTGCAAATTACCGGCATTGGTTCACCGGTCAGGATGTGCGCCTGGAGTCGGTACAGAATGCCACCGATCAGGCCCGGCTTGCGGCGCGCACCATCGTCGGTCACGCAGCTTCTTATGACAGCGTGCCGTGGTTCTGGTCCGATATTGGCGATATGAAATTGCAAATGGTCGGGCTGGCTTCCGGCGGCGACAGTCATGTCGTTACCGGCGATGCGGTGGACAACAAATTCTCCGTGTTTCACTATGCGGGCGACCGTCTGATCGCGATCGAATCCGTCAACCGGCCGACCGATCACATGCTTGGGCGCAAGATGATGCAGGTGGGCTTTTTGCCATCGCGGGACCTTGTCGCGGCAGGCAGTGACGGGTTGAAGCAGGCCCTGGCCGAATGGCAGGCGAAACCAGCCGTCTAGCTATTCCGATCCGAAATTGAAAATGATCCCTGGGTGTGGCCCGCAGGCCACTTTCCGGCTGACCCGGCAGGCCCTATAAATTGAATATGATGAAACTTTTGCCGCTTTCGATTGCTGCGCTTTTTTCCTGCATCACGGTCAGCGGGTGCACGAAGACGTCTGACGGCTCAATCGTCATGCAGCAACCGCAATTGCCATCGCTGATGAAGCGCCGCGAGGCGAGCGGTCCGGCCTATAACGCAGCCCAGGCGACTTTCCCCACCACGCCGCCAAGCCCGACTGTCGCGGCGCCAAGGCGTCAGCCAAGGACCGTACCGGCGGTTAGAGTGATGCGGCCTGCAGTCAGCGCGCCCTTCCGCAATGATAATGATGAAGAGGCACGCAAACTTGCCTGCCACAACGAAGTCTCATCGACCGGCCGCATTCGCGTGGTCTGCGACTAGTCAGTAATTGCCCCGGTCGATATAGGCTTGCTCGTTTGCAAAGAAATGAGCCGTTTTAACAGCTATATCGCACTGAATGCGCGCAATAACGCCTTCTGCTATTGCAGGGCCTTCGCCATAGACATCGCCCACCCCATTTCGCTCCAAGCCTTGATTTAGACCGGTTCACGCCTTATTCACCGAAAAGGGAGACAATTCGGCCATGGCCAACTATGTGGCCTCCCTTCATTTTAGGCGCCAGAATTGGGATTTTTGCATATGCGGCGTGCTATAGACGGGGGACGATCGTACATTTTGCGCTTTATGTCGGTCTGTTACGACGTGGCGGTCGCTACCCTATCTTTCTATCTCGCTTATGTGACGATCTACGGGGTGCCGAGAGCATATTATGTGCCGGGCCTTGAAGAAAAAGCCGCTGCATTCTCCGTTATCGCGCTGGTTTGCTTCTATTGGTTTTCCGTCATGCGCGGGTCTTGGCGGTTTGTCTCGATCCCCGAACTGATCGACCTGATAAAGGCATCGATCGTCGCTGTTGTCATCTACACTGTTGCCGCTTTCCTTGTTTCACGCGGTCAGAATATTCCGCGAAGCGTTCCTGTCCTAACCACGATTTTCATGATCACAGGTCTCGCAGGCTCACGCCTGATCTACCGCCTGTTCATGGATGGTATCGGATTCTCGGTGCTTGGCTTGCGCAAGGTGCGGCCCGGTGCCGGACGCTATGTACTCGTCTATGGCGTTACCAACGAAGCAGAAGGCTTCCTGAGAACGACACAGCGATCTCGCGGCGAAATCGTCGTTGTCGGCATCGTCGATGACAGAAAAAGCATGACCCGCTCGTTGCAGGGTGTTCCGGTTCTGGGGGATCTTTCGAAGCTCGGCGCGCTGGTGAAGCGATTTACGTCACGTCGCATCAAAGTCACGGAACTCGTCGTTGCGATCAGCAGCCCCGATCGTCAGAAGCTCAGCGAGATCGTCGAGCGCGCGAACTCGGTCGGCCTCAAGGTCACGCGTCTGCCGGACATCACCGAGACGACCTCGATCACCAGCAATTCGCTGTTCGAACCCAAGCCGATCGAGATCGGCGATCTTCTCGGACGGCCGGAAGTCCATGCCGATATCGAAGGTGTCGCGCGTCTGGTTCACGGGAAAGTGGTTCTGGCGACGGGTGCAGGCGGCTCCATCGGTTCGGAGTTGTGCCGGCAGGTTGCAGCCTTCAACCCGAAGCAACTCATCATTACCGACAGTTCCGAGTTTCACATCTATATGCTGGACAAGGAACTGCGCGAGAACCATCCGCAATTGCAGATCGTCACGCGCATTGTGAATGTGCGCGATACGGTTCGCATCGGGCATCTGTTCGAGGAATTCAAACCCCAGGTGGTTTTCCACGCCGCCGCGCTGAAACACGTGCCGCTAGTCGAGGAAAACCCCGTCGAGGGTATCAAGACCAATATTCTCGGCACGAAGAATGTCGCCGATGCGGCGCTAGCCAACAAGACTTCGACCTTCGTGATGATCTCCACCGACAAGGCGGTCAATCCGACCAATGTGATGGGCGCGACGAAGCGCGCTGCGGAAGCCTACTGCCAGTCTCTGGATATGACCTCCGCCGTTACACGCTTCAAGACCGTGCGTTTCGGCAATGTTTTGGGCTCCAATGGTTCGGTCGTGCCGCGCTTTCAGGAACAGATCGCAGCAGGCGGTCCGGTCACGGTCACGCATCCGCATATTGTGCGTTATTTCATGACGATTCCCGAAGCTGTACGCCTTGTGCTTCACGCATCGGCGCGCGCACTGGCGCGTCACACCGAGCGCGGGCGTATCATGGTGCTGGATATGGGCGATCCGGTCCGCATCGTCGATCTGGCCGAGCGGATGATCCTGCTCGCAGGCCTCAAGCCTCATATCGACATTGACATTGCCTTTACCGGTCTTAGGCCAGGTGAAAAGCTTTACGAGGAGCTTTTCGATCCATCCGAAGTACAGGGTGGAAAGACGGATGAGGGTTATGTGATTGCGTCTCCGCGCGTCATCGACAATGCGCTTCTGGTCCGCACACTCGAAGGCCTGCGCGCGGCTGCCGACCGCGAGGATGCCACGCGCGCGGTCGAGTTGCTCTCGCACATCGTCCCCGAATACAAGCGCGAGGCGAGCGGAAAACCCGCCCCGAAGGCTCCCTCGGAAGTCGCTGGCGAATAGCGCTACGAGGGCTCTTCCGCCTGAGCCGTTTCGTATTCGACGCCAAGCGGATCGAAATAGTCACGCGCGAGTTCATCTTTTCGGGTGCCGATCAAAAGTACATTGTATGATCCGGTGGTTTCGCAGGTGATGACGAGGCCGCTTTCATCATCGTTCACCACGCCATAAGCGCGACCGAAATGCCCGTCCGCGCAAACCCATATTTGCGGGTTCTCATTGAGATGCCTCCAATAATCCGGCAGCGGAAGCCTCACGGTTCCGGCCCCATCGGCGTTCACGGTAAATCGGTAGATATTCTCGCCGCGTGTAGGCGCTTCGACAAAGCAGTGCCGCAGCCGGTGCGTGGCGTTGAGTTCCGGATCTGGATGCGGGATGTCGAATGATCCGGAGGTTTTAGAAAGGCTTCCAGCCACTTGCAGGCGCGCGGTAGGTGCTGCCGTGCCGATGCCGACATTGCCCGCCGCCGTGACAACCATGCGCAGCAGACCTGTGTTATTCTGCTCGACATTGGTCGGAGCCGTGAAGAATTGCAGACGGGTCGCGTCAGGCAAATCCCATCCGCCGCCACCGAAAAAGACATCGCGTTGCCCGGATGGCCCGACATCCCAGGAACCGAAACACACGAAGGGGTTGTTCGTGAGCTTGTAGCGCGCGCCGCACACCATGCCGCCCTTCGCAACATTATCCGCATTGCCATTTGATACGACTATGGAACAGTAGCTGTCGCTCGTTACATGCACCCTACCTTGCGGTGTGTCGGTTCCGATGCCGATATCGGCGCTGGAAGGTTGTATGTCGAGTGCGCTCTTCCAGTTCGCTCCGTCTGGTGAAACCTTGATCTGAAAGTGATCGTCTGGAAAACAGCCGACAGCGGCACGTGCCGACCAGTCGTTCTGGAACAATACGGCGCTTTCGCTGCTCGTACTGGCCTTGTTGAGCTTCACATGCACATTGCCATTGGCCGTCTCGTCGTGGCTGAACAGCGCCGACTGTGACTTTACCGCAAAGCGGTTGACCGGATCGGCAGAAGTTTGAACACCGAGCATTCCGAACTCGACCTGATCGCCGCCGCTGGCAGTTTGCCAGGCAGTGCCGTCCCAAACGATCAGTTGCGTCTTGTCTTCCACCCAGCATTGCCAGCCTTTGACGGGCGCAAGCCTCATCCAGCCGCCATCGGCATAGTAGGCAATCGCACCATGCCAGCCGCTCCAAGCGCCGGACGCGCCCTCTGCCGGAATGTAGCGGCTGCCCTCGCTCGCTTCGAGCGGTGGGGAAGTGAAGTCCTTACTGACGACCGAGAGATGAACCAGTGCATCGAGAAGCTGTAGCGCCTCATTGTGCGTGACATGCTTCTGCGCCTGCGAAGGCATGATGTAGGGGAGAGAAAGATTGGCGGTATTTTCCATGACGAGCCCTGTCCGAATGAAGATCGGGCAAGTCTAGGGCTGCGTCATAGGAGGTGAATAAAACGCGACAAATTTCGAGTTTTTCTAAACCGGGGGCGTTCCATTTTCGGCCAAAACCGAACCTACCAGATAGAGCGATCCGCCGATCAGAATGCGTGGCGGCGGTTCGGTCGGGTCCCATGTGTCGCGCAGCAGCATGAGCGCGTTGGCGACGGAAGCGACCGGCTCCGCCGAAAGTCCGGCCTCATTGGCGCGGATGGCCAGTTCCTCGGTCGGAACGCCCGCATCGCTGGCGCTAACCGGGACCGTGTAGACATGCCGAACCATGCCGTGGAACGGCGTGAAATAACCGGTCTGGTCCTTGGTGTTGATCATGCCGCTTATCATGAAAAGCGGCCTTGGCAACTTCTCTTCCTGCTCGACAAGGGCTTCGGCAATGACAATTCCGGCACCCGGATTATGTCCGCCATCGATCCAGATATCGGCACCGACGGGCGCAAGATCGGTGAGCGCTCCCTTGGGCAGCTTCTGCATGCGGCCAGGCCAGTCGACGGTGCTCATCGCCTTGTCGACAGCGCGATAGCCGAGTTCGAAACCCGCGGTGCGAACGGCAGCGATTGCAGCCGCCGCATTGGCATATTGGTGGCGGCCCGAAAGTCGCGGCAGGCTCAAATCCAGAAGGCCCTCATCATCCTGATAGATCAGGCGGCCATTTTCCTCATAGGCGAGGAAATCCTGACCATAGACCAGAACCGGCGCGTTTAGACGGTCTGCCGTTTCTATCAACACGTCCTGCGCCGTTTCACTTTCCTGCGCGCCGATGATGACCGGGCAGCCGCGCTTGATGATGCCAGCTTTTTCTGCGGCGATAAGCTCGACGCGGTCGCCGAGATAGGCTTCGTGGTCCAGCGACACCGGCATGATGACGGAGACAGCAGGTTCCTGGATCACATTGGTTGCGTCGAACCTTCCGCCGAGGCCCACTTCGAGGATGACTGCATCGGCGGGATGTTCGGAAAACAGCACGAAGGCGACTGCGGTCAGTATTTCGAAGACGGTGATCGTCTCACCTTGATTGGCATCGGCAACGCGGCCGATTGCATCGGCGAACACTTCGTCGGAAACGAATTTTCCGCCGCCCTTGGCGCCGATACGGTAGCGCTCGTGCCAGCTAACGAGATGCGGCGAGGTGTGCACGTGAACCCGGTGGCCTTCGGCCTCCAGCAGCGCGCGTGCGAAGGCCGCAGTCGATCCCTTGCCGTTCGTGCCGGCAATATGGATCACCGGTGGCAACCGGTCCTGCGGGTTGCCAAGCCGTTCCAGAAGCCGCGAAATGCGCGTCAGCGAAAGGTCGAAACCCTTCGGATGCAGCGTCATCAAACGCTCGATTTCGCGGTCGGCCAGACTTGTCGTCATTGCACGAATTTCCTGCGGCCCGGAACCGGCCTGCCGCGCATCGAAAGGATCAGGGATGGGCTTCAACAGCAGCAGCAGGCGGCGGCACGATTTCCACCTCTGCGACTTCTGCTTCTACCGGCACCTTCATCAGGATTTTGACCAGCCGCGCGATGGTCGAGCGCAGTTCGAGGCGCGACACGACCATATCGACCATGCCGTGATCCATGAGGTATTCGGCGCGCTGGAAACCCTCGGGGAGCTTTTCGCGGATCGTCTGCTCGATGACGCGCGGTCCAGCAAAGCCGATCAGAGCGCCCGGCTCTGCGATATGGACATCGCCCAGCATCGCATAGGAAGCGGTCACGCCGCCGGTCGTCGGATTGGTCAGCACCACGATATAGGGAAGGCCCGCTTCCTTCAGACGGTCCACCGCGACGGTCGTGCGCGGAAGCTGCATCAGCGAGAGAATGCCTTCCTGCATGCGTGCGCCGCCAGAGGCTGCGAATAGAATAAGCGGGCGCTTCTTTTCGATGGCCGTCTCGAAAGCGCGGATCAGCGCTTCGCCTGCCGCCATGCCGAGCGAGCCGCCCATGAAGGCGAAATCCTGAACCGTCGCAACGATCGGCAGGCCTTCGATCTCACCGACACCGCTCAATACGGCGTCTTCCATCGAGGTTTTGGAGCGCGCGTCTTTCAGGCGGTCGATATAGCGTTTCTCGTCGCGGAATTTCAGCGGATCGATAACGACCTTCGGATTCTCGATGGGGTCGTAGCGGCCATTGTCGAAGAAATATTTCAGCCGTTCCTTGGCTGAAATCTTCATGTGATAGCCGGACGATGGAATGACGTATTGGTTCTCTTCCAAATCCTTGTGGAACACCATCTCGCCGGTCTCGGGATCTTTGATCCAGAGATTTTCCGGCATGTCGCGCCGGCCGAGCATGGAGTTGATCTTGGGGCGAACGTAGTTCGTGATCCAGTTCATAAGGTCTTTCCCTTTTCTTCAGGAATAGATCGGGGATTTATTGGGCAGGAGCAAGGCGGGCAGAGCGCACACCCTGCGCAAGCCCGCTGACGAGTGTGGCAACGGCTTCGGCAGGATCGGCGGTCTTTTCGCCATTCGGGCCGATGACATTTGCCACCGCATTGACGATAGCCGTGCCGACGACGACGCCGTCAGCCGAGGCTCCGATGGTTCGTGCCTGCTCGGCGGTCTTGACGCCGAAGCCGACGCAAACCGGCAAATCCGTATGGCCTTTAATGCGCTTTACCGCCTCCGCAACCTTGCCGGTATTGGCGAGTGCGGACCCGGTAATGCCGGTCATCGAAACGTAATAGACGAAGCCGGATGTGTTCTGCAAAACCTTCGGCAGACGTTTGTCGTCGGTGGTCGGTGTTGCAAGACGGATGAAATTGATGCCGGCTTTCAGTGCGGGAATGCAGAGTTCCTCGTCCATTTCCGGCGGCAGATCGACGACGATCAGCCCATCGATGCCGCAATCGACCGCATCGGCCAGAAAGCGCTCGACACCGTAAATATAGATCGGATTGTAATAGCCCATCATCACGATCGGCGTTTCATTGTCGCTTTCGCGGAAATCGCGCGCCATCTGCAAGGTCTTTGCAAGCGTCTGACCGGCTTTCAATGCACGCAGGCCCGCCGCCTGAATGGCCGGGCCGTCTGCCATCGGGTCGGAAAACGGCATGCCAAGCTCGATGATGTCGCTGCCTGCTTTGGGCAGAGCCTTCATGATCGAAAGCGACGTCTCATAGTCCGGGTCGCCGCCCATGAAATAGGTGACGAGTGCTGGACGACCCTCGGTTTTCAGCTTTGCCATGCGGTGGTCGATGCGGGTCGTCATAATCAGATCTCCATGCCCAGCATCTGCGCCACGGTGTGCACGTCCTTGTCACCACGTCCCGAAAGATTGACGATGATGATCTGGTCCTTGTCCATCTTCGGCGCGATCTTCACCACATGGGCGATTGCGTGTGCGGATTCCAGCGCCGGGATGATGCCTTCGACGCGTGTGGTGAGCTGGAAAGCCTCCAGCGCCTCATTGTCGAGAACCGGCACATATTCGACGCGGCCGCTGTCGCGCAGCCAGGAATGTTCAGGCCCGACGCCGGGATAATCCAGACCGGCCGAAATCGAATGGCCATCGAGGATTTGGCCATCATCGTTCTGCAGCAGATAGGTGCGGTTGCCGTGAAGCACGCCGGGCTTTCCCGCGCTCATCGAAGCGCAATGCTCGTTCCCGTCTAGACCGCGCCCGCCCGCTTCGATGCCGACGATCTTCACGCTGCGATCATCGAGGAACGGATGGAAGATGCCGATCGCGTTCGACCCGCCGCCGACTGCCGCGACGATCAGATCGGGCAAACGGCCTTCCTGTTCTAGAATTTGCTCACGCGCTTCCTTGCCGATGACCGACTGGAATTCACGAACGAGTTCCGGGTAGGGATGCGGACCCGCCGCCGTGCCGATCAGATAATAGGTATCCTCGACATTGGTGACCCAGTCGCGGAGCGCCTCGTTCATCGCGTCCTTCAACGTGCCGTGACCGGCAGAGACGGCATTCACCTCGGCACCCAGAAGCTTCATGCGGAAGACGTTCGGCTTCTGCCGCTCGACATCGGTCGCGCCCATATAGACGACGCAGGGCAGGCCGAAGCGCGCCGAGACGGTGGCCGATGCAACGCCATGCTGACCGGCGCCTGTTTCGGCGATGATCCGCTTCTTTCCCATACGCTTGGCCAGCAGGATCTGTCCGAGGCAATTGTTGATCTTGTGGCTGCCCGTATGGTTCAGATCTTCGCGCTTGAAATAAATCTTTGCGCCGCCGAGATGGTTCGTCAGGCCTTCCGCGAAATAGAGTTTTGAGGGACGGCCCGCATAATAGGTGGAGAGCGCCTGCAATTCGGCACGGAATTCCGGGTCGTTCTTGGCTTCGTCCCAGTGGCGTTGAAGCTCGAGGATGAGCGGCATCAGCGTTTCGGCAACGAAGCGGCCGCCGAAAATGCCGAACATGCCCTGCTCGTCGGGTCCGGTGCGGAAGGAATTCGGTTCTGCCGGCTTGTTCATCACAACATCCTGGTTCGCGCTGGCCCCGGTGTCAGGCGGCGCGGTTTTCGCGCGCGGTCCTCACGGCCCGGAAGAAATTTTCGATCAGCGCCACGTCCTTCACTCCCGGCGCGCGCTCCACCCCGGACGAGATGTCGATGCCCGCGGGATTGGAAAGCGCCAGCGCCTCGTTGATGTTGGCGGCGTTGAGGCCTCCCGAAAGCATGTAATCGACTTTGGCGTCAAGGCCCGCAAGCAGCCGCCAATCGAATGAAACGCCATTTCCGCCCGGAAGTTCAGAACCTTTCGGCGGTTTCGCATCGAACAGGAAGCGCTCGGCAATGCCGCGATAGGGGGCGATGGCCTCCAAATCTGAGGCTTCGCGTATGGCGAAAGCCTTCATGATCGGCAGTCCGTAGCGCGACTTGATCTCAGCAGAACGCTGCGGGCTCTCATGGCCATGAAGCTGAAGAATGTCCGGCGAAACAGTTCTGACGATGTGATCCAGCGTATCGTCGTCTGCATCGACCACCACGGCAACGCTTTTGGCCCTGCCGGAAGCCCGTTTACGCAGCTCCGCCGCATCTTCGGGCGCGACGTTGCGCGGGCTTTTCGGAAAGAAAATAAACCCGATATGGCTCGCCCCGCCTTTCAGCGCAGCATCAACCGCGTCGGGCGTTTTCAGGCCGCATATCTTTACATCGAGCATCATAAGCGGGAATTCGCATGAAATGACGGCGAAGTCGAGGAGAGTGAATGGTGAATGGTCAATAGTGAATGGTTTAGGTGCCTAAGAGATTGACCCATCGAACACGCAATCAAACCCTTTTCACCATTCACTCAAACCCAATCGCCTGCAGCGCATTGCCGTTTCGCTTGAGCCATGCCTTGCAACGCTCCGTCTCCGGGCAAAGCTCGTTGCATAGCTTCCAGAATTTCGGGCCGTGGTTCATTTCGCGCAGATGGGCGACTTCATGCGCGACGAGATAGTCGATGACAGGTCGCGGGGCCATCATGATGCGCCATGAGAAGGACAGCGTGCCGTCGGATGTGCAGGAGCCCCAGCGGCTCGACGTATCGCGAAAACGGATAGCCTTGGCGCGGCGTCCGACTTTTGCCGTGTGCTTCTCGACCAGCGGTTCTATCTCGCGCTTTGCCTCGCGCTTGAGATAGTCGGCCACGCGGCGCGGCAGATGCCGTCTGTCGCCGCGCACCAGAAGTGCCGGCAAGCCGTCCTCCGTCGTTCCAAGCTCGGCAGTGCCGCGCGCGCCCGGTTCATGAAGAATGATATGCGGCGTGCCGCGCAGCGGTATCTTGACGCCGGGGCGCACTTGCGGCCGATCAGGCACCTTCGCCAGCTTCTGTTCGAGCCAGCCCTGATGCTTGTCCAGAAAGCGCTCGACCTCGCCGCGTGCAAGACCCGGCGGGATGGTGATCCGCAACCCGCGCCCGCCGGTTTCGATGCGCAGCGTCAGACGTCGCGCGCGCTCATTCTCGACGATGCGCAGCGGCAAGGTGCGCCCGGCCACGAAATGATCGCGTTCTTCGGGTGCTGCGCGCACTACAGGGCGTTTTTTCAGGAAGCCGAACGGCATGGCGAAACCGGGTTGGAAAGCATCAGATTAGATGATTCGGTGAAGATCGTGATTACAAAAGAAAACGGCGCCGCTCAGCGACGCCGTTCTTACAATGTCGGTGCTCGTCAAACTTAATCGTCGAGCAGGCCGGGCTTTCCGCGTTTCGTCGGTGCCGGCGTTTCTTTGGTGGGCGTGACCCGGTTGCGGTTCGACATGAAGCGGTCGAACTCTTCCTGGTCCTTGGCGCGGCGCAATTCGCGAGCATAGTCGTCGAATTCGGCCAGCGTCTCGTCCAGCTTACGGCGCTCTTCGGCAAGACGCTCGAGTTCATTCGTACGCCAGTCGTCGAAAGCGACATTGCCGGTTACCGGGCGACGCTTGTTCTTCCAGCCGCCCATGCGGCAGCTTGAAAAGACGCCGTCTGTTGCCCGGTTCACGTCGCGCTTGAAGCCGTCAAGCCGGTCGCCCCAGATGATGTAGGCAAGCATGGCGAGGCCTAGAGGCCAGAACACCATGAAGCCGATCACCATCAATGCGATGGTTGCCGGCGTCCAGGCCGGGCGGATCAGTGCAGTCGTGTTCATATTCTCCCGTTCCTTCGGTTGAGGGCAGCCGAAATGACTGCTTGATTTCGAAGTGGGAAAACAAAAGCGGCGATTCAAGACAACTCAGCCTAAAATCAGATAATTAGTTGAAAAATCTATGTTTTTTTGAAGCGATCAAGCGTCAGCACGATCAGCCCTGCGACGAGGCCCCAAAAGGCTGCACCGACACCGAACAAGGTGAGGCCGGATGCGGTGACGGCAAAGGTGACTGTCGCGGCGATGCGTTCCTTGTCGTCCTTCATTGCGATTGCCAGCGCATTGGCCAGTGCCGCCAGAAGCGCCAGCCCCGCAACGAGAACGATCAGGCTCTGCGGCAGCACGGCGAATATTGCGACGAGCGATGCGCCGAAAAGCGCGAAAACCAGATAGGCCAGCGCGTAAAACGGGCCGGTCTTCCAGCGTTCCGCGGGATCGGGATGCACATCCGGGCCGGTGCAGATCGCGGCGGAAATCGCGGCCAGATTCGTGGTCAGCGCCCCGAATGGCGCAGAAAGCAGCGAAAACAGGCCCGTCACGCTGATAAGCGGACCGGGTGCTGGCTCATAACCGGCAGCCCGCAATACGGCGAGGCCGGAAAGGTTTTGCGAGGCCATGGTGACGAGATAAAGCGGCAGAGCGAGGCCGATGATTGTCGTCAGCGAAAAGCTTGGTGCGATGAGCGTCAGCGTCGAGATTTCAGGCGTCGGCAATCCGCCGACGCGGCCGGTGGCGAACGCAAATGCGCCGCCGCCGATCAGCACGACCAGAACCGAAAGTGCTGGATTGAACAGGCGGATCACGAAGAACGCTGCAATCAGCGGCAGGATCAGCCACGGATCCAGCGGTACTGTCTTCACCGCATTGATCGCGAAACTCACGACGATGCCCGCCAGCATTCCAGACGCAATCGAGGCCGGTATGCGCGAGATCAGCCGCGTTAACGGCTTGAACATACCGGTGACGATCAGCAGGATCGCGGTCACGATGAATGCGCCGACGGCATCGTTCATGGTGAAGCCCGAACTGGCGGCCACCAGCGCGGCACCGGGCGTCGACCACGCGGTGACGATCGGCATTTTCGTGCGCCAGCTCAGCCATGCCGTTTCCAGCGCCATGGCGATGCAGATCGCCGTGACCCAGCTCGCCGTCTGTTCCCGCGTCGCGTCCATCGCGTCCGCCGCAGCGATGATGAGCGCCAGCGTGCCGCCGAAACCGACGATTGCAGCGACAAAGGCCGAGACGGGAATGGAAAGGCGCATGAAGGTTCAGCCTGCCTGCTCGATGATTGCTTCGACCGCGCGCAACAGCAGTGCAATGTCCTGCGGCCGCGACAGGCGGTGGTCGCCTTCGGGGATAAGGGAAACGGTGACATCGTCCGCGGGCAGGCAGCTTGCGAGCTTCAGCGCATGCTTATGCGGCACGTCCGGGTCGGCCAGACCTTGAAGAATATGCACAGGGCAATGCGTATCGATAGGCCCTGTCATGACGCGATTGTTGCGCCCGTCCTCGATCAATGCGCGGGTGTAAATGTTCGGTTCCGGCGAATATTCCGAAATTTCCTCGAAATAGCCTTTGGTTTCGAGCGCTTCTTTCTGCGCCGGTGTCAGTTCCGGTTCGATCAGCTCGACCGTGAAATCGGGTGCTGGCGCGATGAGCACGAGACCGGCGACACGCTTGCCTTCGCCTGCTTTGTGTAACTCCTCGACCATCCGCAACGCGATCCACGCGCCCATGGATGAGCCGACCAGAATTTGTCTGCCTTTTGTGAAGTGCCGGAATACCGCAAGGCTTTCATCGAGCCATTTCGAAATCGTGCCTTCGGCGAAAACACCGCCGGACTCGCCATGGCCGGAATAATCGTGACGCAGGCAGGCGCGGTTTTCGGAAGCGGCCCATTGCGCAAGCATTTCCGCTTTGGTGCCCAGCATGTCCGAGCGATAGCCGCCGAGCCAGACGACGCCAGGCTCTTTGCCTGCCTGATGACGCAAGGCGATGCGTGCGCCGCCGGCTTCGATGAACTCAGGCTTATCCGTCACTTAATTCAGTCCCTGCAGTTTGAAATGCTTCCTGACATAGCTACATTCGGTCTGAAAGTCATTTGGCCCGCTGGACCAAAGGTCTGTGGGCGTTGCAATTTCGACACGCCAAGGCTGGAGGTGATTTCTCAGTCATGCTGTGCTATTGACTTGCGCCGCGCAGTGTCAAAATAGGCGCTAGCGAGGCAAAACATCAACGTCTTGAGGAGACAACGACCATTCGCAGACCATTCAAAGCGGCAGCGCCCACAAAAGACGGGCCGCGCTCCAATCGCGACATCCGGGTTCCCCGGGTCCAGCTTATCGATGCCGACGGACAGAACCGCGGCGAGGTTTCTATCAACGATGCCCTGTTGCTAGCCGAAGAGGCAGGCCTTGATCTCGTTGAAATTTCCCCCAATGCGCAGCCGCCCGTCACCAAGATTCTCGATCTGGGCAAGCTGAAATACGCAAACCAGAAAAAGGCAGCCGAGGCGCGCAAGCACCAGAAGGTCATCGAGATCAAAGAGATCAAGATGCGCCCGAATATCGACACCCACGACTATGAGGTGAAGATGCGGGCTGTTAAGCGCTTTTTCGAAGAAGGCGACAAGGTCAAGCTCACCCTGCGTTTCCGCGGACGTGAAATGGCGCATATGGAACTCGGCATGCAGCTTCTGAACAAGGTGCGTGAAGAGGTTTCCACCATCGCCAAGGTGGAAGCGGAGCCGAAGCTTGAAGGCCGCCAGATGATGATGGTGCTCGCACCGCGTTGATGCGGACCCATCTGGCATTGCCATTGTTCGGCCTAAATGACGTTTGATGTGTTGGAGCGTGTTTCGATTTCGAAACGCGCTCTAGTGCATTTTACTCCGTAAAACGGCGCGTCCCATGGCAAACAATTCTGGCGAGGCTCTCGCCATCTATCAAAAAGCGCGGCGCTATGTGCTTGCGTTGTTGATTCTCGTCCTCTTGGGTGCGCTGCTTTTTGGCCAGTCCATGGCTCCGCCGGAAACGGCCCTCCATGAAGGCATCGAGATGGCGGGCATCGTGCTCATCATCCTTGGCATTGCCGGGCGCCTGTGGTCGACGCTCTATATTGGCGGCCGCAAATCGGCGGAAGTCGTTTCCGACGGGCCTTATTCGATCACCCGCAACCCGCTCTATCTCTTTTCAAGTCTGGCGGCAGCCGGTGTCGGCGCGCAGATGGGCAGCATAACCGTGGCGCTTGGCTTTGCCGTTTTATGCGCAATTGCGTTCCACATCGTTATTTTGCGCGAAGAGCGATACCTTTCTGCAAATCTCGGTGCGGATTATCAGGCATATCTTGAGCGCGTGCCGCGCTTCTTTCCCAGGCTCTCGCTCTACCGCGAAGGCAACCCGCAGGGGTTTCAGCCAAAGCGCCTGCTGACCACCTTGCTCGACGGCCTGGTGTTTCTGGTCGCCATGCCGTTCTTCGAGCTGATCGACGCCGCGCAGATGTCCGGCACCTTACCCGTGCTTTTCCGGATGCCGTAATATCGGTCTGACGGGGTGTTGCGCATGAAGGCACTTGCAGCTATATAGCCGCGTCCAGAACCGTCCGGCAGGGCATGCCGTGGCGGTTTCTATTGCTTTTTCGGGCTTTGGTCAGCCTGAAAAACAACAACGAAGAAGAAACAGCCACAATCCGGCGAGTTTCTCTCAAAAAGAACGGAGTAGCAAAATGCCCAAGATGAAGACCAAATCGGCCGCTAAAAAGCGGTTCAAGATCACCGCAACCGGCAAGGTTATGGCTGCTGCTGCTGGCAAGCGCCACGGCATGATCAAGCGTTCCAACAAGTTCATTCGCGATGCCCGCGGCACGATGGTTCTTGCAGAACCGGACGGCAAGAAGGTCATCAAGAATTTTCTTCCGAACGGCCTCTGAGCCAAGTTCGGACTGGACAACGTTTTAAGGAGATCATGACATGGCACGTGTAAAGAGAGGCGTTACCTCGCACGCCAAGCACAAGAAGGTTCTGAAAGCCGCTAAAGGTTTTTACGGCCGTCGCAAGAACACCATCCGCATCGCAAAGCAGGCAGTCGAAAAGTCGCTGCAATATGCTTATCGCGATCGCAAGAATCGCAAGCGTAATTTCCGTGCCCTCTGGGTACAGCGCATCAACGCCGCCGTTCGCGAACATGGCCTGACCTATGGCCGTTTCATCGACGGTCTGAACAAGTCCGGCATCGAGATCGACCGCAAGGTCCTTTCCGACCTCGCGATCCACGAGCCGCAGGCATTTGCCGCGCTCGTCGAAAAGTCGAAGGTTGCGCTGGAATATCTGAAGGGCACCACCGAAGGCGCTTTTGAGGCCGCCGTACGCTAACGGCGCCACCCGGCAAGCCCCAACGGCTTATAAAGATCGGGCCCGCGTCGGAACCTTCCGGCGCGGGCTTTTCGTTTGAGTGGAGACAATGGTCGAAAGCACCCATGATCCGGTGAACGCAATCGAGCTGGCGGCACTTGCCGCGCACGCTTCGGAGCGTATCGCCCGTGTCGAGCTGGGAAGCCGCACGGTCTGGGTCAAGCGTGCATCGGCCAAGGCGCTTCCGATCAGCCACTATTTGCAGTCGATTGCGTCCGTCGCATTTCCCGGCAGCGTATTTCGCCCTTCGCCGCCCGAGCGCGGCGATGATGCCAGCCGCAACGAAGCTGCGCGCATGAAGGCTTTCGCCGAAAAAGGCATTCCGGTCCCGGCGGTCCTGTTTCAGGGCAAGGGCGTGTTGGTCCTTGAAGATTGCGGCGAGACGCTGGAAAAGCGCCTGAAAACTTTGCAAAAAGTCGGCGAAGTCGAAGCGCATGAGGAATTGCTCGTGCGCATGGCGACAAGCATGGGGCTGGTTCATCAGGCGGGACTGGTTCATGGCCGACCGCATCCGCGCGACATGTTTTTGCGCGGCGAGATCGTCGGTTACATGGATTTCGAGCAGAACCCGCTGGGCGCGATGTCATTGGAACGCGCGCAGGTTCGCGATCTTCTCTGCCTGTTCGGCTATATCTGCGATCTGGCGATAAAGCCGGATACGCCGCGTATCGCCTACGATGCTTGGGCGGCGTCCGCGCCCGAAGCTGCGAAAAAACAATTGGCCTCCACGGTTTCGTCCATGTCGCCTTTGGTGACATTGGCGTCCGCGGCAGGCCGCATCAAACTCGGCTCCGACCTTCGTCGATTTATCGTGGGCACGAGCTTCCTTTTGAACATTGTGCGGGCTCCCTTTGCCGCACGAAAGCCAGCAAATTCGTGAGTGATGATATGAGCAGTAACGATATGGACGGTCTCGAACAGACGATCCTTGCCGAGATAGGTTCGGCATCAGACGAGCAGGCAATCGAGGCGGTCCGCGTTTCGGTGCTGGGCAAAAAGGGCTCGATCTCCGAAAAGCTCAAGCTTCTGGGTTCCATGACGCCGGAGGAACGGCAGGTTCAGGGGCCGGTCATCAATGGCTTGAAGAACCGCGTTACCGAGGCTTTGGCAGCCCGCAAATCCGAGCTGAAGGATGCGGCAATTTCCGTTCGCCTTTCCGCCGAAAAGCTGGATGTCACGCTGCCCGTTCGCCAGTCGCCCGCAGAGCGCGGCCGCATCCATCCGATCAGCCAGGTGATCGATGAAATCGCGGCGATCTTCGGCGATCTCGGCTTTGCCATCGCCGAAGGCCCGGATATCGAGACGGACCATTATAATTTCACGGCGCTGAACTTCCCCGAAGGCCACCCGGCGCGCGAAATGCACGACACGTTCTTCTTCCAGCCGGGCGAAACGAACGAGCGCAAGCTTTTGCGCACGCACACCTCGCCGGTGCAGATCCGCACCATGGAAACGCAGAAACCGCCGATCCGCATCGTCATTCCGGGCAAGACCTACCGGCAGGATTCCGATGCCACGCACTCGCCGATGTTCCATCAGGTCGAGGGGCTTGTCATCGACAAGACGGCCAATGTCGCCAATATGAAATGGGTGCTGGAAGAGTTCTGCAAGGCGTTCTTCGAGGTGCCGAGCGTCAAGATGCGCTTCCGTCCGTCCTTCTTCCCCTTCACCGAGCCTAGCCTTGAAGTCGATATTCAATGCGACCGCTCGCGGCCGGGCGAAGTGCGCTTCGGTGAAGGCAATGACTGGATGGAAATCCTCGGCTGCGGCATGGTCCACCCGAACGTGCTGCGCCATGGCGGCCTTGATCCCGACGAATATCAGGGCTTCGCATGGGGCATGGGCATCGACCGCATCGCCATGCTGAAATACGGTATGCCGGACCTGCGCGCCTTCTTCGACGCCGATGTTCGCTGGCTCCAGCATTACGGCTTCCGCCCGCTCGACATGCCGACTTTGTTCGGTGGATTAAGCAACTGAGCTAGGGGTGCGCGGTGATCGAAATCATACAAAAGCTGTGGGCATTCATGGCTCCCATGCATGGGCAAATTTTATCCCTCATTTTCACCTTCGTTGCCGCCATCATTTTTTGGATCGCTAGAGCAAAGGTCAAATTGATTTGGGGGCGGACGAACAACAATTTACACATGCTGTCGGTCAACGATGGAAACGTTGAGATTTTCTGTGAAAAGCACTTTTTGCAGAATACCGGGCGAAAGCCGGCATCAAACGTTGAATTTGTTTTTTCGTGGAAACCAGACAACGTGACAGTTTGGCAGCCGAGGGATCACAAGCAGTTAAGCTTGGCTAGCGGCGAGTATTCAGTCCAAATCCCCTACATCGCGCCCGGTGAGTTGGTTATCATCGACAGCGTTTATTTGAATAAAAGAGGCGCCTTTATCGCGTCAGTTAAATGTTCTGAAGCCCTTGGAAAGCAAGCGGCATTCTGGACAAACCGGAATTTCGGTTGGACGTTCAACTATATCGTGATGATACTTATAATTCTTGGCATTGCATTTGTGTTTCAAGCGTTGATCAGCTTGATTTTAGGAGCAGCTACATGAAATTCACCCTCTCCTGGCTCAAGGATCATCTCGAAACAGAGGCATCGCTCGATGAAATCGTCGAGCGCCTGACCTCCATCGGGCTCGAAGTCGAATCCGTGGACGACAAGGCCGCGCTAAAGCCTTTCGTCATCGCGAAGGTGTTGACGGCATCGCGCCACCCGGACGCCGACAAGCTTCAGGTGCTGACGGTCGACACGGGCGACGGCAAGCCGGTGCAGGTCGTCTGCGGCGCGCCAAATGCGCGGGCCGGGCTGCTCGGCGTTCTCGCTGCCCCAGGCGCCTATGTTCCGGGCATCGATGTCACCCTGTCGGTCGGCAAGATTCGCGGTGTCGAAAGCCACGGCATGATGTGTTCCGAGCGCGAGCTGGAACTGTCGGACGAGCACAATGGCATCATCGACCTGCCGGAAGATGCGCCTGTCGGCATGTCGTTCGCGACCTATGCGAAGCTTGACGATCCGCTGATCGAGATCAATCTGACGCCGAACCGCCCGGACGCCACCAGCGTCTACGGCATCGCGCGCGATCTGGCGGCAAGCGGCCTCGGCACGTTGAAGACCGCGCCGGTCGAGCCTGTTGCGGGCAAGGGCGAAACGCCGGTCAAGGTCAACATCGAAGCGACCGAACTCTGCCCCGGCTTCGCCTTGCGGCTGGTGCGCGGAGTCAAGAATGGCGCATCGCCGAAATGGCTTCAGCAGCGGCTGATTGCCATTGGCCTGCGCCCCATCAATGCGCTTGTCGATATCACCAACTACATCACCTTCGACCGTGGCCGCCCGCTGCACGTCTTCGATGCTGCCAAGGTGAAGGGCAACCTCACCGTTCGCCGCGCCACGCAGGATGAGACGGTGCTGGCGCTGGATGGCCGCGAATACAAGCTCAACCCGGAAATCTGCGTTATTGCCGATGAGGCAGGCATCGAATCCATCGCAGGCGTGATGGGCGGCGAGCATTCGGGTTGCGACGAAAACACGACCGATGTGTTGATCGAATCCGCACTCTGGGAGCCGCTGAATGTCGCGCGCACCGGTCGCGGCCTCGGCATCATCACCGATGCGCGCTACCGCTTCGAGCGCGGCGTCGATCCCGAATTCATGGTGCCGGGCATCGAACTTGCGACGAAAATGGTGGTCGAGCTTTGCGGCGGCGAACCGGCGCAAACGGAGATCATTGGCTACAAGCCTTACCAGCCGAAGATCGTCTCCTTCCCGCTTGCCGAAGTAAAGCGCCTGACGGGCATTGAAGTGCCGAAAGCCGAAAGCCTCGACATTCTTTCGCGCCTTGGTTTCGAGCCGAAAGGCAGTGGCGATACCGTCGAAGTCGCGGTGCCGTCATGGCGTCCCGATGTCGATGGCAAGGCCGATCTGGTCGAAGAAATCATGCGCATGCATGGCGTTGATATGATCGTGCCGCAGCCGCTGACGAGCCATGATGCCGTCAACGCCCGCATCCTGACGACGTTGCAGATCCGCACCCGTTCTGCGCGTCGTGGACTTGCCGTTCGCGGCATGATGGAGGCCGTCACATGGTCGTTCATTCCTGCCAAACACGCTGAGTTGTTCGGCGGTGGCAAGCCGTCGCTCAAGCTGGCAAATCCGATCGCAGCCGATATGTCGGATATGCGCCCGTCGCTTCTGCCGGGACTTATTTCGGCAGCACAGCGCAATGCCGCGCGCGGCTTTGGTGATGTCGCTTTGTTCGAAGTGTCTGGCACATATGAAGGCGAGACGCCGGAAGGGCAGCGCCGCGTCGCGGCGGGTATTCGCCGTGGCACTGCAAAACTCGAAGGACCGGGCCGTCAGTGGAGCGGCAATTCAGCGAGCGTCGGCGTGTTCGACGCCAAGGCCGATGCGCTGGCAGCCCTCGAAGCCGCAGGCGCGCCGGTCGATAAGTTGCAGATCGAGGCAGGCGGACCGGAATGGTATCATCCGGGCCGTTCCGGCACGATCAAGCTCGGACCGAAGACCGTTCTTGGCACCTTCGGCGAATTCCACCCGAAGACGCTGGAAGTGCTGGATGTGTCCGGCCCGCTTGCCGGTTTCGAAGTCTTTCTTGATGCGATTCCAGAGCCAAAGCAGAAGCCGACGCGCACCAAGCCGAAACTCGAGCTCTCAGCCTTCCAGGCGGTAAAACGCGACTTCGCCTTCGTCGTGGACAAGCAGGTCGAGGCCGGAACGCTAACGAAAGCCGCCGCATCCGCCGACAAAAAGCTGATTTCCGGCGTCAATGTCTTCGATATTTTCGAAGGCGCATCGCTTGGCGAAGGCAAGAAGTCTGTGGCGATCGAAGTGTCGATCCAGCCTGTCGAGAAAACGCTGACCGACGAGGATTTCGAGGCTCTGGCCACGAAAATCATCGAAAACGTCAAGAAACAGACCGGCGGCGCACTGCGCGGATAGTAATATTCGCGGGCGATTGCCAAAGTCGCCCGCGGCTGCTCTGGAAAATCACGTAATCTCTGGCCCTTCATCTCTTTTTCGGGCAAAACCCCTGTGAGTTTTTGTGAAAAGGGAGGCGGAATTCGTGTTTCGTTGGGGAATTCTATCGACCGCCAAGATTGCGCGGGAGCATCTTCTACCTGCCATACAGGACGCCGAAAACGGCGTTGCGACAGCGATTGCCAGCCGCGACCTTTCGCGCGCGCAGGATCTCGCCAGCCGTTTCGGTATTCCGTATGCCTTTGGTTCTTATGAGGAATTGCTGGCGTCGGACACGGTCGATGGCGTCTATATCCCGCTGCCGACATCGCAGCATGTCGAATGGGCTGCCAAGGCCGCCGAAGCCGGAAAGCATGTGCTGGTCGAAAAGCCACTGGCGCTCAATGCCTCGGAAATCGAACCGCTGATCGAAATTCGCGACCGCAAGAAGGTCGTGATTTCTGAAGCCTTCATGGTCACCTATCACCCGCAATGGATAAAGGTGCGCGACCTGATTTCTCAGGGCGCCATTGGGCGGTTGCGGCACGTGCAGGGCGCATTTTCCTATTACAATGTCGATCCCGGCAATATGCGCAATCAGGTCTCGCTCGGCGGCGGCGCGCTGCCCGATATTGGTGTTTATCCGACGGTCGTCACGCGCTTTTCCACGGGCAAAGAGCCGCAGCGCGTTCAGGCGACCGTCGAGCGCGACGCGAAATTCGGCACCGACATCTATTCCTCGATCCGTGCCGATTTCGGCGATTTCGAGCTGTCCTTTTACCTGTCGACGCAATTGGCTGCGCGCCAGACAATGGCGTTTCATGGCGACAAGGGTTTTATCGAGGTGGCCTCGCCGTTCAATGCCGGTCTTTACGATCATCACCGCGTCGAACTGCACAATCAGAATCATTCCGAAGCGCAGATTTTCCGCTTTCCGGCGACAAACCAATATAGACTTGAAGTCGAGGCTTTCGCGCGCGCGGCGTCCGGCGAAAACCAGCGTGTTTTCAGTCTTGAGGAGTCAGTCTTGAACCAGAGGTTGATCGACGCGATATTCCGCGCTGGCGATAAGGATGGTTGGGAAGCCGTCTAGTTTTCAGGAACGGGTTTTTCCTTTGTTGGACATGCTTTGAAGCGCTTGCGTGTCGCAATGCCTCTTCTTATATACGCCGCAATGCCGTAAGGGCTGCGCGTGCAATCGTGCCCCTTGCGTAATTTCTGAGACAGGGGCTGCCGCCGGAACGCCTTGATGGGTCCTGGCAGCCTGCTTAGTGGAGAGAAAAGATATGGCTAAAGTAATCGGTATAGATCTGGGTACGACCAATTCCTGCGTTTCCGTCATGGACGGCAAGGACGCGAAGGTCATCGAAAATGCTGAAGGCGCACGCACCACGCCTTCCATCGTCGCTTTTACGGATAGCGACGAGCGCCTCGTTGGCCAGCCGGCCAAGCGTCAGGCGGTAACGAATCCTGAAAACACGATTTTTGCGGTGAAGCGCCTTATCGGCCGCCGTTATGACGACCCGGTGACGGAGAAGGACAAGAAGCTTGTCCCGTATCACATCGTCAAGGGCGACAATGGCGACGCATGGGTAGAAGCTGCTGGCAAGAAGCAGTCGCCAAGCCAGATTTCGGCGATGATCCTTCAGAAGATGAAGGAAACGGCGGAAGCTTATCTCGGCGAGAAGGTCGAAAAGGCCGTCATCACCGTTCCTGCCTATTTCAACGACGCTCAGCGTCAGGCCACCAAGGATGCAGGCAAGATTGCCGGCCTTGAAGTTCTGCGCATCATCAACGAGCCGACCGCTGCTGCCCTTGCCTATGGCCTGGACAAGCGCGAAGGCAAGACGATCGCTGTCTATGACCTTGGCGGCGGCACCTTCGATATTTCCGTGCTGGAAATCGGCGACGGCGTGTTCGAAGTGAAGTCGACCAATGGCGACACCTTCCTCGGCGGTGAAGATTTCGACATGCGTCTCGTCGAATATCTGGCAGCCGAGTTCAAGAAGGAACAGGGCATCGACCTGAAGAACGACAAGCTCGCTCTGCAGCGCCTCAAGGAAGCTGCGGAAAAGGCCAAGATCGAGTTGTCGTCCACCACGCAGACCGAGATCAATCTGCCCTTCATCACCGCCGATGCTACTGGCCCGAAGCACCTGACGCTGAAGCTCACCCGCTCGAAGTTCGAGCAGCTGGTCGACGATCTGGTGCAGCGCACCGTCGCGCCCTGCAAGGCAGCGCTCAAGGATGCGGGCCTCAAGGCTGGCGAAATCGACGAAGTGGTTCTGGTCGGCGGCATGACCCGCATGCCCAAGATCCAGGAAATCGTGAAGCAGTTCTTCGGCAAGGAGCCTCACAAGGGCGTCAACCCGGATGAAGTCGTTGCGATGGGCGCGGCCATTCAGGCAGGCGTTCTGCAGGGCGACGTCAAGGACGTTCTGCTGCTCGACGTGACCCCGCTTTCGCTGGGCATCGAAACGCTGGGCGGCGTGTTCACGCGTCTCATCGAGCGCAACACGACGATCCCGACCAAGAAGAGCCAGGTGTTCTCGACCGCCGAGGACAGCCAGTCCGCCGTGACCATCAGGGTCTTCCAGGGTGAGCGCGAAATGGCGCAGGACAACAAGGCGCTCGGCCAGTTCGACCTCGTCGGTATTCCGCCCGCACCGCGGGGCGTGCCGCAGATTGAAGTGACCTTCGACATCGACGCGAACGGCATCGTCAACGTGTCCGCGAAAGACAAGGGCACCGGCAAGGAACACCAGATCCGCATTCAGGCATCGGGTGGTCTTTCGGACGCCGACATCGAAAAGATGGTCAAGGATGCGGAATCGAACGCCGAAGCCGACAAGAAGCGTCGTGGCCTCGTCGAAGCCCGCAATCAGGCAGAAGCGCTGGGCCATTCCTCGGAGAAGTCTCTGAAGGAGTATGGCGATAAGGTTTCGGAAGCCGACCGCACGGCAATCTCCGATGCGATCGCTGCGTTGAAGACGGCTGCCGAAGGCGATGACCTCGAAGACATCAACGCCAAGACGCAGAGCCTTGCAGAAGCTTCGATGAAGCTCGGTCAGGCAATGTACGAATCGAGCCAGGCGGAAGCTGCCGAAGCCGACGCCAAGGCCGATGCAGCCAAGGACTCCGACGTGGTCGATGCTGATTTCGAGGAAATCAACGACGACGACGACAAGAAAAAGTCTGCCTGATCCAATACGCAGATAGACATGAAAGCCCGGCCATCGCGCCGGGCTTTTTTGTATCGGCCCTCTGTCGCAACTTCAGCGTGCATTAAGCTTGTCTAAAGGAAGTCCGGCGATGCTTGCCTCAAGGTGGTAGAAATATCATCAGGGGCCGTGCGGTATCTGCCGCGGGCAATGGGCTGAGGTCGGGCATTTGCATTTCAGGACGCTAGAGATTTGGCGGCTGTCCGCTGCACTTGCGGTGATGATGTGGCATTTCCTGCGCTATGCCCCGCCGGGACATGAGGCTGCCAGCGCGGCTCTGTTTCGTCTGCTGCCGCTCATGGAAATGTTTTTCATGATCTCCGGCTTTCTGATCATGCTGCGCTATGCCGATACGCTGATGACCGAGCCGGGTTCGTTCAGGCGCTTCATCGTGCGCCGCCTGGCGCGGCTCTATCCGCTCTATCTCGTGACATTGATATTCTTCTGCATCGTCGGCCTCGCCTTGCATCTGGGCTATGTCCAGTCGGATCAACCGGAGCGCTACGCGTGGTCGGCGCTACCCGCCAATATCGTGCTGATCCAGGCATGGGGCGTGACTGACGTACTGACCTTCAACTATGTCGGCTGGACGCTTTCGGCGGAGTGGTTCTGCTATTTGACCTTACCCGTCATCGTGCTCGCCTATCGCTGGTATGGAATGTGGGGACTGGCGACTGTCGCGGCGGCCTCGATCGTGGCGCTGGAGATTGCGGTGGCTTTCGGCTGGATCCCGTTTCCGAGCTGGCTACAGGCCAATACATGGGGCGCATACCGTGCCTTCGCCGATTTTGCGCTCGGCGCGCTGGTTGCCATTGCGGTGCGCGACAGCAAGTGGAAGCTTTCCAGCCTGATACCGGGTTGGCTGTGTTTCGTCGCCGCGCTCACGGCCATGGCAACCCTGCAGAATGCTTATGTGATCGTACTGCTGCTGGCTGGAGCGACGTTTCTGGCCGGACTTGCAGAGCGCAATGAGCCGGAAGCCGCGCATTATCTGAAACCGCTTCACCCTATTGGCCGTGTTTCCTTCGGTATCTACATGATCCATCCGGTCATCGAGAGCATTCTTCTCGCGGTGGTGTGGCGCAAGATCGTCGAGCCTATGAATGTGATGAGCTTTTATACCTATTGGTATCTTCCGGCGATCACGGTTCTGGTGGTGGCAATGCTTTCGGATCGTTATTTCGAAGGTCCGGTAAGCAAATATCTCAACGCCCGCTTCGGCGGCGTTGCGAGGCCAGCCGGCGAAAGAAGTGCTGCCTAAGGGCCACAAACCCATTTTACTTGCCTTGAGTCGAGATTTTCTGGCGAAAATTGCGCGTTTGATTGCCGCGCCCTATGGCATACGGGCTCGCGGTTTACTAAATCGAGTGCCAGTCGCGGCGAAAAATAGGCATACAACAATGCATCTCGCTCGAAAAACTGACCACGCGGTTCACAGGACAAGATGAAAGCTGATTTCTACGAAACCCTTGGCGTTCAAAAAGGGGCCGACGAAAAGGAACTCAAAAGCGCGTTCCGCAAGCTTGCGATGCAATTCCACCCGGATCGCAATCCGGGCGACAATGCGTGCGACCACAAGTTCAAGGAAATCAACGAAGCTTATGAGTGTCTGAAGGACCCGCAGAAGCGCGCTGCCTATGACCGTTTCGGCCATGCGGCCTTTGAAAATGGCGGCGGCGCGGGCTTCCAGCAGAATGGCTTCGGCGGCGGCGGTTTCGCGGATATTTTCGAAGACATTTTTGGCGACATGATGGGCGGACGCCAGCGCCGCTCTTCCGGCGGTCGCGAGCGCGGTGCCGATCTGCGCTACAATATGGAAATCTCGCTGGAAGAAGCATTTAATGGCAAGACGGCGCAGATCAGGGTTCCGGCCTCGATCGCCTGCGACGAATGCTCAGGCTCCGGCGCGAAGCCCGGCACGCAGCCCGCAACATGTTCGATGTGTGCGGGCGCCGGTCGTGTCCGCGCCGCACAAGGTTTCTTCTCAGTCGAGCGCACCTGCCCGCAATGCCACGGCCGCGGCCAGACGATCAAGGATCCTTGCCCGAAATGCGCGGGCCAGGGCCGCGTGACAGAGGAACGTTCGCTCTCCGTCAACATTCCGGCAGGCATTGAAGATGGCACCCGCATCCGGCTCGCCAATGAAGGCGAAGCGGGAATGCGAGGCGGGCCTTCTGGCGACCTTTATATTTTCCTGTCGGTGAAGCCGCACGAGTTCTTCCAGCGCGACGGGGCGGACCTTTATTGCAAGGTGCCGATCTCGATGACGACTGCTGCCCTTGGCGGTCAGTTCGAGGTGACGACGCTCGACGGTACGCAGACGCGCGTAAAGGTCACCGAAGGCACGCAAAACGGGCGGCAGTTCCGCCTGAAGGGCAAGGGCATGCCGATCCTGCGTCAGCCCAATATAGGCGACCTCTATATTCAGGTCGCGGTCGAAACGCCGCAAAACCTGTCGAAGCGCCAGCGCGAATTGCTGCAGGAATTCGAGGAATTATCGTCCAAGGAAAACTCGCCGCAATCGAGCGGTTTCTTTTCCCGCATGAAGGATTTCCTGGAATCCTTTAGCGAGCGCTGAACGGCGCTGGTTCGTCGCACCTTTAAAGGATTTAATCGCCGCCGAGTGGGTTCACTTGGCGGCGAATTGCTTTAATATTTCAAAGGCGACGTTTTGCTGCTTTTTTGCGCCGCCAGCTTGCCTTAGCGTCAACGGGCGAATAAGTATCGCAACACTGCTGTTTTCGAGGAGAAGACCTCAATGAGTCGAGGACCCGGATTGCGCAAGGCAATCGCTGAAAAGTTCGACGATGAGGTGCGATTCTTCAAAGGGTGGATGGACAAGCCAAAGGCTGTCGGCGCGATATTGCCGACCAGCGCGATCACCTCGCGGCGTATGGCTTCCGTCATCGACATCCATTCCGGCCTGCCTGTCCTTGAGCTTGGACCGGGTACCGGCGTTATCACCAAGGCCATTCTCGAACATGGCGTGAAGCCGGAAAATCTCTACGCCGTGGAGTATTCGCCGGAATTCGTGAACCATCTCCATCGCCTGTATCCGAAGGTGAACGTGATCGAGGGCGATGCTTTCGATCTTGATCGTACACTTGCGCATGTCGAGCCGAAAACCTTCGATGCGGTGATTTCCGGTGTGCCGATGCTGAGCTTTCCGGTAGCGAAGCGCATTTCCTATCTGAACGCCGCGCTGGACCGTATTCCGCACGGTCGCCCGGTCATGCAGATCACCTACGGACCCAAATCACCGATCCCGCCGGGCCTTGGCGATTATACGGTCGAGCGGTTCGACTTCGTCATCCGCAATATTCCGCCCGCGCATTTGTGGATTTACCGGCGCGCCAAGCGCAACTGACTTTTCCGCCTGTGGAATCTCGGCCATGCACTCGCTCTCGTTTTGACAGCGAGCGCGCAGGCCTATATCCCGAACACACCGAACTTCGGAGCGCTTCTGGATGAACCCCAAAATTCTCGTCTTTGCAGGCTCGATAAGAACAGGCGCATACAGCGGCCGCACGGCAGATGCCGCACAGCGCGAACTGGCGCTTCAGGGCGCCGAAGTCACTCGCATTTCACTGGCCGACTATCCCTTGCCGATCATGGACCAGGATCTGGAAAAAGAGCACGGCGTGCCGGAAAACGCGATGAAACTGGCGCGGCACATTGCGGCGCATGACGGCCTGCTGATCGCCAGCCCCGAATACAATTCATCGATCCCGCCGCTGCTGAAAAATACGATCGACTGGGTAAGCCGTATTCACAAGGATGGCGGCCGTCCGTTCAAGCCGTATAGTGGCAAGGTAGCAGGGCTGTGTTCCTCATCCGATGGGAACTTTGCGGGCATACGTGGGCTTTATCATCTGCGTTCCGTGCTGATGAATTGTCAGATCGAAGTGATCACGCCGCAATGTTCCGTGCCGCGAGCGCATGAAGCCTTCGACGAGAATGGAGATTTCCATGAAGAACGTACGCGCAAGGCCATGGAAAACGTCGTGCGCACGCTGATTGATCGCGCGCACCAGTTGTCAACGAGGAGCGAAGCATGAAGCCTGCAGACCATCTCATTGTCGGATTGGACGTGCCGAGCGTGAAGGACGCGGAAAGCGTCGTGCGCGATCTGGATGGCATCGCGAATTTCTACAAGATCGGCTACCAGCTTGCCTACGCCCCCGGCGGGCTCGATTTCGCGCGCGAACTGGCGAGCGGCGGCACGAAAGTCTTCCTCGATCTGAAACTGCTCGACATCGACAATACGGTCGCCAAGGGCGTCGAGAACATCGTGAAAATGGGCATGTCCATGCTGACGCTGCATGCTTATCCGAAGGCGATGCGGGCTGCCGTGGAAGCCGCGCGTGGTAGTAACCTTTGCCTTCTCGGCGTGACCGTCCTGACATCCATGGACGAGCGCGATTTGATTGAGGTCGGCTACGAATACGATCCGCATACACTGGTCCTGCGCCGCTCCGAACAGGCGCTGACTGCCGGAATGGGCGGCATCGTCTGCTCGGCAAGCGAGGCGTCTGCCGTGCGCCGCATCGTCGGGCCTGATCTGGCGGTCGTGACGCCTGGAATTCGCCCGGCAGGCGCGAATCATGGCGACCAGAAACGTGTGGTGACGCCAAGCGATGCGCTTCGCAACGGTTCCAGCCATCTGGTCGTTGCACGGCCGATCGTTGCAGCATCGGATCGCCGCGCTGCGGCACAGGCCATCCTTGCCGAAATGGCAGGCGTAGCCGCCTGATAAAATCATGAGTATTGCAATGTCAGAAAACGCCAGGCGCATCCCCGGCCTGATCGCCGGTGAAATCAACGCGAAGGCAGAACAGGTCGCCGCTGCGATAAAGCTGCTGGATGAAGGCGCGACCGTGCCGTTCGTCGCGCGCTATCGCAAGGAGGTCACGGGCGGGCTGGACGACACGCAATTGCGCACGCTTTCCGAACGGCTCGTATATCTGCGCGAACTCGATGCGCGCCGCGATGCGATCCTCGATTCGATCCGCGGACAGGGCAAGCTAACCGACGAACTTGCCGGCAAGATCGCAATCGTGACGACCAAGGCCGAGCTAGAAGACATCTATCTACCCTACAAGCCGAAGCGCCGCACGCGCGCCGAGATTGCGCGCGAGCGCGGGCTGGGGCCGCTGGCGGAAGCGATTATGGGCAATCGAGCGCTGGTTCCAGCTGAGCTTGCCGCTACTTATGTGGGCGGTGAAGTTGCCGACGTGAAAGCCGCACTCGAAGGCGCGCGCGACATCATCGCCGAAGGCATTTCCGAAAACGCCGACCTTCTCGGTCGCCTTCGTGCGCATATGCGCGAAAACGCATTTCTTCGCTCGAAGGGCGTCGAGGGCAAGGAAGAGGCGGGCGCGAAATTCTCCGATTACTTCGACCATCGCGAGCGCTGGGCGACCGTCGCCGGGCACCGCGCGCTGGCCATGCTGCGCGGTCGCAACGAGGAATTCCTGTCGCTCGATATTGAAGTCGATGCCGACGACACGGCCAAGGTGAAGCCTGTCGAGCGGATGATTGCCCGCGCCTATGACGTAGCATCGATGCAAGCCGGCGATGTCTGGCTGATGGAGGTCATTGGCTGGGCATGGCGCGTGAAACTCTCGCTCAGCCTCTCGCTCGATTTGATGCGCGAATTGCGTGAACGCGCTGAAGAAGAAGCGATCAAGGTTTTCGCGCGCAATCTGAAGGATCTGCTTCTGGCCGCACCTGCCGGTTCACGCTCGACTATGGGTCTCGATCCGGGCATCCGCACCGGCGTCAAAGTCGCGATCATGGACGGCACCGGCAAGTTGCTCGACACGACGACCGTTTATCCGTTTCCGCCGAAGAACGATGTGCGCGGCACGCAGGCCGAGCTTGCGCGGCTTATCGGCAAGCATGGCGTCGAACTGATTGCCATCGGCAACGGCACTGGCAGCCGCGAAACCGAAAAGCTCGTCGCCGACATGCTGTCGGATATGCCTGCACCCAAGCCGCAAAAGGTGATCGTCTCGGAAGCCGGTGCGTCCATCTACTCCGCCTCACAGACGGCGGCGACGGAGTTCCCCGGCCTCGACGTTTCGCTGCGCGGTGCCGTTTCCATCGGGCGCAGGCTTCAGGACCCGCTTGCCGAACTGGTGAAGATCGAGCCGAAATCGATCGGCGTCGGGCAATACCAACACGATGTCGATCAATACCGTTTGGGGCGCTCGCTGGAAGCTGTCGTGGAAGATGCGGTGAATGCGGTCGGTGTCGATCTGAACACGGCGTCAGCGCCGCTTTTGGCCCGCGTTTCAGGTGTCGGCGGATCTCTGGCGGAAGCGATTGTTGCGCATCGCGACGCGACCGGGCCTTTCTCGACACGGCGCGGCCTGCTCGACGTTCCGCGCCTCGGCCAGCGCACATTCGAGCAATGCGCGGGCTTCCTGCGCATTCCCAATGGCAAGGAGCCGCTGGATGCTTCAGCGGTGCACCCGGAAGCCTATGGTGTTGCCCGCAAGATTGTTGCTGCCTGCGGCCGCGATCTGCGCACGCTGATGGGAGACAGTGCAGCGCTCAAGGCGGTCGATCCGCGCGCCTTCGTGGATGAGCGTTTCGGCCTGCCGACCATTCGCGACATCATCGCTGAAATGGAAAAGCCGGGCCGTGACCCGCGCCCCGGTTTCAAGACCGCAACTTTTGCCGACGGCATCGACGACATAAAGGATTTGAAGCCCGGCATGACGCTTGAAGGCACGGTCACCAATGTCGCGGCCTTCGGTGCCTTCGTCGATATCGGCGTGCATCAGGACGGGCTCGTGCACGTCTCGCAACTGGCCGACCGTTTCGTGAAAGACCCGCATGAAATCGTCAAGGCAGGCGATGTCGTGAAAGTGCGCGTGACCGAGGTCGACATCAAGCGCAAGCGCATCGGCCTGACCATGCGCAAGCATGATGGCGATGCAGGGCGTCCTGCGCCCTCGCAGGACAGAACGCCGCGTCACCAGCCGAAGCAGCAACCGTCTCAAGCCAAGCCGCAGCAATCACAAGGCTCGTTTGGTACGGCATTGGCTGATGCTTTCAAGAAGAAGTAGGCCTAGAGCCCTTCATATTTGGATAGAAAAGCTGGCGGGACAGCGCCCCGCTCTGTCCTGCCGGACATCTCCCCCACGAGGGGGGAGATTGGCTTTCCGCTTTTGCAGGCGCCAAGTTTTGCAACAATCAAAATTGGCGAAATCATAGATGAAATCTAATCTCCCCACCTGTGGAGAAGATGTCCGGCAGGACAGAGGGGGGCGCTGTCCCGCCTACGTTTCTATTTAAAAATAAGTGCTCTAAACAGTCCCGGACACATCCGCGAAGGCGAGCGCCTTACGGATAGTAGCAACCAGACGTTCGCCGCCGATTTCCGGTGTGTCGCTGTTGTCGATGCGCGTTACGGGAACGTCCGATTGCGCGATAACGGTGCGTGCAAGCCTTGCCGAAATCTCGTTGCTGCCTTCACGTCCGCGCGCGGCGAGCCTGCCTGCGAGAATGTCTTCCGACGCTGTGACCTCGATCAGCGTCACATTGGCGTAGCGATCGAGCAAAGCGGGAATGATTGCGCGTGAGACATTCGCGATCACCACGCGGCCGTCCTCAATGTCGAGATCGGCACTCGCCGGTATGCCGTAGCGAAGATCGTGCGCCGACCAGCATATGGCGAAGGCGCCTTCTACCTCGGCCTTCTGGAATTCGGCATCGCTCAGCGTGTCGTGATCTTCCGTGCTGTCGCTCTCGCGCGTGATGACACGGCGGGCGAAGCAGACATCTTCCAATCCGGAAAGTTGCTTGCGCGCATAGGCGATCAGCGTGTCCTTGCCTGCCCCGCTTGGGCCGGTCACCGCGATGAACACGCCGTTTCGAAGGGGCAGGTGGCTGCGTGTCATCTCGCGTTCGATCAAGGCTGAAACCATCATTCCATTTTGCGCTCCCGGCGCCGTACAATCAACATTCCGTCACTCGAATCCATCATGCCATAAGCGATTTCTGTGACGGATTGACGAAGCCGGAAGTGCAGGGGCGTTGCGCTCGGCTTGGCCATGCTGGTATTGCGCAGCCATGAGACAAGCAGTTTCACAAAGACCGATGGGATCGGGCGAATGATCGCTCTGCCGGAGCTTCCCGTATCGATGGTGCTGAAACCTTTGGCGCAGGCGCTGGAGGATGGCAGCAGTGCCGTGCTGGTCGCACCGCCCGGTGCGGGCAAGACGACGCTTGTGCCTTTGGCGCTTCTCGACGCTCCCTGGCTGGGTGACGGGAAAATCCTGTTGCTGGAACCGCGCCGGCTGGCAGCGCGTGCGGCAGCGCGCAGAATGGCCTCCCTGCTTGGCGAAGAGCCCGGCGGAACTGTCGGCTACACGATGCGCATGGAATCCCGCGTCGGGCCGAAAACGCGCATTCTGGTCGTCACCGAAGGCGTGCTGTCGCGCATGATTCTGGACGACCCGGAATTGAAGGGCGTCAGTGCTGTTCTTTTCGACGAGTTTCATGAGCGGTCCCTTGATGGCGATTTCGGACTGGCGCTTGCGCTCGACGTTCAGGGCGCGTTGCGTCCCGATCTGCGGCTGCTCGTCATGTCGGCGACGCTGGACGGCGCGCGTGTTGCAAGGCTGCTTGGAGATGCTCCGGTGATCGAGAGCGAAGGACGCAGCTTCCCCGTCGAAATCCGTTATTCCGAACGCCCGGCCGGAACACCTGTCGAAGATGCGATGGCCAAGACGATCCGCGAGGCACTTTATTCGGAGGAAGGCAGCGTGCTTGCCTTCCTGCCCGGCCAGCGCGAGATCGAGCGCACCGCCGAGCGATTGAACGGGCATGTCGCAGACAATGTCGATGTGGTTCCGCTTTACGGAATGCTCGATGGCAAGGAGCAGGACGCTGCAATCCGCCCGCCGCCGGAAGGCCGCCGGAAGGTGGTGCTGGCAACCGCGATTGCAGAAACGTCGATCACGATCGACGGCGTGCGTGTCGTAATCGACTCCGGCCTGTCCAGATTGCCCAAATACGAGCCTGCCAGCGGCCTGACGCGGCTTGAGACGGTTCGCGTGTCGCGAGCCTCTGCCGAACAGCGGGCGGGCCGTGCAGGTCGCACAAGGCCCGGTGTGGCGATAAGGCTCTGGCGCACCGAGCAGACGGCAGCGCTTTCAGCCTTTACGCCGCCCGAAATCCTCGAAGCGGATTTATCGGGTCTGTTGCTCGACTGCGCAGCTTTCGGTGTCAGCGATCCGTCGAGCCTGGCATTTCTCGATCCGCCGCCTGTTCCCGCGTTGAACGAAGCGCGCGCGCTTCTGGAGCGGCTGGATGCGATCGATGGTGCCGGGCGGTTGACCCCTTCGGGTGAAAGGATGCGTGGTCTGGCACTGCCCGTGCGGCTCGCGCATATGGTTGCGGAGGCAGCGGGTGATGGTCATGCATTGGAGGCTGCCGAAATTGCCGTTCTTTTGACCGAACGCGGCCTTGGCGGCGACAGCGTCGATCTTGAGCGCAGGCTTTCGCGTTTCAGGACGGACAGATCGCCCCGCGCTACTGCTGCCCGGAAACTGGCTGAGCGGCTGGCGAAAGCTTCGCCTTCATCGAGAAAGGAAGACGATTCTTCCGCAGGCCGATTGCTGCTTCACGCCTGGCCGGACCGCGTGGCGAAGGCGCGCGGCGAGCGTGGGCGGTTCGTGCTGGCCAATGGCAGCGGCGCGATGCTCGATGTGGCTGACCCACTCGCAGGCGAAGGATTTCTGGTCGTAGCCGATCTTCAGGGCAAGGCGCAGAATGCACGCATATCTGCTGCGGCTGCGATTTCGGAAGAGGATATACGCTCCGTGCTTGGCGCGAAGATCGAACGCCGTTCGGAAACGAGTTTCGATGTCGCCCGCAGGGCGATCCGCGCGCGCGAAACATTGCGGCTGGGCGCAATCACGCTGACCGAGCGGCTTTTGCCGCCGCCGCAAGGCGATGAAGCCGATCATGCGCTGATCGAGGCGATCCGCGAACATGGTCTCGGCATTCTGCCGTGGAATGGTGAGCCGCAGGCGCTGCGCCACCGTCTGTCCTGGCTCCATCGGGGCCTTGGTGCGCCCTGGCCGGAAATGTCGGACGAGGCATTGCTGGAAACGCTCGATGCCTGGCTCTTGCCCTTCATGCCGGGCAAGGCTTCGCTTGGCGAATTGGCAGGCGGTGCATTGCAGGCAGCGCTCATGTCGCTGGTGCCGCACGATCTTCAGCGAAAGCTCGCAACCCTTGCCCCGACGCATTACGATGCGCCATCCGGCAGCAGGCTTCCGATCTCCTATGATGGTGAGTGGCCGGTGTTGTCGATCCGCGTGCAGGAACTGTTCGGGCTTGGCCAGCATCCGGCCGTCGCGGGCGGAACCGTTCCGTTGACGCTAGAACTTCTTTCGCCTGCGCATCGCCCGATCCAGACGACGCGCGATCTGCCAGGTTTCTGGCGCGGTTCATGGACCGATGTGCGCTCCGACATGCGCGGGCGCTATCCTCGACATGAATGGCCGGAAGATCCGGCATCCGCACAAGCGACAAACCGCGCCAAGCCGCGCGCCAGATAGACATATGCGCCGCCAACACGGAGTATGAGCACCATGATAAAACCGCTGCGAACGCCCGATCTTCAGCAGAGCCACAGGCTACGGCTCAATACGCTGATACGGCTTCGCTGGCTGGCGGTCGTCGGCCAGAGCGTCACGGTCATCGTCGTTGCCTATGGTTTTGAATTTCCACTGCCGGTCAGCCTGTGCTTCGCGCTTATCGCATGTTCGGCCTGGCTCAATCTGTTTCTTACGTTCCGGTTTCCGGCTGCACATCGTCTCAACCCGCTGGCGGCGTTCGGAATCCTGACCTTCGATTCTCTGCAGCTTGCCGGGCTGCTCTATATGACCGGCGGGCTGACCAACCCGTTTTCCATTTTGATGGCCGTGCCCGTTGTTATCTCGGCAACCTCGCTGCCGCTTCGGCTGACGATATCGCTGGCATTGATCGTCATGGCGGCTGCCACCGGGCTGGCGTTCTTTCATTTTCAGTTGCCCTGGTTCGAAGGCACACAGCTTCTCATGCCCTTCATCTATGTTTCGGGCGTGTGGATGGCTGTTTTGTCGAGCATCTCCTTTACGGCCTTCTACGCCTGGCGCGTTGCCGAGGAGGCGCGGCTTCTGGCCAATGCCCTGGCGGCGACCGAACTGGTGCTGCAACGCGAACAGCATCTCTCCGCGCTCGACGGGCTGGCCGCCGCCGCCGCGCACGAACTCGGGACCCCGCTGGCAACGATTGCGCTGGTGTCGAAAGAGATGGAGCGCGCGCTGGGCAGCGATTCCCGCTACCACGAAGATGTCACGCTGCTTCGGTCGCAAAGCGAGCGCTGCCGCCAGATCCTGAAGCGGCTGACCAGCCTGTCCTCCGAAAGCGAGGAGCATCTGGCCCGCCTGCCATTCACCTCGCTGATCGAAGAGGTGATCGCTCCGCATCGTGATTTTGGCATCACGATCAAGCTGGAGCCGGGCGCCCTGATCGGCACCGAGCCAGTTGGTCGCCGCAACCCGGGCGTCATTTATGGTCTGGGAAATCTGGTCGAGAACGCCGTCGATTTTGCGCAGGCCGAAGTGTTGGTGCGTTGGAAATGGGACGAGAAGAGTATCGTTCTTGAGGTGGTTGATGACGGACCCGGCTTTCCGCCGGAAATCCTCGACCGGATCGGTGAACCCTATATGTCTACAAGACAGGGCGTGGATTCCGGCGGCGGGCTGGGTCTGGGTCTTTTCATCGCGAAGACATTGCTCGAACGATCAGGCGCATCCTTCACCGTGCAGAATGCTAATGAGCGCGGAAAAGGCGCTATAGTGACCATCGAATGGGAGCGGGAGACGTTTTTAACGTCCGGTTTTGCAGCTTTTCCCAACTTTGACGCCGCCTGAATTGGAAAAATAACCTTTTGCCCATTATATAAGCGTGAAAGAAAAATTGACGGACGAATGCATGATGACCGCAGACACGATTGAAGGCACCATCACCGGAGACGACATCACCCTTCTGATCGTGGATGACGACAAGCCATTTCTGACCCGCCTTGCGCGCGCAATGGAAGCGCGCGGGTTTCAGGTGGAGACTGCCGAGAGCGTGGCGGAGGCCGTCGCCAAGGCAAGAGTGACCCCGCCAGCCTATGCCGTTGTCGATATGCGGCTGGGCGATGGAAACGGCCTCGATGTCGTCGCGGCGATCCGCGAAAAGCGCGACGATTCACGTACGATTATCCTGACCGGCTATGGAAACATTGCAACTGCAGTCACGGCGGTAAAGCTCGGCGCAATCGATTATCTGTCGAAGCCAGCCGACGCCGACGATGTGTTTGCAGCGCTGACCCGCACGACCGGCGAACGTGCCGTTCCCCCGGAAAATCCGATGTCGGCAGATCGTGTGCGTTGGGAACATATCCAGCGCGTTTATGAAATGTGCGAGCGCAATGTTTCGGAAACCGCGCGCCGTCTCAACATGCATCGCCGCACCCTGCAGCGCATTCTGGCCAAGCGCGCGCCGCGCTGATCTTTTTGTATGAGCATCGGAATAGTCCGAAAACCGCGGACCACTTTTCGGTCTGATGCCTCTACTCGCTCTCGCCTTCAAGGGCAGGCACTGAAACGCCTGCCAGCTCGGCTGCCAGCAACCGCGCTGCACCCGCCCGCGCGATCCGCAGCATCAGGCTTTTTCGCGTCGCAGGCGGCAGGCGGTGTTCAGGAGCCTCGCGCATAATCTCCGCCGCATAGCCATCCGAAAGAATGAAGCCGCATTCCTCCGGGAAGATATTGGCCGGCACGTCAGGATGCGTCGCGAAGAAGAAGCGGTCCGAATGCAGCCGATATTCCGGCCATTTGCGATCGACCCGAAAATCCTCGATCGAGGATTTGATCTCGATAATCCATATGTCGCCACGCGGCGTCAGCGCCACAAGATCGGCCCTGCGCCCGGTTGCCAGTGACAGTTCCGGCAGGACATGAACCCCCATTTGCATCATCAGCCGCTGCACCCCGCGCCTTATAATCATGGCACGCTCGGACTGTCGGCCATCCGCCAACGGGTTCAGGGGAATCGGTGAAATGATCGGCATCAACGCATCATGCCATCAAATGTTCTCGTTTTGAACCTGTTTTTGATGTGAGAGTTTTGCCACGAGAAGGATTTTCGACACCATCAATTCATATATTGCGTTTATTTCGGATATTGCGGATAGTGATTCGGGGTCTTATATGCAGCGTAAATCAAGGAAATGAACCATGACAAAGCTGCTTGATCGACCAATACTGCCATCGGCTGATGATGCCGAGCTCGCCGCACAGGCCAGTCGCCAGCTTTCGCGTACAAAACACGAAGGCGCTGAATTGAAGGTTCAGGTTGGCAATGAGACTTTGCGCCTGCCTAAAAGCGTTGGTGATTTACTTTACCGCCTTCTGACCGAAATGGCGCAGGGGAATGCCGTAACGATAATCCCGATTCATGCCGAACTCACGACGCAGGAAGCGGCCGACTATCTCAATGTTTCGCGACCATACCTTATTCGCTTGCTTGAGGAAGGTAAGCTGCCGTTCAGCTTGGTAGGTACCCATCGCCGTGTCAAATTCAGCGACTTGGCAGCTTATCGAAAGAGCACAGAGGAAGACCGGAAGAAAGTGATGGAGGAGTTGGCTGCGCAGGCGCAAGAATTGGGGATGGGCTATTAAGACATCACCATACACTGCCGTTCTCGACGCTTGCGTTCTTTATCCCGCTCCGTTGAGGGATTTTCTTCTCGAACTCGCAGCCGGAGTCGGCCTGTATCGCGCCAAATGGACCGAGCAAATCCACGAAGAATGGATTCGCAATGTTCTAAAAGATCGCCCAGACCTTGATGCTGAAAACATTCACCGCACGCGCGATCTGATGAACCGGGCAGTGCCGGATTGTCTCGTCGAGGGTTATGAGGAGCTTATTCCAAGCTTGGAACTGCCAGATGCTAATGATCGGCATGTTCTGGCTGCGGCCATTCTTTCGGCCTCTGACGCAATTGTAACCTTCAATCTTAAAGACTTTCCGAAGCCTGTCCTCGACAGATACCAACTGGAACTCATCCATCCAGACGATTTTATATTCCATCAATTCGGGATCGACGACGCAGCAGTGCTGGTGTCGGTTCAAAGATGCAGAGAGCGGCTAAAGAATCCGCCCAAAAATGCAAATGAGTACTTGGACACGCTCGAAAAACAGGGCCTTCCAAAAACAGTAGGCCATCTTCGCGCATATGCTGGTGTCATTTAGCTGATCTTGCCGTAGTGATAGCATGGTGCTTGGCGATCAAGGCAATTGCCCACCATCTTCGTTGCTCAAATACAACAATACCAGCTTTACGTGCGTTTCCGGTGCGTAAGCATTGCGATAGGGCTTGGCGTGGCGGCGAAGCGCAATTAACAATAAAGGCGAAAATACGGCTCGATTCGGGCCAGTATTCCTTATTTCAGCGTTGTGCGGACTTTCGATGAATTTGAAATCCTTATCCATCGTTGCTGGCTTGGCCTTTGCCACTGCTCTCGCAGGTTGTACCAGCGACGGTTCGCTGCAGCGCTTTTCTTCCGATTACGGAATGAGAACGGACGCGGGATACCAGATCCCGACGATCCCGATCAGCAAGGTCGACAAGAAGTATCACCGCCAGATCGTCCGTTATGCGTCGGAAGAGGCGCCCGGGACGGTCATCGTCGATACGAATGAGAAGTTTCTCTATTACATCCTGCCGGAAGGAAAGGCCGTACGCTACGGCATCGGCGTCGGTCGTGAAGGCTTCGAGTGGAAGGGCACTGCGCGGGTCGCCTTCAAGCGCGAATGGCCGACCTGGACGCCGCCCCGCGAAATGATCCAGCGCCAGCCGGAATTGGCGAAATGGCGTGGCGGGCAGCCGCCCGGCGTCATGAACCCGTTGGGTGCACGCGCGCTTTATCTGTTCAACAAGGGCGGCGATACCGGTTATCGCCTGCATGGCACGCCGGAATGGAATTCCATCGGCAAGGCCATGTCGTCCGGCTGCATTCGCCTGATCAATCAGGACATCATAGATCTTTACAATCGCGTCGAGGATGGGGCGAAGGTGATTGTTAGATAAGTGCGGACCGTCTCGGCAACACCGTGTCCCACAACAAAAAACCGGGCTACTCGCCCGGTTTTTTGTGTTTGTAGCCGCTTTGAAGTGATCGTTAGCTGATCTGTTCGACCTGCTGCACTTCCGGCACGAAATGGCGAAGCAGGTTCTGGATGCCGTGCTTCAGTGTCGCGGTTGACGATGGGCAACCTGCGCAAGCGCCCTTCATGTGCAGGAAAACGGTGCCGTTTTCGAAGCCGCGGAAAGTGATATCGCCGCCATCCTGTGCAACGGCTGGGCGTACGCGCGTGTCGAGCAATTCCTTGATGGTGACGACGATTTCCTCGTCGGCCTTGTCGTAGAATTCTTCGCCGGCATCGCGGTCGTCACCGGCCTTTTGCTCACCGGCGCTCATGACCGGCTGGCCGGACATGAAATGCTCCATGATCGCGCCGAGAATCGCCGGCTTCAGATGCTGCCAATCCGGGCCGTCCTTGGTGACGGTGATGAAATCATAGCCGAAGAATACCCCGGTTACGCCCGGAATGCTGAACAGGCGGCCAGCCAGCGGAGAGGAGTCTCCTGCCGTATCCGCATCGCGGAAATCAGCAGTGCCTTCGATCAGCACTTCCTTGCCCGGAAGGAATTTCAGGGTCGCCGGGTTCGGCGTGGCTTCGGTCTGGATGAACATGACTGGCTCCTTGCTGCTTGCGGCAGTGGAATTGGAATAGTTCTAAATAAGCCTTCCGGCGGTTTCATTCAAGCACTTGCTTGCGTTGCAAATCAGGCCAGACCGTCGAGATCGTCGTCCGACAAGTTTTGTGGCACGACCGTAACCGGGATCGGAAATGCCGCGCCGCGCCCTGCAACCGATGCGACGAGCGGTCCGGGGCCTTCCTTGCCGAGACCGGCTGCCAGAACCAGAATGGCGATATCCTGATCTTCCTCGATCAGCTTGTGGATTTCTTCGGTCGCCACGCCTTCGCGCACAACAAGTTCAGGTTCGATGCCGAGACTTTCGCGAACCTTGGCTGCCTGCGTATCGAGTGCCGTATGGGCGGCGGCAGATGCTTCCTCCCGCATGATCTTTTCGACGCCCAGCCAATGCTGGAAGTCGCTCGGCTCGATAATGTAGAGCAGGACCAGCACACCGCCGGTGTTCTTGCTGCGGCGCGAGGCATAGGCGACGGCCCGTTCGCATTCGGGCGTATCGTCGATGATCGCCAGAAATTTGCGGCGGTGGCCAGCTTCCCGACTCAGACGTTTTGAAACCATTCATCACCCTGTTGTCGCGATATCGATGTGCAATCTGCCACTGCCGACGATGCCGGGCAAGCGGCAGAAAATCAGCCGTTTATGAAGCCGACAATATCGCGAACCGACTTCATTGTCTTCTCGGCCAATGCGGATGCCCGCTCGCCGCCATCGCGCAACACGCCGTCTACATAGCTATGATCGGCGGAGATGCGGCGCATTTCGCTGGCAATCGGCGCGAGTTTGCTGACGGCGAGGTCGGCCAATGCAGGCTTGAAGGCCGAGAATTGCTGGCCGCCGAATTCGGCAAGCACCTGCTCCTTTTTCTGGTCGGCAAGTGCGGCGTAGATCACGACGAGATTTTCGGCTTCCGGGCGGCCCTTGAGGCCATCGATTTCGGACGGCAAACCATCCGGATCGGTCTTAGCCTTGCGGATTTTCTTCGAAATCGTGTCTTCGTCGTCAGTCAGATTGATGCGCGACAGGTCGGAAGCGTCCGATTTCGACATCTTCTTCAGACCGTCGCGAAGCGACATGACGCGCGGTGCCGGACCTTCGATCAGCGGTTCGGTCAGCGGGAAGAAGCCGTTGACGGTCTCCTCGCCCATCTGCATTTCGACGCCTACGCCAAGTTCGGCGATGCGGTCGGAATAGTCATTGTTGAACTTCTGCGCGATGTCGCGCGTCAGTTCCAGATGCTGCTTCTGGTCGTCGCCCACCGGAACATGTGTGGCGCGGTAGACCAGAATGTCGGCGGCCATCAAGTTGGGATAGGCAAACAGCCCGACGGATGCGTTTTCGCGATCCTTCCCGGCCTTTTCCTTGAACTGGGTCATGCGCGAGAGCCAGCCCATGCGGGCCACGCAATTGAACACCCATGCGAGTTCCGCATGCTGCATGACGCGGCTTTGGTTGAAGACGATGTGCTTTTCGGCGTCGATGCCCGAGGCCAGAAACGCTGCGGTGACTTCGCGCGTCGCCTTGATGAGATCGGCCGGCTCCTGCCACATGGTGATCGCGTGCTGATCGACCACGCAATAGATGCAATCATTTGCATCCTGAAGTGCTACCCAGCGGCGTATAGCGCCGAGATAATTGCCCAGATGAAGATTTCCGGTCGGCTGAACGCCGGAAAAAACGAGCGGCTTGAAAGCGGTCATGGCAAATTCCCGAGGCTGGTGGAGAGCCCTTTTGGAGCGGCGATAAAAGCGTTGGGCTTATGGACGAGCGCGGGAAAAGGATCAAGGGGTGCTTGTTGCGGAAGGCACCTTCTGCTCAGGACGTGTGAACAGCCCGACAAGCATTCGCCCGCGCGCCGGCAACTGCCCCGCCAGCACTGCGAAAAGCAATGACCCGATTGCGGTGAACAGAATGACGAGCCCATAAGTCGTCCAGACGCCCGCCTGCAGGGGCAGCAGATGGTACAGCGCGCCGAGAATGATCGTCTGGTGCACGATGTAGAGCGGGAATATCCGCGAGTTCAGCCAGCTAAGCGCGCGGCTTTGACGGTTCAAGTAAAGTGCGCCGAAGCCGATCAGCGTCAGGATCGTGGTCCATGCGAGCGCGAAAAGCAGAGTTTTGTAGAGGATTGTCTGGTTCTCATAGGAGCCGATGACCGGCTCACCCCACCACGCATAGCGATACATGACGAAAGTAAGCACCAGCATCAGCGCGAAGCTGACCCAGCGCCGGTTGGCGATCGTGCCGATCAAAGTCGCGTGATGACGGGCAATCAGAAAGCCCAGCCCAAACCAGCTTGCCCAGACTGCAAACCACGCTCCATCATCATAGAGCTTGTTGGTTTCGTGCGGAAAGAAAGGCGAAAGGGCAACGTTGAGGACAAGCGGCAGCACGAAGAACACATAAATCGCGAAAGACTTCGCGGTGCTTTCGAACCATGCCATCACGCCCTTACCCCGTTCGCTCTGCAGGAACAGGAAGATCGGAACGCAGATGATCGTCATGACCAGCAGATAGGCGACGAACCACATATGCGCCCATGTGAAATTGCCGCGCGGATAGACGCCTTCGGTGAAGTAGCGCGTGATCCAGAATGTGAACAGAGACCCCTGATACCCATCATGGGCCATGCGCTCGTACCAGACCTGCGGCACGATGATGACGCACATGGCAAATATCAGCGGCACGAACAGACGGATGAAGCGCTCTTTCAGGAAGAGCGGGGCAGTCGTCCTGCGGAATGCGAACCATGTTCCCATGCCCGAAATGAAGAACAAAAGGGCAAGCCGCCAGGCGCGCGGAAACATCATGATTTCCGAAAGGAGCTTGCTGGTTTGCGGGCTCTTCATCAGCCAGTCGAGGTCGGGAAAGAAGGCGACGGAGCAATGATAAAGGATCAGCAGCGCGAAGGCGGATACGCGCAGCCAGTCGATATAATGAAGCCTGCCGGTCGGTTCCGCCATGACGCATTTCCGTAAAGCGTTGCGCTCAGACGGTTCTTGTACCGGTAGATAATTAAGAAAACGCCATATTATTCCGGCGTTTCTGCACTCACGGAAGCTGCCTTGCCACGGCGTTTCACGCTTCGCCTTATCATCCCGATATCCGCCCCGCCGGTTGCAAATGCGACGATGAAATAGATCGTTGCCGCTCCGGTAACGAGAACCAGAAGCGCGGTCGCCTGCACGGCAAGCGAGGCCGAAGGGGCGAAGTAGGCACCTGTGTAACCAAGCGCGAAATAGAGCGCGGCTGCCATGACGCCTGCTGCCAGAACGAGGCGCGGAATGCGGGTCATAAGCGCGATGTCCTTGCCCCAGTGACCGCGCCATACCAGCGTTGCGAAAAGCATGACTGCGTTGACCCAGCCAGCCGCAGCGGATGCGACGGCAATGCCCGGCGCACCCATATCCGGGAACAGGGTGAGTGCCAGTGAGACGTTTATGGCGACGGAAATCGCGGCGAAGATCATCGGGGTGCGTGTATCCTCGCGGGCGAAGAAGCCCGGCGTGAATGCCTTGATGAGCACGAAGGCAGGTAGGCCAATGCCGAAGATCGCAAGGATCGCCGAGACGGTCGGCGTGCTGTTTCCGGCAGCGAACGCGCCGCGCTCATAGAGCACGCGCACGATCGGCTCGGACATGACAAGCAGGGCCGCCGCCGCAGGCAGCGTGAAGAACAGAGTGAACTCGACCGAGCGGTTCTGAAGGTTCGACGCTTCATTGTCATTGCCGGATTTCAGCGCGCGCGCCAGTTCCGGCAGGAGCACGATGGATACGGCAATGCCGATTACGCCGAGCGGCAATTGATAGACGCGGTCGGCATAGGCCAGCGATGACACGGCACTTGCCTGGCCCGAAGCGATCGCGGTTCCGATAAGCTGGTTGATCTGCGTGATGCCGCCGGTGACGGCGGCAGGGAAAGCCAGCCACAGAAGACGTTTGACGTTTGGCGACATGCGCGGCCTGCGAAAGCCGATCGAAATACCGGCATGGCGCACGGCAATCCAGACGATTGCAAGCTGCACGAGGCCTGCGACAAGAACGCCCCAGGCCAGCGCGTAGCCGACCTGCATGCCGTCATGCCCCTCATACCAGGCATAACCCAGCACCAGTATCAGGATGATGTTGAGGAAGACCGGCGCGATCGCCGCCGCAAAATAGCGGCGCAGCGAATTCAGCATGCCGCTCATCATGGCCGCCAGCGACATGCACATGAGATAGGGAAACATGATGGTTGCAAGTGCAACTGTCAGGTCGAATTTTTGAGGATCGTTCGTGAAACCCGGCGCGACGATGGTCGACACCAGAAGCGGCATCGACAATTCCATGAGGATCGTCAGCGCGATCAGAACCGTAAAGAGAACGCCGAAGACTTCCTCGGAAAACTTCCGCGCGCCATCGGTTCCGTTGGCCTCGATCTCCTTGGCGAAGAGCGGCACGAAGGCCGCATTGAAGGCGCCTTCCGCAAAGAGCCTGCGGAATGTGTTTGGAAACTGGAATGCCGCATTGAACGCATCGGCGATAGGTCCGGTGCCGAGCGCTGCGGCCATCAGCATTTCGCGCGTGAAGCCGAGAATGCGGCTGGCCAGCGTGCCGGAGCCGACCGTTGCGAACTTCCTGATGAGGCTCATATGCTCTATTCCGCCGCGATGCGGCTCTTGCCACGCCTCTCGACCGACTGCCCTTCGAGGGTTGCCAGAAGCTTCTTGCGAATATTTTCGATTCTGGTCGTGTTGTCGATCTTCTGGCCGGTCAAATCCGTCACATAGAACGTATCGATCACCTTCTCGCCAAAGGTCGTGATGTAGGCCGATGCGATGTCGAGCGATAGGTCGGACAGCGTGCCGGTAATTTCGGAAAGCAGGCCCGGACGGTCCAGCCCGGTGACTTCGACCACCGAGAACCGGTTCGAAAGTGTGTTGCGCACTTCGACGCGCGGCTTGATGCGGAACGTTTTTGCGCCGCGCTTCGGCTTGGTGCGCTTCTCGATCATTTCCGGCAGCCAGCTTTTGCCGGACAACACATCCTCGATCAGCTTGCCGACACGCTCCGCGCGGCGGCGCTCATCCTCGTTGCGGTCGAATTCACGGCTGATCAGAATCGTGTCGAGCGCACGGCCGTCCGATGTCGTAAAGATTTGCGCGTCGACGATGTTTGCGCCTGCAGCAGCACACGCACCTGCAATGACGGAGAGCAGGCGGGGATGATCCTGCGCCAGCACGGTGATTTCCGTGACGGCCTCGAATTCATGCGGCTTTACGGTGGTCGATAGCTTCTTGCCGTTCCTGTCGGCATCGCGAATGAATTCCGTATGCCTGATCTGGTCGGCGATATCGACGGCCAGAAGATAATTCTCGTAATGCAGCGCGGTGTATTTTTCGCGCTCCTTTTCCGACCAGTCCGTAAGAGCTGCGTTCAGCCTCTGCCGCGCCTGCGTTGCACGCTCGCCGCGCGAAGCGTCCGAGAAGCCGCCGGTCAACAGAAGCTCGGTTTCATAATAGAGCGTACGCAGGAGCTGGCCTTTCCAGCCGTTCCAGACGCCGGGGCCGACACCGCGCGTATCGCAAACGGTCAGGATGAGCAGCAGCTTCAGCCGCTCGACCGATTGCACGATATCGGCAAAATCCTCGATCGTCTTGCGGTCGTTCAGATCGCGCGTCTGCGCGGTCAGCGACATGACGAGATGGTTTTCGATAAGCCACGCGACCGTCTCGGTATCGGAGGGCGAGAGGCCCATATGCGGGCAGATACGACGCGCGATTCGCCCGCCCGCCTCGGAGTGATCTTCAGGCCGTCCCTTGGCGATGTCGTGCAGCAGAACGGTCACGAACAGCACTTCGCGCTTGGTTTTCAGCTCCGGCATCAGCTTGTGCGACAGCGGATGTATCTTTTCGCCATCGCCATGCTCGATTTCCGAAAGCACGCCGATGCAGCGCAGCAGATGCTCGTCCACCGTATAGTGATGGTACATGTTGAACTGCATCATCGCGACGATCTTGCCGAAATCCGGGATCAGCTTGCCGAGCAATCCGGCCTCGTTCATGCGGCGCAGATTGAGTTCCGGATTGCGGCTGGACGTCAAAATGTCGAGGAACAGCGCATTGGCTTCCTTGTCGCGGCGCAGCGACTTGTCCACCAGCTTGAGCGAGCGTGTCAGAAGCTTCAGCGCGTCAGGGTGGAATTCCAGGCCGTGCCTGTCCGCAAACCAGAAAAGCCGCAGAAGATTGACCGGATCGCGCACGAAAACCTCGTCATCCGCAACGTTGATGCGATGGTTGTCGACGATGAAGTCACTGGTTCCGGCAAGCTTGCGCTTGCGGCGCGAGAAGGTCTGGAAAATACGGTTGAAGCCCGGAACATGCTTTGCCTGTTCCTCTTCCAGCGCCGCACAGAAGATGCGCGTCAGATCTCCCACCGTCTTGGCGATGAGGAAGTAGTGCTTCATGAAGCGCTCGACCCCGGAAAGGCCTGGATGGCTGGTGTAGCCCAGCCGGTCGGCAATTTCGCGCTGAATGTCGAAATGCAGCCTTTCCTCGGCCTTGCCGGTCAGGAAATGCATCTGGCAGCGCACGGCCCACAGAAAATCCTCCGCCTTGCGAAACTGGTTGTATTCGGAGCGCGTGAAAACGCCTTTTTCGACAAGCTCCTCGCCGGTGCGGACGCGATAGAAATATTTGCCGATCCAGAACAGCGTGTGGAGGTCGCGCAGACCACCTTTGCCGTCCTTGACGTTCGGCTCGACCAGATAGCGGCTTTCACCGGATTTGGCGTGGCGCGTATCGCGCTCGGCAAGCTTTGCCTGAACATATTCGGGCCCGGTCGCCTTCACCACTTCCTGATCGAAACGATGCAGCAGTTCGTCAAAAAGCTTCTCCTCGCCGCACAGGAAGCGCGCTTCGAGGATGGATGTGCGGATCGTGATGTCGGATAGCGACAGGCGCAGGCAATCGTCGATGTTGCGGGTGGCGTGGCCGACCTTCAGCCCCATATCCCAGAGCATATAGAGCATGTATTCGACGATTTGCTCGCCCCACGGCGTCTGCTTGTAGGGAAGCACGAACAGAAGATCGATGTCGGAACCGGGCGCCAACGTGCCGCGCCCATAGCCGCCAACGGCAACGACTGCCATTCGCTCGGCGGAAGACGGATTTTTCGCGCGATAGACGTGGTCTTTCGCAAAATCGTAGAGCGCGCCGATGATCTCATCCATCAGATGGGAGATTCGGGAGGCGCAAGCCGTTCCGCCGCCATCCTCGGCCAGCATTTTTTCGGCGACAGCGCGACCTTTCGACAATTCGTCCTTAAGCCGCGCCAGAACCAGCTTGCGGGTTTCGGCGCTCGAACCATCGCCCGCATTGGATTTCACCAAGGCGTTCAGATCGCCGCGCAGTCCGTCCGCGTCGATGATCTCTTCGAGATTGAGAGCGATTTTTGCCATACGTCGGAAGGTCCTGAGAAAGCGAGGCGTCTATAGCGCGTTTTTCCTAAAATGGGTATGGCCGGTAAAAACGCTATTACCGGCAGAGCAAAGATTGCCGTCGCGCATCGACAATGCCGAAGCGATTGTGTAAACGGCTCGCCTTTCCGCCCTTCCATTTTCCAAACATTAGAGAATTTTCATGCGACCGATTAGCGGCGGTATAGATTTTGGCACGTCGAATTCCACCGTTGGCGTGATGGAAGGCAGTGAGCCGCGCCTCGTTGCACTTGAAGAAAAGCATGTGACGATGCCGAGCGCGATCTTCTTCAATTTCGAGGACGATCAGACCTATTTCGGTCGCCGCGCAATCGCGGACTATGCCGCAAATGCCGAAGGCCGCCTGCTGCGGGCGCTGAAAAGCGTCCTGGGTTCGTCGCTTATCCATGAAAAAACCCGCGTAAAGACACGCCAAATGGCGTTTTCGGAGATTATTTCGGGTTTTCTTGGGCACTTGAAGGCGCGACTCGACAGCCATGTAGGCGAGCCGGTGGAGCGCGTTGTGCTTGGCCGTCCGGTGCACTTCGTCGATGAAAATGCCGATGCCGACCGCGATGCGCAGGACCAGCTTGAAAAGGCGGCGCGCGAGCAGGGTTTCACGGACATCGCCTTCCAGTTCGAACCGATTGCGGCAGCGCTCGATTACGAGCGCAGCGTCAATCGCGAGGAACTGGCGTTGATCGTCGATATTGGCGGCGGCACGTCGGACTTTTCGATTGTTCGCGTCTCACCGGAGCGCGCCCGCGCAGTGGACCGCAAGGACGATATTCTGGCAAATCGCGGCGTTCACATCGGCGGCACGGATTTCGATCGCCTGCTTTCGGTTGCCCATCTGATGCCGGAACTGGGTTACGGCACGCCGACACGCGACGGAAAGCGCAATCTGCCGGTCTCTTACTTCGTCAATCTCGCTACATGGCAGCGCATTCACCAGCTTTATACGCCCAAGGCCATGAGCGATCTGCGCCAGATCCGCTATGAGGCGGAACGGCCCGATCTGGTCGAGCGCATGATCGATGTGGTGCAGCAGCGGCAGGGCCACGCACTTGCAGGCAAGGTCGAGCAAGCGAAGATCGACCTGACCGATCAGGCTTCTTCCACCATCGACGTGCGCCTGAGCGACGAGACGCTGAACATCCCGGTGAGCCGCGCCGAACTGGACGAAACGATTGCCATTGCCGTCGGTCGCATTGTCGATGTTGTCGGGCAGACGCTTCACGATGCGCAGGTGCCGGCAGAACGCATCACCACGCTGTTCCTCACCGGCGGCTCCACCGCAATCGGCCTGCTGCGCCAGAGCATCTGCGATCTTTTCCCATCGGCATCGGTGGTGAATGGCGATGTGTTCGGCAGCGTCGGCCTTGGCCTGACGCTGGATGCGCGGCGCAAATTCGGCTGATCTAGATAAGATTGAGCGTCACGGCTGTAAGAACCGCGTAGCGGCCGAATTTCGCAATCGTGACGATCAGCAGGAATGTCCAGAACGGTTCGCGCAAAACGCCTGCAACCAGCGTCAGCGGGTCGCCGATCACCGGCGCCCAACTGAGAAGCAGCGACCAGCGCCCGTATTTTCGATACCAGTTCGAGGCGCGCTCAAGGCGCTCTGGGCTTGCCGGAAACCAGCTACGGTCCTGGAAGCGCTCGACCTGGCGTCCGAGCAGCCAGTTGATTGCCGAACCCAGAACATTTCCCGCTGTCGCCACGATCAGCAAAAGTGCCGGCGAATATTCCGCAATCAGAAGGCCGACGAGCACGGCTTCCGACTGCATGGGAAGCAGCGTGGCGGCAATGAGTGCGGATGTGAACAGCCCGGCATAGGCGCCAAGCGCGATCATGCAGACGGTGTCTGCTTCGCAAGGCCTTTGAGCGTATAAAGCGCCTCCAGCGCTTCGCGCGGCGTCATTTCGTCCGGCGCGATGGAAGCCAGCGCCTTTTGCAGCGGATCAGGTCCGGACTGCTTCGGAGCTTCCTTTTTCACGATCGCGCTGAACAGCGGAAGGTCGTCGACCAGCCTATCGGCCTTGCCGGACGTTTCTCCAGCCTCAAGCTGATGCAGAACATCCTTGGCGCGGCTGACCACGGCTTCAGGCAGACCAGCGAGGCGCGCGACCTGAACGCCGTAGGAGCGGTCTGCTGCACCCTTGCCGACTTCATGCAGGAAGACGACATCGCCTTCCCATTCCTTGACGCGCATGGTGACGTTGTGAAGACGCACCAGCTTGCCGGCGAGTGCTGTCATTTCATGGAAATGGGTGGCGAAGATCGCGCGGCAGCAATTCTTTTCGTGCAGATATTCGACCGCCGCCCAGGCAATCGAAAGGCCGTCGAAGGTCGAGGTGCCGCGCCCGATCTCATCGAGAATGACCAGTGCTCTTTCGCCAGCCTGATTGAGGATCGCTGCCGTTTCGACCATCTCGACCATGAAGGTCGAGCGCCCGCGCGCAAGATCGTCGGATGCGCCGACGCGGCTGAACAGGCGGTCGACGACGCCGATGCGCGCGCTTGCGGCAGGCACGTAGGACCCCATCTGCGCGAGTATCGCAATCAGCGCATTCTGGCGCAGAAAAGTCGATTTACCGCCCATATTCGGGCCGGTAAGCAGCCAGATCGCCCCGAATTTCTCACCGTTTTCGGGCGAAAGGCTGCAATCATTCGCGACGAAAGGATTTTGCGCGGCCTGACGCAATGCCTGTTCCACGACTGGATGCCGCCCGCCCAAAATCTCGAAATCGAGGCTGGCATCGACGGTCGCGCGGCACCAGCCTTCCCGCGAGGCGAGAATTGCGAGCGCTGCGGAAAGGTCGAGAACCGCTAGGGCATCCGCGCCCGCCCGTATGGAATCGGCATGCGAAACGGCTTCAACGAGCAGTTTTTCGAACACGCCGAGTTCGATCGAAAGCGCCCGGTCAGCCGCATTGGCGATTTTCGTTTCAAGCCCGGCAAGTTCTGTGGTGGTGAAGCGCATCGCGCTTGCCATGGTCTGGCGATGGATGAAGCGCGCTTTCGCCTCGTCGGTCCCCATCATGATCGATTGATGGTTGGCGGTGACTTCGATGTAGTAGCCGAGCACATTGTTGTGCCTGATCTTGAGCGAGCGGATGCCCGTCTCCTCAATCAGATCACGCTCCATCCCGGCGATGACGCGGCGCGATTCGTCACGCAGACCGCGCATTTCATCGAGTTCGGAATTGTAACCGGATCGCACGAAACCGCCGTCGCGTTTCAGAAGCGGCAACTCGTCCGAAATGGCGCTCGTCAGATGATCGCGGAAATCGGCGGGAAGAGCCTTCAGCGCATCGATTGCCTGCTGCAATTCCAGCGGCAGGATTGCGCCGTCGAAGGTTTCCGCGATTTCGGACGCCGCCGCAAAGCCTGTTCGCAGTGCACCAAGATCACGCGGGCCGCCACGGTTCAGCGCAAGGCGCGACAGCGCGCGCGGCATATCCGCAATGCCCTTCAGCACGGCACGGAGCGCGTCGCAAAGGCGGTGGTCGTCTATGAAGAAGCCGACCGAATCCAGTCGCTCGTTGATCTTTTGGGGCGCAGTCAGTGGCGACATGAGCCTGTCCGCCAGAAGCCGCGCGCCCGCACCCGTCACTGTCCGGTCTATCGCCTTGAAAAGCGAGCCGTCGCGGTTGCCGCTTGTCGTGCGCAGCAGTTCAAGGCTGGCGCGGGTTGCCGGGTCGATGAAAAGCGTCGAGCCTGCCTGTTCGCGTTCGGGCCTTGAAAGTGGTGGGCGCTCGGCCTTCTGCGTTTTCTCGACATAGGCGATGATGCCTGAAATCGCCGACAACTCGACGCGGGAGAATGTGCCGAAACTCTCGGTCGTCGCTACCTCGAAGAAGCGGGCGATGCGCTCCGGCGCTGCGGTCGAATCGAACAGGCTCGACGGCTGCGGGCTGGCAACGCGCCCCAGAACGTCGAAAACCGGGCGCAGTTCTTCATCGTGAAATACGGTGTCCGCGACGATCAATTCGCGCGGGTCGATCCGCAATATATCGGCCAACAGCCCGTCGAAACTCGCTTCGGTGACACGGAAAAGCCCTGTCGATATATCGATCCAGGCAAGCGCGAAGCTGCCATTGTCACCGCCTTTCACGCGGCCAAGCGCCATCAGGAAGTTAGATTCCGAAGGTGCGAGAAGCTTGTCCTCGGTGATGGTGCCGGGGGTGACGAGACGCACCACGTCGCGGCGTACGACCGATTTCGAGCCGCGCTTCTTCGCCTCGGCTGGGTCCTCCATCTGCTCGCAGACGGCGACGCGAAAGCCCTGCCCGATCAGCTTTTGCAGATAATCGTCGGCGGCGTGAACCGGCACGCCGCACATCGGGATATCCTGACCCTGATGCTTGCCGCGCTTGGTCAGCGCAATGCCGAGAGCCCGCGAGGCTATTTCGGCATCCTCGAAGAACATCTCGTAGAAATCGCCCATGCGATAGAAAAGCAGCGAATCCGCATTCGCCGATTTTATTTCGACGAACTGCTCCATCATCGGCGTCATTGGCGCGGATGCCGAATCGTCTGCGGATATTGTCGTTTCGTGTTTCACGGTCATTCCGAAAAAGGTCTATCTTCATGCTTGGCTGTTTACAGCGGCGATGTGTACCCTTAATTCCGAACGCTCCACAAAAAGAAGTGGCATCGGGAGGATACCGTAGTTCATGGCTTCTAAAAACAAGCAGGATAATGCCGGTCCATCGGTAAGTGCGCAGGAAGCGCTCGATTTTCACGCGCAGGGCAGACCCGGAAAGCTGGAAATCAGCCCGACCAAGCCGATGGCGACTCAGCGCGACCTGTCGCTCGCCTATTCGCCGGGCGTTGCCGCTCCGGTTCTGGCGATTGCCGAAGACCCCTCCCGCGCGTTCGATTACACGACACGCGGCAACATGGTCGCCGTGATCTCGAACGGAACCGCCATTCTGGGCCTCGGTAATCTCGGCGCTCTCGCCTCCAAGCCGGTCATGGAAGGCAAGGCCGTGCTGTTCAAGCGCTTTGCCGATGTGGATTCCATCGATCTTGAAGTCGATACGTCCGATGTGGACGAATTCGTAAATTGCGTGCGCTTTCTCGGACCGTCCTTCGGCGGCATCAACCTCGAAGACATCAAGGCGCCCGATTGCTTTATCATCGAGCAGCGCCTGCGGGAACTGATGGACATCCCGGTTTTCCATGACGACCAGCATGGAACGGCGATCATCGCGGTTGCGGGCCTCATCAACGCGCTGGAAATCACCGGTCGCGACATGAAGACGACGAAGCTCGTCTGCAATGGCGCGGGCGCGGCGGGCATTGCCTGCATCGAGCTTATCAAGTCGATGGGCTTCCCGTCCGAAAACGTCATTTTGTGCGACACGAAAGGCGTGGTCTATCAGGGCCGCACCGAAGGCATGAACCAGTGGAAGTCGGCGCATGCCATAAAAACCGACAAGCGCACGCTGGCCGAGGCTCTCGACGGTGCCGACGTGTTCTATGGCGTCTCCGCCAAGGGCGCGCTGACGCCTGCCATGGTGCAATCCATGGCCAAGAACCCGATCATCTTCGCTATGGCCAACCCCGATCCGGAAATCATCCCGGAGGAAGTGGCCGAAATACGCACCGACGCCATCATGGCGACCGGGCGCTCGGACTATCCGAACCAGGTCAACAACGTGCTTGGCTTCCCATACATCTTCCGCGGCGCGCTCGACGTGCGGGCGACCACGATCAATGACGATATGAAGATCGCGGCAGCACAGGCTCTGGCCGAACTCGCTCGCGAAGACGTGCCGGACGATGTGGCTGCAGCTTATCAGGGTATTCGTCCAAAGTTTGGCCCGAACTACATCATCCCGGTTCCCTTCGACCCGCGGCTGATCTCGGCCATTCCGGTCGCGGTTGCAAAAGCGGCGATGGATTCGGGCGTCGCGCGCAAGCCGATTGTCGATTTCACCAAATACGCCAATGAGCTTTCGGCGCGTCGCGATCCAATCGCCTCGACCTTGCAGCGCATCTACGACCGCGTTCGCCGCCAGCCCAAGCGCGTCGTCTTCGCCGAGGGCGAGGAAGAGCAGGTCATGCGCGCCGCCGTTTCCTACGCAAACCAGAAGCTCGGCACCGCCATTCTGGTCGGTCGCGATGATGTCATCAAGGAACACGCCCGCAATGCAGGCGTCGATTTGAACAAGCCGGGCATCGAGATCATCAATGCGCGCCTGTCGCGCAAGAATGCGATCTATGCGGACTATCTCTATGAACGCATGCAGCGGAAGGGATATTTGCTGCGTGATTGCCAGCGCCTGATCAACAATGACCGCAACCATTTCGCCGCTTGCATGCTGGCTCTGGGCGATGCGGATGCCGTGGTCACGGGCGTCACGCGCAATTACTCGACCGCGCTGGAAGATGTGCGCCGCGTGATCGATGCGAAGCCCGGACACCGTGTCATCGGCGTTTCCATAGCGCTTTGCCGCGGGCGCACCGTGCTCGTTGCCGATACGGCGGTGCACGATATGCCGAACTCTGAGCAGATCGCGGACATCGCCGAGGAAGCAGCCGGTTTCGCGCGCCGCATGGGCTATGAGCCACGCGTCGCCATGCTCGCCTATTCGACTTTCGGCCATCCGGCAGGCGAGCGTTCCGAGCGTGTTCAGGAAGCGGTGAAGATCCTCGACAAACGCCGCGTCGATTTCGAATATGATGGCGAAATGGCTGCCGATGTCGCGCTCAATCCACGCCTTTTGCAGCAATATCCGTTCTGCCGTCTTTCCGGTCCGGCGAATGTGCTGGTCATGCCGGCGTTCCACTCGGCATCGATCTCGACGAAAATGTTGCAGGAACTCGGCGGTTCGACCGTCATCGGCCCGCTTCTGGTCGGCCTCAACAAGCCGGTTCAGATCGTGCCGCTGAACGCAAAGGACAGCGATATCGTCAACATGGCGGCAATCGCTGCCTATACAGCCGGGGCTTAAAGCAATTCCAGGAAAAGTGTGCCGCGGTTTTTCGTCCGGAATTGCGCAGAAAAGAAAAACGGCATCTATCGTCGTTCCGCAGACAGCGGGTGAAATCATGTTGAGTTGTCTTTCCAGCCAGGAATAAGACCTGATTTGGGAAGACGATTCATGAAGCGCCCGCTGTCTGTCGATACAAGCCGCATGGCGGCACTCTTTGTCGATATGCAGGAAGAGCATCGGCAGGACGCGCGGTATCTCGTTGAGGGGTTCGACAAGGTTCTGTCGAATGTTCAGCGCCTGCAAAAAGCGGCGCGCGGGGCAAAGATACCGCTTTTCCACTTTGCCTACATTGTCGACATGAGCACTTTGCGGCTGCGCCATTTCCATCCGGTAATGGAAAACGGCCTGTCGGCTTTCAGCGATGCCAGCGACCCGCTGACAGCACTTTGCCCGGAAACCGAACCGGCGGCGGGTGAAGAACTGCTTGTGAAAACCGAAGCCAGCGCCTTCGGCGATGGCAAGCTTGAACAGAAGCTTCAGGGCGTCGAATGGGTGATGGTTTCGGGCGTCTGGACGGAAGCCTGCATCGAGGCCACCGTGAAGGGCGCGGTGGCGCGGGGCCTGCGGGTGCTGCTGGTCAAGGACGCCTGCGGCAGTGGCAGCCAGGCTATGCACCAAACCGGGATTCTCAATCTGGCAAACCGTCTCTATGGCGGTGCCGTGACCGATACGGACGGCGCTTGCCGGCTTCTGGCTGGCGACAGGGTCGATGTGTGGATGGTCGAAGGCTCGGTGCCGCTGCGCTATTCATACGAGAACGCTGCGGAGATTTATGAGGGGCTTTGAGCAGCGGTCGGGTAGCGAAGACCCCCTCTTTGGTTTGCTTCGCAAACCACCTCTCCCCCGCAAGCGGAACTGTTTACAAAGTGCGCGTTGAGGATTCTACTGGCCTGACTTTGGAATGATTTGCTTGGAAGGTTGGCGGATGCATTGTCCTGACTGTAGCAGCGCTGCGCTGATCAAGCGTGGCCATAAGAGTGGGTATCAGCGCTACAGGTGCCGCGACTGCGGCCGCTATTGCACCGACCGGGTGCCCAAGTTCAGTCCACAGACCAAGGCGATGGCTGTTCAGATGTATCTGAATAGCATGGGCATCCGCGCCATCGGCCGGGTGCTGAACGCCTCGCCTGCGGCGGTGCTCAAATGGATACGTCAGGACCATGCCGCGATGCAGCAGCGCCTGGCCCGGGCCGAGCCTCTTGCCGCAGGCGAACCGGACATCATCGAGATGGACGAAATCTATACCTTCGTTCAAAAAAAGCGCAGCGGGCAGTCGTTTGGACTGCCTATAGCCGCCGGCAGCGCCGGGTCGTAGCCTATCATATCGGCGACAAAGGCGTGACAAGCGCCATCACCATTTATCGTCTGGCCAAGAAGGCCGTCGGCCAGATCGGGGCGATCTTCACCGATGCCAACTCCTGCTATGCCCTGGCCTTCCAGCGTAATGGCGTCGCCGAACCCCATATCCAAACCAAGGCTCAAACGCACCTTATCGAGTCATCCAACTCATCGATCCGAGATATGCTGGCGCGCTTCAACCGGCGTTCTAAACGCATCTCCAAGACCTATCAGATGCTCGATATAACCTTGGATATGTTCTTCAACCGAAAGCACATTATGAGTCCTGTGTGAACAGTCCCCCACTCGTGGGGGTGAGGAAAAGCGGTGGCGAGTGTTGGGGGAGCTTTCTGCTTCGTCGTAGAACAACGTTACATGCTTGGCTCCTTCCTCGCCCCGCTTGCGGGGGAGAGGTGGTTTGCGAAGCAAACCGGAGAGGGGGTTCTAACTCCTTAAAGAAGTCCAGCCTGCTGTGCCGCTTCACGCAAGCTCTGCCGTGGACGCGGGCCGATCTGCTGGATGACGAGGCCTGCCGCCAGCGAGCCGAGCAAGCCGCAATCCCTCAGCGAACGCCCGGAAGTGTAGCCAAACAGAAAACCGGCCGCGTAAAGATCGCCTGCACCGGTCGTATCGACCAGACGTTCGATTTCGATGGCCGGAACTGAAACAGTCTCGTCGCCTCGAACAATGACCGAGCCTTTTTCAGAGCGGGTAACGGCGGCCAGCTTGCAATCCTTGCGGATCGCTTCGAGCGCGACTTCGAAGGATTCCGTCTGGTAGAGCGACTTTGCTTCGCTTTCGTTCGAGAAGACGATATCGACTGTGCCCGACCGCATCAGGTCGAGGAACTCCGCGCGATAACGGTCGACGCAGAATGGATCGGACAGCGTCATCGAGAATTCGCGGCCTGCTGCGTGGGCATGTTCTGCCGTCAGCCGGATTGCTTCCTTGGCGCGCGGCGGATCCCAGAGATAACCTTCGAAATAGGTGACTTTCGCTGCTTTCGCCTTCTCTTCCTCTACGTCTTCGGGTCCAAGCTCAACACATGCGCCGAGATAGGTGTTCATCGAGCGCTCGCCATCCGGCGTCACGAAGATCATGGAACGCGCGGTCGGCGGCTCGCCGGTCAACGGTCGCGTGTCGAAAGCGACGCCCTGCGCGCGAATGTCATGGGTGTAGATTTCGCCCAGATGATCTTGCGAAACCTTGCCGAAGAATGCGGAACGCCCGCCGAGGCTGGCGATGCCTGCCGCCGTATTACCGGCACTGCCGCCGGAAGCTTCGATCGCCGGTCCCATGCGCGAATAAAGCAGTTCGGCGCGTTCGGTATCAATCAGGTTCATCGCGCCCTTGATGATGCCGTTCTCGACCAGAAACGCATCGTCGCATTGCGCGATAATGTCCACAATTGCATTGCCGATGCACAAAACGTCGATATCGCTCATAAGGCCCCCGCATGAATTGCCGCCAATGTGCGGCATGGCGCGGGGCGGGTCTAGCGCTTTCGCGCCGTGTTTGCAAAGCCCGCCGGCTACGCATTCTTGCTTAGTTCATACAGCGCTCCTATTTCAAACAGATAACACGGGGACGCGCCTATGGTTTTCGACGCTGCAATCAGCGCACTTCGCCAGTTGTTTTCACAGGAATTCCGCTCGGTTTTCTTCAAAACGCTCGGCCTGACGATTCTTGCTTTGATTGCGCTGTGGTTCGGCCTGAAGGAAGTGTTCGACTGGGTCGCACTTCCCTATATCGACGCGCTGCTTCCGAATGCGCCGAGCTGGGCCGGATGGTTCAGCCTGGTTGCGGCGTTGCTTGCGGGTCTTGGAATCGCGGTCGGGCTGGCATTCCTTATTGCGCCGGTGACAGCTTTGATCGCCAGTCTTTTTCTGGACGATATCGCCGAAACGGTCGAGCGGGAAAGCTATCCGCAGGAACCTGCGGGCCAGCCGCTCCCCACAATCCGCGGCGCAGTCCTGTCGCTCAAGTTTTTCGGCATCGTGGTGCTGGGCAATCTTCTGGCGCTGCTGCTTCTGCTTATTCCCGGCGTGAACATCATCGCCTTCTTCATGGTCAACGGCTATCTGCTCGGACGGGAATATTTCGAATTTGCAGCAATGCGCTTTCGCTCGGAAGACGATGCGAAGGCTTTGAGACGCGAGAATGGCGGTCAGGTATTTCTGGGCGGACTGGTCATCGCGGCGTTTCTTGCCGTGCCGTTCCTGAACCTTCTGACCCCGCTATTTGCGGCTTCCATGATGGTTCATCTGCATAAATCCGCTGCAAAACGCGTTTAATTCGCGTTGGCAGGACCGTCATCGTCGAGATTGTCTTCTTCTTCCGTGGCCGGAATGGCATAGCTGCCCGAAAGCCAGCGGTTGAGATCGACATTCTTGCAGCGCGTCGAGCAGAACGGATAGGTTTCGCGGGCCGAAGGTTTGCCGCATTCGGGGCAGGGGCGTTTGGGACGCAGCGGCGTTACATTTGCAGGAGGTGCTTCGCTCATATCGATGAACCCGCTGCCCAACCGGAATGAACCTTCAAGCCTTCGCCCGAAAGCAGGCTGACGGTTTCATAAAGCGGCAGTCCGACGACATTCGTGTAGGAGCCGACGAGCTTGACGACGAATGTGCCGGCAAGTCCCTGAATTCCGTATCCGCCCGCTTTGCCGCGCCACTCGCCACAAGCGATATAGGCGTCGAGTTCTTCGCGCGTCAGCCGCTTGAAGCGCACGCGTGTTTCGACCAGCTTCTGGCGCACTTTCCCGGCAGGCGTGATCAGGCAGATGCCGGAATAAACGCGGTGCGCGCGTCCCGACAGAAGCTTGAGACAGTTCGATGCCTCGTCAGCCGTTTCCGCCTTGGGCAGAATACGGCGTCCGACGGCCACGACCGTATCGGCGGCGAGAATATAGGAGCCGGAAAAATCGGCGTCCTTGCTCAGCGCATCATACGCCTTCTCGGCCTTTGCCTTGCACAGGCGTTTGGCGAGAGAACGCGGATGTTCGGCGCGCAGCGGTGTCTCGTCCACATCGGCTGGATAGACGCGGGCTGGTTCTATGCCTGCCTGCTGGAGCAGCTCGATCCGACGTGGAGAGCCCGAGGCAAGCACAAGCTTCTGAATGACGCTCATCGGTTTAGTGTCGGCTCAGGCAACTCGGCCTTCCGCCGCCCTTTTTGAAGAGGCTTATTTGAAGCGATAGGTGATGCGGCCCTTCGACAGATCGTAGGGTGTCATCTCGACCAGAACCTTGTCGCCGGTGAGTACGCGAATGCGGTTCTTGCGCATGCGGCCTGCAGTGTGGGCGATGATTTCGTGTTCGTTTTCCAGCTTGACCCGGAACATGGCGTTCGGAAGCAATTCCGTAACGACACCCGGGAACTCGAGGACTTCTTCCTTCGGCATTCGATACCTTTGTCTTGAGATCATTTCCGGCATCGGGCCGGAATTTTGGCGGAACCTATATGATTATGGCTCGCTTGTGAACACGCTTATTCGCAAGGCTCAGGAAGCCCTTTTTGCGTCGAATCGTGCCTCTATACGCGCTTTCAGCCTTTCGCGCACGTCCCTGTATGCCGTCATGATCTGTTCGCGCGTTCCAGACACCGTTGTCGGGTCCGCGGTCGGCCAATATTCGACATCCACCGCCATGGAGCGTGTCAGTTCGAGCGCGGCGTGGTGGGCTTCGGGTGCCAGGGTGATGATCAGGTCGAAATAACTGTCTTCGAGATCTTCCAGCAGCTTTGGCCGATGCTCTGGCGGATCGATCCCGTCTTCCGCCAGCACCGCATCGACGAACGGGTCGCGAGAGCCTGCCCGCACACCGGCGGATGCGATGAAGGTCGTCGCGGGCAAGGCCACTCGCGCCAGCGCTTCTGCCATTGGCGAGCGAACCGCGTTCATGCCGCACATGAACAGGATGGAGCGTGGGGGCGCGGCCGACAGGTGCTAACCTCGCCAGTGCAGCACGCAGACGAGCGTGAAAAGCCGCCGCGCCGTGCCGAAATCGACGTCTATCTTGCCCGACAGCCGGTCGAGCAGCGTCTGCGATCCCTCATTGTGAAGGCCGCGGCGTCCCATATCGACGGCTTCGATCTGACTTGGTGTGGAGCTGCGAATGGCGTCGTAATAGCTTTCGCAAATCAGAAAATAGTCTTTCACGATGCGCCTGAATGGCGTCAGAGAAAGAATATGCGTGACGACAGGCTCGCCGTTTTCGCGAAAGACAGCCAGAACCAGCTTCGAATCGACAAGCGAAAGCTTCAAACGATAGGGGCCGGATGCCTCATCGGCGATAGGACGGAAACTGTTCTCCTCGATGAGATCGAAGATCGCGACCGCGCGTTCATGTTCAACGTCGGGCGTCGACCGTCCGATCGATTCGTCGAGTTCGACATCGATCAGCCTTGCGGTATCGACTGTCCCGTCCGCCATCGCCGCCTACATATTCAGCCGGACTGAGACCGAGCGCGCATGTGCATCCAGCCCTTCCGCCTTGGCCAGAGCGATTGCCGCTGGCCCAAGGGTGCGAAGCTGGTCTGCGCCCAGTTTCAGGATGGAACTGCGCTTGACGAAGTCGAGAACCGAAAGGCCGGACGAAAACCGCGCCGAGCGCGCGGTCGGCAACACATGGTTCGACCCGCCAACATAGTCACCGATCACTTCGGGTGTATGTTTTCCGACGAAAATAGCACCGGCATTGCGGATGAGAGGCAGCATTTCCTCGGCGTCTTCGATGGCGAGTTCGAGATGCTCGGGTGCGATGCGATTGTTGAGCGCAACCGAGTGACCAATGTCATCAACGAGAATGATCGCGCCGAAATCGCGCCAGCTTGCAGCGGCTGTTTCGCCACGCGGCAGGCTCTTCAATTGCCGCTCGACGGCTTCCGTCACCGAAACCGCAAAAGCCTCGTCATCGGTAATGAGGATCGATTGCGCGGAAGCGTCGTGTTCGGCCTGTGCCAGAAGATCGGCGGCTATCCAGTCCGGGTCATTGTCCGCATCGGCGATGACCAGCACTTCCGAAGGTCCGGCGATCATGTCGATGCCGACAGTGCCGAACACCTGACGCTTGGCGGCTGCGACATAGGCATTGCCCGGCCCAACGATTTTGGAAACGGGCTTTATCGTCTGCGTGCCATAAGCCAGCGCTGCAACTGCCTGTGCGCCGCCGATGCGGTAGATTTCCTTCACGCCTGCAAGCTGCGCAGCCGCCAGCACCAGCGGATTGATTGCGCCGCCCGGCGAGGGCACGACCATGACGACGCGTTCCACGCCTGCGACCTTTGCGGGAACGGCATTCATCAGCACCGAGCTTGGATAACTCGCCGTTCCGCCCGGAACATAAAGGCCGACCGATTCCACTGCCGTCCAGCGCGAGCCGAGCTCGACGCCGATCGGATCGACATAGCGATCATCCTTCGGCATTTGCCGTTGATGGTGCGACTGAATGCGGTCGCGCGCCAGTTTCAGCGCCTCGATGGTTTCCGGGTCGCATGCCGCCGCGGCGGCCTCGATCTCTTCGGCACTCACCGCAATGCCAAGCGCGCCAAGATCGGTCTTGTCGAATTTCAGTGTGTAGTCGATCAGCGCTGCGTCACCGCGCTCACGCACATTCTTGATGATGTCGCGCACGCTCGCATCGACATCCGGCGAGACTTCGCGCTTGGTCCCAAGAAATGCTTCGAATTGCTGTTCGAAATCAACACTGGATTGGCGTAGAACACGCGCCATTCTTATTCCTCAGTTCTTGTGAGCGGGGCGCGAAGAGGCTTCCCATGCGCCGCCGAGATCGGCGAGCCGCGCCTCGATGCATTCGACATCGAGCCTGACCTTGCCGCCGCCTGAAAACAAAAGCTCGACTGTGCCGGCAGGTGTATCACCGGCTGTAAAACTCACTGTCATCAGCGAAAGCACTTCTTCCGGCTTCGACCGGTCGATGCCCGATAGCTGCACGCCGAGCACGCGGTCGAAATGCAGCAGGCTTTTGCGCCGTTCATTATGTGGACGAAGGAATTTCCCGCCCTTTTCCCAGACGAAGCGGTTCAGCGTCAGGCTGAACTGCTTTGTCGCCGGTGCGAAGTTGAATTCCTTCACCTTGAGAACGGCATCCTGGAGATGGGCCGAGACGATGCCCAAATCCTGTTCGTCGAGTGCGATGAGTTTTAGCTGGTCCATGTCAGATGCAGCGCCTGAAAATTGTTTCCAGACTTTGTGTTAGGCGGTCTTGCCTGGATGCGCAACCGCCCCGGTTCGAGCTGAATTCAGCCCGAAATGCGCTCGATGACAGCTCCGCAATTGGACAGCTTTTCCTCGAGCCGTTCAAAGCCGCGGTCCAGATGGTAGACGCGGTTGACGACGGTCTCGCCTTCGGCTGCCAGACCGGCAATGACCAGCGATACGGAGGCGCGCAGATCGGTCGCCATTACGGGCGCGCCTTTCAGCTTGGATACGCCTTCGACAATCGCCGTCTGTCCGGCAAGCGTGATATGCGCGCCGAGGCGGGCAAGTTCCTGCACATGCATGAAACGATTTTCGAAAATTGTCTCGGTGATCCGTGACTGACCCTGCGCCATGGTCATCAGTCCCATGAACTGCGCCTGAAGGTCGGTCGGGAAGCCGGGGAAAGGCTCGGTCACGACATCGACGGGGCGAATGCCATTGCCATTGCGCTTGACGCGGATACCGTTTTCGACCGGAATGATTTCCGCGCCTGCCTGAACGATGATGTCGAGTGCGGTCTGAAGCTGTGCGGGGTTCGCACCTTCAAGAATAACGTCGCCACCCGTCATAGCCACGGCCATTGCATAGGTGCCGGTCTCGATACGGTCCGGAATAACCCGATGGCGCGCGCCGGAAAGCGAATCGACGCCTGAAATGGTGATGGTCGGGGTGCCTGCACCGGAAATCTTCGCGCCCATCGCGTTGAGGCATTCGGCGAGATTGACGATTTCTGGCTCGCAGGCAGCGTTTTCGAGAACAGTTTCGCCCTTGGCCAGCGAAGCCGACATCAACAGCACATGCGTCGCGCCGACAGAGACTTTCGGGAATTTATAGCGGTTGCCGACAAGGCGATCCTTGGTCTTGGCGATAACATAGCCGCTTTCAACCTCGATATCAGCGCCCAGCGCCTGAAGACCATCGAGGAAAAGATCGACCGGCCGCGTGCCGATGGCGCAACCGCCCGGCAGCGAAACCTTGGCAACGCCCATGCGCGCCAGCAATGGCCCGATCACCCAGAAGCTCGCGCGCATCTTGGAGACGAGTTCATAAGGCGCAGTCGTATCGACGATGTTGCGCGCCGAAAAATTGATCGTGCGCGAATAGCCTTCGCTCTGCTTCTCGCGGCGACCGTTCACGGAGTAATCCACGCCGTGATTGCCGAGAATACGAATAAGCTGCTCGACATCGGCCAGATGCGGTACATTTTCCAGCGTCAGCGTATCGTCCGTCAGCAACGAGGCGATCATCAGCGGCAGCGCGGCGTTCTTCGCGCCCGAGATCGGAATGCGGCCACTCAATTCGTTGCCGCCGACTATCCTGATGCGATCCATGGAACTCGTTTCTCCGGGTTGGTCCCGGCTTGCTGATTGTCTTGGGTAGGGCGCCATCTACCCCACTGTGCCTTGCTGTTCAAGGAACCGGGTAAAAAGCGAGGTGAATCACTCACCCTCTTCAATGCGTGCTGCTTTCAGTCCTTCGGGTCGTTGGTCGGCGTCACCAACGCGCCGCGACCTGATCTGCGCCTTGCGTCTTTGGAGATTCGCCCTCAACTGATCGGCCAGACGATCCTTGCGATCCGGGTTCTGTTTGGATTTTCGCGCTTTTTCGTCATTTTCAGCCATGTTTTCGTGCCGTTTTGCCCTCGAACCCGTCAATCGCAACTTGCCTATCATTATGGCAATGCCGTGTCTTGCAAAACTCCTGAAAAGAACATGCACACATAACTTGCGCTCTCAGCTTTCCTGTGGCAGAAGTCCGCCGCATCCGGATGCTGCAGTAGCTCAGTGGTAGAGCACTCCCTTGGTAAGGGAGAGGTCGAGAGTTCAATCCTCTCTTGCAGCACCATTCTATCCCATTGAAATCATTGAACCTCTTGACACGCAAGGCTTTGCGTCCATTCTAACGTTACAAAAACCGTTACAAATGGATTGCATATGGTCGGCAGGATTCGCCATCTTCTTAATCGAGACGGTCGCTATTTCGCGCGCTTAGTCGTTCCGACAGACCTTCGCCCCTTCATTGACGGCAAATCAGAACTGCGAACGGCACTCGGTCCCGACTACCGAATCGCTTTGAAAAAGTTGCCAAGCGCTGTTACCGACCTTCAATTCACCATCGCCAAGGCCGAACGGCGGGCGGCAGAAGCTGGCAACCGGCAAGTTACACCCGGTCGCTACCCGCTGGCCCCTGACCAGATCGCGCTTCGAAACTACCAAGAGCGCTTGGCCTTTGATGAAGAAATCAGAGATCACTATCCGATCTATGCGCAACTCGGCATTGACGACATTTTAGCCCGACAGCTTCGTGATGGGTTTTCAGGCGCGCTAGATGACGACGAATTAGAAGAACTGGTTGGCGGCCAGATCGAGCGCTTCCGGCGACTCGGAAACACGACCGTAGAACGTGGCACTTCCGAATGGCGGAGCGTGGCGCGCGCGTTATGCGCGTCAGAGTATGAGGCTCTTTCGCGTGCCGCAGAACGCCATGAAGGCGACTGGACAGGCAAGCCGACGCATCCAATCATCGCCAACGCACAACCGGTATCAGAAGAAAAGCCACCTGTTTCGCTTAAGCGACTTTTGACCGACTATCTTCATAGCCGGAAGGCAATCGGGCGAGGTAAAGGCGCTGAAAAGCGCTGGACCCCGGTCTTTGTGGATTTGGTGAAGTTTATCCGACATGACGACGCTCGCCGCCTGACAAAGCAAAATCTCATGGAATGGCGCGATGCGCGCCTAAAGACACTTTCTGCAAAAACCGTTGGAGACGTTTATCTCGCTTCCGTGCGAACCGTCCTGAAATGGGCGGTTGCGAACGATAAGCTCGATTCCAACGTAGCGGATCAGGTTCGCCAAGAGGTTCCACGTAAGCAGCTTTCGAGGGAGAAGGGCTTTACCGATAATGAGGCGCTTGTGATCCTTCGCGCTGCCCGCGACCACGTTGCGGCTGTTACGGACAATCCAGCCACGATGGAGCGCCCGCAAACCACGGCGGCAAAACGGTGGTCGCCTATTCTATGTGCTTTCACCGGCGCGCGCGTCGGCGAGATTGTGCAACTACGAAAGCAAGATTTCCGAAAGGAAGGCGACACGCACATTATGCGGATCACGCCAGATGCCGGAACCGTCAAAGCTGGCGGCTATCGCGATGTGCCACTGCATTCGCAATTGCTCGACATGGGCTTTATGGATTTCGTGGACGCTTCACAGGATGGACCGCTATTTTATCCAGACCGTCGGGGCAAGAATGCCGCAAGCGCCGCACGCACGATTTCAGGGCGGATAAGCGAATGGCTTCAGAAAATGGAAATCGTGCCGGAAGGCGTAAGCCCAAGCCATGGCTGGCGTCATCGCTTTAAGACGGTCGGGCGGGAAGAGGGGATCGCTGATCGGACCCTAGACGCCATCCAAGGCCACGCCTCGAAAACGGCAGGTGATAGCTACGGCGATGTGACGATCAAAGCCAAAACGGCGGCTATCAATAAGCTACCAAGATACGATTTATAATAAAAAGTCAAGGATATTATTCCTATCGCGAGAAAATAAAGAGGATTCACACGCGAATCAACCCGTGAGACAATATTGCTAAGTTGATCTTAGGGAAATTGTTTAGTTGAGTATTATTGAGTCAGTAAAGACGGCTATTGGTATTGATACGGAAAAGAAGTCCGTCCCTCTCACCAATCCTTTCGCACTCGAAATATTCGGCGCGGCACCAACGATTGCTGGCCCTTCTATAAACGCGACCACCGCGCTACGCGTCCCTGCCGTGTTTTCCGCTATTGTGCTTTTATCAGGCGCAATTGGTTCGCTTCCCGCCAAACTCTTCTGTCGTCATGTAAGCGATGAACGCAGTGGAACAGGCGGGAAGCGGACCGCCAATGATCATCCGGCCTATCGCCTTATTCATGACGAAGCCAACGAATGGACTTCAGCAGGTGAATTTAGGCGCGCCCTCACAACCGACGCTCTTTTGCATGATCATGGTTTTGCGCATGTAGGCCGGAATTTCGCAGGCCGTCCCGTTCTGTTTACGCGCCTCGATCCGCGTTCGATCACCATCCGGTTTGACGAGATCAGCGGCGAGCCGTCCTATATCCAGCGTGACGCCAAGAACCGCGAACAGGTTTTCAGCTTCCGCGACATTCTTCATATTTCTTCGCCGCTCGACCTATCGCCAATCAAGGCCGGTCGCGAAGCTATCGCTCTTTCATCTGTCCTTGAACGCCACGCTGCGCAGCTTTTTGGAAGCGGTGCGCGTCCGTCCGCAATTCTCTCAAAAGAAGGCAAGGCGGGCGCGGATAACGGCGCAACCGTCATTGCCAATATCAAGAAGGCTTGGCGAAACTGGCAGTCCAATGGCAACAATGATCCGCTGATTCTTGATGATGGCTGGAAATACGATCCGGCCACGATGACCTCGACCGATGCGCAGTTTCTTGAGAACCGCCGTTTCCAGCTTGAGGAAATCGCGCGGCTCTTTCGCATCCCGCCACCAATGCTTTTCGACCTCACGCGCGCCACATGGTCAAACAGCGAGGAAATGGCGCAACAGTTTCTGACGCTCACGCTCCGGCCTTGGCTTGAGGCGTGGGAATGGGCTTATGCGCGCGTCCTGCTTTCGCCTGAAGAACGCGCAGACGGCTTCTATATCGAGTTCGTTCTCGATGACCTCTTGAGCGCCAACGCCGCCACACGCGCCACGACTTACGGCCAATATCGCGCCATGGGCGCGCTGACCGCAAATGAGGTTCGCAGCGGCTTGAACCTTCCGGCCATCGCTGGCGCTGACAAGCTCGACAATCCGCATATCACACCCGGCAAACCGACCGGCCAAAACGACAACCGTTCAACCGGCGAGGAAGCAGCATGAAGCATGTCGCGTTCTTTGGCGACGGCGAAAAGACATTCGCCTTGCCTTTTGAGCTTATCGAAGAACTTCAGCGCAAGACCGGCGTCGGCATTGGCGCATTGTTCCAGCGCGTCCGCGCTCTGCAATTCGGTATTGCCGATCTTTCCGAGACCATCCGCCTTGCACTGATCGGCGGCGGAACTGACCCGAAAGAAGCCGCCGCACTGGTCGCGGCTTATGTCGCCAAGCGTCCGCTGGCTGACTCAATCCCCATCGTTTTTGCGATCCTCGAAACTGTTTGGTTCGGCGTATCGACCGACAGCCAGGACGATCAGCGACAGGCCGACATGAAAGAATCCAATCATGGATAAGCTTGAAATCAAAGCCGCGTTTTCGGTTGATGACGCTGGCGAGATCACCGGCCTTGCATGGCCGTTCGGCACCCCTGACCGCGTGGGCGATCTTATCGAGAAGGGCGCGTTTTCCAGCACATCCCGCCTTCCGATGCTTTGGGCGCACGATCAGGCACAAACAATCGGCGTTTGGGATTCCATCACTGAAACCGCCGAAGGGCTTCAGGTCAAAGGCCGACTTCTGGTCGATGACGTGGCGCGTGCACGCGAGGTGCGCGCCCTTGTCCGCGAAAAGGCCGTCACTGGCCTGTCCATTGGCTTTGTCACCAAAAAAGCAAAGGCGCGCGCCGGTGGTGGCCGCACCATCGCAGCGCTCGACCTCCACGAAATTTCTATCGTCGCCGTTCCCTGTCATCCCGGCGCGACCATCACCACGATTAAAGCCGCGACGGATGACCCGGCACTGTCCCTGAAAGGAACACCTATGGAAGAAGAACTGAAAACGCCGGAAGTGAAAAGCGATCCGGTTATCGAAAAGAAGGACTTCGACGCGCTCAAGGCTCGCCTCGACAAGATCGAAGCTAAGGCTACTCGCCCAATTGCAGCAAACAACAATCATCCGTCTGGCGACAACGACAACCTTGAAGTGAAGGCATTTTCGGACTTCCTTCGCGGTGGTGAATTTGATCGCAAGGCACTGACCGTCGCGAACGACGCGCCTTCATACATTTTGGCACCTGAAGAACGTTCCAGCGAGTTCTTGCGCAATCTGGTCGAGTTCTCACCTGTCCGCGCTATCGCTGACGTTCGTTCGACAGGCTCGCACACGATCATGCTGCCGAAGCGCCTGAGCGTCACCAATGCCAAGTGGAAGGGCGAAGCCGTCGCTTCGGAAGCATCCGAACCAACCTTCGACCAGTTGGAAATTTCCATCAAGGAAATGACGACGCACGTCGATATTGGCAATTGGCTGATCGAAGACGCCACGCATGACGTGGAAGCGGAAGTCCGCCTTGCGCTGGCTGAAGACTTTGCGGCCAAGGAAGGCTTGGCATTCGTAAATGGCAGCGCCGCGCTTGAGCCAAAAGGCTTTATGCAGGATGCCGACATTGCAAATTCGGTCAACGGCCAGGCCGCCAACCTGTCAGCCGATGCGCTTATCTCGATGATGTATGCGCTTCCTGCCGTCTATCGCAATCGCGGCACATGGGCGATGAACGGCACCACGCTCGCAACCATCCGCAAACTGAAGGACGGACAGGGCAATTATCTGTGGCAGCCATCCTATCAGGCAGGGCAGCCAGAAACGATCCTTGGCCGTCCGGTGGTCGAACTTATCGACATGCCTGACGTTGCGGCTAACGCCTTCCCGATTGCATTCGGTGATTTCAAGGCTGGCTTCCGCATCTATGACCGCATTGAACTTGCCGTGCGGCCCAACCCATATCTTCTGGCAACCGAAGGGCTTGTTCGTTTCCATGCTCGCCGCCGCGTTGGCGCTGGCGTGGTGCGCCCTGAAGCCTTCCGCAAGCTGAAGATGGCGACGGCTTAACAATCATGCGGCTCGCATCCGACCCCATCACGATCACAGTGGACGGCGTTAGCGCAACGCTTCGCCCGTCGCTGCGAGCCGCTTATCATCTTCAGCGTCGGCATGGGTTTCCGGCGTTGATGACCGGCATTGCGGAAAGCAATCTTTCCGTTGTTGCTGACCTGATCGCATACGGTTCCGACGACACAACAACGCTTCCGGCGCTGCTCCGCGAGATCGATAAGCGCGGAATTGTTTCGCTCGATATTCTCAAGCCATCACTCTTTGCCTTTATTGGCGAACTGATCGGCGTCGATGATCGATACGACGCGCCTGCAAGCACGAAACAGATCAGCTTCGACGAGTATTTCACAAGCCTATATGAGATCGGCGCTGGCTGGCTTGGCTGGACGCCCGAGACGACTTGGACGGCAACACCCGGCGAGATCATCGCTGCGCAGCGTGGCGTCATTGCTTTTCGTAAGGCTCTTCACGGCACCGGCGAAGACAAGCCTGAATACGATCCGCGCGAAGAAGTCAGCGAAGACCAAGTCTCTGCCGGTATCGCTCAATTGAAGGCCAGTGCCGCGAGGGGTAGGCAATGAGCCTGCGCCCGCCACGCCTTTGCAGTTGCGGAAAGATCGTCGCTTACGGCGTCCGCTGTGCATGTCAGATGACGGCAGATCGCGCCCGTAAGGCTCGCCATGATCGCCGCCGACCTTCAGCCCGTCAACGTGGCTACAATTCGGAATGGCAGAAGGCGCGCAAAGCGTATTTGCTTCAGCATCCATATTGCCGACACAACGGTTGCGGCCGTCCCGCAAACATCGTGCACCACGTCATCCCGCATAAAGGTAACGACCGGCTGTTTTGGGACCGCTCCAATTGGATGCCGGTTTGCCAGCCCTGCCATGATGGACCGCTTCAGTCTTTGGAGCGGCGTCGATGAAAACGAAAAACGTCGCCAGTTATGGCGAAGACAAAGAGCGCATTCTTTGGGTCAACGTTGTGCTTCAGGCTATCCGTGATGCAACGGATGCTAGAGGCACAGATCACACAGACTTTGAACGATCCCGCGCGCGCGTCTGGTTCTCGCTAAAGAATCCTGACTTCATTGAGGTTTGCCATTGCGCGAATCTTGATCCTGAGGCGACCTTGGAAAAGGCCAAAGCAGCGATCAGGCGATATGACGAGATCGTTGCTGCTGGCGAAGAATATCGACTGCCTCACAATATCAAAGACAAAGCACCTCCATCCACAAAAACACCGGCTAGGCTTATCACCTATCGCGGCGAGAGCCGCACTGTTACGGCGTGGGCGAAAGTGATTGGTATCAGTCATTCCTCGCTGTTGGCACGGCTGTCATCGGGTCACTCTGTTGAGGAAGCGCTTTCTCCTAATTTCAAGCGAAAGCCTCGCCGCATAGCTGGCAATCCTTTTGGACGTCGCGCGAAGAAATACACCATCGGCAGTGAAACCAAGACTATTGCTCAATGGGCGAGTTCTATCGGTGTTGAGCCAAAAACCCTCGCCGCTCGCATGCGGAAGGGCCGATCTTTGGAGGTCGCGCTGGCAATGCCTCCCAAAGACAGGGGGCGGGGGGTGGTCTCCAATTTTGCGCCTTCTATGGGGACCGGCGCGGGGAGCACCGCGCAAGAGAATGCCGAAATAACTTTTTCTGAAAACGAGGCTTCGCAATGACCTTGCCGAACGCTGCCGATTTGCGTCGGCAACTAAACATTGACGCCGATATGGAAGACGACGCCTTTCTTTCGAGCAAGATTGCAGCCGCTTCCGGTTGGATCGAAGCTTATGTTGGCGAACCGCTCGCTGACCTCGATCCATTCCCGGCTGCTATAAGTGAAGCAGTCCTTCAGCTTGCAGCGCACTTCTATGAGAACCGTGAAGCCGTTCTTGTTGGCGTTTCCGCATCCGAACTGCCCTTCGGCGTGGTCGATTTGATCCGGCCTTACAGAGTTTGGAGCTTCTAAAATGGCCGTTTCACCGCAAGTTGCGCGGCTTCAACGCCGCCTTGAAGCGATTCCGAAATCCGTTCGTGAAGCTGTTGAGCCGTCACTTGTGCAATCAGGCGAAGAGCTTGCCGACATGATGCGCCGCCTTGCACCCGAAGAGGATGGCGATTTGAAAGATTCGATTGCTGTCACAGCACCCGGCCAAACATCACCCGCTTATTCACAACCGGGCGGATCGCGTGTCGCCGGTGAATTGGAAGTGCTGGTCACAGCCGGTAACTCAGACGTTCGCTATCCCCATCTTCAGGAATACGGCACGGCGCATCACGAAGCGCAGCCGTTTTTCTGGCCTGCATTCCGTCTTCTTCGCAAGCGCCTCCAGAATCGAACGAAACGCGCCGTGTCGAAAGCTGTGCGTGAGGGATGGGATAAGTGATGATTGAGCCAACGCTTGCCCTTCAGACGGCAATTCGCACGAAGCTGGTTAGCACCTACGCTGTGCTTGAGCGTGTCGAAGCTGACAACATTCGTTCCGGTTCCACGCGACCGGACAATATGCCGACAATCATCATGGCGAATGGCAGCACCACGCTTCACGGCCATGATTACACGTCGCAACGCGCGGCATGGGTTAATCTAGACCTTCATATATGGGCGCGTGATGAAGGGCAGGACGCGGCTAAGGAAATCGCGTTCATTGTTCAAAGCACACTCGACAAGCGCCTTCTAATCGAAGGTGGCTATTGCGATAGCTTTAAGGTGACACGCTCGGTTTTTATGCGTGACCCCGACCCGACCATTGGACATGGCATTCTATCGGTAGAAGCGCTTGTTAGGTGGATCGTGTAATGCGCGCTGGTAAGCTTGATCGTGTCATCGCTATTGAACGCCAGACGGAAATCGTTTCGGCAACCGGTGGCGTCACTTCCGCCTGGACTAAAATTGCTACTACGCGCGCGGAAGTGCTGCGCCGTTTAGCCGACGAAATCACCGTGGGGTTTGGCGAAGCCGAAATTGGCAGAGTGACATTCCGCTTTCGCTGGCGTCCCGGTATCCGCACAGCCGATCGCATCATCCATGACGGCATTGCTCACGACATTAAAGAGATTGTCGAAATCGGAAGACGGCGGACACTTGAGGTTCGCGCGGTAGCTACGTCATGATCCATCTTCGCGGCGTCAAGCCGACACTCACGCCAGATCGCGAACCGCTCACGAAAGCACCGCCAGCTCCGAAATGGCTGAATGACGACGCGCGCGCTGAATGGAAGCGCATCATGCCGCGTCTGGTAGCGGATCGTATCATCACCAAGGCCGACCTGACCGGCGTCGAGAATTATTGCGTTGCCGTTGGTCGCGTCCGTGAAGTCGAGCGGCTTTTCGCTATCAATGGTTTGGACAAGACGCTTTTTGGAATCCAGAACCGCGCAATGCAGACAGCAAGGCAGCTTGCCGCTGAATATGGTTTGTCGCCTGTTTCGCGGACACGCGTTAGCGGCGCTGGTAGTGGCGAGGATGAAGACGACAATCCGCTTTCGGTTGGCCGCAACCGATGAGCACGAGCGCCTTTCCCGAATGGATTTACGATGGCAGTCCGATTGATGACCCTTTCGGCTACGGTCAAGATGCCGTGGATTTTCTGCGCAAACTGAAGCACCCGAACAGCACCGCGCCGAAGAACGCTTTCCAGCTTCATGACTGGCAAGAGCGGATCGTGCGCCGGATTTATGGACCTAGGCACCCGGACGGCAGGCGCATCGTTGAAACTGTCTTTTGGATGATCCCGCGCGGCAATCGCAAAACCAGCCTTGCCGCTGCGCTCGCCCTTCTTCACACCATCGGCCCTGAACACGTTCCGGCTGGCCAAGTGATCTTTGCCGCTTCGGATCGCGAGCAAGCCGGTCTTGGATTCAAGGAAGCCGCGAACATTGTGCGGATGGACAAGCGGCTTGTTGCCGCCACGCGCATCTATGACGCGCACAACAGCGCCAAGAAGATCACCTTCAAAGCGAAGGGCGTAGAGCTTCAGGCAATTTCCAGTGATGGCGCTGCGCAGCACGGCAAGACGCCTTCCTTTGTGCTTGTCGATGAGATTCACGTTTGGAAGGGCCGCGACCTTTGGGAAGCGCTTAAATCAGGCTTGGTGAAGACCAGCAATACGCTCATGGTTGTCGCGACAACGGCAGGCCGTGGCAATGAGAACATCGGTTTCGAGCAATACCAATATGCGCGCCGTGTCGCGACTGGCGAGATTAATAATCCGGCATTCCTGCCGATCATCTTCGAAGCGGATAATGACAACAATTGGCGTGATGAAGCGGTTTGGCACCGCGTCAATCCCGGTCTGAAGCATGGCTTCCCGAACCTCGATGCGATGCGCAGCGCGGCGAAGGAAGCGGAACACCGCCCTGCCGAACGCCACGCGTTTGAGCAATTCAATCTCAACATTTGGAAGGCCGCGTCTCGCGATCCACTTTTCGATATGTCGATTTACGATCAGGGCCGTTTCGACTTCGATCTTTCCGAGCTTGAAGAACTGCCGTGCTTTATCGGCGTGGACCTTTCAGTCAACGGCGACCTGACGGCGGTTGTCGCTGCTTGGCGACATGACGATGGCCGGATTACCGTTCAGCCGTGGTTCTTCCTTCCCGGCGATGACCTTGAGGCGCGTTCCAAGAAAGACGGTGTTCCTTACGCTCGCTGGAAAGATAAGAAACACGTCATCGCTATCGACGGGCCGATCATCGAACCGGAATCTGTGGAAGAACACATTCGCGAGCTATGCGCCCGCTTTGACGTGCGTGAGATCGCGTTCGATCCGCACCTAGCCAGAATGACCATGCAGCGGCTTCACGATGACGGCTTGCCAGCAATGGCGATGCGGCAAGGTCCGCTTACGATGGCGCCAGCGATTGGCGATCTAGAGCGCACCGTGAATGGCCGCAAGCTTAGGCACAATGGCCATCCGGTCCTTCGACATCACTTCGACAGCGTAGTTGCAAGCCGAAACGATACCGGTCTTGTCCGTATGCACAAAGCCAAAAAGACCGACCGTATCGACGGCGCTGTTGCCGCTGCCATGGCCGTTAGCCGTGCGGCTGCAAATGACAATTCCCGCTCGATCTATGAGCACAACGACTTTGACGAACTCTATGCTTAGGAAGACCCATGTCCGGAGATAATGAAGCCCTTGTAGTTGCCATCGAGGCCCGTATTCGGGACTTTGAGCGGAACATGCTGAAGGCTAGCCAGACGGCTGGCACACGCTTCACGGCAATTGAGCAGCGTGCGAAACAGGCAAGCGACCGGATGGAGCGCTCGCTTCGAACCAGCACAGCCAATATTAACCGGCTGCTTGGCTCGCTTGGTGTTGGCATCGGGTTGAATGAGCTTCGCAACCTTGCCGAAACTTGGACCGATCTGACTTCACGCGTGAACATCGCGGCTGGCGGGCAGGAACAAGGCGCGGCGGTCATGGAGCGCATTTCGCAAATCGCCCGCCGCACCTATTCCGATATCGGCCAAACCACGAATGCTTATGTCGCCAACAGTCAGGCACTTAAAGAGCTTGGTTATTCGACTGCTACGCAACTCGACTACACAGAAGCGTTGAACAATGCACTCGTCGTGTCCGGTGCGAAAGGTCAGCAGGCCGAAAGCGTCATGAACGCGCTTTCTAAAGCCATGGCGCTTGGCGAGCTTCGCGGCGACAACCTGAACACTGTTATCAGCACCGGCGGACGTGTCGCCCAAGCGCTGGCCGATGGCCTTGGCGTCGCTGTGAACGATCTTCGCGCACTTGGTTCCGAAGGCAAGTTGACCGGCGAGAAGGTGGTAAAGGCGCTGACTGGTGAGCTTGGAAAGCTACGCGAAGAAGCCGAATCTATGCCAGCTACGATCACCGACGCCATGGTTCTTCTGACGAACAGCATGACTCAATATGTCGGCGAGTTGAACGAAGCGAACGGCATTACGGCGATCTTCAGCGACGGGATCATTCTTGCCGCCGATAATGTTGGCTCTATTGCAGCCGCTGCCGCAGCGGCTGGCCTTGTGCTGATGGGGCGCTACGTTCCCGGCCTTGTGCGAGCCAGCGCTGCGCAAGTAGCAATGATCGCGACAAATCCATTTCTGTTGCTCGTTACCGCCATCGGTGCAGCCACATTCGCGCTCGCTGCATTTGGCGACCAAGTCACGCCAGTTGAAGGCGAACTTGCAAACCTTCATGATTATGCCGGTGCGGCATGGACCGGCATCAAGGAAGGCGCTCTTGTGGCTGGCGCGGCAATCAATGACACGCTCGTTGCCGCAATCAACTTCATCGCGTCAGCAGTCAGCGGCGCGGAAGTGTCGTTCGCTGACCTTGGCGACTTTGTGAAGGTTGTCGTCAATCAACTCGTTGGCGAGCTTTCGCTGGTCTATGACACTATCGTTATTGCTCTCACCAAGCTTCCGCAGGCCATCGCTGAAGCCGTTCTCAATGCGATGAACGCGTTGATTGCCGGTGTCGAAAACGGTTTGAACGCCGTTATCAACGCGGTGAACGGCACCATTGAAAGCATCAACGGTGTTGGCGCTGCGGTGGGCGTTTCGCTTGGCACGATTGGCAATGTGACGCTCGGACGGATCGAAAATAGCTATAAGGGCGCTGGCGAGGCTGCCGGTGATGCATTCGGTCAGGCTTTGCGTGATGCTGCTAAAGATCACGTTGGAAATGCGCTTGGGACATGGCGAGACGCCGCCAACAAACGCGCGCAAGAACGCATCGCCAACACAGATACACCCGCTGAAATCGATAGCGAAGATAAACCGGTTTCACCGAACCGTGCGTCGTCAGGATCAGGTAGGGGTAGCGGTTCTGGCCGTGGTGGTCGCGGCGGCGGCGGTTGTGGTGGCGGAAACGAGTTTGACCGCCAAGTTGCGCAAATTCATGAGCGTATTGCGGCTATGCAAGCGGAAACAGAAGCACGTCGCGGGCTAAATGGCACCGTTGAGGAACAGGAAGCTGCCCTTGAACGTGCTAGGCTGAAGCATGAACTTTTGACCGCTGCGCAAAATGCTGGCCTTCAGATTACACCACAGCTTGAGGCACGTATCGACGCGCTGACGAACGCCTACAGTGCCGCGTCCTTGGAAGCGCAAGCCTTGGCGACCTCGCAGCAAGAAGCAGCCAAGCGCGCCGATGAATTTAAGTCCATGTCGGTCGATTTGGTGAAGGGCTTCGTGTCCGATCTTCGCAGCGGAAAAGACCCGCTTGAGGCGATGCTGAATAGCCTGAACAAGATCGCAGACAAGCTTATCGATATGGCAATTAATCAGCTTTTTGAGAACGCCTTTAGCGGTGGCGGCGCAACGAGTGGTGGGGGGGTTTTCGGTGGCATTTTCGGCTTGCTTGGCAAGCTCTTCGGCTTTGCGGAAGGCGGCTATACCGGTAACGGCGGAAAGTATCAGCCAGCCGGGATTGTGCACCGTGGCGAATACGTCTTTGACAAAAACGCAACTTCCCGCATCGGCGTGGCAAACCTTGAGGCGATCCGTTCGGGCCAACTTCCCGGCTATGCTAACGGCGGGTATGTTGGCGAAGATGCAAGCCGGAATGTCACGCGTTTGCTGAATGGTGCAAATGACAATTCCAACGCACCTAGCTTTACGATCAACGCACCCGTCACCGTGAATGGATCGGCTGGCACGCCTGACCAGAACCAAGACCTCGCAAAGAAGGTGGCCAAGCAGATGGAAGCGACTATGCGCGGCGTGGTTGCTGATGAGATGCGTAAACAGACGCGCCCCGGCAATTTCGCTAATTCGCGAAGTCGCTAGCTGAAAAACGCAAACCCATTTGTGGGAGCGCTATATCGTAACTCAAAGAAAATGGGACCGGTCGCAGTTTTCCCGACGACGACCGATCCCGATGGAGTCTACATGTTACAGTATAGCAAACCCGCTATCGGGTTTCATCAAAAACCGACAGAATTTATTCCTATTCGTCCCCGCCGTCCGCGCGGGAATGTTGACAGAATTGTAAATCGAAAGCGCTCTAAATCAGCCTATCGGGATGCGCAGTTTCGCCCGCTTTTCCGCGCCTTTGAGGCATTGCTTGAGCTAGAGCATTCCGGTGGGACTTCAGTTACTGTCTCTACTCCCAACCACCCCTACTACCCACACACAGCCCTCACCCTCGCACCTCTCCACAAGCGAACAGCTAACGTCCTTACGCTTCCAACGGAAACTCTCACACTAAACGAAGAGATCGCCCACGCGCGTTTCTGGCGTTCCTATGAACAACCTCTTCCAAGACTCACAGCGCACCGTCTACCGGCATCGTGGCGCGATCTAAGCGACGTTGCGGCCCTTGAGTGGTTTCACCACGCGTTGCGCTCTAGTGGGCCTCTCTACGCCTTTACGTTGAATCTTGATGAAGCCACGGAAGCAAAGGTTCGTGCACACCCTTCATCCGCTGATTGGCTTGGTAAGAGGATCGCCCGGTATCTGAATAATCTCAATGGCCGAAAGGTCGATTTTTGGTTCGTCTTCGAACTTTCGGAGAAGCGTCGCCTTCATATTCATGGCGAGCTTCAGATTGCTCCGGATGAAGAGCACGCCGCGCGGAAGGCTTGTCGTCTTGCTGGCGGTGAATGGCAGGAGGTTCGCCAGCACCAAGCCAAGACACGCCACGCGCCAACTGTGGTTTGGGCGAACTATTGTGCGAAGCACTCCATCTACATGCGGCCCCTTACCGGGCGGCTGAAGGGCATGATTACACGCCCGGTCAATGGCGATTGGATTTATGCCACAAAAACGGTGCGTTCGCAGGCTGACCGAATTTACAGCGATAGGCGAAAGCAAGTCATTGATATGATGAAAACAAAACCCCCAGTGATAAATTAAAAGTAAGTAAGCACTTCGTTATTATTTGAGATTTGAATTTATTATTGGAATCGATTCTCTATTTTACACTGGACGTTGCTTAATAATTGAATCATGAAGGTTATGTAAATCAACCTCCGGTTTGGGGCCGAAAACTGAAATGCTACCTGAAATTTATCTCGACAATGCCCGCCATCACTTCCTTGTCTCTTGCCTGACAGAAGCGCTTAGAAAGCCTGAGAAGCGAAAGGGCGATCATCGCAACGCCGTCCTTGCGCAAATCAAGCTTGCTGGCATCGATTCCGACGATCCTGTTTTCATTGATGGTGTGCTGACTTCTGCGCGCTACGCCGCGCTGATCGACGTGCTTATCGCGCACAAACCCTGTCCCGGTTCCGGTGAGATCGAAGACTATCAGGTGGTCAACGCGCTTGGTGAGTTCGGCAATGTCTGGCCGGATTGTGTGCTCGAAGAACGCGAATTGGCGAGTGCCGCATAAGACTCCTGAGCGCATGGGGCGGGCCGACGGCGTCCTGCCGCGAGCTCGCTTCTTGTCCTATGATCGATACACAATCGTCCAGTGAAACCAGCTTATCTTCAAATGCCTAGCCCGCCCTCACATCGGCGGGCTATTTACATTTTGCTTCAAGCGAGGACTGTCTATTCCTGCATGTAGAGTCGGGTTCGATTTCCATTTATTAAACAGGGGGAAGGGTATCGTGCAGGCAGAGGAAAAAGAAAAGCTCGAGCTAGCTCATCAGATAGTAATTGAACTAAGCCCAAGATCAGAGAATGAAGCACTTGTCGCATTAAACAAATTATCAGATGTAGTAAGTGCGTTTTCGCAGGCTTTTTTCTTAAATACGTTCATTGCCGGAGCGTCTCAATTAATATTGAGTAGTGGAAATATTTATCTATTAATACTATTTATTATTCCTGTAATTATATCTTTTGTTTTCATTATTAGGATATATGCAAAATTATTTGATTATCACCACGCAGTTTTTTCAAGAATTTTCCTGAATATGTTTGTTAATATGACAATTCGTAGAGGCAGAAATAGATTATTGTTTTTTGTTTCCGCTCTCGCTTCGATATTTGGGTCGTTGTTTATTATGGCAACTTTAATTTCTTTCATGATTCTATCTCACAGAGTTGCGCAGATCGCATTCGTGGGAGGAGCTAATTGAAATTTGAAACGAAAGCGTTCGTGCGACATTAGTAGTGCCAAGGGGGATGTGTTGAGCAAGAAAAACACCAGCTTCAACGACTGGCCTCAGATCACTGAAAGACATTGGTATGTATTCGCTCTAGTAAGCGCGGTCTTTACCGGAGTGGCGATTGTTGGTGCTTTTTTTTGGATTTTCCTAGATGGCTTTGATGGCGACCGCGATCTTAAGAAGGCGCAAGCTTTAGCCCCTTTTGGTGTAGCTCTTTTTGCGCTTGTGACGTTCTGCACCGCAAGCTGGCGAGGAGCTATAAGCACGCGCCAAGCCAATCAAGCGGAAAGTGAGGGGCGTGCTAAACTGCTTCAGGAGGGAGCAAAGCTGCTCGGTGAAACCAATAAAGCCGCGCATGTGTCTGCTGGTATCGCTAGCCTTGGTGTGCTCGTCTCCGGTGACGACAAAAGCTTTGCATTTCCGTCCATGAATCTTTTAGCGGATTTCGTAGAGGATCATATGTCCCGTCATCACGGGAATCGTCATAGGTCAGAATTATCGGGCGTGATGAAAATCGGTGTCGATAATGGAATCAATACCCGTAGAGAAATCTATTTTGATGCGGGCAATGATGAAAATCAGTATCACGACGAATATGAAACAGACTGGCATTATATTCCTGGATTTGAGAAAGTTCATTACATTCACGGTCGGTTCTCAAGAGATGTTAACTATGAGCTTTCCGATCTTCGTAACGTCACTTTCCGATACTCCACCATACAATGGTGGAAGAATGTAATCGTTGATCTAAGATTCTACCGGTGCAATTTTGATTTTTGTAACGTGTCTGAGGTCAGTAATAAACTGGGTCTGTCGGAACACGAGGAACACAAATTGCATTCAGAAATTGTGATTTTTCAAACTGCGTGTTTCACGATGAGTCGTTATTGAAGATAGATTTTAATTACGGAAAAAATTATTATATTGCAGGATGCCCGCCAATATTAACAGACAGCTCCAAAAATGTTGATTGGGAGAATATTATGGAGTGTAAACAAGAGCGGCCATACGAGCTTTGGCCGTTCTAAAAGATCAATTGTAAAGTGCCCTTCTAAAATTCCCGGTGGTCGCCACTGGCGTTCTTCTGAGCGACGCGCCTTCGATCTTTGAAGAAATCTTCCAGTTCACACTGGACTTGATCACGTGACTTATAAAGCTTTGGATTAACTTCGGGGGACGTTGCGGACGGTAGAACCTCTACCGGCGCTTTCCGCACGATACGATCACATCGTCTCCGAGTTCCCGCCCAAGAGCCCGAAGTTATCGCTAGTATAGCAGATAGCGGGAACACCCAATTTCCTCGATCAAGTCGACCTATGCCGCCATGCGCTGAGCATGCCCCTTGAATTCCGATAGCAGAAGATCGCCATCCATCTTTGCAGACTCGCTCACCAACGAACGGACTAAGCATAACGCGTATTGCGATAAACGCCAGCAGGCCAATTAAAACAAAGGAAAAAATGCGGTTCTGAAACAGCATTGGATAACCCTGAGAAGTGGCGCCATACTCAATATAATTTGCTACTATTTATTTTGTATTGCAGAGGGCGCACGATGGAATTCAAAATTCGTTTAACGCCCATCACGCGGTTTTCGATGGTCCTTGATATAGAAAATCGGGTTGATAGTGGCCGTGTGTTTGATGAGGATATGCGGGCTAATTTTATTGAGCGACGCGCCGTTGCCGAAGCACGACGAGACAAGGTTTTCGGGACTCTTATTCTTTTGGAGGCCGGCTTGGCATTTGTTGTCACCGGCAGCAACATTGTTATCCCGTATTTCAATATTGAGACAAGTAAAATTCCTTCTGTTGTTGAGATTTTTACAGTATTGGCATCTCTAAGTTTATTTTTTGCAATATCATCTTTCAACAACTATATGATTTATGACCAGATAGTAGGCTGGTTTGCGAGAAATAAAGCAAAGGATACGCTCGTTGATCCAGATTTTTTGATTGCGTCATCAACGCAGTACGATTTTTTTGAGAAGATGCTCAGAAAGCAGTTTCATATTTCCGGCGCGGACTTTTTCGTATCTGGTAGTAATTTTAAAATTGTATCAAACGTAACGATGTTGTTATGCTTAGTTCTATTTTTGCTTTTTCCACTAATGCACTTTGTGTTGGTCGCATATTCGTTATCTATAACATTTTCGGTGCACGGATTAAGCTTTGGATATGCTTGTTATTACTCAATCATCGCCCTAACAAATGCTCTGGCGTTTGTGCTGGCTGTCTTGCCTTGGATTGAGTTCGAATTCACAACAAATACTGATATTCGGCCGACACTAGAAAGCCGCGCATCGAAGTTCCGTGGCCAGTGACACTTATTAACAGGCAAGATCGCCCGAACGGCAGTCCGTTACACCGTTACAAAACGTCCCATAAGTATATGATTTTATTGGGCCGGGGTCGATTTCAATCCTCTCTTGCAGCACCATTCTTCCCCCAGATTCCATCCGTCCAAAACACCGAGCGCATTTCGGCGGTCGCCATAGCGATTCGCGCACCCAAAATATCTGTCCACAAGCGCGTGGAGTTCGGCATCCCATCATGATATCGACATCATCCATCTGAATGATGCGGTTTACGCAACGTCAGTTTAGTGTTGCGCATGTTTGGCCTGAGGGGCACATGCCGAAATTGAACAAGATACAATTGGCGTTTTTGGCGGGACTTGGTGATCGGCAATATTATTTGCCCGTTTATCATGCGCCGAGTGCCAAGCTTGAGCGCAATGGATATATTCGTCGTTCACAACCGGATTCTGCTGGAGATTGTGCCGTTACGATCACCGCGAAGGGCAGGAAAGCAATTTCGCCCGTTTAAAAGAAGCCTCACGCGAGGCCTTTATTATTGTCCAATAATAAGCTATTGTGGAATTTCGTAGATTTGGCCCATTTGGCTTTCGCGGTGTCATAGACCTTCGACCCGCCATACACAGCGAATTCTCGAAAATAAATGCATAGCGCCAGTCCGGCGCGGCATATTGTTCTTTTCGAACATTGGAATGGCCCTCGCTGACCACGGATGTACTGGCAGGTTGGTCATTCCTGTTCGAATTGGAACATGCAGGAAGCGCATTATCGCTGTCCTGCGGAGGATCGTGGCTTTGAATAATCGCACAACGCATACGGTCGTTCAGTTCAAATCGGCATTTTCGTTGCCGGGTTTTGATAGGCCCCAGCCTGCAGGCGACTACGCCGTCGATAGTGACGAAGAGCTGATTGACGCGGCTTCGCGTCTCGTTTGGCATCGCGTTTCCACATTCATCCATTTGCCGGCGATTTCCGCGCCGGCTTCCAAGCAGCAGATGGTGCCGGTCGAGCCGGCGGATCTCGATGCAGCACTCGAACATGACCGGGCGACCCAATGAAAAAAACGAGTCCGGCAAGACGCGACACACCCATTCACCGTTTCGCAATGGGCGACATGGTGCGTTTGAAGGGTGGTTTCGGGGCCAGGCCAAATTCCGCAGAGATCTTCCGCATAACGGGGACTTTGCCTGCAAAAGGCGATTCCCTGCAATATCGTATCCGAAACGATGATGAGCGTTACGAACGTGTGACGACGGAAGACAGTCTCGAGCCGGTCACCGCTGCCGCCGAAGGAGACGATTCAAATCTCATCGAGAAAACATTCGGCACCGGGCAGGTAACGGAAACACAGTAGTTTCCGGAATACCGTCCACACACGCTGAAATCGGGCAGCAAACGGACTGCCGTCCTGAACCATCCTCACGCGCATTTGAAGCCAATGAATCCGCAAACCGGCCACGGTGGAAGATTCTGTTAGGGTTTGCGATTTACGACTGGCGCAAAACGAGGTTCAAAGATGCGCGCCATGTTTATCGTAGCGCTCCTGATTCTTGGAGGTTGCGCCACAGCCCCGTCGCAAATCGGCAATGCATGCGCGGTGTTCGACCAGCGCAATGGCTGGTTCGACAATTGGTATAAGGATGCGAAGCGCGCGGAGGCCGAATTCGGCGTGCCGGTGCCGATCCTTATGGCGACGATTTATACGGAATCGAGCTTCCGCCCGCGCGCTCGCCCCCCACGCACCACTTTGCTCGGCTTCATTCCGTGGAAGCGTCAATCGACGGCTTACGGATATTCGCAGGCGCTCGACGGCACATGGTCGCGCTATCAGCGTGAGACCGGACGATATGGCGCCCGCCGCACCGACTTCGGCGCTGCGATACATTTCATCGGCTGGTATCACGGGGTCAGCAATCGCCAGAACGGCATCGCCCGCAACGACGCCTATAACCTCTACCTTGCCTATTACTCGGGACATGCGGGCTATTCGCGCGGCACATGGCGCAACAATGCCGGTGTCCAGCGCGCCGCCCGCCGTGCAGCCAACATGGCCAGCACCTATGCGGGGCAACTGGCCGCCTGCGGTCGCTGAGAGACCATTTGCAAATTCTACCCTGCCGGCCATCTGACGCAGTTTTCTGTGCTTCCGGTGCTCACGTACCAATGTACGCTCCGCTCCAGTTCTCGAAAACCACGCCATATGACTCGGCAGGGCGAATTATCAAACAGTCTCTGGGTGCTATTGCTTATCGAAGAGCCTCTTCTTCGATCGCGTTATAAAAGTGTTACATCGCTTCCCTATTGGGGAGCGGGTTCGTCATTGCAGAACCGATAGAAACACTTCCATTATGAGGCAACATTCCATGAAGAAGCACGCTCGGACGCTTGTCACCGGCATTTCCGTTCTGGCGCTGACCGCGCCGGTCTTCGCGCAGGAAAACGTAAAGCAGGCGCAGGATTCCTATTTCGTCGCCGCGCAGGAACAGCTTGCCGCCCAGATTTCGCGCCAGCCGAATGTGCGCCGCGCCAAGAACGTGATCATGTTCGTGGTCGATGGTCTGTCGATCCCGACGATCACCGCTGCCCGCATTTTCGAGGGCCAGTCGCGCGGCGTGAATGGCGAAGCCAATTCGCTGTCCTTCGAAAAGCTGCTTCCTTATGTGGCGCTTTCCAAGACCTATACGCATGACGCGCAGGTTGCCGATTCCGCACCGACCGCGACCGCGCTTCTTTCCGGCGTGAAGGCCAGCAACGGCACAATCGGCGTCAACCAGAACGTCGTGCCGGACGATTTCAAGTCGCAGGCCGGCAATGAAGTCACGTCGATCTTCGAACTGGCCGAAACTGCAGGCCTTGCGACCGGCCTCGTCTCGACCGCCCGCATCACCCATGCGACGCCTGCCGCCGCTTATGCAAAAGTCGCTGGCCGCGATTGGGAAAACGACACCAAGCTGCCTGAGGGCGCTTTGGAAGCTGGCGTCAAGGACATTGCAGCCCAGCTTATCGATTGGCCTGCGGGCGACGGCTTCGAAGTCGTGTTCGGCGGTGGCCGTTCCAATTTCATGACGGCGGAACAGGCCGATCCTGAAGACGAGACCAAGAAGGGCGCGCGCGCCGATGGTCGCGATCTGGTTGGCGAGTGGCAGGAAAAGAACAAGGAAGGCGCCTACGTCTGGAACAAGGAGCAGTTCGACGCGATCGATCCCTCCAAGACCTCGCGTGTTTTCGGTCTTTTCGAAGCAAGCCACATGAAATACGAGGCCGACCGCGCCAAGGATGCTGCGGGCGAGCCGTCCATCGCTGAAATGACCACGAAGGCAATCGAAATCCTCTCGAAAAACGAGACGGGCTTCCTGCTTCAGGTCGAAGGCGGTCGCGTCGACCACGCGCATCATGCGGGCAACGCCTATCGCGCGCTGACCGATACGGTTGCCGTGGCCGAAGCCGTTCAGGCTGCCTATGACATGGTCGATCCGGAAGAGACGCTGATCATATTGACGGCTGACCACAGCCACGTCTTCACGATCGCCGGTTACCCGGAGCGCAACAATCCGATCCTCGGCATTGCCGGTATCGCGGACGATAAAAAGCCGTACACGACGCTTGGCTACCAGAACGGCCCCGGCGCCAAGCTCGACGAGCCGCGCGCTGACCTGACCGATGTCGACACGACCGACCCGGATTTCCTTCAGCAGGCGCTTATCCCGCTTGGCGAAAGCGAAACCCATGCCGGTGACGACGTTGCGATCTTCGCGCAAGGTCCATGGGCGCACCTCTTCCACGGCGTCGTCGAGCAGAACATCGTCTATCATGTGATTTCGCATGCGACGGACATGGCAACGCGCGCCGCACTTGCCGAAAAGAAGTAAATTCCAATACGCTTGGCCGCCGGTTCATCCGGCGGCCAGGCTTTCTCTGTTATTCTGGAGGTTGTCATGAACCGCCGCGAAATTCTTTCGACGATGGCCTTGTCCGCGACAGGACTGTTGCTTCCCGCCGGCATGAACCGCGCATTGGCGAGCCAGCCGACGCTCAAATTCCGCGATCTTTATGCGCGCGGACGCGAATTGACCGACGACGCGAAGGCGCTTGAAGGCGTGAAGATCGAGATGACCGGCTATATGGCGCCGCCGCTGAAGCCGGAGATCGATTTTTTCGTACTGACGCGGCTGCCCATGTCGGTGTGCCCATTCTGCGAAACCGAAGCGCAATGGCCTGACGACATCGTGCTTTCCTTTGCGAGCGCGCCGGTTGAAGTCGTTCGCTATACGGATTTGATCCGCGTTTCAGGCACGTTTGAAACCGGCTTCAAAACCGATGAGGAAACGGGGTTCGTCAGCTTCGTCCGCCTGATGGACGTAAGCTATCGAAAGCTCTGAGATCGTGTCCGCCGCGCAGGTTACCGGTCTTCGTCTGGACGTTTCCGCGGGACGAAACGAGACGCAGAACATTATCGAGATCGAACGGCTTGCGCTTCAGTCTGGTAAGCTGACTGTGCTTTCCGGCCCATCCGGTTCGGGAAAATCCACGTTGCTTTATCTGCTTTCAGGTCTGCTTGTTCCCAGCGCAGGTGCTGTCGTTTGGGACGGTCTGGATCTGGCAGGCGAAAGCGAAAGCGCGCGTGACAAATGGCGGCGGCTGAACGCAGGGTTCATCTTCCAGAATTTCCAATTGGTCGATGAACTCGGTCCCGTCGAAAACGTGCTTATGCCCGCATGGTTCGACCATGTTTCGGCCAAACCTTGGCGAGATCGAGCAAAACTCCTGCTCGAAAAGCTAGGCGTGCCATTGAACCGGAAAACCGTGTCGCTGCTTTCGCGCGGCGAGCAGCAGCGCGTGGCGGTTGCGCGGGCGCTTCTGTTCGACCCGAAAGTCGTGTTCGCGGATGAGCCGACCGCAAGCCTTGATGGCTGCACCGGCAGACAGGTCGCAGATATTCTGAAAGACCTTGCGCGCAACGATGGAAAGACGATCATCGTCGCCTCTCACGATCCCGTCCTGCTCGGTATGGCCGATGAAATAATACGCATCGACCGGGGCTGTATCATAGGCGCTGACCAAATTCAGGCGGATGCGGCATGAACCCGTTTCCGCTCGTTCTTGCGACGCTGCGGCGCAACCGCTTCAGTTCAATCCTGTTCGTCTCCGTCATTGCACTGGCCGTGGCGCTGGGCATTGCCATCAGCGCGCAGGAGCGTGCCTTGCGGCAGGGAAGCGCGCGGGCGGCTGATCGTTTCGACCTGATCGTGGCGGCTCCCGGCAGCCAAGCGGATTTGCTGTTTTCCGTGGTTTATCTCGACTCGCGCGCGGTGGAACTGCTTTCGCCCGAAATGACCGCAAACATCCTGCAAGGCGGCCGCGCCGATTTCGCAGCGCCTATCGGCTTTGGCGACAATTATAATGGCGACCCGGTGGTCGGCACCACATCAGCTTTTGTCGATCATTTGAGCCGGGGCCTTCAATCGGGTCGGCTTTTCGCGCGGATCGACGAGGCAATTGTCGGCGCATTGTCGCCCAATGCTGTCGGTGACCGGCTGGCGATCCGGCACGGCCATGGCAACGGTGCCGGTCAGGACGCCGACAATGTTATGGATGCGCGTGAAAATGGCGGGCAAGCGATAGTCGAGGAAGAAGGCCACAACCACATAGACGTTACGGTGGTCGGTCGCATGAAGCCGACCGGAACGCCGTGGGATCGCGCAATCGTGGTTCCGGTCGAGTATAATTGGTTCGCGCATGGCATGGGCACCGGCCATGCGCCGGGCGACGAGCGCATCGGCCCGCCCTATGATGCCGAATATCTGCCGGGTGTTCCGGCAATCGTCGTGAAACCGGAGAATGTTGCTGCGGCTTACGGCCTGCGCAACCGCTACCGAACGATTGAATCGACAGCCTTCTTTCCGGCGGAAGTGCTGGTCGAACTCTATTCGGTGATGGGCAATGTCGCGCGCATCATGGGTGCTTTGACGCTTGCCGCGCAAATTCTGGTCGTCACGGCCATACTTGCGGGCATTCTGGCGCTGCTGGATTTGCAGCGGCAGCGTTTCGCAATGCTGCGTGCGCTGGGCGCCCCGGCCCGCTTCATCTTCGCAGTCGTCTGGCTTTATGTTGGCGGATTGATCGCAAGCGGGGCGATCATCGGCCTGCCATTGGGCTGGGCCGCGGCAAGCGTAATCTCGTCAATCATCGCCAGCCAGACCGGCGTTTCGATGGCCGCTCATGTCGGATCGTCGGAACTCGCTCTGGTCGGCGCTTTGCTGGCGCTCGGCATGCTGCTGGCGCTCGTACCGGCTGCCTTGACCTACCGAAAACCGGTGGTCGAGGCGCTTCGTTGAATTTTCAGGACAGGAAACGATTATGAATTCGAAGCTTTTGATTGCTGCGGCGTTGATGTTGTTTTCGCCGGACGCTGTGTTTGCCCATGACGATCATGATCATCATGTTACCGAGGCTGGCTCTATTCGCATCGTCCATCCCTGGGCACGTGCTGCGCAATCCGGCAAGAACACGCTTGTCTTCATGAATATCGAAAATAGCGGTGCGCAAGATGTTCTGGTCGAGGCGAAAACGGATGCAGCCGGTGAGGCGCGCATCGTCGGCGTGACGTTGAAAGACGGTCAAGCTGCGGTTCAGGAAATCGGCGAAATCGAAATTCCGGCGGGCTCATTTACGCTCGATCCTGCCGGGCTTGCCGTAGAACTCGCAGGGCTGACCAAGGCCCTCCAAAAAGGCGACGAATTCGAACTTGAACTGGTCTTCAAAAATGCTGGTGAAATCCATCTTCATGTCGAGGTGGAGGATGCGAATGCCAGGCAGCATGGCCACGCTGGGCATTCGCATTAAACCTCTGCCAAATTTCATTTTCTTGAAGGGAAATTCCTGACCCCTGAAACAATCGACGCTCCGGTTACGTAACTGAACCCTGAGACGCCATTGTTGCGGTTTGCCGCGTGCCGGTATGATCCGTGACGGATGCGCTCTCGTAGAATGGGAAGTTTATCGGAGCGATCATATTTTATGACCATCACATTTCATGCGAAGCCCCCGCGTACACGTCTGAAAATTGCGGTAGTCGGCAGTGGTATTTCGGGGCTTTCGGCTGCATGGCTTCTCAGTCGCTCCCATCAGGTCAGCGTTTTCGAATCCGACGATCGCATCGGCGGTCACAGCAACACCGTCGAGGTTGATGGCACGCCGGTCGATACCGGCTTTATCGTCTACAATGAGCTGACCTATCCCAATCTGACCGCGCTGTTCAAACATCTCGACGTGCCGACCAAGCCCTCCGACATGTCGTTCGCGGTTTCGCTGGACGATGGCGCATTCGAATATTCCGGCTCGATTTCCGGCCTCGTCGCGCAGCGCCGTAATCTCGTTCGCCCGAGCTATTGGTCGATGATGCGCGACCTCACGCGTTTTTACCGTACGGCGCCCCTTGATGCGCCGGGACTGGGCTTGACGACGCTTGAAGAATATCTCGATGCCAAGAATTACGGCGCTTCGTTCCGACGCGATCATCTCTATCCGATGGCCGCCGCCATCTGGTCGACGCCTGCCAACGATATTTCGCAGTTCCCGGCGCGCGCCTTCATTCGTTTCTTCGACAATCATGGGCTGCTGAACTTCGGCAACAGGCCGACATGGCGCACCGTCGATGGCGGCAGCCGCGAATATGTAAAGCGCCTGACCGAGACGTTTACGGATAATGTTTTCAGGAAACGCGCGGTAAAGGCAATCCATCGTCCGGGCCGAAACGTCATCGTGGAAGACAGCACTGGGCGGCTCGAAGAGTTCGATCACGTCGTTATCGCGACCCATGCCGATCATGCGCTTGCAATGCTGGATCAGCCAACGGCCGAAGAAAAGAACCTGCTGGGCGCGTTTCATTACATCGAGAACGAAGCCGTTCTGCACTCTGACCCAAGCGTGATGCCGAAGCGCAAATCCGTCTGGTCGAGCTGGAATTATTCAGCGCGGCGCAAAGGTCCGAGCTGCAAGGATCTGTCGGTGACCTACTGGATGAACAGGCTTCAGGGCATTCCCGACAACAAGCCGATGTTCATGACGCTGAACACGATCCGCAAGCCCGACCCGAAACTGGTGCATCACAGCCAGTCCTACAGCCATCCCATGTACAATGCGAAGGCGATTGCCGCGCAGGACGAGCTTTGGTCATTGCAGGGTGTCCGCAATACGTGGTTCTGTGGCTCCTATTTCGGCGCTGGCTTCCATGAAGACGGTTTGCAGTCGGGCCTTGCGGTCGCCGAGGAACTCGGCGGCGACCGGCGTCCGTGGAATGTCGCAGAAGAATCTGGTCGTATCTCGTTGCGAAGGATCGCGCAGAATACGGACTTCGAAAGCGGTTGGCATGAGCAAGATCGCATCCTCGCTGTATAATGAATCGGTAATGCATCGGCGCTTGAAGCCGAAAAAGCATCGCCTGAAATACAGCATGTTCCAGCTTTTGCTTGATCTCGATGAGATCGAGGCATTGGGCTCGAAACTGCGCCTGTTTTCGCGCAACCGGTTCAATATTTTCAGCTTCTTTGATCGCGATCACGGCGACCGTTCCGGTGCGCCCGCCCGCTTGCATGTCGAAAAACTGATGCGGCAGGAAGGCATCGAGCCGGATGGCGGGCCGATCCGTCTTCTGACCATGCCGCGCCTGTTCGGCTACGTGTTCAATCCGCTGAGCGTCTATTTCTGCTACCGGAAAACCGGAGAACTTCACGCGATTCTCTACGAAGTCAGAAATACCTTCGGCGAGAAGCACGATTACATGTTCGCGATCGATGGTGAGGCGGAGCGCCACCATCATGCCTGCGACAAGGATTTCTACGTCTCACCCTTCATGGAAAAGAAGCTCGGCTACAGCTTTCATGTCCGCCCGCCGGGCGAAGAGGTCATGGTGGCAATCGTCGCAAGCGATCGCGAAGGGCCGGTTCTGAATGCCGTCCTGACCGGGCGTCGCGCGCCATTGACCGACTGGAGTTTGCTCAAAGCGCTTGTCGTCTACCCGCTGTTGACCGCAAAGGTCGTCGCGGCGATCCATTGGGAGGCGCTGCTGCTCTGGCTGAAAGGCGTTCCGCTTCAGCCGCGGCCGGGTGCGGAATCGGCGAGTTCGACGCAGCCTTAGGCCGGTGCTTTCACCAGGCCTTCGCGATGTGCCGAAGGCTTTTTCTTGAGCAGGCGGGTCAACGGCTTTTCGAGCATTTCATAGGCAACAAGCCCGCCAATCGTGCCGCCGATGGTTGACAGGACGATGATGCTCCAGCCGGGCAGGGCAATTGCCGAGCCGATTTTGGCGACCACTGAAATTACCATCGTATGCCAGATGTAGATGGAGTAGGAGGCATCGCCGAGATAGGCGAGTGGTTCTGCTTTTGGAACGGCTCCCGCTTTTTCTAGAGCCAATACACCAAGAACCAGTGCTGTCGCCAACAGGCAGAAAATATATGGATTCCAGCCCATATAGGTGAGCCCGATAAAGGCGAACCCGGCGAAAGATGCAGCAACGAGCAGCAGCCCGGTTCTGGCGGAAGGCATCATGCCCGCGATCCAGAGTTTACCCAAAGCAGCACCCGCCAGAAACTCCAGCATGATCGGGCGCGTGAATGCGGCGAGGACGCTTTGCTCCGGGTCGAATATCGCGCCGCATATCACAAGCCCGATGAATACGAGCGCGAGTGCGCCGAAACGCAGTCTCGAAGGCAGAAAAAGCACCGCCGCAAAGACTGCGTAGAAGAACATTTCGTAATTCAGCGTCCACCCCTGAACAAGCACCGGCCACAATTCGCCGCTGCTGGGCGAGCGATGCGGGATGAAGAAAAGTGAACCAAAAATATGGCCGAGCGTGAGCTTCAGATTGGGAAACAGACCGGCCATTGCGCCGCCGACCATGACCAGCGTCGCGATCCAGTAGATCGGCGCGATGCGTTTCAGGCGATCCAACAGGAAGCGGCCGGGAGATATCGGCCGATTTTCCGCGATGACCCACATGATGAAACCGCTGATGACGAAGAAGATGTCGACGCCCGCAGCACCTATTGCGAAATGGCCGCCGGTGCGCTCAGCCGCGTGGAAAATCACGACGGCAATCGCAGCAAGCGCGCGCAGATATTGGATGCCGTAGAGTTTCGTCATTGCGGCACTGCCTGCGAAAGTGCTGCCTGCCTGGGCGCCGCCGCGTCAGCGGTGCGGGCGGCGACAAGCAGGCCCGCCGCATAGTAAAGCAGGAATGAGCCGATCGAATATGGGTTGACCATATCGAGCTCGAAGAACGAGCGGATCAACAGCATCACCGCCAATCCGAACATGATGAGCGATGTGAGGTCCGCACGGCTGGTCAGAAGCCGCTTCAGGTGACCGAACAATACGGTCAGAAGCACCATGCTGAACAGCGCGACGCCGATGGCGCCAAGCTCGACATACATGGCGATATAGGTGTTGTGGAAGTGAAAGCCGCTGCGTGTCGCAATGTAGAATTCTTCCCACAGGCGTTCGGCTTCCGAAAATCCCTGAACCCAATAGGCCTGATAACCGACGCCGAAATATGGGTTTTGCGCGGCTGCCGCCATGCCTTCCGACCAGAGATAGGTGCGGCCGGTCAGCGTCGTGTCCTTGCCGAATAGGCCGAGAAGCGCGTCGAGCAGGCCAGCATTCAGCGCGACGAAGACGAAGGCGATGGCAAGCAATATGCCGACGATCATCGAAAGCCGTCGCGTGCGCGGGCGAAGGAACAGGGTGCTGCCGATGCACATCATGGCTGCAAGGGTTGCACCCGTTGCAATGATCGAAGTTGCCGATGCCGAGGCGAGAAGCGAATAGGCGGAGAGCAGGCCTGAAGCGAGCGCCAGCATCAGCCATACGCCGCGCTCGCGCAGTGCCATTATGGCGACGAAGGCGAAATAGATGCCAAGCGATGCATAGAAGCCGAGCTGGTTTTTCGAGGCGAATGCGCCGACGAAACTGTATTCCCCGTCGATCGGATCATAGTGATAGCCGCCGAACAGCAAGGAATAGACGAGCACGAGACTGACGCCGACCAGGCTGCCGATGGTCAGCGTGCGGGCGTCGATCGTGCGTGCGGCGATCAGCGCGCAGACGACATGGGAGAAATATTGGATGCTGGCGCGGGCACTTATGCCGAAGGCTTGTGACCAGAACACAGACATGCAGGCGAATATGGCGAATGCCAAAATCCAGTAATACCGCATGTAATTGCCGAGCGAGCGCCGATAGTCGATGACGATGAGCGGCAGCCAAAGCCCGTAATAGGCAAGGATCGAAACCTGTCCGAAACGCGCGGAATAGGCGAAGACGAACATCGAAATCGCGACCGCAAATGTGCCGAACCAGAAATTATGGTCGGGAGAAACAAAGCGCGATTTCGCGATTCTCATGGCGATTCCTGTCGCAGCGGCGCGGTGCGCCGCTGCATTGCATCGGGCTAGAGCATCAGACCAAAAAGTGGTTACCGGTTTTTGGATTATTCCGATGCTCACTCAAAGTGTTAGATCGTCCTTTGTGCGTTCAATAGGACGCACGGCGATCTATTGAACCGGAACCGGCACGATGCCGATCTTCACGACATCGCCCGGCAGAACCGGTGTATTCTCATCCGCCTGGATTTCGGACGGCTTGCCATCCTTTGTCCGCACGATCGAATAGCTGACATTAGGCTGAGACGTGGCGGAGTTTGCCGCCGCTTCGGGTGCCTTGGCAACGACTTCGCCCATCAAGTCGCGATACATGGCGATTTTCAGGTTGAGCTGGGCGATTTCGGCTTCCGATTGCTGGCGTTCCTGAGCGATGCCGGTCGATCGCTCGCTGATCAGATTGCTCGCGTCCTGCGTCGCCTTGCTGATGTCCTGCTTGGCGCGAAGCGAGGCGGTTTCCATGTCGAGAACCTTGCCTTCCAGTTCCGAAATCGAACGCTCGATGGAAAGCACGCGCTGGTTCACAACCAGACCGCGATCGGCAAGATTGCCGATGCTTGCAAGCTCCTTGCGGGACAATTCGGCCTGTCGGTCCTGAGACGCGATCTTCTTTTCCAGTGAGGAAATCTCGCTCTGAAGCAGGTTCTTGAGATCGTCGATTGCTTTGAGCTGTTCTTCATGGCGCTTCTTGCGCGCAATCATGAAGGAGGTCTCATCCGCAATCAGCGTATCGCGGTCGGGGCTATTTTTCAGGGCCTCGATTTCGCCGATCTCCGTTTTGCCGGCTGCTTCGGCCATCAGGCGTGCATGTTTGGCCACCAGACCGTCACGCTGCTTCACCAGTACGTCGTAATTGCCGCGCGCATTGATGAAGTCGCGTTCGAAGCGCTGACCGAGATCCGAGGCGCGGCGTATGCCGCCTGCCACGCTGACGGCCTGCAGAACGGTCAGACCCGGATTATAGGGGTACTTGCCGGGCGTCTGGACATCGCCGGAAACGAAAAGCGGGCGGAATTCCGCAAGCTCGACGGAAGCTTCCGGCTTGTCGCTCAAGGCGAATTTCTGCTGAAGCCCTTCGCCGATCTCGGATGCGATGTCGGCGGTCGTTTTGCCGGTCGCTTCCAGTTCACCGATGAAAGGCAGAGAGATATTGCCAGACGGACCGACCGTATAGTCGCCGCTGATCGAAGACCAATCGCGCACGGAGCCTTCCGCTGTCTGCCATTCGACGACGCGGATGCGCAGCTTGTCCATCGTGCCGAGGTGATATTCGTCGGCGGCGGCAAGGCCGGGCATGGAGACGGACAGCAGCGTGAATGCAGCAAACATCGCAACGAGACGATTGCAAAAAGCGCCGCTTGTCGCGGCGCGCGATTTTGGATGAAATTTTATCAAGTCAATCCTTCCGGACGCCCCCGGATTTCTGTTTCGAGCCCGTTTGTCGCGCGGTTCAGTAGCTGCCGCGCGACGAAAGGACTGCAGGCACGGTCTTTGCGATGATCTTGAGATCTTCGGCGAACGACCAGTTTTCCACATATTGGCGATCGAAGGCGACGCGTGTTCCATAGGAGACGTCGTTGCGACCGCTGATCTGCCACAGCCCGGTAAGGCCGGGGCGGGATTTCAGGTAGAAGCCTGCGGAATTGCCATAGAGGTCGAGCTCGTCCTTCACGACAGGACGCGGTCCGACGATGCTCATATCTCCGCGCAGAATGTTGAATATCTGCGGGAGCTCATCAAGGCTGAGCTTTCGCAGAACCGCTCCGACGCGGGTTACGCGCGGATCGTCCTGCAGCTTGCGGGTCGCATTCCACTCTTCACGTGCCGATGGGTTCTTGGCGAAATACATTGCCAGCACCTCGTCGCCATTTTCGACCATGGTTCGGAATTTCAGGCAGGCAAATACTTCGCCATTACGACCGATGCGTCGATGGCCGTAAAAGACACGCCCCTTGTCGGAAAATTTCACCAACAGAGCGAGGAGGATAAAAAGCGGGCTCAGGATAACGAGGCCGGAGGCCGCGCCCAGAACGTCGAAAATCCGCTTGAAGGAGCCGCCGAGTGGGGGATGGGCGGTATTTTGAGAATTAGAGGTCAGATCGGTTCTTCTTACTTGCATGTTCATTATGCTGGCTCGTTCCATGATCGGGGGTTCACGGTTTCCAGATTGCTGCATTGCAACATTTGTTTTGATACAACGGGGAGTATGACATGTCCGTGATAAAATTCAGGCAGGATCGCCCGACTGGTTCATATTTTGTGACAAAGTGATACATATGACCCCGGATCGAAATATCCGATCACAATATATGTAAGAAATATTTGTCTATCATTTGTGCTGGTAATGAAAATTATTGCACTTTTTTGATGCATACTCAAAATATACTAAGAAAATTTCTTAAAACAAATAATTTGAACGATTGTTTATAAAACAAGTTTTTGTAGCTTATCGAAAATTTACCTTGCGGAATCCATGAGCGGAAGAATTGCTTTTGCATTGCACTATTTGCAAGGCATCAAATGCCGGGTGCCTTGACCGCGTTCAAAGGGATTAACCTGTGCCTATTGCGCGCTCTGCGCTGCTCCAATATAAATCACTAATACGCCTGTTCAGCAGGTCCCCTTGGCTTGTTGAGCAGAGATACTGGGTTGGGTTTGGAAATTTCGTGTCAACACCAGGCTGCGTACTTATGCGGGAGGATTCTGGTATGATGCGTGACATCCGGTTGCGTGCGATTCCGGCAGCGAACTAAATGCCGTTCCTGCTGTTTTTGCGCGGTTTTTTAGCCGTTCTGCTGGCTTTTGCCTTGGTCACCTTCATTGTGACCCAGTCGGTATGGACGACATTCATCCAGACTTTGATCTGCGCGGTGTTGCTTCAGGTCGGCTATTTCATCGCAGTTCTTTTCCTCGTCTGGCGTTCGGGCCACAAGGATACTGCGAGTTCTGAAGACGCCGCAGCCTCCAAAAACAGCGTCGATAGCGCACAAACCTCCACGAATGTCGGCAGACTTCCGAAAATACCGCGCTCCGGGCATACCTGAGCACCTGCCTTGTTTCTTCGCAGTTGCGAACAATAGACCTTGAATTTCAGGCCGATCGCGTCCAGCTTCCTGTCGGGCGGGCAGTGAACGATCGGATTTTTTCATTTTATGAAACTACACTCTTCCCCCGATAATGGCGTTTGCGTCATCATCGCCGCCAAGAATGCTTCAGGCACGATTGCCCGCGCCATCCGTTCGGCTCTTCGCGAGGCGGAGGTCCGGGAAGTTGTGGTGGTGGACGATGGGTCCAGCGACGATACGGCCAGCGTCGCTTCTGCTGCAGATGACGGAACCGGTCGTCTCAAAGTTCTGTCGCTGCCGCAAAACAGGGGGCCGTCCTTCGCCCGCAATCACGCGATCGAGCAATCGACATCGCCGCTTCTGGCAATCCTGGATGCAGATGATTTTCTGCTTCCCGGCCGCTTCGCGCGTCTTTTGGATGCTGACGATTGGGATTTCGTGGCCGACAACATCGTGTTCATCGATGAGCGCGATATTCGCGAAGCCGATCCAAAAATCGTCGAATTTGCGCCAGAGCCGCGGTTTCTGGATTTAAAGCAGTTCGTGGAAGGCAATATTTCCATTCGGGGCAAACAGCGTGGCGAAATCGGCTTTCTCAAGCCCGTCATGCGCCGTGCATTTCTGGACGAACACGGTTTGCGCTATCGCGAGGAGCTGCGGCTCGGCGAGGATTACGAACTTTATGCGCGCGCGCTGGCACTGGGCGCCCGCTACAAAATCGTTCATGGCTGCGGCTATGGCGCCGTGGTGCGCGGCGATTCTTTGAGTGGCCGTCACCGCACTGTCGATCTGCAGCGCCTTTACGAAGCGGACAGGGCTATTCTCGAATTGCCGAATATCCCTGCCAGCGCGGCCGACGCTCTCCATGCGCATGAGAGCTCGATTCGGGATCGCTACGAGTTGCGTGCGTTTCTGGACGTCAAAGCGCAATCGGGGCTAAACGCTGCCGCGAAATACGCGCTGGCGAACGCATCTGCTTTGCCCGCAATCGTAAAAGGCATTTTTGCCGATAAGTTTGACGCATGGAGAAAGCGCGGAAAGCCCGCAGATACAGCAGCCGAACCGCGCGCTTTACGCTATCTCCTGCCGGGAACTCCCTTGAACTAGAGATAATCCCGGCGGATTTCCGCCAGAACGTCCCTGAATTTCTGCTTTTGAGCTTCCAGAACCGAATCCGCGCTGAGTTGCGGCTTGGATTTTCGGGCACTGCGCAGCGCGAGCGTCGAAGGCGCGGCAAGCACCTGCTTGGCAAGAACGCGCAACGGCGACTGGTGTGGATCCTGCTGCGTCATGACCAGGCTTTTGTCGAAGCCGCTTTTGTTCGGGTCTTCGCTCACAGCCTGTTTGCCCTGAAACTGAACGCCCCAGAACCGCGCGCCCTTGGTTATCGCTTCTGCACGGGACGATACGGGCACATGCTGCGGTTTGTAGGCGACGTGCACAGTCGACGCCCAATCGCTCCATTTGAAGCTGTTGATCGAGCGCGATGTGCTGACGGCGACCCACGGCACGCGGAAAGCATCTGCCAGAATGGCCGCATGCATGGATTCAGCAATGACCAGACGCGATTGCGCGATCGCATTGATGACGGATTTCGCTTCGCCGCACGGATCGACATAGGTGAGACCTGCTGCCTTGCAGACGATCGGCCAGATACCGCCGACGGTCGATTCCCAATGCGGAATGAAGATCGCATCGTGGAGTTTCGGCAGGTTCTGGAACTCCGGCATGTCGGCCACCATGACTGCCGGGTCGATGATACCAAGCTCCTGCGGCAGCCCGACTTTTTCGGCTGTCAGCGGGCCGCGAACACAACGAATGTCCCATTCGCTACGGTCGCTCATATCGGGCAGGCTGCCGTAACCGAAGCCGCTGCCAATCACCAGTTTCTTGCCGGTTTCCGGCAGCAGCGCCTTGTTCAGCACAGTACCGACGCCGACGAGCAGCAATTCCGGGTGCACCTCGCGAAAACCGGGCAACAGGAAATCCCATAGCCACAGATTAAGATCGTCTCCGAAATTGCCGTGTTCGGATTCCCAATAGAACGGCTTCATTGCGCCTCGCGAAATAAGATGAAGAAGTCAGAACCGATCGAAATCAGGCCTGTTTCGAGAATTTGCCGATGGCGAGTTCCATCGCACTGCGGATCAGGCGCGGATCGCGCCATGCCCATTGCGCGAGCAGGCCGAATTGCGGGACCTTGCTTTTGCGCAGCAGGCCTACCTGGCTCCACAGCGCCTGACGGCGGGCCGTCTGCTTGTAACCGTGGATCGAGGCCATGTGCTCAGGCCGATGCTGGCCACGTCCCTCGAGATTGTCGAGCGCGACCCATGTGTTGAATTGCTGTTGCAGGAACAGCGGCGATTCATTGTCGATGCTGTGGAAGATGTTGACGCCTTCGCCGCGAACGGCACCAGCAGCATCGCAAAGCAGCGTGCGTTTCGCGCCCTTCACGCAATCGTAGAAGAACAGCACGTCTTCCGCGGCAAGGCGCAGCGACGCCTCGAAACGCACCTTGCGGAACAGAGCCTCGCCGATGACCATCGCGGACATGTGCATGAAGCTCCAATTCTCCAGCATCACACCTGCGAGATCGTCGACTTCGATGATGAGCGGGTCTTCCTGAAGCCGCGTGCTTGCTGCGCGTTCTTCGACGGTCGAGACGCCGAAATGGTAATAGAACTCGTCGCCGCCCTTTATCGAAGCCCAGTAGCAGTCCGCGTCGAAACGCCTCATGCCGGTGACTGCATTTGCCAGATGATCGGGCGTCCAGTCGTCGTCGGAATCGAGAAATGCGACGAATTCCGCACCTTCCGGCACTGCATTCAGGCCCGTGTTGCGCGCGCCGCCCGGCCCCTGATTCTCCTGTTTGACGACATGAATAAGCGCTCTTTCGTTATCGGAAAGTGCGGCCAGTTCGCCCTCGATCGGCAGCGGCGAAGCGTCGTCGACGATGATGATCTCGAAATCGCGAAACGTTTGCGCGAAAACGGATTTCAGCGCCCGAACGAGAATTCCCGACTGTTTTTGATAGTAGGGAATGACAACAAAACAGCTCGTCATACGGATACCTTCGGCAGTGCAATATAAGCCCGTACGAAATTAATCGTGAACAGGCACGGTAGCCCTCAACCCCGTACAAATGATAACAAGAACCGGTTCTGAAACACAACGGGTGCCGCTGAATGCCGCCGCGCATTACCATAAAATCGGTCACGAAAAACGTCGGATGGAGCGTTTTATCCCGCACTGCAACATTCGGGTTAAAATTTGTGACCGTGCCGATCCTGGCCCGAATCCTGTCGCCCGAAGAGTTCGGCGCGGTGGCCGTTGCCATGACCGTCGTGCAGTTTCTGGCGATGATCGGCAGTGCGGGTCTGGCCGCTTCGCTGGTGCTCCAAACGGACGAGGATTCGGAAACGGTCCACTCGGTTTTCTGGGTGAACATGATTCTCGCGCTGCTGATGGCTGCGGGGCTTTACGCGGGTGCCGATATGTTCGCCTCGCTGCTCGGCGCACCCGATGCCGCCTATCTGCTCGAGATCATGAGCCTGCTCATTCCACTCCAGCTTTCCGGTGATATCGCCTACGCACTTTTGGCGCGACGCATGTCCTTCGACAAGGACGCTTTGTGGAGCGTCGTTTCCGAATCGCTCGGCGCCATCGTTGCACTCGTTCTGGCGCTGATAGGCTTCGGCATCTGGGCGCTCGTCGTCCAGCAATTCGTCGCCGCACTTGTCCGTCTGGTCGGGCTTTATTGGGCAGCCCGTTACATTCCGCGCTTTGTCGTTTCGTTCAGGAAGATCGGCGGGCTGATGAAATATTCGCTCGGCATAATGGGTTCGGAAATCGCGAATTTCGTCACTTTTCAGTCACCGCTGGTCATCGTCTCGCGCCATCTCGGGCTGGCGGATGCTGGTGCGTATTCGGCTGCAAACCGCTTTTCCAGCATTCCCAATCAGGTCGTTCTGACGGCCTTGATGGGCGTTCTGTTTCCGGTTTTCAGCCACATGATGGACGACCGCGAACGCCGCACGCAGGCTTTGATGCTGAGTACGCAGGTATCGACGCTGATTCTCGCGCCCATGATGTTCGGCCTTTGGGCGATTGCCGAACCGGCGATGCTGGTTCTGTTCGGTTCGCAATGGGCGCATGCCTGGCCGGTGCTTGGCCTGCTCGCACTGTCCAAGGGCATCATGACGCCGTGCAGCACCTTCATTCCGTTCCTGAAGGGGGCGGGCGAGGGAACTGTGCTCTGGTGGTCGGCTGCAATCCGCGCAGTCGCGGTCTATGCGGCGGTATCATACGGCGCGATTCTGGACGGGCTGACCGGCGCTATGGTGGCTCTGTGCATCGTCAATGGTTTGACGCTGATAGGTTACTCATGGGCGGTCTTCCGCACCAACCAATCGGCATTCTTCTCGAATTTCTTTGTCACCAGCCGTCCGATGATAACTTCGGTCATCATGGCTCTCGCTGTTCGCTATCTCATCGACAACATCAAGGACGATGTGCCGAACGCGATCTGGCAGGTGATTATCGGCGGTATTGCCGGCGGGATCATCTACGGCGTTCTTGCGTTGTTGACAGAACGGGCATTGATGAAAAAGCTTGTCGAACTCATTCGCCAGCGTCGCGCGGGTGCCGCCAGCGCCTGAACGGCCTATAGTGACCGATCAATGGAGACAGGCACGGCCATGGCCTTATTCCGGTTTCGAACCAGAAATCCTGAACGCGATCTTCAAACAGACAAGGCGCGCTTTGAGCGTCTTAACGATCTTCTGAACGAGTTTCGCAGCGAAATTGAACAGGAAAAAGCCGGGCTCAAAGGCCGCTATGAGCGCATCATGGCCGATGCGGCCTTTTCGCAGCAGGCATTGGAAGATGAGCGTGGCGACAGTGCGATCTCGCAGCGCATCGACGGCATGACTGAAACCATGAAACGTTATGCGGCACGTCTCGCCACGCTGGACGAGCAACTCGCCTTTGCAGCCGGCCTGAGCAAAAACGTGAACGAATTCACGAGCATGAACAGCGTTGAAAACAACGAGCTTCATGCTGCAGTGCACGCGTCCGAATAACCAAGCATCATAAAAAGTGACCGTGGCGTGAGCCGAATTCGCTGGGCTGTCACATTGTCCCCGCCTGCGCTCGGTATCGTCGCTCGGGTATTGGAAGTTCAACCGGTCGAAGGGAGGAGCGACCAAAAAACGAGGGAAATGAACGTGAAATCTAATCTGAGCGCTCCGGTTTTGTCGGGGCTTCTTTGTCTCGCTTTTGGCTCCGCCGCACTCACATTGCCGATCCTCGTTTCTTCATCTCCGGCTTCCGCACAGGATTTGCCATCGGCCGAATCCTTCGTCGATAATTTCGACAAGCTTGATCGCAAGCGCTGGTACATCTCCGATGGCTGGGCGAATGGCGATCATCAGAATTGCACCTGGTCGAAAGGTCAGGTCAGCGTCAACGATGGCACACTCAGCCTCGGTTTCGAAAAGCAGAAAACGAAGGATCGCGAGTTTGCCTGCGGCGAAATTCAGACACACAAGCGTTTCGGTTACGGCACCTATGAGGTGCGCATGAAAGCTGTGAACGGTTCTGGCCTTAACACCGGCTTCTTCACTTATATCGGCCCGACCCATAAGCAGCCGCACGATGAGATCGATTTCGAGGTGCTCGGCAAGGATCCGTCTCAGGTTCAGGTCAACCAGTATGTTGCTGCCAAGGGCGGTAACGAGAAGCTCGTTCCGGTTGCAGGCGGCGCGGACAAGGACTTCAACGACTACGCCTTCGTTTGGGAGAAGGACCGGATTCGCTGGTATGTGAACGGTGAGCTCGTCCACACTGCCGACGATCCGGCAAAGCTGCCGTCGCACTCTTCGAAGATTTATCTGAGCCTTTGGGGCAGCGATGTTTTCAAGGAATGGATGGGTGCGTTTTCCGATCCCGGCGCGCCGGTGGCAGCCGAAATTGAGCGCGTTTCCTTCACGGCGCTCGGTGACGAATGTCAGTTCGAGGAATCTGTCGCCTGTAAGCTCAACTGATCTTTCCAGAATGGAATTGCTACGCTGCAACATAAATTGTTGCAACGCAGCACAAGTCGCTTTAGCCTCCTGAATTGGGGGGCAAAACTCGAGGGTTTGCCCATGCTGCACGTGCTTTATTTCGTGCACGATTTATCTGACCCGTCGGTTCGCCGCCGCGTCATCACATTGCAGGCGGGCGGTGCCAGCGTGACGCTGGCCGGCTTCCGGCGCGGCAAGCCTGTGGCGGCTTTCGAAGGCGTCGTGCCAATCGAGCTGGGCGTCACGAGCGACGGCCGTTTTGCGCAACGCTTGGGTGCTGTCGCGAAGGCAGCGCTTTTGCTTGGTGACAAGCTGCTTAGTGCGCCGCGTCCTGACGTCATCATTGGCAGAACTCTCGAAATGCTGGGGCTGGCAAACCGCGCGAAAACAATTTTTGGCGGTGATATTCCCATCGTCTACGAATGCCTCGACATTCATCGATTGATGCTGCGTGGCGATCCGATCGGCAAGGCTATGCGCGCCACCGAGCGCACGCTTGGTCGAAAGGCTTCACTTCTGCTCACCAGTTCCCCGGCTTTCATTCGCGAATATTTCGAGCGCTATGGGCAGATCGATGCGCCCATCGTTCTGGTGGAAAACAAGGTTCTTGAGCTCGACGCATCGCGACAGGCTCCATTGCAGCAACCGGCGGCCGGCGAGCCGTGGAAAATCGGCTGGTTCGGCGCCTTGCGCTGCCGGAAATCGCTGGCGCTTCTGGCTGAATTCACGCGCTCGATGGAGGGCCGTTTCGAAGTGGTGCTTCGCGGGCGACCAGCATACCGCGAATTTCCCGAATTCGATAGCTTCGTTGCGGGCGAACCGTTCATGAGGTTCGAAGGGTCTTACAAAAACCCGGAAGACCTCGCTGAAATTTATGCAGGCGTGCATTTTTCCTGGGCGATAGACTTTTTCGAGGAAGGGCTGAATTCAAGCTGGCTTCTGCCCAACAGGCTTTACGAAGGCTGCCGCTATGGTGTGGTTCCCATCGCCATGCAGGGAACCGAGACTGGGCGATTCATCGCTGAACGCAGGCTTGGTCTTCTGTTGAATGAGGCATCGAGCGCGTCTCTCGCGGCCACGGTCGCTCATATCAATGCGGAGACCTACGCGCTGGAGCGCCGCAAGGTTGCCGCGCAGGAAAAATCGGTTTGGATCACGGACCGTGCCGACTGCCGTGCGCTGGTCGAGCGGCTCGGCGCGCTGATTGCGGCACCTCAATCCAACCCGATGCTGCAGGCTGCGTGATATGGACGCCATGAGCAGCCGCGATTTACCTGTCGTTGAATTCATGCCGCTGAGACGCGGGATGATCGTCATTCCATGTCTGAACGAGGCTGCGCATATCGAGACGCTTCTGGAGAAGCTGAACGGTTCAGCCGAGCGCTTCGATATGAAGATCGTCGTCGTCGATGGCGGCAGTACGGACGGTACGCTTGAGATTCTTACGAAGCTTGCCGAGGGCAATTCGCGTCTCGTGGTTCTCGACAATCCGCAACGCATCCAGAGTGCTGCGATCAATCTGGCCGTGCGCGAATTCGGCGACGAATTCGACTTCCTGATCCGCATCGATGCGCATGGCGACTATCCGAGTGATTACTGCGATCGTTTGATCGAGGAAGCGGAAATCACCGCGGCAGATTCGGTTGTGGTTGGCATGGCGACAGAGGGTTTCGATGCCTTTCAGAAGGCTACCGCAATCGCGCAGAACTCCAAGCTTGGCAATGGCGGCGCAAAGCACCGCGAGGGCGCGGAAGGCCATTGGACCGATCACGGCCATCACGCGCTGATGCGCATCGACGCCTATCGCGCTGTCGGCGGCTACGACGAGACTTTCACGCATAATGAAGACGCCGAACTCGATTACCGCCTGCGAAAGACTGGCCACCGCATCTGGATGACCGATCGCACGGTCATGACTTATTATCCTCGCTCGACCGCTTCTGCGCTGTTCCGGCAATATCTCGGATATGGACGAGGCCGTGCGAAGAACATGCTCAAGCATGGCACCCGGCCGAAGCTCAGGCAGGCTTTGCCGCTGTTGGTCGTGCCGATGGTGGCCGGTGCTTCCCTTGGGCTCGTATCCTCACTGGCTGCGGTTCCCGCATTGTTGTGGGCAGGCATTTGCATCGGTTACGGCGTCTACATGGCGATTGGCGAACGCAAGCCCTATGCGTGGCTCGCAGGCATTCCGGCCATGGTCATGCATTTCGCCTGGTCGGCAGGCTTCTGGCTGCAGCTTCTGACATCCTTCACCGAACGGAAGGTGGCGCGATGAACGCTGCAAAACAAACCCGCATCGATATCTGCGTTTGCACCTTTCGCCGCCCGGCGGTCGCAGAAACCATGCGTTCGCTCGGCGCGTTGAAAGTGCCTTTGGATGTCGCCGTCCGCATCGTCGTGGCAGACAATGACGTGACGCCGAGCGCGCGTGAGTTAATCGATACGTTTAGCGAGAAAATTCCGTTTGAAATCCTTTATGTCCATGCGCCTGCACAAAACATCTCGCTGGCCCGCAACGCCTGTCTTGAGGCAGCCGACGCAGATTTCATAGCTTTCATCGACGATGACGAAACGGCCTCACCGGAATGGATCGCCGATCTTTTGGCGACTGCCCGCGAAACCGGAGCGGATGCGGTGCTTGGCCCGGTGCGTGCAATTTACGGCAAGGATGCCCCCGGCTGGATGGCTAAGGGCGATTTCCATTCGACATTTCCGGTATGGGTAAAAGGCACGATCCGTACGGGCTATACATGCAATATGCTGCTGCGCAGTGCTTCGCCTTCGGTCTCGGGCAGACGTTTCAGCCTGTCGCTAGGCCGCACCGGCGGTGAGGATACGGAGTTCTTCTCCGGCCTTTATCATGCGGGCGGCAGAATCGAATTCGCACGCGATGCCTGGCTGGAAGAACCTGTGCCTGCATCGCGTTCAAGTTTTTCATGGTTGGCGAAACGCCGCTACCGCAGCGGCCAGACCCATGGCCGTCTGTTGAGCGAACGGCATTCAGGCATCAACCGGATCGTCCAGATCGCGCTGGCATCGGCCAAAGCCGGTGTCTGTTTCCTGGCCGCAGGCGGCTTCGTGCTATTTGCCGAAAAGCGCAATCGCTATGCGCTGCGCGGCATTCTGCATTGCGGCGTTGTCGGCGGGCTTTTGGGCGCGCGAGAAATCGCCCTTTACGGACAGTTGAGCAGTGAAGAAGGACGCCGGAATGCAGCCTGACGTCAGCTTCATCATAGCTGCGTTCAATGCAGAGGCGTCGATCGAGCGGGCAATAAGAAGCGCCCTCGATCAGCAGGGCGTGTCCGTTGAAGTGATCGTCGTGGACGATCGTTCCAGCGACCGCACCGTCGAGATTGCGCGTTCGTTTCGCGATGTTCAGGTTCTGGCGCTGTCGCAGAATCGCGGGCCGGGCGGCGCGCGCAACGCAGCGCTCGATGCCGCGACGGGACGCTGGATCGCGGTGCTGGATTCCGACGATACTGTGCAGCCGGAACGCCTCTCGCGGATGATTGCACGGGCCGAGCGCGAGGGCGCTCAGATCGTCGTGGATAATCTCGATGTGGTTCAGGAGAATTCCGGGTCGCGCAAGACCATGTTTGCCAAAAGCTTCCTCAAGAAGCAGGCGGCGATCGGTCTTGCGGATTTCATCCGCTCGAATGTGATTTTCAAATCGACGTTCAATTTCGGCTACATGAAGCCGGTCTTCGAACGCGCCTTCATTGAAGAGCACGGGCTGCGTTACGACGAAAGCCTGCGCATCGGTGAAGATTACATCCTTTTCGCCTCCGCACTCGCGAAAGGTGCGTGCTGCGTCGTCGATCCGGCACCCGGTTACACCTATCACATTCGCGAAGGCTCGATCTCGCGCGTGCTGGAATTGCGCCATGTCGAAGCCATGCTTTTAGCCGATAAAGCTTTCGAGCGTGAGCATCCCCTCGATGACGCTGCGAGGAAGGCGTTCGACGAAAGGAAGCGGAGCCTCGACGAGGCGGCGTCTTTTCTGGCCCTGGTCAAGCATTTGAAGGACCGCAAGCCTTTGAAGGCGATCGGTGCGGCAATCCGCAATCCGGTGGCGCTTCGTCATCTTGGCATGCCGATTGGCGCGCGGCTCAGGCGTCTTGGTCTCCCATTCGCGCAGACCCGGACGGAATAGTTTCAACAGGCAATTCATCTATCAGGGCGGGCACCCTTTTTTGAAAACGAGGAAGTTCATGAAGAAAGTCAGAAAAGCAGTGATACCGGTCGCGGGTCTTGGCACCCGTTTCCTGCCTGCGACAAAGGCTGTGCCGAAGGAAATGCTGACGATCGTCGATCGTCCGGTAGTTCAATATGCGGTCGATGAGGCGCTGAAGGCTGGCATCGAACACATTGTTTTCGTGACCGGGCGCAACAAGCACGTCATCGAAGATCATTTCGACATTCAGCCTGAACTTCTGGCGACACTTGGACAGTCGAAAAAGACCGCTCAGCTTGCGACGCTGAATGAGATGCAGCTCCCGGCGGGTGCTGTCAGCTTCACGCGTCAGCAGGAGCCGCTTGGCCTCGGTCATGCCGTCTGGTGCGCCCGCGACCTCATCGGCGATGAGCCTTTCGCGCTGCTGCTGCCTGACATGGTTTCCTTTGGCGCGCAGGGCTGCCTGTCTGCTGTCACCGATCTTTATGCAAGTGCTGGCGGCAACATCATCGCCGTTGAACAATGCGATCCGGCTGAGACGAACAAATATGGCATCGTCGGCAAGGGCAGCGATGTCGGTTCGGGTTTTGCCATCACCGGAATGGTCGAAAAGCCGGCTCCTTCGGAAGCGCCGTCCAACTATTACATCAATGGCCGCTACGTTCTTCAGCCCGAAATATTCGACATCCTCGCCACGCAGCCGCGCGGTGCAGGAAACGAAATCCAGTTGACGGACGCAATGGTGACGCTTGCCAAATCGCAGGCGTTTCATGCAGCACCTTTCCAAGGCCGTATGTATGATTGCGGCTCTAAGGAGGGCTTCATTCAGGCCAATGTGGCATTCGCCCTCGAGCGCGATGACATTCGCGACCTTGTTCTAGGCCCCATCGAAGAGATGCTGGCCGCACGCCAATCGCGTACCAAGGCTGCCTGATCCGATTGTCCGGCAGCCGCAATCACGCGGCTGCCGGACAGTTCAGGCGGCACAAGCTTTTAAACTGAAAGCGGCATTTTGCCGGCGAAACCGATGCATCAGAAAACCATCCCATTGAACAGCAGGGTCACGACGACGCCCCCTGAAGACGAAGATCGTTTCATCGATCTGGAGCGGCTCATGGTCATCGCCCGCCGCCAGATTCGAGTGGTCATTTTGTGCGCGATCGTCGGCCTTGCTTTGGGTGTCGTCTATCTTCTGTTCACGCCATCGGTTTACACCGCGTCGACGCGCGTCCTGCTCGACGAAAATCTGGCGCGTTTTGCCGAAGACCGCGAGGCGACGCCGGTTCGGGCGCAGGCGGATTCCATGATCCTCAGCGAAGTGGAGATCATGAAATCGGCCAGGCTCGCCCGCGTTGTGGTGATGGCCGAAAATCTCCAGAACAATGAGGCGTTTCTCAACCCGCCGCAGGGACCGGTTGCCTGGCTTAAAGGACAGGTAAAGGCAGTCACCAGCATATTCAGCAGTTCACCGCCTCAAAGTGAGAGTTCGGCCGAGCAGGCGCGGATTGGCAAGGCCGCCGCCATGTTGCAGGGGTCTTTGTCGGCGGAGCGTGTCGGGCGCAGTTTCGTGGTCGAGCTTTCGCTTCAGGCAAGCGACCCGGCGCTCGCAGGGTCTATAACGCGTGCCTATGCCAAGGCTTATCTCTCCGACCAGCTCGACGCCAATTTCGACGCTACGCAGCGTGCGACCGTCTGGCTTCAGGAACGCTTGGACGAATTGCGCCAGAATTCGCAAACCGCTGCTTCCGATGTTGCGCGGTTCAAAGCCGAAAACGGCCTGACTTCTGCACGCGGTGAACTCTTGTCGGAACAGCAGCTTTCCGATCTGAACAGCCAGCTTATCCTCGCGCAGGCCGAAACGGCCAACACCCTTGCACGTTTCAACCAGTACCAATCGATCATAGACAGCGGCGCCGAAAACGCCGTGCAGAATGCGACGATCCCGCCGGATCAGGCAAACAGCGCCGTGCTCAACGAGTTGAAGACGCGTTATCTCAGCGTCACCAAGCGTGAGCAGGATGTGACCAGCCGTTTTGGCGAGGAGCACCCGCAAGCGGTCAGCCTGCGCCGTGAGCAGGAAGACCTTACGCGCCAGATATACGGCGAATTACGCCGCGTGACGGAAAGCTATCGCAACGAATACGAGGTCGCGAAATCCCGCGAGACATCGCTGCGGACGAGCCTTGGTCAAATGACGGGCGACAGTTCGGATGCCAATCAGGCGCTGGTGAAATTGCGCGAGCTCGAACAGAAATCCGCAGCGCTTGCGACACTTTATCAGGCATTCCTCGCTCGATACGAGGAAGCGTCGCAGCAGCAATCATTCCCTATCGCCAAGGCGCGCGTGATTTCCGAAGCGTCCAATCCCGTCGGCGCATCGAGCCCGCGCAAGTCGATGATTCTGGCGCTCTCGCTGGTGCTCGGCATGATGGTCGGCGGTGCTGCGGCTGCGTTTCAGGAATTTCAGGAACGCTTCTTTCGTACCGGAGAAGATGTCCGTAATTCGCTGGACCTCGATTTCCTCGGCTATCTTCCATTGGTCGGGAGACGCAAGAGCGGCAGCGACGGCGGCCCGGTGCCAGCCACCGGCGTTGCGGAAAACTCGTCCGAAGCGGTCACGTCCCGGATATTGCGGATTGCCGTCAGCGCGCCGGCGTCGTCATTCGCCGAGACGCTGCGCAACGCAAAGCTCGCTGCCGACGTCGTGCTTCAGGGCCAGCCCTGCAAGGTCATCGGTTTCGTGTCCGTCCTTCCGCATGAGGGCAAGACCACGGCCGCCGCGAATTTCGCAAGTCTTCTGGCCGCCAATGGCGCACGCACGCTGCTGATCGATGGCGATCTGCGCAATCCCGGTCTCAGCCGCAGCCTGTCCCTGAAACCCGATCAGGGGCTTGTCGAGGCGGTTGTCGGCGAACAGTCATGGCGCAATGTCCTGAAGATAGACCGCAGCACGCGGCTGGCTATCATTCCGGCTTTCTCGCGCGGCAGGCTGACCCATACCGCAGAACTGATTTCGGGTGCTGGCATGCGGGCATTGCTCGACGATGCGCGCAACTCCTTCGACTACATCGTGGTGGATTTGCCGCCTATGGGACCGGTGGTGGATGCGAAGGCTTTCGCGCCACTGGCGGATGGGTTTGTACTCGTTGCCGAATGGGGTTCGACGCCGCGTGCGCTCGTACGCTCCACGCTGGAATCAGAACCTGGCATTGAAGCCAAGACGCTCGGTGTGATGCTCAACAAGACCGATATGAAGAAGCTGGCCAGCTACAGCGCGCCGGGCGGTTCGGAGCAATATATCGAACGCTATGCATCCTATTACACGGATCAATCCGGCCTGAACTGATGTTGCAAGCCGGACAACAGTCAGGTGCTGAGAAAACGGCCTTTGTTGTTCCAGAGCCGCACGGCGCTCAGCCGCCCCGTCGAAAAGGCTCCGGTGTCGATGTTCAGCCTCTTGCCTTCGCGCAGCGGCTGCAAAACTGGTGTGTGACCGTGAATGACATGACGGTCGAGCAGATGCGCATTGTCGAAGAATTCCGAGCGGATATAGACGAGGTCTGCATCGGATTGTTTTGCAAGTTCAATGCCGGGACGAATGCCGGCATGAACGAAGAGCGCCTTCGGCGTTTCCAGCATGATCGGAAGCGAACGAAGAAAGGCAATGTGAGCAGCCGGTATCGCCTTGCGGATCATCTGATCTGCGCCGTCGCCTGTCGGGTACATCGCGCCGAGCCGCGCGGCATCTATGCCGTAGGATTCGAGCGTCGGTGCGGCACCCATGCGCAGCCAGTCCGGCAGGCCAATCCGGCCATCGATGTAGTCGAGCATGGCGATCTCATGGTTTCCCGCAAGGCATATGCGCTCGAAGCCGGGCGGTGGAGATTCCAGAAGATGGTCGAGCACCTGCGCGGAAGCCGGTCCGCGATCGACATAATCGCCCAGCATGACGATAAGTTTCGTGCCCTGAATGGCTTGCGCATCGGCTTCTATCTTCGCTTCGAGCGCCAGAAGCAGGTCGATGCATCCATGCACATCGCCAATTGCGTAGATCGCAAGGCCCGGCAGATCGAGTTTGAGCCGCGACCGCTGCGCTCGCTGAGTTTTGAGGCCAAGAATGCCGGCCAGGTTTTTCATAAAAATCCTTCGTTCGAGAATGGTCGCATTTACGCGCTCCCTCTCAATAAAGCCCCGACACGATTTGTGAACCCGCATAATCCGCGCGGTCAACGTCTTCTTCGGCACCGGCGCGCAATATCGCCGGTGTAGCTGGCCAGCAGAGATATTCAGGAGAAACAGTGCCTCAAAATACTACAAATCATACATCGTCTTCGTCCGCAGGCGTCATACTGCCCGTGGAAAAGAGCGTCTCGGAGAGGATCAAGATAGCCCGAACGCTCTGCATCTTCTTCATGACCTTCGTTCATGTGCAGCCGGGTATTGCCGAAAACGTCTATGACCGCGACGCCGGTTTCTTCGACATCGTCTATTTTATCCTGACGCGGCTCATGGGCCTGAGTTCGGTTTCGTTGCTCAGCATCGTCTCCGGCTATTTCATTGTGTCCACGCTGCTGAAAGTCGGCAATTCGCAGCTAATCTCGTCAAAGGCGAAGACGCTCGTCGTACCGCTCGTCGCATGGAATGTGCTGATGCTGGTGTTGCTGCTGGCCTATGCGGGCCTGAGCGGCAATGTTCAGGATCTTCCGGCGTTCGACTTCATGGGCATGGCGAATGCGCTTTTCGCGGTCACGGAATGGCCGCTGGTCGTGCCGCTCTGGTTCCTGCGGGATTTGTTCGTCTGCTGCGTCTTCGCGCCATTGCTCTATGTCGGCGTGAAGCGCTTTCCGGTCGTGCTTTTCGCTGTTCTCATTGCCTACACGCTTTTCGGCGAGGGGCTCTATCTGCTTCAGCGACCGCAGCTCATGCTGTTTTTTGCATTGGGCATGTGGCTTCGCACGGCCCGGATCGACGGCGCGATGCTGGATCGTGCGGCAAGGTTTCTGCTGATCGGTCTGGTGATCACGGTCGGTATTTTCCTGACCATCCGCATCGAGCGCATCCTGTTGTCCGACATGGACAATGCTCTGCGCCTGTCGCTCGACACGGCCTTGCGGATAACGATGGCGGCAGGTTTCTGGTGCCTGACGGATCTTATAGCAAAGTCACGCGCCTCTAAGTTGTTCGTCAGCCTCGAACCCTACGCGTTCTTCATTTTCTGTAGCCACGCGATCCTGTTCAATTTTGCAGGGATCATCTTCCGGCGTCTGTTTGGAAATTACGGATCGGAACTGTTTCCGATCACCTTCTTCACCTTGCCGTTTCTGGCGGTGATATGCGCGGTCATCGGTTTGCAGATCGTCAATCGTTCAGAACTGCTGCTTTTCCTGTTCAATGCAGGACACCGCATAAAGCCGCTCGGTCTATTCGGAAAGGCAGAACCGGCAAAAGCACGGCTCTAATAAGCAAAGAAACCGGGGGCGCAAATTGCGCCCCGGATCGTTTTTGTTACTCGGCAGGCACGAGGGCCGGCTCAGGCGCATCGGCAAGCGTTGCGGGACGCTTGCCGGCAAATGCTGCGTGCATCTGCTCGGTGTCCAGCTCGCCTTCCCAGCGTGCAACGACCAGCGTCGCAACCGCATTGCCAACGAGGTTGGTCAGCGCGCGGCATTCCGACATGAAGCGGTCGATACCAAGAATAAGCGCCATACCTGCAACCGGCACGGCGGGCACGACGGAGAGTGTCGCTGCAAGTGTGATGAAGCCAGCACCGGTGATGCCTGCGGCACCCTTGGATGAAAGCATTGCAACGAGAAGCAGCAATACCTGATCGGTGATCGACAGGTCGATATTCGTCGCCTGCGCGATGAACAGGGCGGCCATCGTCATGTAGATGTTCGTGCCATCCAGATTGAAGCTGTAGCCGGTCGGAATGACTAGACCGACGACCGAACGTTTCGCACCGGCGCGTTCCATCTTTTCCATCAGTGTCGGCAGTGCGGCTTCCGAAGAAGACGTACCGAGCACCAGCAGAAGCTCTTCCTTGATGTAGCGGATCAGCGCGAAAATGGAGAAACCATTGTAGCGGCAGACGGCACCAAGGATGACGATGACGAACAGGAACGAGGTCAGATAGAACGTGCCGATCAGCATTGCGAGATTGGCGATGGAGCCAATTCCGTAACGGCCGATGGTGAAGGCCATGGCGCCGAAGGCACCTATGGGAGCTGCCTTCATCAGGATGGCTACCAGCTTGAACATCGGGGCAGACAGGGCCTGCAGAAGGTTCAAAACAGGCGCGCCACGCTCACCGACCAGTGCCAGCGAAAGGCCGAACAGGACGGAGAAGAAAAGCACCTGCAAAATGTCGCCACTGGCAAAAGCACCCACGATGGTCGTCGGGATGATGTTGCTCAGAAAGCCGGTGATCGACTGCTCATGCGCCTTTTCGGTGTAGTTGGCGACGGCTGCCGGATCGAGTGTGGCAGGGTCGATGTTGAGACCCGCACCTGGCTGAATGACATTGGCGACGATCAACCCGACGATCAGTGCGAGCGTCGAGAAGGTGATGAAGTAGAGCATCGCCTTGCCGGCGACACGGCCGACTTTTTGAAGGTCGCTCATTCCAGCAATGCCGGTCGCGACAGTCAGAAAGATGACCGGCGCGATGATCATTTTGACGAGTTTGATGAAAGCATCGCCGAGCGGCTTCATGCTTTCGCCGGTTTCTGGGTAAAAATGCCCGAGCGTAATACCGATCGCGATCGCGAAAAGGACCTGTACGTAGAGTTGGGCATAGAAAGGTTTGCGCTTTGCCGGTGCTGCCGGCGCGCTGTAAGGAATGGCCAAGGCATCCTCCCTTGTGTTGACGTTAAGGGAGTGGATTTTGACCTGCTCCCCATAGTGACCGGCCCTCCCGGTCGATCAAGACAACAATCAGCAAGGTGCATGCCAGTTGGTGAGCGAAATTATTATGCCTTTAATTTCAGTGGCTTGACGATTTTATAAGCGTGACGACAGATCATTTAGTGCGATTTATCGGACATATTTTTATAAGTTGTGCGATAATCCGCACATGGCATTGAGATAAGGGTTCGACCGTTTGACGATTTCAACCCATCCAGCACAGCGGGCTTTCACCGCAAGAAGCATACCGCGATGGTTGTTCGTCGCGCTTGGCATTCTTGCGTTTGCGGCGGTGGTGTTCGTGGCTGGCGCGGTCGGTCGAGAGAGGGCGATTTCCAATCTTGAAACCGAGGCTGAAGGTAGCCTGCCGCTGGCGATGGGAGCGTTGCGCAGCGAGATCGACAAGCAGCGCACCGTGCCTTTCATTCTGGCGCGAGACGGGCTCGTTCGCGATATATTGACGAGGCCGGCACCGGACGGCATTGCGGTGGTGAATGAAAAGCTGCTGGCCCTTCAGCAAGGCACGCATGCCAGCACGATCTATGTCATCGACAGCAATGGCATGACGATCGCCGCCAGCAACTATCTCGAAGACCAAAGCTTCGTCGGCAATGACTACCGCTTCCGTCATTATTTTACAGGAGCGATGAGCGACGGGCAGGCGAACCAATATGCGCTGGGCACTGTAAGCGGTCGCCCGGGGCTTTACCTTTCCGAGCGCGTCGGCACGCAGGCCGAACCGCTTGGCGTGGTCGTCGTCAAGATGGAACTGGCCGAGGTGGAGGAGGGCTGGCGGCAGTCCGGCCGGATCACCTATGTCACGGACGAACGCGGCATCGTGCTGGCCACCAGCATTCCCGAGTGGCGGTTTCATACGCTGGCGCAGATCGAACCGGCAAGGGCAGCAGCCATTCGCGAAAGCCTGCAGTTTGGTGACGCCCCGCTGGAAAAGCTGCCGGTCAACCCTGCCGGAGTCGACGGGCTGGTCAATGCGGTAACGGGACCGGCGAACCGGCTTTTCATGGCGTCGTCCGATATGGTTTCCGGCGGTCCGCCCGGCTGGCGTCTGCATGTTCTCGTGGCGGCAGATCGCCCGATCATGTCGGCGGTCTTTATGGCTCGCCTTGTCTCGGCCTTGGCGCTCGGCCTTTCGTTTGCCGCCGCAGCATGGCTTGCGCAGCGGCGCCGTCGCGAGAAAAGCCGCCGCGAGGAACTGACCCGCACGGCCGCCGAACTGGAGACGCGGGTGGCCGAACGCACAGCCGCGCTCAGCAACGCGAATGAGCGCCTTCGCGGCGAGATTTCGGAACGTGAAAGCGCGGAAGCCCGCGTGCTGCGTCTGCGTGACGATCTCGCTCAGGCGAACCGGCTGGCATCGCTCGGTCAGATCACGGCAGGCGTAGCGCATGAAATCAATCAGCCGGTCGCGGCGATACGGACCTTCACGGAGAATGCAGGCAAATTCCTGAAGCGTAACGACACGGAAAATGTCGTCGCCAATCTCAACACGGTTATCGGCTTGACCGACCGCATTGGAACGATCACCGAAACGCTGCGCGGGTTCAGCAGGCGGCAAAGCGGTGCGCCGGTTCTGATCGACATAGAGGAGCCGATAGACGGCGCAACCTTGATGCTCGCCAGTCGCGTGAAAGAGGCGGGGGTGGAACTTGTTCGCATAAAGCATCCTGTGCCGCTGAAAGTCCGCGCAAACCGGATTCGTCTGGAGCAGGTTCTGGTCAATCTTATCCGCAATGCCTTTGATGCGCTGGCGGGAACTGAAGCGCCGCGCCTTGTCATAGAGACAAAAGCCGATGGCGAGCACGTTATCGTGCGTGTCACGGACAATGGCCATGGCATCCCGCCGGATGTTCTGGCGCGTCTGTTTACACCGTTTTCGACAACGAAGGCGGAAGGCCTTGGCCTTGGGCTTGTCATTTCCAGCGACATTGTCAGCGATCTCGGCGGGCATCTGTCGGCCAGAAACGTGCCCGAAGGCGGCGCTCAATTCATCATCGATCTTCCAGAGGCAAAATGAGCGACACTCCCGCACCGGTCCTTTTCGTCGATGATGAAGCGGCTTTGCGCACGGCCAATACGCAAACCCTGATGCTCGGCGGTTTCGATCCCAAACCCGTATCTTCGGCGAAGGAAGCCCTCGATGTTCTGGACGCCGATTTTCCGGGTATAGTGGTCAGCGACATAAGAATGCCGGGCATGGACGGGCTTGCCCTGTTTCGCCAGATCAAAAGCATAGACCCTGAGTTGCCGGTCATTCTCGTGACCGGCCACGGCGATATCGAGATGGCGGTTTCGGCGCTCAGTGAGGGAGCTTATGACTTTATCGCCAAGCCCTATCCCGGCGACCGACTGATCGAAAGCGTGTCGCGCGCGACCGAGAAGCGGCGGCTTGTTCTCGAAAACCGTCGCTTGAAAGCGGCAATCGATGCTGTTGACGAGGATATGCCGCTGCTTGGCGAGACGCCGGTGATCCAGCGGCTGCGCCAGACGTTGCGTCAGATTGCGGGTGCGGACGTCGATGTTCTGGTCGAAGGCGAAACCGGTTCAGGCAAGGAGGTCGTCGCCAGCCTTCTGCACAATTGGAGCCCGCGACGGGCGAAGCCATTTGTTGCGCTGAACTGCGGCGCATTGCCGGAAGCAGTCATCGAAAGCGAGTTGTTCGGGCACGAGCCGGGTGCCTTCACTGGGGCGCAAAAGAAACGTGTCGGCCGCATCGAGCATTCGAGCGGAGGCACACTTTTTCTCGACGAAATCGAATCCATGCCTGCCGCTTTGCAGGTGAAGCTGCTGCGTGTTCTGGAAACTCGAAGCATCGATCCGCTAGGCACGAATGAAAGCCGTGCGGTGGATTTGCGTGTGGTCGCGGCCGCCAAGATCGATCTGAGCAATCCGGCAGAGCGCAAGGATTTCCGCGAGGATTTGTACTACCGGCTGAATGTGGTGACGCTGCGCATCCCGCCGCTTCGCGAGAGACGCGCCGACATTCCGCTGCTTTTTGCTTACTTCCTTAGTCGCGCCGCCAAACGTTTCCAGCGCGATGAACCGGATATGTCGCCCGCAATCGCGCGTTATCTGGCTGAGCACAACTGGCCGGGAAATGTTCGGGAATTGTCGCATTATGCCGAGCGCGTTGCGCTTGGCATCGAGCCGCAGTCTGCCACGGAAACAGAGCCATCGGCCTCAGGCGATAAGACGTTGCCGCAGCAGATGGAAGCGCATGAGGCGAAACTTATAGAGGAAGCGTTGGGGAAACACGGCGGCGACGTGCGCGCGACCGTCGAAGCGCTCGGCATTCCGCGAAAGACGTTTTACGACAAGCTTCAGCGGCATAACATCGACCGGAGATCGTATAAATAACCAGAGCATTTCATTATTGAATAAAAGCGTTGGTGGGACAGCGCCCCCCTCTGTCCTGCCGGCGTTTCTATCTAAAAGTGAAGGGCTCTAGCCTTCGACCCAGCTTTTGATGCGATCCGGGTTTTCCTCGATATATTTATCGACGGCTGCCTCGTAAGAGGTTTCCTGTGCGTTGAACATGGCTGCTTCCAGCTCATCAAGCGGAATGTTCATGCGCGACAGGAATGCTGCCGCTTCCGGATTGTCTTCCTTGAAGCCCTTGCGTGCCAGAATGTCGACATGCTCGGCGGCACCTAGTGCGCCCTTCGGATCTTCGAGGTAGCGAAGCTCATACTTGCCGAACATCCAGTGCGGGCTCCACGAGGTTGCCACGAACCAGCCTTCCGAACGGTTCGCGCGGTCGACGGTGGTCAACATTCCTGCTTCGCTGGAAATCTGCAGCTTGTAGTCGAGCTCGTATTCCTTGATCGCTTCTTCGGAAAGACGCGTCAGGCCGGCACCCGGATCGATGCCCTGAACGGTCCCGCTCAACTTGCTCTTCACGTCGTCCTTTTTCAGGTCTTCGATCGAGCTGATTTCGCTTTCCGGAATATAGGCCGGAACGACCCAGCCGAGCTTTGCGCCTTCATAGACGGTGCCCAGCGTATCGACTTTGTCTTCGACGCGCTTGAAGTAATCGGCGTGCGTTTCGGGCAACCAGGCCATCATCATCGCGTCGATATCGCCGCGGCTGACGCCCTGATAGAGCGGTGCGACGTCGGTCTGAACGAGCTCGACCTTGTCGCCGAGCTTGTCTTCGATCAGCTTGGCCGCGAGTTTGGTTACGAATTCGGCATCCGACCATGCGGCCCAGCCGAGTTTGACGGTCTTTGCGTCGTCCTGAGCGAAAGCGGCAGTTGCGACGCTGCTTGCCAGAATGGCGGCAAGACCGATTTTTGTGAGTGTCCTGAGCATAGTTTCTCCTTCTTTATTGAACTTTTTGCGCAATAGGGCGCTTGATTTTCAGGCTTCGGCGCCTTTAAGGGCGGGCGGATTTTCCGTTTCGGTTTCCTTGCTCGCCTTTCGCGAAGCGAAGAAACTCAGGAAACCCGACCGCTCCGTGCCGAAGCTCTGCGTCAGCCGGTCGAGCACGACAGCCAGAATGACGACGGCAAGACCGCCCTCGAAACCGGTGCCCACATCGAGCCGCTGAATGCCGGTCAAAACGGTGTTGCCGAGGCCGCCTGCGCCGATCATCGAAGCGATGACGACCATCGAAAGCGAAAGCATGATGGTCTGGTTGACACCGGCCATGATAGACGGCATCGCATTCGGCAATTGCACCTTGAACAGAAGCTGCGAAGAAGTGCAGCCAAAGGCGAGGCCCGCTTCGACGAATTCTGCATGCACCTGTCTGATGCCGAGATTTGTCAGGCGAACGACCGGTGGCATTGCAAAAATAACCGTCGCGATCGTGCCGGGAACGGCGCCAAGCCCGAAGAACATGGCCGCCGGGATCAGATAGACGAAGGCAGGCATGGTCTGCATAAGATCGAGCACGGGGCGCACGATCGACGCAACCGTCTCATTGCGTGCCATGGCGATGCCGAGCGGAATGCCGATGACAACCGCGATGAAGGTTGCGGCAAGCACCAGAGACAAAGTCTCCATCGTGCCGACCCACAGGCCCATATGGCTGATCAGCCAGACGGACACGACGGTAAACAGCGCGAACTTCCAGCCAACGCGCCACAGCGAAAGCAGGCCCAGAATGGCGATGCCCGCCAGCGGCGGGATCGAAACCAGCAGGCTCTGAATATTGCCGGTTACAAAACCGATCGTTGCCGCGATCATGTCGAGCGCGGGAGTGAAATTGTCCAATATGTAATTGACGACGACGTCGGCACCGTTGCCGATACTGAAATTCAGATCCATGATTTATCCGTTTCGGTTCGGCTCAACCTGCGCGGTCGAGCGTTTCCAGAAGGGCCGACTTGCTGATCGAGCCGACATAGCGGCTCTGCTCGTCGATGACGGGAACCGGCCAGCGGCTTTCGGCAACGCGACCGAGAACATTCGACAGCGGCTCGCCGGATGGAATCGGCGAAACGTCGCTCAGGAAGGCATTCCGATAAGGCTCGGCGTCTTTGGCCTTGACCTTTTCGAGCAGCGAATCCTGGCTGACCATGCCGTGATATTTCTTGTCGCGGCCAATGATGATCGCGACGTCACGACCGGATTGCTTCATCTGTTCGAGTGCCGCCGCAACAGAAACGCCCTGCCTGTCAATGATGGTCAACTGCGTCTTGCGGGCAATGTCGCCAGCCTTGAAGACTTGCGACACGTCGACATTGCGGAAGAACGAGCGGACGTAATCATTGGCCGGATTGCTGACGATTTCATCGGGCGTGCCGACCTGAACGACCTTGCCATGCTGCATGATGCAAATGCGATCACCGATGCGCATGGCTTCGTCGAGATCATGGCTGACGAAGATGACGGTTCGGCTGCGTTCGGCCTGCAGGCGAATAAGCTCGTCCTGCATTTCGGTGCGGATGAGTGGATCGAGTGCCGAAAAGGCCTCGTCCATCAACAGAATAGTTGGCTCACTGGCGAGTGCGCGGGCAAGGCCGACGCGCTGCTTCATACCGCCCGACAACTCGTCCGGCTTGCTCTGCGCGTAAGGCTCGAGACCCACGGCCTCCAGGGCTGCAAGCGCCTTAACGTTGCGTTCCTTCTCTTTGATGCCTGCCACTTCGAGACCGAACGCGGCGTTGTTCAGAACCGTTCGGTTGGGCAGAAGAGCGAAAGACTGGAAGACCATGCTCATGTCGCGTCGGCGCAAGGTAATGAGGTCGCGGTTCGACATTTTCGTGATGTCGTTGCCATCGACTTCGATCGCGCCGCCTGTCGGTTCGATTAGGCGGTTCAGCAATCTGAGCAATGTCGATTTGCCTGAACCCGACAGACCCATGATGACGAAAATCTCGCCATCCATGATGTCGAAGCTCGCATCATCGACGCCGACCGTGCAGCCGGTTTTAGAATAGATCTCGGATTTTTCTTTGCCTGCGCGCGCCATTCCCATGGCGATTTCCGGGCGATCCCCGAAGACTTTATAGACATTTCGCAAGCTTATTTTGACGTTCTCGCGAACGTCATTTTGATCTTCATTTAATGAATTAGATTTCATAAGTAATTTCAATCCCGCCTTGCTGGCGGAAATTATCTCCTGTGTCGGAATATTCCTTGGATTATCTCGTGTAACGCAAACGACGCGACCGGATGAATAGCCAGAAGCTGCTCCGTCACGTCAGTAATCTGATGCTTTCAATATAGGGCAGTGGTTCGCGATGTCCACCCATCGCGACTCAGATGAATGCGCCGCAAATGGGGCGAACACCCGTTTTCGCTTGGCGTCAGCAGGGTTTAACCATGCGGGACGTTTTTCGAATTTCTAGTTTTTCGTCACCGGTTTGGAGCGCATGCGTGCCACCGTTTCGCGTTCTGCGCGCTTGCAGCGCATCGGTGGCAGGCCTCTGTCCATAAGGTCCATGTCTTCCAAAACCATGTCGCCCATGCGCTTGAAAGCAATGTCGAGGGCGCCTGCTCTGTGTGCCGATCTCAAGAAGCCCTTCAGCGATCGAACCGGATGGTCGGCTCGGAGCGGCTCTTCGGGAAACACGTCGCTTGCGGCGACGATATGTCCGCTTCGAACCGCATCCATGAGAGCTTCGAAATTGACGACATCCGCACGACTGAGCAGGATGAACGCCGCTCCCTGCCGCATTTTCGCAAAACTTTGCGCGTCGAGAAAACCACGATTCTCGGTCGTTACCGAGGCGACGACGAATGAAGTCGCTTTCGCTCAATACGGTCTCTAAGGAGGCCGGTTCGACGCCAGCGTCTTTCAGCATGGATGATGGCAGCCATGGATCGAATACGCGGATCTTTGCTCGAAACCCCGACAAAACCCGGCTGAGCGCACGGCCCAGATCGCCAAACCCGATGATCCCGATTTCCGAGCCGCTGATCAGGCGCGCGCTAGCATTGCCGTCTCCGCCCCACAACTCGCTTCCTTCCCGAAAGGCGATGTCCGCATCGGTAATCCCGCGGGCAAGATCGAGTGCCATGCCGAGCCCGATTTCGGCAACCGGCTCTGCGAAGACCGCGCCTGTGGTTACGACATGAATGCCGCGCGCAAAGAGCGTCTCATAGGGCATGTTGTTGAAAAGATTGCTCTCTACATTGAGTACGCAGCGGAGGCTTTTCATGGCTTCCAGCGTATCCGGCGAAAGGGGCGGTTGACCGATAATATAGCGGGCGGAGGCAAGAATTTCTTCGGGAAGCGCTGCAACGCTTTCAGCATCTGTCTCGCGCACATCGTAGCGCTCATGAAGTGCTTTGTGTGCTTCCGGTGTGAAGATGAGATCCAGTGAACGCGGTTCCGGGGCGCTGATGATTAACGGCTTTGCAGATGCTTTCATGTAGTCCTCCTGACGCACATGAAAGCATCTTTTGCATCGGCTTCGGAACAGGATTTCGCAAAAAAATATGCGCTTGAAGTTCGAAGTAAGGTGCAATCGCATTCAGATGAATTGTCAACAGTAGACAAAAAACCATAAGTTGATAATTTGGCGTCCGAACATTTGGGCGCTGTTTCTGCGCGCGTTCCAATCAAGGGAGGAAAATCGAATATGACCACATCCGATCTAAGAGGCCGTGTTGCCCTGGTGACCGGGGCCTCCCGCAACATAGGTCAGGCAATCGCTGAAGCGCTTGGCGCGAATGGGGCGTCAGTGATCGTTCACACGCATAGCGACACGAAAGGCGCGCAAGAGACGGTGCGGCGTGTCGAAGCGGCAGGCGGCAAAGCGATTATGGTGCTCGGCGATTTGTCAGACCCGAAAATTCCACAGCGCATAATAGATGAAGGCGTTTCCGCATTCGGCAGGCTCGACATTCTCGTCGCCAACGCGGCGGTCCGCCCGGAAGGCATTTTAGAAGATGTCACCTATGAGGACTGGCGAAAGGTAATGGCGCTTGCCTTGGACAGTGTCTTTCTCCTGGCCAAGGCCGCACTTGCACCTTTGCGTCAAAGCGATCTGGCCTCGATCGTTACCATCGGCGGAATAACCGCGCATTTGGGTGCATCAAGCCGCGTTCATGTCGTAACGGCCAAGGCCGGACTTGTCGGGCTGACGAAAGCGCTTGCACATGATCTCGGTCCCGATGGGATCACCGTCAATTGCGTGTCGCCTGGCCTGATTGAAACCAAACGCATCGGCCAGGACCCGAAACATCACGCGGAGAGAACGAACCCGCTGGGCCGCCATGGTACGCCTGCGGAAGTGGCTTCGGCGGTGACTATGCTTGTTGGCGCAAACTCAAGATACATCACCGGACAAACCATTCATGTGAATGGCGGAGCGCTGATGGTGTGATCCTGAAACGGGCGCGGTTTTGAATCGCGCCGAAAAATTGCGTTTCATGAGAAATGTAAAATAGTAATCTGTTGACAATTTTCAATTCTGCCGTGATGCTGTTTGAAATATCGAGGAGACGCATGCCGGCTCTGAGAACACTTGGGAGGTGTAATGTCTTTTCTGGAATTAGCTGGCCTGACAAAAAGCTACGGCAATCTGACCGTCGTTAAAGGCGTGAATTTGTCTGTCGAGCAAGGCAAGCTCGTTTGTCTTCTTGGCCCCTCCGGTTGCGGGAAGACCACGACGTTGCGGCTTATCGCGGGCTTCATGCCTGCAAATGGCGGCGAAATCCGGGTCGGCGGCCATGTGGTTTCGTCGGCTGCCGCGACTGTTCCGCCAGAAGGCCGCAACATGTCGATGATTTTCCAGAGCTACGCGCTCTGGCCGCATATGACGGTTTTCCAGAATGTTGCTTACGGATTGAAGCTGCGTAAGCTTGCCAAGACTGAGATCGCGGAACGTGTCCGTACGATCCTGTCGGTAACACAATTGCTCCCGCTGGCAGACCGGTATCCCGGTGAATTGTCGGGCGGCCAGCAACAGCGCGTTTCCCTGGCGCGTGCACTCGTTATTAAGCCGGAAATCCTGCTGCTTGATGAACCGCTCTCCAACCTCGACGCCAATCTGCGCGAGGAAATGCGCTTCGAGATACGGCGGCTTCACGACGAATTCCGCTATACCACGGTTTACGTGACCCACGATCAGATCGAGGCAATGACGACTGCCGACATCATCGTCGTGATGAATGACGGCCGCATCGAGCAGGCCGGTTCGCCGGAAGACATCTATGCGCGCCCGGAGACGGAGTTCGTCGCGCGCTTCATCGGCGGCACCAATATTCTGAGTGGCACACGCGCCTCCGACGACACGGTGGTTTGCGAGGGCGGGCTGGTTCTTAGATGTGGCAGCGGCACGGTCGCGCCGACAGGAAATACGGCCGTGTCCGTCCGGCATCATGATCTCGAACTGTCAGCCAAAAAGCCGACGGACATGGAAACCAACATCGTTGCAGGCGAAGTCATTCGCCAAATCTATCTCGGATCGCACCGCGACTATCTGGTGACGATCAAGGGAGGCGAGACCATTCGTACGGTCGCGCCGGTCGAAGTGGAAATCCCGGTAGGAAATGAAGTCTGGCTGAAATTCCCGCCGGAAAACTGCCGCGCGCTAGCACACTAGCGCGGGACTGCACGCTTCGTGCCGTTCGATCCGAACTGCTCCGGGAGGAGAGACCGAAACATGTGGAAAGGGAGGAAAGTACATATGTGGAAGAAAACAATATCCATGGCGCTCGTTGCAGCCGGAATGACGGTGTCATCCGTTGCAAGAGCTGAAGCACCAGAACCCTATCAGATCACCCCTGAACTCGAAGAAGCCGCGAAAGGCGAAGGCAAGCTGATTTTCTACACCGCGACCGATGTGACCGTTGCGGAAAAACTCGCCGAACTCTTCAAGTCCAAATATCCGGGAATTCAGGTTCAGGTAGAGCGAGCCGGCTCCGAGCGCGTCTTTCAGCGCATCGGACAGGAGTATTCGACCGGCATCTACAATGCGGATGTGATCGAGACATCCGACGCGGTTCATTTCCAGTACTTCAAGCGCGAAGGCTGGCTGGAGCCGATGGTTCCGCAGGAAGTCGCTGAAAAATGGCCTGCCGAAGAACGCGATGCCGACGGCTATTTTGCTGCCTACCGCGCGCACTTTTCCGTTCTCGCTTACCGGACGGATCTGGTCGATGCAGCCGACGTTCCGAAAACCTGGACCGATCTTCTCGACCCTCGTTACAAAGGCAAGATGGTCAAGGCGCATCCGGGCTATAGCGGCACCGTCATGACATCGACGCATGTCCTGTCTGATCTTCTCGGCTGGGAATATTTCGAAAAACTCGGCCAGCAGAGTGTCATGCAGGTTCAGTCCTCGACCGAGCCTCCAAAGAAGCTCGCTCAGGGTGAGCGTGCCATCGAGGTCGATGGCAACGAATACAATGTCTTCCGCCTGCAGGACGAAAATGTCCCGATCGAGATCGTCTACCCGGAAGAAGGCACCCCGCTGGCGATCGGCAATGCCGCCGTCCTGAAGGAAGCGCAGAATCCCAACGCGGCCAAGCTTTTCTATGCGTTCCTGTTTTCTCTGGAAGCCCAGCAGCTCAATAGCGACTTCGGTGGTCTGCGTTCCTTTCATCCTGACGTGAAGGAGAAAGAGGGCCGCAAGCCAATGTCCGAGATCAAGATTCTGCAGTCCGATCCGGAAAAGCTTGAACCCATGATCCCGGAGATCAAATCCAACTACGAACAGTATTTCGGGACGTAACAGATCATGACCAGTCACGCTCTTGCTCAGGGTCGGCGCCGCGGCATCGACCTATCATGGCCTACCTTCGCTTTGCTGACCCTCGTCTTGAGCGTGCTGGTCATCCTGCCACTCTTCTGGCTCGTTTATTACAGCTTCCGAAGTGACACCCATGGCGGTGCCACTCTGGACAATTTCATAGCGCTCGTTGCCGACCCGACGCTTCTGCGGGCCTATATGCTGGCAATCGGCATGTCGCTGGGCGTCGGCATTCTTGCCTGCGTGGTTGCGACACCGATGGCCTGGCTCGTGGCCAGAACGGATTTGCCGGGAAGGCGCACCATCCGCATGCTGGTGACGGCCTCATTCGTTACGCCGCCTTTTCTTGGTGCTATCGCCTATGAAATTCTGGCGGCCCCGAACAGCGGTCTGATCAATATTCTCTACCGCAACATATTCGGCCTCGCGCCCGGCACATCGCTGGTCAATATCTACACATTCACCGGTCTCATTTTCGCAATCGCCTGCTTCACCTTTCCTTATGTGTTCACGCTGGTCGCGAACGCGCTGGATAAGGTGCCTTCCGATCTCGAAGACGCGTCGTCGATCCTTGGCGGCAAGTCGATGACGACTTTGCGCAAGGTGACGATCCCGCTCGTTCTGCCGGCAATGCTGGCCGGAACGCTGATCGCCATTCTGCAGGCGCTGACGATGTTCGGTTCGCCAGCAATCCTCGCACTACCCGCCGGTTTCCACGTCATCACCACGAAAATCTGGAGCCTTTTCCAGTTTCCACCACGGCTTGGTCTTGCGGCCGCTGCCGCTCTGCCATTGCTGGTTATCACCGTTATCCTGCTTCGTTCGCAGAAGGCCATTCTCGGCCGCAAGGGCTACACGGTTCTCGGCGGCAAAAGCGGTACGCCGCGCGTCATCGAGCTTGGTCCATGGAAATGGCCGGCAATCGCCTTTGTGTTCAGCATCCTGTCGCTGACGATTTTCCTACCCTATGGCGCGATTATCAAAACCGCTTTTGTTGGAACGGCCAGCGACCCGCTTAATCTCGATACGTTCACGCTTCGTCATTGGCGCTTCGTGCTGTTCGATTTCTCGGCGACGAAACTCGCGCTGCGCAACACATTCCTGCTTGGCATTGTCACGGCGACGATTGTCACGGCTATGGCTCTGGTCATCTCCTATCTGGTGACACGCCGTTCGGTCGCCGGTGCGGGCTTCCTCGGCGTTCTGGCAACCGCACCAGTTGCCATTCCGGGCATCGTGCTCGGTGTTGGATTGTTCCTCAGCTATGCCAACCCGACCTTCCAGCTTTACGGCACGCTCTGGATTCTTCTGATCGCCTTCATGACCATCGAGATGCCAGCGGGCTACCAGCAGATGTCGTCGTCTTTCGCGGGCATCCATCCGGAACTCGAAGACGCTGGCCGCATCATGGGTGCATCGCGTCTGAGAGCTCTTTGGGACATCACTGCGCCTCTGCTCAGAACCAGTGTCGTGGCGGCATGGTGTTTCGTGTTTGTCGGAACGATCCGCGAATTGTCCGCGACGATCCTGCTGACAACATCCAACACGAAGCTGGTCTCCGTCATCATCTATGATCTGAATGAAAGCGGTGATCTCGGCGCCATCTGCGTGCTCGGCATCATCTTGCTGCTGGCGTCTTTCGCGGTCGTCTTCGTGGCCAATCGTGTACCGGTTCTTGGCGGATCGCAAATGAATGCGCGAGGCTAGGCGGTGCGTCGGCAAAGCACCGTGCGCTATGGGCCGGGATGGCCTATTGCAAAGCGCGCTGTTATAGATCGAAGCAAGGGGAGGGCGGCCTTTAGAGGGCCGCGCTCCCGTTCCTGTTGAATAAAAGTTGGCTTTCGCATGTCAAATACTTTCGACCATCCACAAAATCTCGCGGCAATCGATTTTCTGCGAACGCGTTCGCTTGCAAATGTGGTCCAGGCCGAAATCGAGCGGATGATCATCGACGGCGAGTTGAAGCCGAACGAGCGCGTCAACGAAAACGGCTTGTCCCAACGCCTTGGCGTAAGCCGCGGACCCATCCGCGAGGCATGCAGCGCATTGGCTGCAATGGGCCTCATCGAGATCATCCCAAATCGTGGATTTTTCATTCGCGCGCTGACCAATGACGAGGCACAGGATCTGTCGGAAGCGCGCGCAAGCGTGTTCGGCTGCATGGCCATGATGCTGGCCGAGCGCGTGACGGATGCCCAGATAGCCATCCTGCGTGCCCTTCTGCAGCGGATGGACGAGATCGTGGAACTTGGCGACGTCCATGTCTACTATCCGGTCAATCTCGAATTCCACCGCCAGATAACGCTGATGTCCGGCAACAACCGCCTGGCGCTGATTTATCAGAGCTTCGTGCGCGAACTTCACATCCAGCGCTATCGCGCGCTGTCGAGCCCGGACGTTCTCAAAATATCGAACGAAGAGCACACGGCGATTGTCGATGCATTTGAGGCACGCAAGCCGATGGACGCCTTCGTCGCGGCACGATCGCACATTCTGAACGGCATCGTGCGGACCAGAAATGCAGGTCAGCCGGACCCAAAAGAGCCCTGAACAGCGCTCTGCAAGACAACAAACTTTCGGATTCTCAATCTAAATGATGCGGTTTTCATCAGTGAAAACTGCGCCTAAGTCATTTTGTCAAAACGTTTATTCCCAAAAACAATCCGAAAAGGCGCAATCCAAAGCGTTGGCAAATTTCATTTAGAAAATTGTTGACAATTAACAGTTAGCGCTTAATGGTCCTGCCAATGACATTTGCTTATTGGAGAGGATTGCAATGAACCAGAACAAAGTCGTCGACGTCGAATTGACGAAATACGTTGCCGAATTTGTCGTGGACACGACTCCCGCCGATTTGTCGGCAGAGGTGGTCGAACTTGGCAAGAAATCAATTCTGGATGGCTTCGGTCTTGCGCTTTCCGGCTCGGTCGCCAAGAGCGGTGAGCTGGTCCGCCAGCACCTCAACGATCTGGATCTCGGCGAAGGCGTTGCCACGGTTATCGGCGGCGGCCGCAAGGTTGCTCCACGTTTTGCAGCATTCGCAAATGGCGTCGGCATCCATGCTGACGACTACGACGACACGCAGCTTGCTGTCGCCAAGGACCGTGTTTACGGCCTACTGACGCACCCGACCGCACCTGCACTTCCAGCCGCATTTGCCGTCAGCGAACTCGTCGGCGCATCCGGCAAGGATTTCATGCTGGCTTACCATCTGGGCGTGGAAGTCGAGTGCAAGATCGCAGAAGCAATCGCACCGCGCCACTACCAGACCGGTTTCCATGCGACCGCGACTTGCGGAACCTTCGCGGCAGCATCTGCCGCTGCGAAATTGCTCGGCTTCGACGTCGAAACCACGCAGCGCGCGCTTTCGCTGGCAGGCAGCCAGTCGGCTGGCCTTCGCGAAAACTTCGGCACCATGACCAAGCCTTTCCACGCCGGGCGCTCTTCCGAAAGCGGCGTCGCGGCAGCGCAGTTCGCCTCCTATGGCTGGACGGCTGCTGCCCGCATTCTGGAGGCGCCGCGCGGCTTCTTCAGCGCTGCTGGCGGTGGATATGATTCCAGCGCGATCTACGGCAAGCTTGGCGCGCCGTGGACATTCGCAAGCCCCGGCGTTTCCATCAAGCCGCATCCATCGGGCTCGCTCACCCATCCGGGCATGACCGAAATGCTGCGCCTTATCAAGGAGCACGGCATCAAGGCTGAAGACGTGAAGCACGTTCGTATCGGCACCAACTCTAACATGCCGAACGCCCTCATCCATCATCGTCCGAAGGACGAGCTCCAGGCGAAATTCTCAATGGAATTCTGCATGGCGATCCTGCTTCTGGATGGTCGCGCGGGCCTGAACGAATTCACCGATGCTGCGGTCGAGCGTGAAGACGTCAAGGCGATGATCGAGAAGGTCGATTTCGTGATCGACGACGAGGCGGAGGCAGCCGGCTATCATCTGATGACGACGCTGATCGACATCGAGCTTGCCGATGGCAGCAAGATTTCCGGACGCGCCGATTTCGGCAAGGGCAGCCCGGCATTCCCGATGAGCTATGAGGAAGTCGCCGGAAAATTCCGCGAAAATGCCGAGTTCGCCGGAATGAGCCGTAGCAGGGCGGACGAGATCGTAGAACTCGTGCGCGGCCTGGAAAAGCTGGCCTCGGTCGATGAGCTGGCTCGTCGTCTCATCACCGTGGGCTGAGACTTCCGGCATGCCCGAAGCGGGAACATCTCAGGCAAATGGCGGTTCGGGCTTTTCCGGCCGCCCGATCCTGAGGATAGGATTGGCGCTTATGATCGGGTTGGTTGGCGCTTTACTGGCCAATCTGGCGAACATGCCGCTGCCCTTCCTGCTCGGGCCTTTGATGTTGTGTGGTCTCGCAGCCGTATCCGGCATTGGCATAGCGCCGCTTCCCTATGGTCGGGAAGCGGGTCAGATCGTCGTCGGTCTGGCGATCGGACTGCGTTTCGTGCCTGAAGTCGCGATCGCGACTGCAAAGCTTATCCCGGTTATGATTTTGGCCACAGTGCTGATCATGTCGGCCACAACCATCGCCGCTTTTATGCTGGAACGGCTTGGCGGAGTGGATCGCAAGACGGCGTTCTTTGCCACATCCGCCGCCGGACTTGCCGAGATGGCGGTCGTCGCAAACCAGAAGAATGCAGACAGCGAAACGGTGGCCGTCGTACACCTCGTACGTGTCACGGTCATCGTCACCACCATACCGTTTCTGGTGACCATATTTGGCAGCGACGGCGGGATCGCGACCACACCGATAACGTTCGCAAGCGAGGCAATCGCGCTTGTGGCTTTGCTCGTCACGGCCGCAATCGCAGCGCTTGCCGTAAGTCGTTTCAAAATCCCGAATAGCTGGCTTTTCGTACCCGCGCTTATTGGTGCGGTGGTTGCGGGTTTCGGATTCGGTCCCTTCGCCGTTCCGCCGATGTTTTTGACGGTCGCTCAGATCCTTATCGGCACATGGATCGGCTGCCGGTTCCGCAGGCAGATCCTCGCACGCCTGCCTCGCGTCACGATCTCAGCCGTTGCCACCACGGCGTTCCTGATTGCCGCTGCTGCTGCAATTGCTGGGCTTCTGACGCTGATCACAGATTTGTCCTTTACGACCAGCCTTTTGGCCGTCGCGCCCGCCGGGGTCACGGAAATGGTTCTGACAGCCACTGCGATGCATCTCGATGCCGCAACCGTCACCGCTTTTCAGATCATGCGCATCGCAATCGTGATGACGACGATCCCCATCACCCTCAAGGGCTTTGAACTCCTTTCACGCCGGATCGACGGCAAAATTCTCTAATCCGTGGCCTTCGCGCCCGAGCAGGAAAGCATACAGAATGCAAGATACCGAAATCACCAAACGACTGGCGCGATGGACGGTCGATCTAACCGCCGAACAGATCCCGGCGGAAGTGCGGGCGGAAGGCGTGAGGACTTTCGTCAACTGGCTCGGCTGCGCGGTTGGCGGTGCCGAGCATGAAACTGTGGATCGCGCGCTTGATGCCGTGCAGCAATTTTCAGGCGAGGCGCGCGCGCAGGTAATTGGCCGCAGCGAGCGGCTCGACGAACTGCACGCAGCACTTATCAACGGCATTTCGTCCCACGTTCTCGACTATGACGACACGCATTTGAAAACGATCATTCACCCTGCCGGGCCGGTCGCGTCCGCGATATTTGCGGTGTCCGAGGGCAGGAACATCAGCGGTCATGATTTCCTGACCGCGCTGATTACCGGCATCGAAGTCGAATGCCGCATCGGCAATTCGGTCTATCCGGATCACTATGATCGCGGCTGGCACATCACCGGCACCGCCGGCGTTTTCGGCGCGGCTGCGGCAACTGGCAAACTCTTGGGCCTGACGCATCAGCAGATGGTCTGGGCCTTCGGCATCGCCGCCACGCAGTCGTCAGGCCTTCGCGAAATGTTCGGCACCATGTGCAAGAGCTTCCACCCCGGTCGCGCCGCGCAGAATGGTGCCATGGCGGCGTTTCTTGCAAAGGCGAATTTCGACAGCTCCGAGCGCGCAATAGAAGCGCCGCGCGGCTTCGCGAATGTTCTGTCCACAAAGCAGGATTACACCGAGATCGTCGATGGTCTCGGCACGCATTGGGAAGCCGGTCTCAACACCTACAAACCCTATGCCTGCGGCATTGTCATTCATCCGACAATCGATGGCTGCCAACAACTACGAGAGCAACTGGGCGAGAGGGTTTCCGAGATCACATCCGTTGAACTTCGCAGCCACCCGCTTGTGCTGGAACTCACCGGAAAGACTTCGCCGAAAACTGGTCTGGAAGGAAAGTTCAGCGTGTTTCATGCCGCAGCAACCGCGCTTCTGCGGGGCGACGGATCTCCAACGGCCTTCACCGATGAAGCTGTTCGCGACCCGGCAATCATTGCGTTGCGCGACAAGGTAAAGGCGTCCAGCGATACGAGTGTGCATGAGGACGCGGTGCATATCGCAGTCACGCTCAACAATTCCGAACGCATCGACCTCCACGTTCCACATGCGATTGGCAGCCTCGAGCGTCCTTTGTCCAATGACACGATCGGCGAAAAATTCGTGAAGCAGTCGAGTTTCGTGATTGGCGAAGATGCGTCCCGCAGCTTGCTCGACGCTGCCTGGAAGCTCGAACAGACGGCGGACGTCGCCGACCTTTCGCGCGCTTCTGCCAAGCCGTCACGCTGAGGAATCCACATGCAAAATCATCTCGTACTAGGTATTCTTAATGGCGACGACATCGGGCATGAAATCGTGCCTGCGTCCGTTGAAGTCGTGCGCGCCGCCGCCGCGCGGACGGGCCTGAATATCGACTGGCGACCCATGCCGATCGGTCGGACGGCGCTTGACACGCATGGCTCCACCTTCCCGGATGGCACCATCGAAACCCTGTCGAAAATGGATGGCTTCATTCTTGGACCGATAGGGCATCAGGCCTATCCGAAGGTTGAAGGCGCGATTAATCCGCACCCGATCCTGCGCAAGCGCTTCAACCTCTTCGCCAATGTGCGCCCGACGCGTTCATATCCGGGCCTCGGCGCGCTGCAAGACAATGTCGACCTCGTCATCGTGCGAGAGAACAATGAGGGCTTCCAGCCGGACCGCAATGTGGTTGCGGGCTCGGGTGAATTCCGGCCGACCGAAGACACCACGATTTCCGTTCGTGTCATCACACGGCAGGGGTCGTCGCGCGTTGCGCGGGCGGCATTCGAAATCGCGCAGCAGCGCAAGAAACGGCTGACGGTCGTTCACAAGAATACCGTCTTCAAGCTTGGCTGCGGCATGTTCGTCGAGGAATGTTACCGCGTCGGCAAGGAATTCCCGGACGTCACGATCAACGAGGTCATCGTCGATACGATGGCGATGCGCCTCGTGCGCGATCCGCAAAGCTTCGACGTCGTCGTCACGACGAATATGTTCGGCGATATATTGACGGATGTTGCTGCCGGCCTCGTCGGCGGGCTAGGCATGGCGCCCGGCCTCTGTATTGGTGAAGGTGCGCTGGCCATGGCTCAGGCGACGCACGGCTCGGCGCCGGATATTGCAGGCAAAGGGATCGCCAACCCGTTCGCGATGATCGAATCCGCGCGGATGATGGTTGAATGGCTCGGTCACAACCGGGGAATTCGCGAGGCAGTGGAGACTGCAGCACTGATGGAAAAGGGCATCACGAAGGCCCTCTCGAACCCGGCAACGCGTACCGGCGACATCAAGGGAACCGGAGGCACAGTCGATATGACACGCGGTATTCTCGCGGCGATATCGGAGTAATCCAAGGCGAGGCAGCGGATATTATCCGCTGCCTCGAAGTCTCAATCGGTGATTTTCGCGACCCCGCGCCCGGAGAAAAACTCCCAAAGCGCTCTATAGACGATGTCGGGTCGCTGTTCTGCGGGGTAGTGGCCGGTCGGAATATCCCATCCGATAAGATCGGGCGCCCAAGGGCTCCAGGCTTCCAGCGGCTTGAAGTGCCGCCCGCAATGGCTGTTCGAACCCCATAGGATGAGGACCGGGCAGGCGATCGTACGTTTCAGATAATCTTCAGTGTCCATCGCCAGATCGACGCTGACCGTCGCGCGGTAATCTTCGCAGACCGCGTGGATTTGCTCCGGTGTGGTGCAGCGCTTGTATTCGGCCATGGCGCCGGGACTGAAGATGGAAAGGCCGACGCCTTTCTTGTTCAGCTTGTAGTCGATGTAATAGCCGAGATCGGCTGTGATCAGCCGCTCCGGGAACGGCGCTTTCTGCGCCATGAAAAACCAGTGATAGGCCTCGATTCCCCAGCCCAAAGTCACATTGGTCAGCGCGTGATGTGTCGGCACGATATCAAGCGCGACGAGACGCTCTACGCGGTCTGGAAAATCCAGCGCCATGCGGAAAGCCACCCGCGCCCCGCGGTCATGACCCGCGACCTGAAACCGGTCGAAGCCGAAATGGCTCATAATGAAGGCGTTGTCCTCGCCCATAGACCGAAAGGAATAGCCGGAATGATCCTCGCCTCCATCCGGCTTCGAACTGTCGCCATAGCCGCGCAGATCGGGCACGACGACGGTGAAACTTTTCGCCAGTGTGGGCGCGACACGATGCCAGCTCACATGCGTAAGCGGGTTGCCGTGAAGCAGCAGGATCGGCGGACCTTCCCCGCCTATCGCAACATTTATCTCAGCCCCATCGGTCGTCACGCGCTCATAACGAAAACCCGGCATGAGTTCGGGTCCACCCGGCTCATAAAGCGGCGGCATTTCGATGAGTGCTTCAGAAGACATTGCGAATTCCTCCCGGAAAAATCTGCGTCGATATCAGTAGCACTAAAGTCCCATCTCGGCTAAAATTGTCAACAGTTTATAATTGACAATTTGACTGAACTGCGGCATCCGGTTTTTGTCAGGCTTCAAAATGGCTGGAAGGTGATCATGCGTCATTACAAAATTGCTTCTATTCCCGGAGATGGAATCGGCAGGGAGGTCGTGGCAGCAGGCCTTCGCGCACTTGAAGCCTGCACCGCGCGCGATGGCGGTTTCAAGCTGGAAGTCGAACATTTCGATTGGGGCTCGGACTACTACAAGAAGCATGGCGTCATGATGCCGGCTGACGGAGCCGAACGCCTCAAAGCCTTCGACGCGATATATTTCGGCGCGGTCGGTGCACCCGACGTACCAGACCATTTGACACTCTGGGGCCTGCGTCTCGCCATTTGCCAGCCCTTCGACCAATACGCCAACATCCGCCCGACCCGCATTCTCCCCGGCATCGAAAGCCCGTTGAAGGGCGTCGAGGCAGGCGATCTGGATTGGATGATCGTGCGCGAAAATTCGGAAGGCGAATATGCCGGACAGGGCGGGCGCTCGCATCGCGGCCTGCCGGAGGAAGTCGCCACCGAAGTCTCGATTTTCACACGGGCAGGCGTCGAGCGGATCATGCGGTTCGCCTTCGAGACCGCGCGCTCGCGGCCCCGGAAATTCCTGACCGTCGTTACCAAGTCGAATGCGCAGCGTCACGGCATGGTGCTGTGGGATGACATCGCCAAGGAAGTGTCGGCCGATTATCCCGACGTGACCTGGGACAAGATGCTGGTCGATGCGATGACGGTTCGCATGACGCTGAACCCGCGCTCGCTCGACACGATCGTCGCGACCAATCTGCACGCCGATATTCTCTCCGATCTGGCGGCAGCACTCGCAGGCTCGATCGGCATCGCGCCGACTGCAAATCTGAATCCCGAGGGCCGGTTTCCGTCGATGTTCGAACCGATCCACGGCTCTGCCTTCGACATTACCGGCAAGGGCATCGCCAATCCGGTCGGCACGTTCTGGTCTGCGGTTTTGATGCTTGAACATCTGGGCCAGCCTGCTGCCGCAAACCGGCTGATGCGCGCCATCGAACGCGTCACCGCCGACGAAAAACTGCATACGCCGGATCTCGGCGGCACTGCCACGACCGATGACGTGACCGAAGCAGTCTGCGCCGCACTCGCTGGCGATAATGAATAGGAGGAACGACATGTCCAAGAACGGTAGCAGAATAGCTGTCATTCCCGGCGACGGTATCGGCAAGGAGGTCGTTCCCGAAGGCCTGCGCGTGCTGGAAGTCGCAGCGAAAAAATTCGATATCGACCTCGTCTTCGATCATTTCGATTTCGCCTCGTGCGACTATTATGCGAAGCACGGCCAGATGATGCCGGACAATTGGAAAGAGCTGATCGGCGGCCATGACGCGATCTATTTCGGCGCGGTCGGTTGGCCCGATACGGTGCCCGATCACATCTCGCTGTGGGGTTCGCTCATTCAGTTTCGCCGCGAGTTCGATCAATACGTAAATCTGCGCCCCGTTCGATTGATGCCAGGCGTGCGCTCCCCGCTTGCCGGTCGCAAACCCGGCGAGATAGATTTCTTCGTCGTGCGCGAAAACACCGAAGGCGAATATTCGTCTATCGGCGGGAAGATGTATCCCGGCACCGAACGCGAAATCGTTATGCAGGAAACGGTGATGAGCCGCATCGGTGTGGACCGCATATTGAGGTTCGCGTTCGATTTGGCGCAGAAAAGACCGGGCAAGAATTTGACATCCGCAACGAAGTCGAATGGCATCTCGATCACCATGCCGTATTGGGATGAGCGCGTCGAAGCGATGGCCGCTTCCTACCCGGACGTGCGTTGGGACAAATATCATATCGATATTTTGTGCGCGCATTTCGTTCTCAACCCGGATCGTTTCGATGTGGTGGTCGCATCGAATCTCTTCGGCGACATCCTTTCCGATCTCGGCCCGGCCTGCACCGGCACGATCGGCATCGCGCCATCCGGCAACATAAATCCCGAACGCAATTTCCCTTCGCTGTTCGAGCCCGTTCATGGATCGGCACCCGACATTGCCGGAAAGGGCATCGCGAACCCCGTCGGCCAGATCTGGACCGGCGCGATGATGCTCGATCATCTGGGATACCCGCAGGCAGGCGCGGCAATCGTTTCGGCGATCGAAACCGTGCTTTCTAACCCCGAATTCTGCACCGCAGATCTTGGCGGCAAGGCCAATACGACCACCTGCGGCAAGGCCGTGGCGGATGCGCTGTCCGCGATGGTGGTTTCGGAACTGGAGACGGCATGATGAGCGATACCCGCCCAATTATCGCGCTGACACCCGGAGATTGCACCGGCATCGGCCCGGAACAAACCGCAAAAATTCTCCACGACGGACGGCTCTCCGATGTGGCGCGCATTGTCGTCGTTGGTGACGCGCGCGTGCTCGATTTGGGAATGAAACAGGCTGGCGTGTCTTTCAACTACCGGCGCTATGAAAGCCCCGGAGACACCGACTGGTCAGATGATTCCATACCGCTGATAGACCTCCAGAATACCGATCCCGTTTTTCATCCTGTCGGTGTTGCCAGCGCTGCGTCCGGCAAGCTTACCGGCGACACGCTTGCGCGCGCCATCGAGTTCGCGAAATCGGGCGAGGTGGACGCGATCTGCTTCGCACCGCTGAACAAGCGCGCAATGTTCGATGGCGGCTGGAAGTTTCCTGACGAGCACAAGATGTTTGCGAACCTCCTCAATCATCGCGGACATTTCAGCGAAATGAACGTGCTCGACAATCAGTGGATGTCGCGCGTCACCTCGCACGTTTCACTGCGTCAGGCTATCGATCAGGTAAACCGCCCGGCAATCGAAAACGCGATCACGCTTGCAACGAGGATGATGAAAAAAGCCGGTATCGGGGCACCGCGTTTGGCCGTGGCCGCACTCAATCCGCATGGCGGAGAAGGCGGTCTTTTCGGCAGCGAAGAGATTGAAATCATCGCTCCCGCAGTCAAGGCAATGGCCGAAAAAGGCTATGATTGCCGAGGACCGTTTCCGTCAGATACGATCTATCTCAAGGCCTTCGCGGGCGAGTATGACGGCGTTCTGGCCATGTATCATGATCAGGGCCAGATCGCGACGAAGATGCGTGGGTTTAACCGCGGCGTGACGGTCACTGCCGGGCTCGACATCGTCTTTGCAACACCCGCACATGGCACCGCTTTCGACATTGTCGGCAAAGGCATAGCCGATACCGGAGCCTTCGAAAACGCTGTACGCCTCGCTTCCAATCTGGTTTCCGCGAAGAACTGACCTCTCCTAAACGCTCTGAAGCTGCGGTGCGCGATTTCGCGACCGCAGCTTTTTTGCGTTTTAAAACAACGCCAAACCCTTGTCATGGAGCGTGCCTATCCAGCGTGACAAGCCTTCGGATTTTACTGGTTGACTAGAGGTCATACCACGGTATGATCAAAGAATGACCACTGCACCGCAGATACTTCGCGAGACGAGCGACCCGAGAACCGCCTACGACAAGGTGGCGACGTTTTTGCGTGAGCAGCTTCTGTCCGGGCGGTTGCGCACCGGCGATTGTCTTCTTCCCGAACGTGAGCTTGCCGCCCGTCTCGATGTGTCTCGGCCAGTGCTGCGCGAGGCCCTGCGCGCACTTTCCGTGATCGGCGTCGTCGAAATCCGTCACGGTGTCGGCACCATCGTCAAGCGACCGGATGCCTCCACACTCGGCGAGTTTTTCACCTTTGTTTTGGCGCAGCAGCCAGACGTAATCGACGACATCATGCAGGCGCGTGTCGCGATCGAGCATCACTCGATCCGTCTTGCTTGCCGTCGTGCCAATCAGCCGGATTTCGACCGCTTGGCCGCAGCACTCGCAAAGATCGTTGATACGATCCGTGATCCGGTCGCTGGCGGTATTGCCGATTTCGAGTTCCACGAAGCAATCGTGAAGGCGGCCCATTCGCCGACCCTCATCACGATCTACAGCTCGATTTCGGAGCTTATGCGTCGCTCGCATCTGGAGCGTCGTGAGCAGATCATCCAGATCGAAGGCATCAACGAGTTTCTTATCGATCATCACCGGATGATTTTTACCGCCATCGTGGATCGCGATGCGCCAAAGGCCGACGAATTGCTCGCTCGGCATTTCGAGATCGGCGCGGATTTCCGTCGCCGCGCGACCGCTCGTTACGCCACGTTCGGCGGCGAAGCGGCGACGACCCAGCCAGATATTTGACCAGCATAAATCAAAGGACCACCGTATGAAGATTGTAGTAGGCAGCGACCATGCCGGATTTCCGCTCAAGGCGGACATCGTCGCCTTCCTGAAAGAAAGCGGTCACGACGTCGATGACGTAGGCAGCTTCGATTCGAACCCGGTCGACTTCCCGGATATCGCTCAGCTTGTTTGCGCAAAGGTGCGCAATGCACAAGCCGAACGCGGCCTCCTCGTATGCGGCACCGGCGTTGGTGCTGCAATTGCGGCCAACAAGGTTCGCGGCATTCGCGCCGCCGTCTGCCACGATGTCCACTCCGCTCATCAGTCCGTCGAGCATGACGACGTCAATGTCATGTGCATCGGCGCCCAGATCGTCGGCCCGTGGTTGGCGCGCGATCTCGTCGCCTCCTATCTCGGCGCAACCTTCGACCGCGGCGATGCGGATTTCGTGCGCCGCGTCGAGAAGCTTGCGGACATGGAAAACGAAGCCTGACCCTTTTTGGGTCAGTCTAGGGAGGAGCTTTCATGAGTGATCAAAAAGGCAGTGTCGGATTTATCGGCCTCGGCGTCATGGGCCGTGAAATGGCGCGCAACCTCGTCGTTGCAGGCTACACGGTCCGCGCATTCGATGTGGTGCCTGCCGCAGTAGAATCGATGAACGGCACTGGCGTCATCCCGGCCTCGTCCCTCGCTGAAGCCACCGCCGATGCGGATGTCGTGGTCACCATGCTTCCCGACACGCCACATGTGGCGGAAATCGTTCGCGGTGCGGGCGGCCTTCTGGCCTCGCCGCCAAAGGGGCGGCTGCTTGTGGACATGAGCACGATTTCGCCGGAGGCGACGCGCACTCTTTCGCAGGAACTTGCGCAGGCGGGCATCGCGATGCTTGATGCGCCGGTTTCCGGCGGGCCGATCGGTGCCAAGAATGCCGCGCTCTCGATCATGGTCGGCGGCGACAAGGATGCATTCCTGCGCGCCAAACCGGTTCTGGAAGGCATGGGCACGACGATCAATCATGTCGGCGCCTCCGGTGCTGGCCAGACGGTCAAGCTCTGCAATCAGCTCATCTGCGGCATCAATCTGCAGGCGATTTGCGAGGCTTTGGCGCTCGGACGCGCGTGCGGTGTCGATCTCGGCCAGATGCGCGAAGTGCTGATGGGCGGATCGGCCAATTCCTGGATGCTCGAAAAGCTCGGCTCGGCCATGATCGACGGCGATGCCGGAGCGGGCTTCCGCATCGATCTCATGCTGAAAGATCTGCGTCTTGTGCTCGAAACGGCGCAGCATCAGAGCGTTCCATTGCCCGGCACGTCGCTCGTCACGTCGCAATATATCGATGCGCGCGCACATGGCGAAGGCTCGAACGGCAATCAGGCATTGTTTCGCGTCTATGACCGCATGAGCGGCCAGCGCGCTGAAGGTGGCGCTTCGCGATGACCCTCGATTTCACAGCCATTCTGGCGCGTTGGCAGATGCTTGCCGACGGCCTGATGCTGACCATCCAGCTTGCCGCTGTTACGACATTGACCGGCTTTCTGATCGGCACATTCTGCGCGATTGCGCGTCGCTCGGATGTGGTTTTCCTGAAGCGGATTGCGGCGTTTTACGTTGAAGCGATCCGCAATACGCCATTTCTGGTGCAGATATTCGTCGTTTATTTCGGTCTTTCTAGCCTTGGCTTCTCATTTTCGGCAGTCACAGTCGCGATTATCGCGCTGACCATCAATGTCGGCGCCTACACGGCGGAAATCATGCGCGCCGGTTTCGATTCCATCCATCGCGGACAGTGGGAAGCGGGCGAGTGCCTCGGCCTTTCGCGCGCGCAGACCTATTGGCATGTCGCGCTTCGTCCCGCTATGGAGCGCATGTACCCATCGCTCACCAGCCAGTTCATTCTTCTGATGCTTGCATCCTCGGTCACGTCGCAGATTTCTGCGGAAGAACTGACGGCAGCGGCGAATTTTATCCAGTCCGAAACCTATCGCCCGTTCGAAACCTACATTGTTGTCGCGCTCATCTACCTCGCTCTGTCGTTGGTGATGCGGCTGATTTTCTGGGCGTTCGGCCTCCTCGTATTCCCGCGCCTCAGGCGTCTGGGAACCAGCCTGTGAGGATATGACGACATGAACACGGCAATCAATTCCGCCCATCTGACCTTTCTTCTGAATGGCGCATTCTGGACGCTGATGCTCTCGCTGATGGCGTTTGCCGGCGGCGGGCTCGGCGGCTTCGTCGTCGCACTAGGTCGCACCTCGCCATTCCGAGTGTTGCGAATTCTTGCTGGCATTTATGTCCAGATCGTTCAGGGAACGCCGCTTCTGGTGATCCTGTTTCTCACCTTCTTCGGCCTGCCGACGCTTGGGTTTTCGATTTCGCCCATGCTCGCCGCCGGTCTTTCGCTTACGATCTATGTCAGCGCCTATCTTGGCGAAATCTGGCGCGGCGCGCTTCAGTCCGTGCCACGCGCGCAGTGGGAAGCGGCGGAATGCCTGGCGCTCAGCCGAACGCAGCGCCTTTTCAAGGTGATCCTGCCGCAGGCGATACGCATCGCCACGCCGCCGACCATCGGGTTTTCGGTGCAGATCATCAAGAACACGTCGCTTGCGTCTGTCGTCGGCTTCGTCGAACTCACACGCGCCGGGCAGCTCATCAACAATTCGATCTTCGAGCCGTTCGCGATCTACATGATCGTGGCACTGCTTTATTTCTGCCTGTGCTTCCCCGTTTCACTCCTCAGCCAGCGTCTTGAGCGCAGTGGCGCATCCCGCCTGCGCACCCTCAAGGCCGTGTCCGCTTGAGGACGCCACCCATTCGGAGATCATCATGCCAATTGTAGAATTGAAGGACGTGAAGAAGAGCTTCGGCTCCCTGGCCGTGCTTCACGGCGTTTCCTTTTCCGTCGAAAAGGGCGATGTCACGGCGCTGATCGGCGCCAGCGGCTCCGGCAAGAGCACGGCTCTGCGGTGCATCGATCGTCTGGAAACAGTCGACAGCGGCACGATCGAAGTGTGCGGCCACAAGGTTCATGACCGCGATCTCGATTTGCGAAAGCTGCGGCTTGATGTCGGCATCGTGTTCCAGAGCTACAACCTCTTTCCGCATCTGACGATCGAGGAAAACATCACGCTTGCACCCCGCTCGGTGAAGAAGATGGACAAGGCCGCAGCGCGCGAAATCGCGCGTGAAAGTCTGGCCAAGGTCGGTCTATCGGAAAAGGCGGAGAATTATCCCGAGCAACTTTCCGGCGGTCAGCAGCAGCGTGCTGCAATCGCCCGCTCGCTCGCCATGGAGCCGCAGGTCATGCTGTTCGACGAGGTCACGTCGGCGCTCGATCCGAAACTTACCGGCGAGGTGTTGAAGGTGATCGAGGCGCTCGCCGCTTCCGGCATGACGATGATCATGGTGACGCATGAGATGGGATTTGCCCGCCGCATCGCCGATCAGGTCGTGTTCATGCATCAGGGCCTCGTTCATGAATCTGGCTCTTCCGACATTCTCACTGAACCGAAGACCCAGGAACTTCGCGAATTCGTCATGAATGATTTCTGACGCGTAAAACCACCACAAAAAACGACAAACCAGGAGGAGAAATTATGAGGAATATCAGGAATTTTCTGGCAATCGGCGCTCTCTGCGCAGCGCTCGTTGCGCCTTCAGCATCCGCTTTTGCCAACAGCTATGAGGATCTCATCGCGTCGGGCAAGATCAGGGTATCGACCGACCTTGCCATCCCGCCATCCGGCATGCTCGACGCCAATTTGAAGCCGGTCGGCTCGGATGTCGAAACGGCCGAATTGCTGGCCAAGGATTGGGGCCTGACGCTCGAATTCGTCGAGACGACGGGCGCGACACGCATTCCCAATCTCCAGACCAACAAGGCCGATATCGTGATCTCGACACTGTCGGTCACGCCGCAGCGCGCCGAAGTCATCGATTTCTCGACGCCTTACGCAGCCCTTCGTTCGGTCATCGGCGCGCCTGCCGGATCGGAAATCAAGGATTGGGAAGATCTGAAGGGAAAGACGGTAACGGTCACGCGCGGCACGACGCAGGACACCGAATTGACCGCCTTGGCTTCAGAGCGCGGCTTCAACGTTGCGCGTTACGACGATGACGCGACCATGGTTACTGCCGCCGTCAGCGGTCAGGCGCAGATGGTTGCCACCTCTGAGACCATCGTGAACCAGATCGGTGAACGCAACAAGACGCTGGCATTCGAGCCGAAATTCGTCATTCGCACCTTCGATCTGGCAATCGGCGTTCGCAAGAATGAGCCGGAATTGCTCGAAAAGCTGAATGTCTGGGTTTCGGAAAACCTCAAAAACGGCAAGCTCAACACGATCTATGAAAAATATCACGGCGCGTCATTGCCGAAAGAAATGCTGAAATAGCAGCATGGGCGGCCTTCGGGTCGCCCTTTTCGTTTCAGCCTAAAATTCCGGGATGTTTTCCTTGAATATCACCTGCAGGCGCGGTGCATGCAGATCGAACGGCAATCCCCGGACGGACTGTGTCAGCACGTTCAAAGCTTCTCTCGCTTCGACGCGCGGGTTCTGGTCGATAACGGCATCAAGCGTTCCATCAAGAAGCAGCTCTTTCGTGCCTTCGGTCGCCTCATGGCCGATAAACACGACTGTATGTTCAAGACCGCGCTCCTTTAAAGCACGCGCAATGCCGGTATTGCCTGCACCGATATTGTAAATCGCCGCGAGGTCGGGGTGCTTGTCGAGCAGTGCGCAGGCTTCGTCATAAGCCTTTTCGCGGTCGTCCAGCATTTCGCGCGTCTCGACGATCTGCAAATTCTTGAACTCTTCGGTCACGATGTGACGAAAGCCCATCTCGCGCTCCTCATGCCCGCGATAAGACAGCGAGCCGGCGAAAAGTGCTACCTTGCCTGAACGATTTGCCCCCATGAAGCGGCTGACAAGATAACCCGCAAGCCGGCCTGCTGCCCGATTGTCTATGCCGATATAAGCGACGCGGGGGACGTGAAGAATGTCAGACGCGATGGTCACGACCTTGATGTTATCGGCAGACAGCGAGCGGATCGCTTCCCGCACGGTCGGATGATCGAGCGCGATCACGCCGACGCCCTGCGTCTGGCCGCGCAAATCCTGCAACAGCCGTGCGAGACGATCCGGGTTGAACCCTTCGATCGTTGCAATGCGCACATCGAGTTCAGGCCGCGCCATCGCCTGCGTTTCGATATGCCGCTGCAGCATCTTGATGAAGGTATTGGTTCCGGCAGGAAATGCGAAGTCGAGCCGGATAGTCTTGCTTTCGGAAGGTTTGGCTATGCTTTGAAAGCCGCCATTTTCGGTGATGTAGCCGAGGCGCTGCGCTGTTTCGAGCACGATTTCGCGTGTTCGTTGCCGCACGCCAACCCTGTTGTTGAGCACGCGATCGACCGTCGCTGCGGACACGCCAGCTTCTCTCGCCACATCAATTAACGTCGACCGCAACTCTGGTCACCTTTCCCGAATGCGGCATCCGCCGCGCCGCCCGGCCATAATGAGGGGCGAATAATGCCGGCAATGCCGATCGTGATGGAAAATGATGTACTCGGCATTTCCATATAAGCAAGCTGTTAGACGGATTCTGCCGCGTCCTCCACATGCAATGCCGAATTGATGCGAAAACACATCAAATTCAGTCACTAATCGGTTCCTCCCAATCCTCAGAATGCCCATTCGGCCAAGTCAGTGCGATTCAATGAGGTTTTATGATTTGAAATGATGTTGACATTGCAAGAGTGCTGCCGTCAATATCCCTCATAAGGGTCGTGGAGGAGACAAGGCCCGAGGGAGGATTTCGATGTCGAATTTGATCCGCTTATCGCGGCGCGATTTGCTTGCGTCCGGGGGAAAGGCTGCGGCACTCGTTGCTGCAGTTGGTATTGCACCTAAATTTATCCGGCCGAGCCGGGCATTTGCTGCCGACGCCTTGGCGCCCGGCATGATCGGCGGCCCGACCGGTTTTGATGGGGCCGAACGCTACCAGTATGGCGCTGATACGCCCGAAGGCCGGGCGATTGAAGCCGTAAAAACCATGAAGGCAGACGGCAAGGCTCCGGCGCGCATCGTACTTGGCCTCTCGGATGGATCTATCGGCCAGTTGACGCAGCCCTTTCCGGCTGGCGCCCCTTCGATCAAGGATCTTTGGGAAAAGGAAACGGGCATTCCGCTCGATATCGTTGGCGTTCCCAACGGTCAGGAATTCACCAAGACCATGCAGGACATCTCCACCAAGGGAGGTGCCTACGACATCTATGCCGTGGAATGGAATCGTCTTGGCGATCTCGCCGAAACCGGCGGCATCCTGCAGCTTGACGATTACGTCGAGAAGCATAAGCCTGAGTGGGACGATCCTGAGCGCGGCTATGTCAACGGCGCAAAGGGTGTATCGCTTCTCAATCAGTATCGCGGCTCGACCTATGGCGTGTCGCTCGACGGCGACTTCCAGACCTGGGTCTATCGCACCGATCTGTTCGGCGACGAGACGGAGAAGAAAGCCTTCTCCGACAAGCATGGCTACGAACTGGCCCCGCCGAAAACCTGGAAGCAGCATGACGAGATCGCGATGTTCTTCCAGCGCCCGGACAAGGGATTGTTCGGCTCGACGGACATCCGCAATCAGGGCTGGGGCTACACGAATTGGTACCAGCGCTACGTGTCGATGGGCTCGCCCAACCAGTTCCTGTTCGACGATACCGGCGCACCGCAGATCAATTCGGAAGCAGGCATCAGTGCTACGAACGAATATATCGCATCGCTGGCGCATCATTCGCCGGATGCGATTTCATGGGGCTGGCCGGAGCAGTATGGCAATTTCGCAAAGGGCGGCGCGGCGATGACCTGCGCTTTCTCCAATCTGCCGAAATTCCTCGACAACGCCGCCAATAAGGATTCGCAGGTCACCGGCAAGATAGGCTCGATGCTGCCGCCCGGCCGCGAGATCGACGGGCAGCTCATCAGCCGTTCGGTTCTATGGCTCAATTTGTCGGCATCGGTCTCGTCGCAGTCGAAAAACCCGGAGGCTTGCTACCTCTTCCTGCAATGGCTCGGCTCAAGCCGCATCTATGCATGGATGACTGCAAATCCGGGCGGTTATTTCGATCCGTTCCGCCTGTCGGACTTTTCCGATCCGCTCGTTCGCCAGACGTACCACGGCTACCACATGGACGTGGTACGCGACACGGTGGCCCGCACAGTGCCGACGATCAACTATCCTGGTGCGACCGCCTTCCACAATGCGCTCGACGAAAACCTCGTCGCCGCGCTGACCAAGGCGAAGACCGCCGAGCAGGCAATGGCCGACACCGAGCGGGAGTGGAAACGCATTGCCCGCCGCACGGGCGAGGACAAGCTGCTCGAAGCCATTAAGACCAACAAGGAGGCGTGGCCGACCATCACCGATCCGATCGGCTGATCGCCCGACACGAACCAAATCGTGGAGGGGAGAAGCCTCGGTTTTTCCCCTCCTGAACGACCGATCCAGCAAAGTTGCAAGATGAAGCGTTCTGTCCCTTTCGAGATATTTCGTTATGCTGCCATCGCGCTTGCCTTGGCCGTCACCTTGATTCCGATCCTCTGGATGGTTTCGATGGCGTTCAAGCCTATTGCGGAATGGTCTGCGACGGGTGCCGAGCTGACATGGTGGCCGAAAGAGCCAACGCTCAGCAATTTCCGTTTCATCTTCGGTGAATCCTCGACCAATCTGATCGTCGCGCTCGACCGGACGGCAATGAAGCCGATACTGTCGTCGCTGCTTTCGGCTGTGTTCGGCACGGCGATTGCAATGTCTGCCGGAACCGCCGCTGCCTACGGCCTGTCGCGTTTCGGCTCGGGTAAGAATTTGCCGCTGGCGCTGATCCAGTTGCGCCTTTTCCCGCCAATGGCCGTCATGACCCCGGTCATGATCATGTGGGCGTTTTTGAATTTCACGGATACGTGGCTTGGGCTGGCTCTGATCTACGGCATCGTCACGCTGCCCTTCGCCTTCTGGCTGATGAAAACATTCTTCGACGACATGCCGCGCGAAATCGAAGAAGCGGCGCTTGTCGAAGGCTGCTCGCGCTGGCGTGTGTTCACGCGCATCACCTTGCCGATGATGCGCGCACCGCTGGCTTCCGCCGCTCTGTTCGTCTTCATTCTAAACTGGTCGGATTATCTGATCGCCCTGCTGCTGACGACACGCGAATGGGTGACGGTGCCGGTCTATATGGCGTCGCTGTCGTCCTCGATGACAGGCCAGCTTTACGGCGCGAAGGCCGCACTCGGACTGATCGCAGCCGTGCCGCCAGTCATCATGGGTATCGCAATCCAGCGCCACCTCGTGCGCGGACTGACCTTCGGGGCATTGAAGCAATGAGCGTCGTGACCCTCCCAGAACATAACATTACGGCAGCGGCCAGCCTTCCCAAAAAGCAGGACGAAGGTGCACGGCTCGGTTTCCGGCTGACTTTGCCGGCTCAAATCCTGGTACTGTTCATCGCGGTCTTCCCGCTTTTGATGCAGCTCTACATCAGCCTCACCGACTGGTCGCCGCTGTCCGGTCTCGGCTGGTGGAACGCTTGGGAATTGTGGAACAGCTTCGCGAACTATACCGATCTCGCGACAGACACCCGCTTCTGGAACGCGCTTTGGCGCACCGCAATCGTAATGTTGATCTGTGTGCCTGCGGAATTCCTGCTCGGCCTCGCACTCGCGACGCTCTTTGCCGATGAGTTTCCGGGCAAGCGCGTTTTCTACTCGATTCTGCTGATGCCGATGATGGTCGTGCCTGCGGTCGCTGGATACATGTTCTTCATGCTGTTCCAGTCGGGCGGTCCGCTCAATGACATTTTGACGATGCTCAGCGGTTCGCCGGTCACCATTGCGTGGCTGTCCGATCCGACACTGGCATTGATTGCGGTGATGATTGCCGACATCTGGCAGTGGACCCCGCTGATGTTCCTGATCCTGCTTGCCGGTCTCGTCGGCGTGCCGGAAGATCAGATGAAGGCAGCGACGCTTCTCGGCGCGAATTCGTGGCAGCGTTTCATCACGATCGTTCTGCCAAAAATGAAGACGATCATCATCATCGCGCTGGCCATTCGTGTCATCGAGAACTTCAAGATTTTCGACACGCTCTACATCATGACCGGCGGCGGGCCGGGCGTCGCGACGGAAACGATCTCCGTCTATATCTACAAGATCACCACGCAGGATCTGATCTGGGGCTATGTCGCGGCAATCGCGCTGGCGATCCTGATCGTTCTCTCCATCGTCGCCGTCTTCGCCATGAAGCGTATGGCCGCTGCCCGGCAGGAGGCGTGAGATGAGCGCGATCCATCTGCAAAATCTGGTCAAGACATTCGGCGACTTTACCGCGCTGAAGACCATGGATCTCGAAATCGCCGATGGCGAATTCATGGCGCTGCTTGGCCCCTCGGGCTGCGGCAAGTCGACGACGATGAACATGATCGCCGGAATGGAAGAGCCGACGAGCGGGCGCATCCTGTTCGGCGAGCGGGACATGGCAGGCGTGCCGATGGGCCGTCGCGGTGTCGGCTTCGTTTTCCAGAACTACGCGATTTTCACGCATATGACCGTGCGGCAAAACCTCGGCTACGGCCCGAAAATGCGCGGTGCGCCGAAGGCCGAAATCGACCGGCGCGTCGGCGCCATCGCAGAGCTTCTGCAGCTAACGCCTTTGCTCGACCGTAAGGCGGAAAAGCTGTCGGTCAACATTCTGCAGCGTGTCGCCATTGGCCGCTCCGCAATCATGGAACCGGCGATCTTCCTGCTCGACGAGCCATTGTCGAATGTCGATGCAGCGTTTCGTGCCGTCATGCGCACCGAGCTGAAGCAATTGCAGCGGCAGTTCAGGCAGACGATGGTCTACGTCACCCACGACCAGCTTGAGGCGATGACCATGGCCGACCGCATCGCCGTCATGGATCATGGCGTGCTCCAGCAGGTCGGCACGCCGCTGGAGGTCTACAACAATCCGGCCAATGTTTTCGTGGCAAAGTTCATTGGCGCACCCGGCATGAACCTTTTGAAAGGCAGGCCTGCCGAAAGCGACCGCGGCCTCGTCATCGACCTTGGCCCGCTTGGTGTCACGCCGCCGCTTGTCCCCGAACTTGCGTCAACTGTCCGGGCCGCCAAGGGCGACGTGCTTTATGGCTTTCGTCCCGAGCAGGCGTCGCTTGCAAGCAAGGGACATGGACTTGCCATGCCGGTGACGTTCGTCGAACGCATAGGCGCGCGGACGATCGTGCATCTGGGCGAGGGGCAGGAAGCCATAAAGGCCGTCTTCGACAATGATGTTGGCGTGCCGATCAACGAGACAACAGTCGTTGCGCCTGCATCGGATGCGGTGCGCATTTTCGACGCCGCCAGCGGCGACGCGATCAGGGCGGGGTCATAACGATGGCCGAGATCAGCTTCCGCAATGTGACCAAGCGCTACGACAAAACGCTGGCTGTCGACGCCGCGTCGTTTACCGTCAACGACAATGAGTTTTTCTGCTTTTTCGGCCCGCCTTTGTCGGGAAAATCGACGATCCTGCGTCTAATTCTCGGATTGGAAACACCCGATTCCGGTGAAATACTCATCGGCGGGCTGCCGGTAAATACGATTTCGCCGGCAGACCGCAACGTCGCGATGGTCTTCCAGAACCTCGCTCTGTTTCCGCATATGACAGCGCTCGAAAACGTTCGCTTTCCGCTGGTCGAGCGAAAGGTTGCCGAAGCGCAGATTGCGAAGCGTGTGGCCGATGTTTCTGCAAAGCTTCACATCGGCCACATCCTGCACAAGCCGCCTGCGCAGCTTTCCGGTGGCGAGCGGCAGCGCGTGGCGATTGCCCGTGCGCTGGTGCGCGACCCTGCTGCGTATTTGATGGACGATCCGATTTCGGCGCTCGATGCGCGGCTGCGCGAAGAAACCCGCGTCGAGTTGAAACGCATCCAGCGAGACCTTGGCAAGACGCTGATCTACGTCACGCATGATCAGGAAGAGGCGATGTCGGTCGCCGACCGCATTGCGATCCTCGAAGGCGGAAAAATCCGCCAGATCGGCGGGCCCGCAGAGATTTACGACAGACCGGCAAGCACCTATGTCGCCCGGCTTCTGGGTTCTCCGATGATGAATATCCTGCGGACGTCGCGCAGCGCGGGCGGACTTGAGGCGGCGGACGGCACGATCCGTATCGAAAATGCCTCTGCTCCTGCCGATGCTGTCGAGATCGGATTGCGCCCCGAGGACATCAAGGTTCTCCCATGGTCCGACGCGAATTCTGGTCGTCCGGCCAAGGTGTTCGAGGTTGAGCCGCTTGGCGGGTATACGGTCGTGACGCTTTCGGCAGGCGAAGCGCGTTTCCGCGCGCTCATGCGCGGCCAGCCGGAAATCCATCCAGAAGCGATGGTGGCGATTTCCTGCGACCCCGGTCGCGTGCATTATTTCGGGCAGAGCGGAGGAGCGCTCGCACGATGAATATCACTGAGAAAAGCAGAATTGGGGAGGCCATGATGGCGGGAAAGCCGTTCGAGCCGGATGTCAAAGTCCGCACGAAAAAATACAGGATCGGCTGTGTAGGCGCAGGCATGATCATGGCCGAATGCCATCTTGCCGCTTACAAGGAAGCCGGTTTCCCGGTGGTCGCGATTGCCTCGCGCACGAAATCGAACGCACAGAAGGTCGCCGAGCGCTGGGGCATTGAGACGGTTCACGACACGCCGGAAGGCCTGATCGAAAACGCCAATATCGATATAATCGATCTCGCATTTCCGCCGGACTTGCAGCCCGCACTCATCCGCCATGCGCTGAAGCAGCCGCATATAAAAGGGGTTCTCGCCCAAAAGCCGTTGGCACTTTCGCTGGAAGAAGCAATCAAGCTGCGGGACGAGGCAAAGGCTGCAGGCAAGATACTCTCCGTCAATCAGAACATGCGCTATGACCAGTCGATGCGCGTGCTGAAGCAGATCATCGATGATGGCGCGCTTGGCGATATCGTTTTCGCGCAGATCGACATGCATGCCATTCCGCATTGGCAGTCCTTCCTCGAGGATTACGACCGGCTTACGCTGGCCAATATGAGCGTGCATCATCTCGATGCACTGCGCTTCCTGTTCGGCGACCCGGATGAAATCACCACGCTGACCCGCAAGGACCCGCGCACGAGCTTCGATCATTCGGACGGCATCACCGTCTCGACATTGAAGTTCCCGTCAGGAGTCATGGCCGTGTCGTTGGAAGACGTATGGTCCGGCCCTCGTCAGGAGGGCTATCAGGACGACCAGCACATCAACTGGCGCGTCGAAGGCACGGAAGGTGCCGCGAAAGGCACGATCGGCTGGCCGGCGGGAGCGGCTTCGACGCTGTCCTATGCCTCGGCAAAAACGACCGGCGGAAAATGGGTCTCGCCCACCTGGGAAACGATGTGGTTTCCGCATGCTTTCATCGGCGTGATGGAGCAATTGCAGCACGCGATCGAGACCGGCACGCCACCGGCGCTTACCGTCGCCGACAACGTCAAGACCATGGCGCTCATCGAGGCGGGTTATCGCTCCATCGCCGAGCGCCGCTCAGTCAAACTATCCGAAATTTCGACCAACTGATTTTCGCAGGGAGGAAACGCGATCATGATGCAAGCTGGTATTTTCACAGGATATTTTCCGTACGGCCTCGAAGAGACTGCGAAGAAAATTCGTGCGCTCGATTTCAACACGGTGCAGCTCGACCTGCATTTCAAGGATGTTGACCTCTCGGCAGGGCAGATCACCAAAGAAAAAGCCAAGCAGGTTCGCGATGTTTTCCGCGACCATCACCTGCCGATCTGCTGCATTTCCGGCTACACGAACATCATTCATCCCGACAAGGGCGAGCGCGAAAAGCGCGTAGGCTATCTGAAGGAAATCATCCGCAATGCGCGCCATTTCGGCACGCCCTATGTGATTTCCGAAACCGGTACCTACAACACGGATTCCGACTGGGTTCACCACGAGAAGAACAAGACCGAAGAAGGTTTCGAGGAATGCCGCAAGGTAGTCGCTGAGCTTGCTCAGATAGCCTACGACCACGGCGCGGTCTTCCTGCTTGAAACCTATGTGAACAACGTTGTCGGCTCGGTTGAGGAAACCGTGAAGATGTTCGCGCAGGTCGACCATCCGGGCCTCGGCCTTCTGATGGACCCGACCAACTATTTCGAGACGCACAACATCGACAAGATGGACCAGATTCTAAATCAGGTTTTCGACACGCTGACCGACAAGATCAAGATCGCGCATGCCAAGGATGTGAAGCGGTCGGGCGACGACAAGACCGAAAAGCATGCCGACATCGGTGATGCGGACGCGCTGGAAAGCCACACATTCCGCGGCGTCGGCGAGATCGAACTGCCCGCGCCTGGCCTCGGTTCGCTGAACTACGATCTCTATCTGCAGCGGCTTGCCGAAAAGCATCCCAACATTCCGATGATCATCGAACATTTGTCGGAAGACGATGTGCCGCGTGCGAAGAAATTCCTCGACGGCAAGCTGCGCGCCAACGGCCTTTGATGCAACCAATGACTTTTGTGGAGGAAAGATCATGCTTAAACTGGGAATGAAAATCCTTGCGGCGGCGTTGGTTGCAGGAACCGCATTCGTCGGTTCAGTGCAGGCGCAGGACGCGAAGAAAACCTTCTATCTTCTGTCGCACGGCGGTCCCTCGGATGCGTTCTGGCTCGACTGGAACGCAGGCGCGACCAAGGCCTGCCAACAGCTCAACGTCACCTGCAACATCTCATTTTCTGGCGGCGATATGGCCGCCCAGAAGGAGGCGTTCAATTCGGCAATCGCCGCCAAGCCGGACGGCATCGGCACGACATCGGCGCAGCCCGGTCTATGGACGGCCGAAGTGAAAGCCGCCAAGGACGCTGGTATTCCGATCGTCTTCTTCAACACGGACGATGTGGCGACCGGACGACAGGCTTATGTAGGTGCGGATCTGCGTCAGGCCGGTGTAGTCTGGGCAAAATATCTGGTCGACAACAAGCTGGTGAAGGAAGGCGACAATGTCTTCCTGCCGGTGGAAGTGCCGGGCGCCAGCTACCAGCAGCTTGAAACCGAAGGCATCGCCAGCGTCTTCGATCCTCTCGGCATCAAATATGACGTTGTGGATGCGGGCACCGATCCGGCAGGCATCATTGCCAAGATGAGCGACTATATGCTCGCCAACAATCCGCCAGCGATTATCGCGCTGGGCGATTCCGTTGCGGCGGCCGTAAAGCCCGTCATGGAGAATGCCGGCATGGCGGCGGGTTCGATCCCGGTCGTCGGTTGGGGCAACTCGAAGGAGACAGCGGAAGCGGTCAAGGCGGGCTATTTCAACGCCGCCGCATGGCAATATCCGTCGGCTCAGGGTTTCATGCCGGTTGCCCTGCTCAACCTTGCCGCTTCGGGAGAACCTATCGGCTACGACGTGCAGACGTTCAGCCTTTACGATGCCTCGAGCGTCGATCCGATCCTGAAATTATACAACCAGTAACGGACAACGCCAGCCTCCGGCTGGCGGGCTTCCTCTTATGGAAACTGCAATGTCTACGACAACTGAAAGACTGGAAGGCAGGACGGCACGGTGGCGCGGTTTGGCCGCATCGCCGCAATTCGCCTCGCTCATCATTCTGGTGATTGTGCTGGTTGGTTTTTCCATCGCCAATCCGAGATTCATGTCGCCGCTGAATATCTCGAACATGCTGGCGTTCCTGCCGGAACTCGGCATCATAGCGCTTGGCATGACGCTGCTTTTGACGGCAGGTGAATTCGATCTGTCGGTCGGCGCAGTCTTCGCGCTCGGCCCGGTCATCGTGATGCTGCTGGCGCAGAATGCGGGCGTCGATATTGGACTGGCGCTTTTGATCGGTCTTGCCGTCTGTGTCCTCATCGGCGCGATCAATGGGTTGATCGTCACCAAGATCGGTATTTCCTCTTTTCTCGTCACGCTTTCCATGCTGCTGATCGTACGCGGCGCAGCGCTTTATGTAACGCAGGGCTTTCCGCTGAAATCCTGGGATCAGCCGGGATTTTTCGTGACACTTCTTGCAGGCAGTTTCGAGCTTGGCGGCTTCCGGGTCTACACCTCGCTCTGGTGGTTCATCGGGCTGAGCATTCTTGCCATCTACACGTTGCAATATTCGAAGGTCGGCAACTGGATCAGTGCTATCGGCTCCAACCGCAACGCCGCGGTGGCGCGCGGCGTGCCTGCCGACGCCGTCAAGATCTGGCTCTTCATCCTGACATCGGTGCTGGCCGGTCTGGCCGGTATGATCAGCGCTTTCCGCATCTCGGCAGCCTCGCCTGTGGCGGGTACGGGCTACGAGCTTGAAGTCATCGCCATGGTCGTCGTTGGCGGCACGGCACTTACCGGTGGACGAGGCACTGTGCTTGGCACGATCGTCGGTGCGTTGATGTTGCGCGCGATCCGCAATGGCATCGTGCTGATCGGCGTGCCGGGTCTGGCATTCAACATTTTCGTCGGCGCGATCATTCTGGTGATGCTGGTTCTTCACGCGCTCATTCAGAAGCGCGGCGTGAGGAGATGACGATGTCCGCAGAAGTTCTCCGTCTCGACCGCATCCGCAAATCTTTCGGCAGCGTAACGGCGCTCAAGAGTGCATCGCTTTCGCTGCGCGAGGGTGAGGTTGTTGCCCTTCTTGGCGACAATGGCGCAGGAAAATCGACGCTGATCAAAGCCATCTCCGGGGTGCATCCGATCGACGGCGGCGAAATCTATGTACGTGGAAACAAGGCATCGATCCGCAGCGCGCGCGACGCCATCGACCTCGGCATAGAGACGATCCATCAGGACACGTCGCTTGCCCCCGATCTTTCTATCGCGCGCAATCTTTTCCTGGGCCGCGAACCGGTGACGATGCCTTTCCTGGGTGTTTTTGCCCCGCTTGATTTTGCGGAGCTTCGTCGCGCCGCATCCGCTCTTTTGAAGCGCGTCGGCATTTCGAAGAAGCTGGACGCGGATGCGCCGGTCAACACGCTGTCGGGCGGCGAGCGTCAGTCTATTGCGATCTCGCGTGCCATGCAGTTTGCGGCCAAGGTCATCATTCTCGATGAGCCGACGAACAATCTGGGCGTCGAGGAAACGCATGGCGTTCTGCGCTTCGTGAAGGAGGTGCGCGATGCGGGGCATACGGTGCTTTTCATCACGCATAATATTCATCACGTCTTTCAGGTCGCGGACCGCATCATCGTCATGCGTCGCGGCGAAATCGTCGCGGAGCGCACCGTCGCGGACACCGATCTTCTGACTGTCGAAAGCATTATCATGGGGGCGGACGTAACGACGCTGCTCAAGGATGCGAAGGCGCATTGAAATGGTGAAGCTTTACGGCCAAACGCTATCCAGACGGCAGATTGCGGAACGCTCCGGCATGCTTTCGCAATTCGCCGGTGTGCGCCTGATGACGCTTGGCGATGGTGTCGAGCGCGGCATCCGCATGCTGGAATTCCGCACCGGAACCGGCCTGAGCTTCACCGCATTGGTCGACCGTGCGCTGGACATTGCCGATTGCGAGTTCAAAGGTCAGGCGATCGGTTGGCATTCGCCCGCCGGGTTCCGCCACCCCGGCCTGCATGAATATGAGGGCGAAAGCGGGCTTGCCTGGGCGCGGTCTTTTTCAGGGCTGCTCGTCACCTGCGGTCTAGACCATATTCTGGGTCCTGCGGAAGTGCCCGCCGGCGAGTTCAATTACCCCGGCAAGAAAAGCATCGCGCATTCCCTGCATGGGCGCATCAGCACCATCCCGGCGCGCCTCACCGGCTATGGCGAAACATGGAATGGCGACGAGTGCGTTCTTTGGGCGGAAGGCATTGTGCAGCAATCCGCCGTGTTCGGTGAGGATTTGCATCTGCTGCGTCGCATCGAGGCCGATCTGGGCGGCAACGAAATCCGCATCACCGACCGGGTGGTCAATCACGGATTCTCGAAGACGCCGCATATGTTCTTCTACCACGTCAATCTCAGCCATCCCCTTTTGGACGAAGGCTCCCGCTATCTGGCGCCGGTCAGCGATGTGGTTTGGGCGGGCCATGCCGGGCCTGACTATGAAAGCCAAGGCGTCGGCTATCGCACGATGCCTGCGCCCCGGCTGAATTTTTGCGAGCAGGTATGGCAACACGAACTCGCGGCAGACGCTGCGGGCAACGTTCCGGTTGCTCTGGTCAACGATCGGCTTGGCCTCGGCTTCGAAGTCGTGACCCGCAAGGACCAGCTCCCCTGCGCCTATCAGTGGCAGAACTTCCAATCCGGTCAGTATGCGATGGGCATCGAGCCTTCGACGCATCATGTCACCGGCAATCTTGCTGCCCGCGAGCGCGGTGAGATGATCTGGCTCGAACATGGCGACAGCCGCTCTTATGACGCGGTTTTCCGTGTCCTCGACGGTTCGGAAGAAATTGCCGAAAGCGAGCGCCGGATTGCCGCTATTGCGCGGCAGCCGGATACGGATTTCCCAAAACCGTCCGGTCGATTCCGGCCATTGGCAAGGGCGTCATCGGCATGAATGCGCAATGCGAATATTCGCGGAAGCGTTCAGACGCTTTCCGGCAAATGGATGTCGAATGGCAGGAAAATCTGCGCAGGCGCACTGCCGCCCGGCTTCAGCGATTGCGCCATCAGCGGCACGATTTCACGGCAAAGCCGCTCGCGCGGCGTGTGGATCACCATGGTCAGCAGCCCTTCTGCCAGAGCAGCGCGTCTGTCTGCGGTCAGTTCGTTGCAGATCGCGACCGGGCGCTTGTCGGGAGACATTTCGCGCAAGGCCGTCACCAAGCCGCCCGATCCGCCGCCAGCGACATAGACGCCAACCAGATCGGGATGCTGGCGATGAAGATCGAGCATTGCCTCATGCGTCAACTCCTGCGCTTCCATGTTGACGATCGTGTCGAGCACGGTGAAGCCCGGCGCCTGTTCACGGAAGAAGGCGCGGAAACCGATCTCGCGCAGTTCGTGTCCATGAAAGCGGTGGCTGCCGACGAAAAGGGCGACCTTTCCGGGACGTGCGCTGCGCGCAATCATCCATGCCGCCGTGCGCCCGACCTTGCCATTGTGCACGCCGGCATAGGCATGACGCGCCGCTGGCGCGAAGTCCGACAGAAGCGCAAAGACCGGCACCCCGCGCTCCTTGAGCCGCTCCACCGCGGCAGAAAGCATCGGATGCTCCGGCGCGACCATGGCGACGGCATCGGTGCGCGCCGCCATGGCCTCCAGCCTGGCGACAACCTCTGCTGGGTTTTGAGAGGAAATGAAATCAATCTTGCAGGATGCGCGAAGGTCACGCGCCGCGGCGACAGCATCTTCTATGTCCTGCGCAAAAGGGCCGTAAAATGGCTGGTCTGTTTTCAGCAGCAGGAAACCCAGGCGGATTTCGCGCTGTTCCTCCCGAAGCCGCTGACCAATCAGCCCGGCTGCATGAAAGCCGATGCGTATTGCGGCGTCGTGGACCCGGCTTGCGGTCTCGGCACGAACGGGCAGGCGCCGGTTGAGAACACGGTCGACTGTGGCGACGCTGACGCCGGATTCCTGCGCGAGCTGTTCTATTGTCGGGCGCTTCGCCATGCGGATCGGGCTCCGGTTGAGCCACAAGTCATATCCTCAGTCGCTGCGGCACACAATGATAGAAATGATAGAAAATATTGCATGATGATTGAGGGCTTTCATGGCCCGCTTTATACTGCAGGCCGCAATGCGTTGACGCTGCCCTTCCATGGGGCCGGAAACTGCGCTCATGTCGGGAGGTGATGACGTGACTGCAATCTTAAAGAAACGGGACTACAGCCTCGTTGGCGAAAGTACCCGCAAGGCAATCGAGACGGGCCTCGCCTCGGCCGATTGGTATCATTCAGATGTCGCGCGCAAGACCATGAAGGAGCTGATGCAGCGCTCCGATGGCCCCGCGATACGCGACACGATCATCTGGATCGCCGCGATCCTGGCTTCGGCTGCGGGCGGCATCTACTTCTGGGGCACATGGTGGTGCGTCCCGTTCTTCTTCGTCTATGGCGTGCTCTACGGCTCGTCCAGCGACTCGCGCTGGCATGAATGCGGCCACGGCACGGCCTTCCGCACGCGCTGGATGAACGATGTCGTCTACCAGATCGCCAGCTTCATGCTGATGCGAAATCCGGTAACGTGGCGGTGGAGCCATGCGCGCCACCACACAGACACGATAATCGTCGGGCGCGATGCGGAAATCGCCGTCATGCGCCCGCCGGATCTGGCGCGCGTCGCTCTCAATTTCTTAGGCGTTCTCGATGTCTGGTATTCGATGATCGCGCTGTCCAAAAACGCGCTCGGCATCATCACGCCGGACGAGGCGAGTTTCATCCCTGAGATGGAACGCAAGAAGGTTGTCACGGCTGCCCGCATCCACATGGCGATCTACATCGCGACCGTCGCTTTGGCGCTTTACATGTGGTCGTTTCTGCCGCTGATGCTGATCGGATTGCCGCGCATGTATGGCTGCTGGCACATGGTGCTGACAGGCCTGCTTCAGCATATCGGCCTTGCCGACAATGTCATCGACCACCGGCTGAACACGCGCACCGTCTACATGAACCCGATCAGCCGGTTCATCTACTGGAACATGAATTATCACGTCGAGCACCACATGTTCCCGATGGTTCCGTATCACGCGCTGCCCCGGCTTCACGAACTCATCAAGCATGATCTGCCGGTAGCGAACCCATCCATGTGGCACGCCTATCGCGAGGTGTTCCCGGTGCTGCTGCACCAATTGCGCAATGAGGATTATTTCCTGAAGCGTGAACTCCCATCGACAGCGCGTCCCTATCGCGACGAATTTCATGCCCTGAATCTGGCAGCGGAATAGCGGCGGGCAGGAAAGAATGCGGGAACATCATATGACAGACTGGATCGAAGTGTGCGGCGTGGATGATGTGGACGAGGAGGACGTGATCCGCTTCGACCATTCCGGGCGGACTTTTGCGATTTACCGTTCGCCTGATGACGAGTTTTTCGCCACCGATGGACTTTGCACGCATGAAAAAGTGCATCTGGCCGATGGCCTTGTCATGGACGACATCATCGAATGCCCCAAGCATAATGGCCGTTTCAACTACAAGACAGGCCAAGCCAAAGGTGCGCCAGTCTGCGTCAATCTTCAGACCTATCCGGTCAAGGTCGAGGCTGGCAAAGTGCTGGTCCAGATCGGCTGATACGTGGGCGCGCCCGAACAACCCGGAATGGTGATTATCGGCGCTGGCGAATGCGGTGCCCGCGCTGCAATGGCTTTGCGCGAGCAAGGCTATGAGGGGACAGTGACGCTAATTGGTGCCGAAAAGCATCTGCCCTATGAGCGTCCGCCGCTTTCGAAACACGCCATGATTGGCGATGACGATCCGCTGCCAACCACGATCGTCACCGAAACCGCTTTGCAGGAAAAGGGGATTGCGTTTCTCGGCTCTGCTGAAGCGACCTCGATCGACCGAAATGCGCGAACCGTTCATTTCGCAGACGGACGCGCGCTTTCTTATGACAAACTTCTTCTCGCAACCGGCTCCTCACCGCGCCGTCTGCCGGTCGAGGGCAATGGCGGTCGTTGCGTCACCTTGCGCAGCTTCGAAGACGCCTTGGCGATACGTTCGCATCTGCGCGGAAAAGCGCGTGTCGCCATAATCGGCGGCGGCTTCATCGGCCTGGAAATCGCCGCATCGGCGCGCCTGCTTGGTTGCGACGTTACCGTGATTGAGGCGCAGGGCAGAATTCTGATGCGCGGCGTCCCAGTAGAGATTGCCGAGATAGTGCATGCAGAGCATGTCGAACGCGGCGTTCGGTTTTTGTGCGGGACGGGCATAACGAAGATCGAGGATAATGCCGACGCGCCCCACATCCATCTCGCCTCAGGCGAAGCGATAGAGGCTGATCTGTGCGTCATAGGCATCGGCGCCGTTCCGAACACAGCGCTTGCCCAAGCAGCAGGTCTCACCGTCGAAAACGGCATCGCGGTCAATGATCGGCTGCGTACCAGCGACCCGCATATCTTTGCCGCCGGCGATTGCTGCTCTTTTCCGCTGTCGATCTATGACGGTCGCCGCGTGCGGCTTGAGGCATGGCGGAATGCGCAAGAGCAGGGCGCGCTGGCCGCAGCGAATATGCTCGGCAACGATACGCGCCATGAGTTCGTACCGTGGTTCTGGTCGGATCAATACGATCTCGGCATTCAGATCGCCGGACTTTCCGACGAAGGCGTGAAAACGGTGCGCCGTGATCTCGGCGACGGCGCGTTCATTCTGTTTCATCTGGCGGAAGACGGAAGGCTGGTCGCCGCAAGCGGCATCGGCAGGGGTAATGCCGTCGCGAAAGATGTGCGCTTGGCTGAAATGCTGATCGCGCGCCGCGCCCATCCGCCGATTGAAAAACTCGCCGCCGCGGACGTGAAGCTTAAAGCGCTTCTCGCTGCATAAAGAATTAGGAGGAAGATTCGATGAGCCGAAAAAGGCCGACTATCGCCGACCTGCGCGCCATGAGGGGCAAAAGGCAGTTGAGCATGCTCCGCGTCATGACGCTGGAGGAGGCCGAGGCTGCAGAGCGTGCCGGCATCGACATCGTATCTATACCTCCGGACCTCCTGCTCAATCCGCAATATCGCGATGCCGCCCCCAGCCTGTTTTCCATGCCGGGCGACAATTTCTTCGAGATCGGCACCGGCGACGATTTCGTGCGCTGGGCCTTCCGGCTCTACAAGGCCAGCGCCGACGCGGTCTATTGCAGCGCCAGCTTTGCCACCGTCAAACGTATGGCTGATGAGGCCATTCCGGTGATCGGCCATGTCGGGCTCATCCCTTCGCGGGCCACCTGGACCGGCGGTTTCAAGGCCGTCGGCAAGACGGCTGATACCGCGATGCAGATGTTCGAGGCGGTGAAGCAATACGAGGCCGCCGGTGCCTTTGGGGCGGAAATCGAAGTGGTGCCAGTCGAAGTCGCAACCGCGATTTCCGAACGCACCTCGCTTTTCATGATCTCCATGGGCGCGGGTACCGGGTGCGACGCGCAATACCTCTTCGCGGAAGACGTGCTCGGCCAGAACCGCGGCCACATGCCAAGGCACTCGAAAGTCTACCGCAACTTCGCAGCCGAGTTCGACCGCCTCCAAACCGAGCGTATCGCCGCTTTCTCCGAATTCGTCGCCGACGTCGACAGCAAAGCCTACCCGGAGGAAAAGCACGTCGTCAGAATGGACCCGGCTGAACTGGAGCAGTTCATGATCAGACTAGGCGGCGTCTGAAATTATCGATCGATACTGAGGTCTTTGGCGCCCATGTTTAATGAAAATGTCATCGATTGGCGGTGCGATGCTAATGATATCGAAGTCGGGTGGCAGAGCTGTGCGCAGATCAATGATTCCACATTGATATTCGTAGGGGTTCCAATCCCCTGCGATGAAGCCAGCGCCTCTACGTGCTAAGTGGATCGAATGGGGATCTTCCTGTTATGATTTTTTATACTTAGAGCGATTGAGGAGAGCGTAGCGCGCGCACATGTAAGCGCTAAGTGCAGGGCCAAAGTTTTCGCGCTCTCGATATATGTGCCAAAAAAAGCGAGCGACCTTGAGTTTGTCGGAAGATACGCTTCCTGGCATCAGGCGATAAGAGGCGAGTTTTTCGGGCAAGCCTAGTGCAGATTCACCTTCGCGAAGCATATCTAGCCACAGCGCGTAATCCTCGTGCCCGCAGTTAGGAAATTCCCGCTTTCCGAATCTCTTCGTATCATAGACAACGGTCAGGCAACCGATTGTGTTGCGCTTGAGAAGTTCTCGATATCCGGCGCGGCGCGGCGGGACAAAAGCCCCGATTTTCTGGCCGAATGGATCAATAACGGTATAGCCCGAACAGCAGATGACAGCGTTCGTATCGCGCATTGCCTGCGTTTGCCGTTCCAGTTTCTGCGGTAGCCAGACATCATCGGCATCGAGAAAGGCGATGTACCTTCCAGACGCCGCACGCGTGGCAACATTTCGCGGTATTGCGGGGCTTCCGCTGTTTCGTTCAGTGCGTAACACTCTGATACGGCTATCAAGGCGGGAATAATCCTCGATGATTTGCGCGGTGCTATCGCATGACCAGTCATCCACCACCAGGAGTTCCCAATCTTCAATCGTTTGCCGCTTTACCGACTCGATCGCAGATGCAATCGTCGCTGCGGCATTGTACGCAGGCATGATTACACTAACCAAAGGCATTGAGGACTTTTCCTTATTGTCGACCCGCCGTTAACCTTCATCGCAGTCGCCTGTCAATTCGTTGAAGGACCACACTGGTCCACTTTCGGCGGCCATTTGGTCATAGCGTATACGATCTGCGCTACGTACTCGGATGCTTGACTGTGCTGTTCGCGGCAAATGCAACGCGGGAGAAATCACTCGCAAATGCATTCGATCATAGCATCTGTGCGCGACTATTCCCGGTGCAATTTGCAACCAGTGCCCAGCAAACGGAAGGTTCAGTCTCTGTGCCCTTCAATTCCCGTGAGAGCTATGCTTGCAAAGAGCTGCTCATCCGGCGCAGTTGATAGCGCTCGTTTCAAGCAGTTGCGGGTGGCAAATTGAGGCGAGTCTGTGAACCGAGCCCGTCGTAAAATTCGATCAGGCGCTTTTCTTCAGACACCCAACTAAAGCGGCTCAAAGCGGCCTCTTTACCTTTCCGACCCATCGCTTCAGCCTTTTGCGGATTATCCATCAGTTCGTTTATGGCCGCTGCTATCGAGCCGGGCTTCGATGGGTCTACGAAAAGAGCGCAATCGACGCCGTCTAGAAGCGATCTCCAAACTGGGAAATCAGATAGAACCACGGGAAGTCCAGCGGCGAGATACTCGAAAAGTTTAACGGGATAGGAATCGAGGTGGGTTTGGGTCGGCAGTAATGTGCATACGCCAACACGAACCTCAGCCAGCACATCTGCGACCATCTTACGATCTGCGAAGCCAATGAATTCGGTGGACTGCCAGCCACGGGATTTTCGAACTTCACTTTCCAATTCGGGAGTGTTGAATTTGCCTCCTAGAACTAGCGTCGCTCGGGTGAAATCGGCGGCTTCGACGAGGGGCACTATACCTCTCGCATGCGACAGTGTTCCGATATAGGCAAATTTTTCAGGACGCATGTGGTAGGGTTTGCCGGCCACATTCTGAAACTCGGCAGCGTCTGGGAAATTGCGTATGCATATTGTTTTTGAAACGGGAAAGCGCAGTGCGATAGTGGGCGTTGCAGTGACAACGCCGTCGAAAGCTCTACCAGCAATTTTCTCGGCTGCGCTTGCAGACCATGAGAGCGGCAAACGAAGAGTTGAAGGTATCCATTCCTTTATGCGAAGATCGCGAGGCAAATCTTCGTGTACATCATACACTACCTTGATACCTCGCGCCTTTGCCCAAAGCGCTGCGGGGATAAGTTCGGAATCATGGAAATGAAGAAGGTCGAACTTGCCGATTAGCCTACGGACGCCCTCAAGGGTTTTCACGAGAATGCGTTCGCGACGGCCAGCAGGCTTTCCCAAGTCTTCAATTCGGACGCCATCGTAGATCTCGGGACCAAGCCCATCGGCCACGACGAGTGTGACGTCATGCACTTTAGCTAGCGATCTGCATTCCTTGAGCAATATTCGAGTGTCGTGGCGATGATGAACGGTTGTTAGGTGAGCTATGCGCATCACTTCGTCGGGAGACACCGTAGATGCACACTTGGCGATAGCAATATCACAAGAGGAGACGCCATCGCTCCAAACGGATATGCTCGGCCAGTCTCAGGATCGTATTGCTTTTGGTTCTTTGTTGACATCATTTGCCTCGTCGATCTATGCGTCCACACTGGCGCATCAGTGCAGTATGAAAATCGGCAAGGCAAGGGAATTTCAGTGGAAACGCGCGTGAAGCATGGGGGGCGGGTTCGACTGCACCATGATGTCGTGCTTTTATTTTGGGTTATCATATACGTATTCACGTCATTTTTTACATATGTGACACTACGTAATGCCGAATATCATTTGTACTTCGGTTCGTATTTTATTTACGAACCTTCTCTTTTGTTATTGGGGGTGAGCAACGCCATTTTCATCCTTGTCCCGGCGTTGTGGCTGTTTTGTCGGAAGTCCCAGAATGACCTGTTTTGCTTTGTTCTGCTGCCCCTGGTTGCTGTAGGCGGTATTTGCGGGTCAATAGTTGCGTCGCTGAGTGATCCCTATTGGTGGGCAATAATTACATCTCTGTATGTTGTGCTTCCGCTGGCTCTTTCCGGAATTGCGGGGGGTAATTTTACTCGTTTGAAAGTCGTCGTCGGTCACGACGGTCGTGCTATCTTGGCTTTTGTGGGGCTGATTGGAGCAGCATTTTATTTCTATCTTTCCATAAGGTATTCTTCTCAATTGCAGCTTTCTGGGTTGAAAGATGCGTATAGCACACGTGCCGAATTTGCATCGTTGGTGTCAGGTTGGGAGCGCTATGGAATCCAATTTTCTAAATACGTTTCTGCATTTTGTGCAGCCGCCTATGCGATAGAGAGGAGGAAGCCGCTATTTCTTGCGGTCCCTTTGTTTATTTTTATTGTCGATTACCTGCTGGCCGCGCATAAAATCTCGTTAGCTTTTTCGGGCTTAATTTTAGTCTTCTATTATTGGTTCGCCCATAGACGATTGCAGTTCAATGCATATTACGTCCCTGCCGCCCTATCGGTAGCGCAGTGGGGCGTTTTGTCCGTCGTTGGCACAAGTTCCGCAATGGGCATTTGGGCGGTGGCTTTTTATGACCGCCTTTTCATGGTGAGCTCAGGTTTATTTGCTCGATACAAGAATTTTGCCGACCAGAATGGATACTTCTGGGGCGGCAATGGCCTGCTTGGGCGATTCTTCGATGGGCGTACAGATAACCCCACGCATACCGTGGGGGCATACTATTGGCGTGAGGGTGTCTCGGCAAACGCTGATTTTATTAGCGACGCCTACATTAATTTTGGGTTTTCCGGGATATTAATTGCGTTCGTCGTGCTGAGGCTGCTGCTCGGTCGAAGAGATAATTGGCTTTACCGAGATGAAGGGCGAATGCTTATCACTCTCATGACGCCTTACGCACTCGTTCTCTTCAGCGTGGGTCTTCAAACTGCGATGATTTCGGGCGGCTTTGTTTTCGGACTGATCCTTATCAAGGTTTTTCGCTTCCGAAAAACGTCACCGCTTTAGGGTTCAGCATTTATCGCGGGGCATGATGTTGTTTGGCTCTACCTGCATCCGGTCTGCACAATTTCGAGTCGTACTGAAGCAGTAGGCCCGATTCTACAAAATGTAGCGAAGCGCCGGTACCTTCCTGGCAACGAAGATCACTAACCAGGAGATGACCATCACTAGCACGGCAACCGCCGGGACAATCAGCGTATACGGGCTATGGGCTGCAGTTATATCCGCCCGCGCAAGCTCATCTCTGACAATGATGTGGATGCAATAGACGCCCAGCGAGCACTGCGCGAAACTCGCGAGTGCGCGGCCTTGAAGTTCGGTGAGATGCAAGCGCAACGACATTAGCAGCGTGAACAAACCGAAAGCCGCCACTGCGACCAGTGGTGTCAGATAAGCCTGAAACACGGTTGTCCATTTCCCGGCAGCCATCGAGACCCGATAGGTCATGACGGCGATCAGTATGCTGCTCAGAACGTAGATTGCGACGGAAATCCATGGGATTGACCTATGAGGCCGTCTCCCAATTTCCATGGCGAAGGCTCCCAGGAAAAAGTAGCCGATATAGCCACCGATCGTCTGTAAGTAGTAGGCTGACAGGTTCAGGCGAATGCCGTATGCGCTGCCCAGAAAGGGAACGGCAGTCGAAGTTAAAAACCACAGCGCAAGAAAGTAAATCTTCTCCGTGTTGCTGGAATTGTTGTATATTTTCGATATGAGGGGGATAAACGGGTAAATCCCAATCAGCGCATATAAATACCAAAGATGCGTTGCAGATGGTCTCCAGAGCAAAAAGGAATAGTATGCTCCCCAAGCCCGCAAGTCCCATCCTTTGCTATAGTAATAGTAGCCGATATAAACAAAAGACCAAAACAGTAGCGGCGGAAAAATACGCAAGAAGCGCCGCTTGAGGAATTCACCTAAACGATGATCCCTAGGAAGCAGAGTCGCTCCAGACACCATGAAAAACAGCGGTACGCAAACGCGTGAGAATGACTCGTAGACGTTTGTTGCCGTCCACCCCGGACTCGCAATATCGACAAGGTTAACCCCCGTCACGTGAACGGTGATGACGAGCAGGCAGGCAGCCATTTTAATCAGATCGATATTCTGTGACTGGGGGTGAGCCTGGGATGCCATTGCCTGCCATCAGGACATAACGTCTAACAACTCTAATCACGTCTGTTCCACGCCTGCAACCGATGGGATGACCGATACCATGTGGATGCAGGTAAAAGTGCTTTAAACATTAAAGGAGCAGTGGGCCTTCGCAATTCCTGCAGCTCCCGCCACATTAAAGCGGCTACGCAACGCATCAGGTCGTGGGGCATGGGCGGTGGGTGTCCTGCTGCCGCTTGAACACACGACCCTCCGGTTTATTCCGAAGAGGTAAATACTAATTGACAGATGGATACGGTCGCGGACCAGTCTCTTTGAGTGGCATAAAGTACGGCTATGCAGTAATTCTCACCAGACCAATACCTCCTAAGTCCACTGGCTCTACGCCGGGCTGGGACGCAATACGATCCCATCCCTGTTTCATTCCAGCCGACCAACGGATGTCATCAAACACGATTATTGCATTCTGGATGACATGGGATTTCAAGATATCGAAGTATTGAACTGTGGCCTCACCGTCATGATGCCCGTCAACAAACACAAGATCGAAAGGACCGCGCTCGGCAAGAACTGTATTCAGCGTCTCATGGAAAGGTCCGATAATCACGTCTGCAATCTCGTTCAGTTCTAGAACGGAAAAAGTCTCTCCTGAAATTCGGCCACGCTCGGGGTCACCTTCGAGAGTAGTTAATCGCCCATTGGTTTTACGCAATGCCGAGGCGATGTAGGCGCCAGAGATACCTACGCATGTCCCCATCTCGAGTACATTTTTTGCAGCGTGATTTATGGTCAGATTGTAAAGAAAACGAGCCCAAAGCTCTGGCTTACTAGCGCGCGCGGAAAGCGCTACCGTCGATGTCAAGAACCGTCCCTTTTTCTGTTCTTCAATTGACAGTTCATCCGTTGATGCGCCGGCGCCGAAATCAACAATGCTAATTTCTGAAGGGTCGCTGAGAAGAATGTTTCGTCGCCCTTCGATCTTAAGCATGGCGTTTGATGGTTTGTCGAACGAGGCAGAGAGGCTTTTACGCAGCTCTTCAGGCGCAGACTTCAAAGCATTCTTTATATCCCTTCCATTGCGATAACGATTAAGCATTGCACGGGCTGTAGCAGCCAGTTCCATCAAGAATTCCTCCTCGGAAAATTTAAAGGTTCCCCGTCCGCCAGCAGTTGGTGATTAAACGTCAATTCTATTAATGCAGTCAATTGGCTCGGAGGGTGACCGGATATCGTTGAATCCTACGAGGAGGCTACGCCTCGGCATCCGAACCCTTCAATCTACCGGCAATTATGCGCGATGCGATGTCGGTCCACGACGCAAGTGCTTTAGCAACCGTTCACCGAGCTGCATTAAGTGTTAGTTCGCGCATTAAGTTTTGTTTCTGCGGCGTGCCGTAGATAAAGCTTGGGGCGCTGGTTACACTGATTTTGTGTCGTTTGCAGGACTATATTGACAGATAATAGAGGATTCTCGGATAACTAATCTAAGAAGAATATATGATGTATTTCACTATTATAACAAATTGAATCACCTTCATTTCTTTTGTTACTTGATATCCCTAAGGTGACCGTGAACGAGGCGCGGAAGAAGCGCACCCGTCCGAATATAGATGTGGCACTAAAGGCCTCTCAGAGAGCAAAAGGCATATTGTGGATGGCATCCATGACTCCGTATACGGGATTTGTAAGAAGAAGTGCCGCAAGTTCCGATTCTGTTCGTGCATGAATTTTCAAAATGGCACAAAGTGCGAACCGGTTATGTGTCGTAAATATCTGTATTCTTTAGGATTTTTGGCGCACCCGACAGGATTCGAACCTGTGACCTCTGCCTTCGGAGGGCAGCGCTCTATCCAGCTGAGCTACGGGTGCCTGTTAACGAAGTCGCCTGTCCTCATTCGGACGAGCGTCCCGCTACATAGCCGATGTGTTGTGCATCATCAACGGGCAAATGGTGTGGCGCTCCGCTCAAATTGCAGGGGTTCGAATCCCGTTGGGAGTGCCTTGCAAACAAACATTCACCTCATGGTGCCGCAGACATGCCCGGCTCCGATTGACACTATGGGTTTAGAAACGGGTTGAATGGCCATTCCTTCCAAGTGTAGCTTGGCGATATGGCAAACCGTTTCGGGTGGAGATTATGAAGAAGAGTCAAAATCCGCGCAGCAAGGCAATTCGGGCAGCCATGGCTTCCGCGGTCGTCATCGGGGCGGTACTGGCAACTCCGGTCTCAGCGGAAGAAAATTCAAGCAAAATCGAAGCCATCACCCTTTCTTCCGGTGGATTGGCTGAAATTCGCCGTAACGCATCGGCTGACGGTTCGACCATCTTGCGGCTGGAAGTGCCGCTCGAACATGTCGATGACATTCTGAAAAGTCTCGTCGTCCGAGATCCTGAAGGCACGGTCGGCGCGATGACGCTCGATGGCCTGTCGCCCGTAGAAGAGACGTTTCGGCGGCTGCCCTTCACGCCTGAGCAGATGGGGTCGCTGCCGGATCTCGCGGCGTCCCTTCAAGGTGTGAAAATTCGCGCCTCGTCGGGAGGGCGCACTCTGGACGGCGTCGTTCTGGGCGTTAGTAGCCAGAAGAGCACGAATCCCGAAAACGACATCGAGGAGCGCGTTCTTTCCGTCATGGCTGACAATGGCGAAATCAAAGTGCTGAGAATGGGAACCGATACGGCGCTCAGCATTCTGGATGATTCAGTGCTTGAGAAGGTGCGGGAGGCGGCAAATGTCAGTGGGCGCGGACGAACGGATGAAATCCGGGTAATTTCCCTGGAATTGTCGGGCGAGCGCAGCCGCTCCATCACGCTTACATATCTTGTGCCAGCTCCAGTTTGGAAAGCGGCCTACCGCTTGGTGATCGGGAATGATCAAAAGGCGCGTCTTCAGGCTTGGGCGGTCGTCGAAAATGCAACCGGTGAAGATTGGGACGAGATAGCGCTGACCCTTTCGTCGGGCGCGCCGGTAACGCTCTCCCAGCACCTGCATCAGCGTTACTGGCATGAACGGCAGGTCGTTCCTGTCACAGCGGGAAGCACGTCTGCGCCCAGACCGGACAATTCCAAGGCAATGATAAGTGCCGCTGGCGCAGCTCCGGCGCTGCGCAGGAGTGAGCCTTTTGCGGAGGTTGAAGCCTCTTTTGCCGGCGATATGGCTGCACTCGCACCCGCTTCCCGGCAAGCCGAACAGAATGAAGGCATGACCTCCGCCACTTACAGGCTGCCCCAGCCTGTTGATCTCAAGGCGGGCCAGACGCTTTCGCTGCCTTTTGTCGATGATGAGGTGCCGGCCGAGCGCGTATCGGTCTTTCAGCCGGGGCGAAACGAAAACCATCCCATCGCGGCATTGTTCTTGAAAAACGACAGTCCGGGGAGCCTGCCGCCGGGTATTCTCACCGTCTATGACGATCAGAACGGATATGTCGGCGATGCCCAATTGGCCGGTCTGCCTGCTGGTGAAAGCCGGATGGCAAGTTTTGCCGCCGATAGGAAGGTAGAAGTCGCGACACAGACGCGTCCGGAGGAAAATATCAGTCAGATTTCCGTTGTTGATGGCAGCGTTCGCATCACCCGGCTTTCTCGTGTCGTCACCACCTATACAATAAAAGGGGCCGCGGACGCTCCGCGAACCGTGATCATCGAGCATCCCCGGCGCGATGGATGGAATTTCACCTCAGAGTCACTTGATAGCGTCACGCCGACGCATCAAAGGCTGCGGACTGAAATTGAGCCTCGCGGTCAAGCCGAAGTGGTGGCAACTGACGAAATGAAACAGTTGGAGGTCTTCGCACTCGTCGATGCGTCGTCCGATGCCTTGTTTGGCTGGGCCGGGTCGGTTGCCGATTCCGAGACAGCTTCCAAATTCACGAAACTTGCCGAATTGCGGCGGGGAGTTGCCGAGGCCGAGCGTGTGGTGGGTGAGATCGAGCGCGATCTGGACCGGGCCTCGGAAGGCCAGAGCCGCATTCGTGAAAATCTTGCCGCCGTGCCTGCCGACAGTGCTTTAGGGCAGCGCTATGTCGTGATGCTCGAACAGGAAGAAGACAACATAGAGGGTCTCGGCAAACGGCGTGGAGAAGCCGAAACCAAAGTAGAGGAACTTCAGGAAGAGGTCGCCGCGTTCATTCGAACTTTCTAGCGTGCCTGATTTTGGGGTCAGCAACTACCGCTTGGTTTCCAGCGGACGCAAACGACACAGAGGAAATGCCTGGCAGGTGACGAAGAGCAGCGGACCTTCTTTCGGATGGGCAGCGTTGATCCTGCTTCTGTGGCTGGCGACTGTCGGATTATTCCTTCTGCTTAACACCAGTGCAGCGATCCAAAGAGCCACCGACGAGTTAAACGCCACGGGCTTTGCGCTGGACAGGGTCATTTCGCAACGCGTGGCCCAGCACGATGCTCATCTAACCAGTCTCATCGCGCTTATTCTTGCCACCGATGCCTCGCAGCAGCAGTCCGTCAGGCAGGTGGCCCAGAGCATCATGCGGTTTTATCCGCGCATTACCGGCATCATTCTGGTCGAACTTGCCGAGGCTAGTGACCAGGCAATAGTCACTTTGAGGCCAGTTCTTGCTGTTCCGGAGAATAATGGCGCTGTCGACCATGCGGCATTTTCCGCCTCGATTTTCCAGCAACGCGCGGGCGAAGTTCGAACCTATGTCGATAAGGACCTGCCCGGTCATTACATACTGGGCAAAAAGGTAAACGACACCAATCCGGGCCTTGCCGTGATTATGCGCATTGATCCCTCCCGGCTAGTCGAGCCGGAAGAGTTGCCGGAATGGGCTCATTTGCGGCTGAATATCGATGGTCAAACCGTTACAGACCGCCCCGCTGCACAATTTCCGTCTTCATGGCTCCCGCTGCCGCGATTCAGCAGGATGATTGACAGCCAGTCTCAGCCGCTTCTGCTCTCCTTGGAACGCCCGCTCGCGCTTTTCGATGTCATCGATTTGCGGCTCCTGTCCGGTGTGGCTTTGACTTCGCTGATCGGCTTGCTGCTGTTCAGTTTCGGATGGCGCCAACGCATGAACGCTCACCAATCGAGGCTGGCCGCATCGGCGGCAGAAGAGCGTGCAAAGCTTCTGGAACGCGAGACGCGCCTTGCCCATGCATCGCGCGTCAATTCGCTGGGCGAGCTGGCATCCGGCATCGCGCATGAGTTAACCCAGCCTTTGACGGCATTGATGAGCCAGAGCCAGGCAGCGCAACGTCTTTTCGACCAGGAGCCGACTGAGCAGGCAACCGCACTGCTGTCACAAGCGCTGAAAGCCAATGTGCGCGAGGCAAAACGCGCCGGTGAGATGCTGAAGCGTATGCGCGACTATATCAGCAACCGCGAACCAACGCGGATACCGACCGACATCAATCAGGTCGTTCGCGATATTTCCAACCTCGTGAAAGCGGATCTTGAGCGGCGCGCGATTACCCTGAAACTGGAATTGTCGCCAGCGCTTCCCATCCTTCATGCCGACCCCGTGGAACTGGAGCAGGTTTTGAACAATCTCGTCCGAAATGCAGCCGACAGTCTGGAGCAGGCGGCTTCTTTGCGGCGGGAAATCCGTATCGAGACGGGATTGCAGGACGACAGCATCATTGTCGCCGTTACCGACGATGGCCCCGGTATTGCCGATACGGTTCTGCCGCGTCTGTTCGAGCCTTTTTTCACTACGAAACAGGATGGCATGGGGCTTGGGCTATCGCTCTGCGCGACGCTTGTGGAGCGCATCGGCGGCAGGATCACGGCAGACAATGCGCCGGAAGGCGGCGCACGGTTCACGATCATCATGCCAGCCGCTTCACCAGCACCACAGGATATATCATGAGCCGGTCACGCATTTATCTTGTCGACGACGATGAAGCGGTGCGGGAAGCGCTGTCGCTGCTGCTGCAAACCTATGGGATGACTGTTGAGGCATTTGCCGATCCGGCGACATTTCTCGCGCATCTCGATACGGCGCGCCCCGGCTGCATGTTGATCGACCTCCGAATGCCGATGATCAGCGGCCTGCAATTGCAGCAGAAGCTGACAGAACGCGGCATCGATTGGCCAATCATCATGATTACCGGACATGGCGATGTGAATGCATGTCGCAGGGCTTTCAAAGCAGGCGTGATGGATTTTCTGAGTAAGCCCATCGATGAAGACGTCCTTCTGGATGCGATACAGGCAGCAGGCAAGATACTGGAAGAAAGGCTGGAGCGACGAGAGGCTGCCGATCTGCTTGGCACGCTGACAACACGCGAGCGCGAAGTGCTGGACATGGTCTGTCAGGGCTTCGCGACCAAAGACATCGCAGCGGCGCTCGACATATCGGCTCGAACGATCGACGCTCACCGCGCCAACATCGCCGAGAAGCTGGGAACGAGCTCGGTTGCCGAGTTTGTACGGCTGACACTTGCCGCTCCAGGCCCGGATGTAGGTAGGAGTACCTAGTCATCCCTGTGGCATCGCGGATTCAGCAAAAAATGTTCAGCCTGTAGATCTGTTGTCAGAAAGCAGGAGCTTTCAATCAACGGACCCAGGAGAACCAACATGAAGCGTATCATTCTCGCAGCAACAGCAGCACTTGCAATGACATCCGCATCGTCTGCGCAGCTTCTGCAGGAAAAGAACATGCCGCTCGATATTGCGGTCAGCATTGCCCAGGAAGCAGTCACCGCATGCTCGGCACAGGGCTATAATGTTTCGGCTGCCGTCGTTGACCGCGCCGGTATTCTGCGTGCACTTCTGCGTGCCGACAATGCGGGTGCGCACACACCAGAAGCTGCGCGTCAGAAGGCGTATACGTCGGCTTCGTCCCGCACCCCGACCAGCATTATGGCCGAAAACATTCAGAAGAATCCTACGGCCGGCGAACTTGCGTCGATCGATGGTTTTCTGGTTCTGGCAGGCGGTGTTCCCGTCAAGGCCGGCGAGGAAACCATTGGCGCAATCGGTGTCGGCGGCGCGCCCGGCGGCCAGTTCGACGAAGCCTGCGCGCTCGCTGCGCTGGAAAAGGTTCAGGACCAACTGAACTGAACATTAAAGAATGCAAGCGCGCTGCCTCTTTTGGCGGCGCGCTTAATGCTGAACACGAAGATAGTGGCGACGGTGTGCAAGACTCAATCGCGCATCGATTCCCGCTTTAGCCCAAGCAGTTCGACCGTGCTTATTCCGTCGCGGATGGCGCGGCGCAGTTCGACTTCGCGTTGCTCGCGCTGGGCGCATTTTTCGGCCAGTCCGGCAAGCTCCAGCTTGCCGACGACCACCAACCCATCTTCATCACCCACAATGATGTCGCCGGATTCGACCGCCTGATCGCCAAGCCGGATTGGAGCGCCGATCCTTCCTGCATGCAGTTTGGTCGTGCCTTTGATGCAGAGGCCGCGCGAGAACACCGGGAAATTCATGGCTCTGATCGTTGTCGCATCGCGAATGCAGCCATCGATCACAAGCCCGGCGATACCTCTTGCGATGCAGGCTTCAGCCATGACGTCGCCGAAGGGACCGTCGTCGAGCGATCCTTCATGATCGACCACAAGAACGTCTCCCTCGCGGGCGCCTTCGATTGCCAGATGAAGCGGTAAATTGTCTCCCGCCGGACAAAAAACAGTTAGTATCGCGCCATGAAGCCGCATTTCCGGGGAAACAGGCTTCAGGAAATGAGGAAGCGCGCCGCACTGCCCGTTCGTTTCGTGAATAGTCGCGGATGAAAACGCTGCGAGTTGCGCGATTTGGGCACGCTCCGGGCGTTCGAAATCGAAGACCGCTGTCATGAAATAGCCCCTAGCCGTCGTCCGGCCAAGACCGCAACGGGGCCTTGACCGGACGAGTATCTTTAAGCGTTCAGGCTGCGGGCTGACCGATCCGCACCGTGAGTGCTTCCAGACCTGCGATCGTTCCGACAAGCACATCGCCGGGCTTCACTGGCCCGACGCCATGCGGTGTGCCGGTCAGAATGATGTCGCCGGGCTTCAATTCGAAATAGGTCGACAGATTGGCGATGATTTCTGGAATTTTCCAGATCAGCAGATCGATATCGGACACCTGACGGGTTTCGCCATTGACGGTGAGCTTGATTTCACCACCGGCGATATGACCGCTTTTGTCGGCGGGCGTGATAGGTCCGCATGGGCAGGACTGGTCGAACGACTTCGCGATCTCCCATGGTTTGCCATTGCCCTGAATATCCCGGCGCGTCATGTCCAGAGCGACGCCATAACCGTAGATATGGCTCAGCGCGTCATCTTCTGAAATGTTGTAGCCGCCCGATTTGAGGGCGATCACCATTTCCATCTCGTGATGGTAATCGGCGGTTTTCGTCGGATAGGCGACGACGCTGTCGTTCAGCACGATCGCATCCGTAGGTTTCTGGAAGAAGATCGGCGGATCGCGATCCTCATTCCCGCCCATTTCGCGAACGTGCGCGACGTAGTTGCGCCCGACGCAATAGATCCGCCGCACCGGAAAGCGCTCAGTGGTGCCGGTGATTTCCAGGCTGACCTGCTCCGGTGCCTCAATGGCAAAGCCGTTCTTACTCATTCAGATTTCTCCTCCAAAATTTCCCAATATGTGAACTTATAATACACATTTCTTGCATGTCATATAAAATATCTACGATTTTGACAGATGATAAAAATAATGTAGGCTGCTAATGTTCGTGAAAGACAGCAGAAAACTGCGGATGAAAATGGGAGGAAAAACTATGGGACTGGGAGTCTATTTATCAGGCGCATTCCGTACCGGATTGGTCGCCTTCGCATGTTTTGCGCTTCAGCCATCGGCGCAGGCGCAGGATTTGAAAGACATTACCGTCGTGGTGCCGAACCCTTCGGCGCTGAATAATTTTCCGCTCTTCGTCGCATTGGGCGAAGGCTATTTGAAAGACGAAGGGCTCAATGTAACGGTCGAAGTCGTCAACGGCTCGGCATCCGTCTTGCAGACCATGGTGGCAGGGCAGGCCCAGATCGGAAATCCAGGGCCCGGACCGCTTCTTGGCGCACGCGCACGCGGTGAGGATGTTGTTTTCATCTACAATCATTTTCCAAAATCCGTCTTCGGTCTGGTCGTAAAGGATGAATCCGAGGTCAAGGAACCCAAGGATTTGAAGGGTGCTGTCATCGGCGTAGGCACTGCCGATGGTGCTGAAGTCGGCTTTACCCGCGCAATTATGGGCGAGGTCGGTCTTGAAGAAGGCAAGGATTATGAATTCCTCGCCGTTGGCGATGGTGGAACCGCCGTTGCCGCCTTCATGAACAACGAGATTTCCGCCTACGCTGCTGCGGTCAGCGACTCTGCAATCATTCAGTCCAAGGGCATCCCGCTGCGTGAAATCACCCCGGAGCCGGCACTAGCCTATTTTGGCAATGGATGGGCCGTGACCCGCGCCTACATGACCGAAAACCCGAAAGTTATCGAAGGTTTCGGCCGCGCTCTGGTCAAGGGCGTGAAATTCGGCATGGACCCCGCCAATCGTGCGGCCGTGCTCGAACATGCAGCCACGGGCAATCCGCAGGAAGGCGAAGACAAGGCGTTTGCCGATACCTTGTTCACGGCCATCCAGGAGCGCATGACGCCGGTCGATAAGTCCACGCCATGGGGCTTCCAGCCGCCGGAACATTGGAAGATGTGGCATGAAAGCCTGGTCGAGACGGGTGCTCTGAAAGCTCCGCTCGATGATCTGAATGCCGCCTACACGAATGATTTCGTGAAGGTATGGAACGAATGAACTCCGCAGCGGAGGCCATTCGGCAGCAGGTCGACCCTCAGGGTCGGCCTGTCTACCAACTCAGACAGGTCGCGAAGAGTTATGCGCGCGGAAATCTGCATGCCCTGAACAAGATCGATCTGACCTTGGCCGAGGGAACGTTTTCCTCGGTCATTGGTCCTTCGGGATGCGGCAAGTCCACGCTTTTGAAGATCATGGCCGGACTTGTCCCGCCGACCGAAGGCAGTGTCATTCTGGAGGGGAAACCGGTAACGGGTCCGCGCAGAGACATCGGCATGATGTTTCAGCAGGCCACCTTGTTTCCCTGGCGCTCGACCTTGGAAAACATCGTCCTGCCGATCGAGATCCGCGATGGGCGCGAAGCCGCGAAAGCCAGTCACGCCGACGCAAAAGCCCTGCTTGAGCTTGTCGGCTTGAAGGGCTTCGAAAAAGCGATGCCGAGCGAACTATCGGGCGGCATGGCGCAAAGAGCCTCGATCTGCCGGATGCTGATTACCAAACCGGCAGTGCTGCTTCTCGACGAGCCTTTCAGCGCACTCGACGAATTGTCCCGCGATTTCATGAATATGGAATTGCAGAGAATTTGCATGGAGCGGAACGCGACAGCCTTTCTGGTAACGCATTCGATTCAGGAAGCGGTGATCCTGTCCGACATCGTCTACGTCATGTCGCCGCGTCCGGGGCATTTCGTAGAGGCCATAGAAATCGACCTGCCGCGCCCGCGTTCGCTCGACATGATGACGGAGCCCAAATTCGGGTCTTACGTCAAACGCATCCGCGCCAGACTGGATAAGGGAGCATTCATATGAGCGATACTCCTGTTCAATTGGATGAGATCGTACATACGACATGGAGCGAACCGGTTTCGTTTCTGGATCGTCTTCCCCGCTGGGTGGCGATGTTGGGATTGTTTCTGGCATTCATCGCCATCTGGCAAATGATCTATCTGTTCGGCTTCGTATCGCCGATCATCCTGCCTTCGCCGGGCGAAACCGCAGAGGACATGATTTTCGTCGGCACGAACCTTGTGACCGGCGGCTACATGCTCAACGCGCTCTGGATAACGGTAAAGGAAGTCATCTTCGGCTTTGCGATCGCGATCAGCATCGGCTTCGTGCTGGGTGTGATCGTTGGCGAAACCGCTTTTGGCGAACGGGCCGTTCTCCCCTATCTCGTTGCCATCGACACGATGCCGAAAGTTGCCTTTGCGCCGCTGTTTCTGGCCTGGCTCGGTTTCGGCATCGCATCCAAGGTCGCGCTGGCCGCTTTCATCGCAACATTTCCCATTGTCGTGGGAACGGCAGCGGGGTTACACGCGGCAGATGAAAATGCGCGCATGCTTTTCAAGACCATGGGGGCAAGCCGCTGGCAAACGCTGTTCAGGATGAAAATCCCGCTAGGCCTTCCGCAGATGTTCACCGGGCTTAAAATCGCCTCGGTCGGTGTCATGGCGGGTGCGATCACCGGCGAATTCCTGGGCGGCGGCAAAGGGTTCGGGGAACTCATTCGCGTCGCGGCCTCCCAGCTCAATACGCCACGGGTTTTTGCCCTCATCATCTTCCTGAGCTTGCTCGGACTAACTCTCTTCTGGAGTGTCGCCTGGGTGGAGCGACGCTTTGTATTCTGGCACAAGGCCAGCGTAGCCGAAAAAATGGCGTCCTGAATTGCAGGGCGCCTGGGATATCGTATGAATTCGAAAATTGAGCTTATCGACAGCATTTCCGAGAAAACGACCGCAGCGACGATCGTTTATCAGCAATTGCGGCTGGATATCCTGAAGGGCACTCTCAAACCCGGCCAAAAGCTCCAGATCGAAGCGATCGGCGCTCGCTATGAAGCGGGCGCCAATCCGGTTCGCGAGGCGCTCAACCGTCTTTCCTCCGAGCGTCTGGTCGACCGGATAGATCAGCGCGGCTTCTTCGTGCCGCATATTTCTCTGGAAGATTTTCGTGAACTCGTGAAAACCCGGTGCTGGATGGAAAGCATCGCCTTGGAGCAATCCATTCTCAACAAAACGCCGGAATGGGAGAACAATATCGTTCTCACCTTCCATCATCTGTCCCGCACGCCCATCCGCATGCCGTCCGATGGCGGTGACAATTCCGACTGGGAAGTCAAGCACAGGGCGTTTCACAACGCTCTCATTTCCGCCTGCGGATCTTCATGGCTGTTCGGTTTTTGCAACGAAATGATGGATCACGCCGAGCGCTACCGATACATCTCGATGGTCGGCACCTACCCGCGACGCGATTCAAATCACGAGCATCGGATGATCATGGAAGCCACCCTCGACGGCAATGTCGAGCAGGCGAAAAAAGAGCTCGTCGCGCAATACATGCTGACCCTCACACTTGTCGAAGAACAAGCCGAGAAGCTTCAATATTAGCGCTGCAGAATGAGGGCGGATGGTTGTGTCAGCCAATCTCCCCACCTGTGGGGGAGATGCCCGGCAGGGCCGAGGGGGCGCTGTCCCGCCAGCATTTTTATTTAAAAATGAACCGCTTTAATCGAGAAACGTATCTTCGATCGGCTCCCACTTGCCGTCATTCGACGTGAATTGCGGGATGTGGGCGAGGCTGCGGATAAGGCGTGCATCTTCGCCCAGCGTTTCTTGCCAGTCGCGCGCTTCGGTCAGGATCACGCCGATGCCCACGACGTTGCCGCCAGCGCTGCGCACGAGATCGACCGAGCCTTTCAGGCTGGAACCAGACGCCACGACGTCATCCACCACGACCACGCGCTTTCCCTTGAGCAGCGGGACAGATTGACGATCCAGCAGAAGCTGCTGCTCGCCCTTCGACGTAATGGACGAAATGCGTTGAACCAGTGCATCGCCGAGATGGATTTTCGGCGACTTCTGCAGAATTACATAGTCGTCGAGGCCAAGAGCGCGACTCACTTCTATAGCGACCGGAATGCCAAGTGTTGCGGCACCGACGATGATGTCCGGTTGAAGGTCGCGCAGTTTTTCAGCCAATTGACGGCCGATATGCTCACCGAATTTGACGCCGAGATCGATCACTATCATCAGCGAAATCGCGAAATCCGGTTTGATCGCGACAATCGGAAGATCGACGGTCAATCCCGCAACATCGACCGGCCAGGTCTGGTTCGTAACCGGTGAGGGCGCATTGGTCGTCATAGGGTGGTTCCTTTTTGCGGCAGGCGTGGTTCGACGAGAAGGCCGACATTGCGCCATGTCGTGCGCTTGCGGCTCATGTCGAAACCATAGATCGAAAGGGAAAGCGAGATAGCGTGCGCCATGCGAATTGCCTGCACCAGAAGTGGCACGCCGCGCGCCAGCGCAAAACGCAGTCGGACAGGCAGAGACACATCGTCGATCTCCATGCCCCTGGCGCGCTGCGCATCGGCAATGCGCTCGAAATCCTCGCGCAGCATCGGAATGATACCGAAAGTCAGCGACAGAACAAGTGTCACGATCGGCGGCAAGCGGGCAGCACTCGCCGCTGCCAGAATGGAACCGGGGGTGCTCGTCTCCATGACGAAGTAGAACGCCGCCGTCGTGGTTACGAGGCGCGCCGCCATGCCAAGCGCGATTTGCAATGAGTCAGCGAAACTCTGACCTTGCAGCATGAGGTTCAGAATCCAGCTTGCCACGACAAGCAGCACCAGCAGCGTGGCGCCTCTGATGTAGCTGCCGAGCCCCGGCACACGCACGATGGCCATGAAGGCAACGGAGGCAAACGCCAGAGGCACGCCGTAGCGCCAGTCCGGCATCAGCCAGGCAATCGTCATGACGGCGAAGGCTGCCGCGAGCTTGACGAAGAAATTGACGTCGTGAATACGGGTCATGCCGCAGCACCTCTCGCAAGCACCGAAGGAATTGGCCAGCCAAGTCGCTGAAACGCCGTACTGGCCCAGCCGTCGCCGGTCGATCCATTGAACACGATCTGACCGTCATCGAGAATGAGCGTGCGCGAGGCGACCTCTTCGACGAGGTCGAGATCGTGCGAGATCAGCATGATGGCGTGGCCGCGAGAAATCATCGTGTTGATGAAGAGATCGAGCATGTTTCGGCCATGGATGTCGCGCGCGAGCAAAGGCTCGTCGAGGATCGCGATGGATGCCTGTGCGGCATCGGCACAGGCAAGGCCCAGCAAGCTTTGCTGGCGCGCCGAAAGCGCAAACGGATTTGCGTCCGTCAGATCAGAAAGCCCGTATTTTTCCAAAGCGGCGCGTGCTTTGACGGTCGCCGCATCATCGGCCTTCCCACCTGCCGTGATTGCGAAGAGGACTTCTTCCAGAACGGTCATGTTGAACAGGATGCGCCGCATATTCTGGGGTAGATAGGCAATCGAACGCGCCCTCCGCGCGACTGTCCATTCGTTTGCGTTGGCACCGCCGATGGTGATCGTTCCCGTGGCGATCTTGGCGAGCCCAAGAATCGCTTGGAACAGCGTCGTCTTGCCCGCACCGTTGCGACCGATCAGGCCAACCACTTCGCCGCCCTTTATGTGTAGGCTGGCATTTCGCAGAACGGGGCTGCCGTCAGGGCGCTTGAGGCGGGTTTCGATACCGCTGACGGATAGCAGTTCTCCGCCGGTCGCATGAGATTCGAGGCGGTTTTTCGTGCGGCGCGGCGGCAGTATACCCGCGTCGATCCAGGGCTTTTGCTGACCCATGATTGATCCCGCTTCATAGGGCTCTGACAACCGCCCGGCGACCAGCAAACGCACGCTGCTCGCGATGGTCTCGAATGCGGTCGGGTCCTGCTCCGCGATCAGCAATCCCGTTGTTTCATTCACAGTTGCAGCCAATATCGCCGCCAGCCGCGCACGGGCGGATGGGTCTAGACCGGTCGTCGGTTCGTCCAGCACCATGATGCGCGGTGAGGCAGCGCGGGCGGCAGCGATTGCCACCATGCGTCGTTCGCCGCCCGAAAGCGTCAGCACGCGGCGTCCGCGCAAGGCGTTCAGGTGCAATTCGTTCAGAAGCTCTTCAATCCGCGCGCGGATTTCAGCCTTCGGCGTGCCGCGATTTTCCAAGGGAAACGCGATCAGATCCTCGACGCTCAAATCCCAAAGCTGGTCTTCGACATTTTGCGTAACGCTGCCGATGGTGGTGTAGAGAAAATCCTTGGAGACGGAGCGCAGATCCTGTCCGTCCAGCAGAATTTCGCCGGAGAACCGGCCGGGCGTGACGAGCCGCGGGATGATGCCTGCGACGACATTGAGCAATGTCGTCTTGGCCGAGCCCGCAGAACCGCAAATGAGCAGGCGCTCACCTGCGGCAAGGCTCATCGAGGCTTCGGCAACGACCAGAGGCGCGTCGCCGAAACCGACATTTACATTCTTTAAATCAAGCACAATGGTCTCGTTTTGCGCCTAGAAGCGCGTGAAGCCTGAAGGATGCGCGCTTTTGAGAATCTTCAGCGCGGGGATAACGAGCAGAGGCGTACCAATCAACATCGGCACGATGTCCGAGAGCCCCAGATACATCACCGCCCACCAGAATGGGAAGATGCCGAGATAGGCAAGGCTTGCGGAAACGGCAGCAACCATGACCAGCCCGGTAATCAGGCAGGCTGCTGCAATTTTAATCAGCGTGTTGCGATTGAAAGCGGTCTTGGCCGGATCAAAAAGCAGGCCGGGTACGAGGCCGGTCAGGCCGACCATGATGCCATCGACGATAAGCGAATGGGCAGGAATGAATGTACCGGCGAGCAGCGACCAGACAATCGTGCCGAGATAGCCGCAGATGAAGCCGCTTTTCCAGCCGAGCAGAATGCCGACCAGCGGCGGCAGAAACGCGAAAATGCGCCACTGGATGACGCCGGGCACGAGCTGGATGGGATTTGCATAGGCCCACAGCACGCCGGTTGCGGCAGCCGCGACGATTGAAAGCACGATGGGGAATAGCGTATTCCCGTCGGTATTGACTGTGGTTGTCGATTGCATGGCGATGACCCCTGTTGCGCCTCCCAGTGGAAACGACAGCAAATCTCATGCCACGCAGATCACTGAAAATCCATGCAAGTTTTGCGTGTGGAAAAAGCGTTATGCCGGATCGAGCAGGCGCGGGCCAGCGCCCTCATCTGCGAGTTCGTCGTGAGGATTGCGCAACGGGCACTCCTGTAGCGAGAGACAGCCGCAGCCGATGCAGCTTGAAAGCTGATCGCGCAATCCGGTCAGGCGTTCGATGCGCGCATCGAGGTCTTTTCGCCAGGTCGCGGAGAGCTTTTCCCAGTCAGCGGCGGTTACGGGCCGGTCCTGCGGCAGCGATGCCAGTTGTTCGCTGATCTCCGCCAGCGAAATACCGGTGCGCTGCGCAACCTTGATGACGGCAACCCGTCGCAGCACCGAGCGATGATAACGCCGTTGATTGCCGCGGTTCCGCGCGCTGGAAATCAGCCCCTTGGCTTCATAGAAATGGATGGTCGAGACGGGCAACCCGCTGCGCTCGGCGACTTGCCCCACGCTGAGTTCCGATTTGATGGCCATTGCAAAACCTCATCTATAATAGAGGTTTTAGCGCATCGGCCATGAAATCGGAACCGCCGGCGTTTACTGGGCGCTGGCGATCACTTGCCCGCGCGAGGCTTGCGGCAGATAGCGCGCGATAAGCTCTTCGACATGGCTGTTGCGCGCGCGCGCCGTATCGCCGCCCATAACCACGACGACAAGCCGCTTTCCGCCCGTATTCACTGAGGTCACGATGTTGAAGCCGGAAGCGCGAATATAGCCGGTCTTGAGGCCATCGACGCCTTCGACGCTGCCGATCAGATCGTTGTGGCCGCGCACGGTCTTTCCGTTGTGCACGAAGCTTTTCTCGGAGAAATAGTGATAATGCGTCGGAAAGCGTTTGCGCAGGGCAAGGCCAAGCACCGCCATGTCGCGTGCGGTCGTTTTCTGAGCTTCGTCCGGCAAGCCGGAGGCGTTTACGAAGAAGGTGTTGCGCATGCCCATCTGGCGCGCCTTGGCGGTCATGATTTGCGCGAAGCCCTCTTCGGTGCCGCCGAGAAGTTCACCCACTGCCACCGCTACGTCGTTGGCCGATTTGGTCGAAAGCGCCCGGATCGCCGTATCCACGTCTATCGAGCTGCCGGATCGCAAGCCAAGCTTCGACGGCGGCTGGCGCGCTGCATTTGCGGAAACCGGAATCTGCGTCGACTTGGAGATGCGGCCTTCCTGCAGTGCTTCGAACATCAAATAGAGCGTCATCATCTTGGTGAGAGATGCCGGGTAGCGCGGCGCATCGGAATTCGACTGGAAAAGCACCTTGCCATTGTTCGCATCGACAACCAGCGCGGCATATTTGGTGGGCGCTGCCGAAACAATGGGAGAGGGAACATCGAGCGCCGATGTCGTGCTGCACGCCGAAAGGGCGAACATCATGACCAGAAGCGCCGCGAAACGCGTGAATATCGATGAAAATGCAGCGTCTTTCGGAACCAACAAGCAACTCTTCCAAAAAGCAGGTGTGGCGGGACGTTTCAGCGAGTTTTGATTATCCGACTCGCAAACATTCGTCCATGCGGGAAGGAGTTCGTATTCATGCCGCATTTCGGTCTGCCCAAGCCTGTGTCATTTTGGTAGCATTAGATCGCCGTGCGTCCGCACAAAGGACGATCTGACACTTTAAGTGAGCATCGGAATAATCCGAAAACCGGTGACCACTTTTCGGTCCGATGCTCTACTATCACTATTGCGGTTCCGTTAAGCGAGGGTTGCCGATGTCCGAAATTGCTTCGATAGCTGCTGCAATTTTCAAACATGCCGGAAAGTCGAAACGCTTCGTCGTTGCCATTGCCGGTGCGCCGGGGTCAGGCAAATCGACCCTCTCTGCAAATCTTCTAGGGCTTTTCCCGGAAGGCTCCGCCGTTGTCGTTCCAATGGACGGGTTTCATTATGACGATGCAATCCTCACCAAAAAGGAACTGTTGCCGCGCAAGGGCGCTCCCGAAACTTTCGATTATGCAGGGTTCGAAACACTTATCCGGCGCATCCGCGCTGCCGATCAGGAAGTGGCGATCCCGGTCTTCGACAGGACTATGGAACTGTCGCGCGCAGCGGCATCGATCATTGGCCCGGATGTCAAATTCGTGCTTGTTGAAGGCAATTATCTGCTGCTCGACGAGGCACCATGGGCTGGCCTCTCATCGCTTTTCGATTACAGCATTTTCGTTGAAGTCGAGCGCACCGAGCTTGAACGCCGGTTGATCGAGCGCTGGCTGGATCATGATCACACGGAAGATCAGGCCCGCCAGCGCGTCACGTCAAACGATCTGCCCAATGCAGACAGGGTTCTGGCGCGCCGCCGCTCTGCAGATATGGTGATGCGCCAGAACGTATTGGATTAGCCCCGCGCCGGTATCGACAGACCTTTTTGCGAGGCAGGGCGCTCGATGGCGCGGTCAAGCCACTCCATGACCTTCGGGAAATTCTTGAAGCCAAGAATTTCGTCCGCCTCGTAAAACACCTTCACGCCGCGCACCCATGGGAAAATCGCAATGTCGGCGATCGTGTATTCGCGGCCCATGATCCACTCCCGGCCATCGCCGAGGCGCGTTTCCAGAACGCCGAGCAGGCGGCGCGATTCATTTGCATAGCGTTCGAGCGGACGTTTGTCCTCGATCTGCTTGCCTGCAAATTTGTAGAAGAAGCCGAGCTGGCCGAACATCGGGCCGATGCCGCCCATCTGGAAAAACACCCATTGCAGCGTCTCGTAGCGTGCAGCCGGATCGGCAGGCAGGAGCTTGCCGGTTTTTTCGGCCAGATAGGTCAGGATCGCGCCGGATTCGAAAAGGCCGAGCGGCTTGCCGCCGGGACCATTGGGATCGATGATTGCCGGGATTTTGCCGTTCGGGTTCAGCGAAAGGAATTCGGGCGTCCAGGTCTCATCCTTGGAGATATCGACCAGATGCGGCTCGTAAGGCAGGCCCAGCTCTTCGAGCGCAACTGAAATTTTCGCGCCGTTCGGCGTCGGCAGCGAATAAAGCTGCAACCGGTCAGGATGCTGGGCGGGCCATTTTTTGGTAATCGGGAAAGCTGAAAGATCTGACATGAAAAACTCCGAGGCGGATTTGAAAGTCGCAATCGCAGTTAGGTCTTACGGAAAGGCGCGACAAGTGCCGCACCACTCCTAGATGGCTTTGAAAGCAACAACGGCATTGGTCCCGCCGAAGGCGAACCCGTTGCTGATGGCGGCCTTCACGACCCGTTCACGCGCGACATTGGGCGTAACGTCGAGGTCGCATTCCGGGTCTTCGGCGCGATAATTGGCGGTCGGCGGGATGATGCCATCGCGCATGGCCATGACGCAGGCAATCATTTCAAGTGCGCCCGACGCGCCCATGCAATGCGCATGCATCGATTTGGTCGAGGAGACCGAAACCTTCTTCGCATGCTCGCCGAAAACGCGCTTGATCGCGGCGGTTTCGATCTGGTCGTTCGCCTTGGTGCCGGTGCCATGCGCGTTGATATAGTCGATGTCTTCCGGCGCGAGGCCCGCATCGGCCAGACACAGGCTCATCGCGGCCGCAGGCCCTTCCACGGTCGGGGCGACAATATCGGTGGCGTCTCCGCTCATTCCGGTACCGGCGATTTCGGCAAGGATCGTCGCGCCGCGTGCCTTGGCATGTTCGTAGGTTTCCAGAACGGCCATGGCCGCCCCTTCGCCCAGAACCAGCCCGTCACGGTCGGCGCTGAACGGGCGGCATGTCTCGCGGGCAAGTGCGCGAAGCGCCTCCCATGCTTTCAGCACGCCATAGATCAGCGGTGCATCGGTGCCGCCTGCCACCATCACATCGGCCCGGCCGAGCCGTAATTGATCGACTGCCGAAGCGAATGCATGGTTTGAGGATGCGCAGGCGGATGTCACGCCGAAAACGGGGCCTTTCAGCCCATATTGCATGCTGATCTGACCCGCAGGTGCGCCGGGCATGATGCGCGGCACGCAGAAGACATTCGCGCGTGTTTTGCCTTCGATGAACAGCGCGCGGTAATTTTCTTCCGCGCATTCGGCGCCGTAAATACCTGTGCCGATGATCGCGCCAGCGCGTGTCGCGTTCTTCTCATTTATCTCGATGCCGGAATTGCGCAACGCTTCGCCCGCCGCAATGACCGCAAGCAGGCTGAAACGGTCCATAGTCACAAGGCGTTTGTGGTCCAGCCCGTGCGGCGGCAGCGTTTTGATTTCCGCGCCGATGCGTACTTTGAGTTCGTGCAGGGCAGTTGTGGTGATTTCGCCGATGGCGGATTGCCCCTCGCGCATCGACTTCCAGATGGCGGGTGCATTGGTGCCGAGCGCGCAAAGCCCGCCTATGCCGGTGATGACGACGCGTTGACGGCTCATGTTTTATGCTTTTTGTGCGATAAGAGCCCGCACCGCTTCCACCATGTCGCCGACATTCTTCAGGCTGCCCCAAGCCTCGACCGTATTCATCTCGATATCGATGCCATAATCTTCCTCGAGATCGAAGATGATCTCGGTCAGTTCGAGCGAATGAATGCCAAGCGCGGTGAGTTCGGTTTCGCGCGTAATCTCGCCTGCATCCGGGTCGGCATGCGCCTTGACCTTTGTGATTATGTCGTTCGTCAGTTTGTCAGTCATTACGTGTTTCCCTAGAGTGCGCGTTTCTTGTGCGTCCACGCTTGTATTGTTTTAAGTGCGCCTATGAATGACTGCATTGCCGCCCATGACTGAAACCCCGTATCTGTATAGAAATTGAAATGACGGGTGGCAACCAGAGATCACTTTTGGCGAAAGTATAGGCTAACGATTGATGGATTCTCTGGTTCCCGACGCAATATCGGATCATTCGGCCCTCGCGGCGCAGCGCGTCAAGGGAATCGGGCGCCTGTCATGCGTCAGAAAAGACGAGATAACAGGCATTTCGCGCCTTTATCAGGAAGGCGCTGCAAAAATCCGTTTGCCCAAAACCGCCGATAGAGCGTTCCAGGCCGTGCTTATCAACACGGCCGGCGGATTGACCGGCGGCGATCGGGTCGATTGGGAGGTGGATGTCGAAGAAGATGCCGCCGCCACCGTCACCACACAGGCCTGCGAGAAAGTCTATCGCTCCATGGGCGATGAGGCGCGCGTTGCCGTGCGTTTGTCGGTCGGGCGTGGCGGGCATCTGTCCTGGCTTCCGCAGGAAACGATCATGTTCGATCGTGCACAGCTTAGCCGGACCATCGATCTCGATATGGAGGCGGATTCGCAAGCGCTTTTGCTGGAATCGGTCGTTTTCGGCCGCCTGGCGATGGGCGAGAGAACGGCCAATGGCCTGTTCAGGGACAGATGGAATGTCAGGCAGCAAGGACGCCTCGTTCACGCCGAGGCATTTTCCATCGGTCCCGATATTGGTGCGCTTTTGAAGGGGCGTGCGGTTGCCAATGGCGCGGCTGCAATCGCCAACATCCTGTTCGTCTCGCCTGAAGCCGAACAAAAGCTCGATGCCGTTCGTGCCATCATCGGCGAAGGCGGCGGCGCAAGTTTCTGGAAGGTCGCCGGAACTGGCAAGCTTCTTGCGAGGCTCATCGATGAGGACAGCTACAACCTGCGCAAACGTTTGGTGCCGCTCGTAGAGCTGCTCAACGGGCAGGCAGGTCTGCCGAAAGTTTGGTCACTTTGAGGAATTAGACGCCAATATGAACCTGACGCCCCGCGAGAAAGACAAACTTCTGATTTCCATGGCGGCGATGGTGGCGCGGCGGCGGCTCGAACGCGGCGTGAAGCTGAATTACCCGGAAGCCATAGCCCTGATCAGCGATTTCGTGGTCGAGGGCGCGCGCGATGGCCGCTCTGTCGCAGATCTGATGGAGGCAGGCGCCCACGTCATCACCCGCGCGCAGGTCATGGAAGGCATAGCCGAAATGATCCACGACGTTCAGGTCGAAGCGACCTTCCCTGACGGCACGAAGCTCGTCACCGTTCACGAACCGATCCGCTAAACCCAAGACACGCAGGACAAACCATGCTCAGGAAACTGTCGCTCGCAACCGCGCTACTGATGATAGGGGCTGCTCCGGCCTTCGCGCATCTCGATCCGACGGAGCATGGCTCCTTTGTCGCCGGTTTCACCCACCCGATTTTCGGGCTCGATCATATTCTGGCGATGGTCGCGGTCGGCCTCTGGGCTTCCATGCTCGGCGGTCGCGCAATCTGGCTGGTGCCGACAGCTTTCGTAGGGACGATGGCGTTGGGCTTCGCCGCCGCACTCGCAGGCCTTCCGCTGCCTTTCGTCGAGCCGGTCATTCTGGCATCCGTAGTGGTGCTTGGGCTGATGGTGGCGCTGGCCGCCCCGCTGCCGGTCTGGCCCTGCGCGGCACTTGTCGGCTTTTTCGCCTTCTTCCACGGTCACGCGCATGGCGGTGAGATCGGCTCTGCCGGAATAGTGCAATATGCGCTGGGCTTCATTGTCGCCACAGCCGTTCTGCACGCGATCGGCGTTGGTTTCGGGCACTTTTTCGGAAATGGCGTATTCCGCTATGTCAGCCGCGCCGCAGGTGCTGCGACCGCACTTGGCGGCGTTTTCCTCGCATTGGCGGGGTAAGTCATGATCCCCGGCGAAATCTTTCCCGCTTCCGGCGAAATCGAACTGAACGCCGGTCAGGCGGTTGTGACACTGAAGGTCGCCAATGCCGGCGACCGCCCGATACAGGTCGGCAGTCACTATCATTTCTTTGAAACGAATGAGGGCCTGCGCTTCGACCGCGATAGCGCGCGGGGAATGCGTCTCGACATCGCTGCGGGAACGGCGGTGCGTTTCGAGCCGGGGCAGGAGCGCGACGTGACGCTCATTCCCATTGCCGGAAGCCGCGAAATTTACGGATTTCAGCAAAAAATCATGGGAAAATTATAGGAAATGCGGCGCGTTTCGCGAAAAATCACGCGTAATTCGCGCCCGAATTCCTCAATTCGTCGGCTTGGCAGCCGCGAAAATCGTCACGCTCATCGACCCGTCGAATTCGACCGCCAGCACGTCGCGCATCATCACCGACCGCGAATTGATCGCGTGATACAGCATGGCGTTGCCTTCCAGTTCCTGGCGAAGCAGGACGATTTCACGCTCGCGCTCCTTCAGCTTGGCTTCGACCTCTGCGGGCGGGCCGCTGTCGACTGCATCGGGCAGAAACACGATATCGACCTTGTCGAGGTTCGACGTCTTGCGCACCGTCTCCGTATTCTCGACCGTTTTGTCGATTGCCGCGATGATACGTCCGGCGTCAGCCTCGACGCTTTGTTCTTCTTGCTGCACCTCGGAGCCGATGATCTTGTCGATCGCCTGCTCGCTCTCGAGTCCTTGAGCCGAAAGCGGCACGGTCGCGGAAGCGGATACGAGCAACGCCGCACCAAACAGGGTGTGGAGCCATGCGCGCTCATTCAGGAAGATATCGGTCATTCTCTGCCTTTTCGTTATTCAAATACTATCGAGGATGAATGCTGCTCTAACGTGCGTTCACCGCAGGCGGTTCCTTATAAGCCGAACCGCGCGCCCATTTTACTAAAGAACGAACGTGACGAAAAGCCGACAAGAGCATTCCTACGCCGCTCTATGGCTCATTTTTCAACGGACACTCCGATAAATCACCGGACGGACTGACATGCCCGCAAAAATCTCGCGCAGTGCCTACGCTCAAATGTTCGGTCCCACGACCGGCGACCGCATACGGCTTGCCGATACGGAACTTTTCATCGAGGTGGAGAAGGATTTTACCGTCTATGGCGAGGAGGTGAAATTCGGCGGCGGCAAAGTTATCCGCGACGGCATGGGCCAGAGCCAGACGACGCGCGCCGAGGGTGCCGTCGATACCGTCATCACCAATGCGCTGATCGTCGATTCCACCGGCATCTACAAGGCCGATGTCGGCCTCAAAAGCGGGCGCATTCACGCGATCGGCAAGGCCGGAAATCCCGATACGCAGCCGGGCGTCACCATCATTATCGGTCCCGGCACGGAAATCATCGCGGGCGAAGGACGCATCCTCACTGCCGGCGGTTTCGACGCACACATCCATTTCATCTGCCCGCAGCAGATCGAGGAGGCGCTGACCGCTGGTTTCACAACGATGCTGGGCGGCGGAACCGGGCCTGCCCACGGCACGCTGGCCACCACCTGCACGCCGGGGCCTTGGCACATCGCCCGCATGATCCAGTCTTTCGATTCTTTCCCGATGAATATCGGCCTGTCGGCGAAGGGCAACGCTTCGCGCCCCGCAGCCCTTGAGGAAATGATTCTGGGCGGCGCTTGCGCGCTCAAGCTTCACGAGGATTGGGGCACCACGCCTGCCGCAATCGATTGCTGCCTGACGGTTGCGGATGAATATGACGTGCAGGTCATGATCCACACGGACACGCTGAACGAAAGCGGCTTCGTGGAAGACACGGTCGCCGCCTTCAAAGGCCGCACGATCCATGCCTTCCACACCGAAGGCGCAGGCGGCGGCCATGCGCCGGACATCATCAAGGTCTGTGGCCTGCCCAATGTCATCCCGTCCTCGACCAATCCGACGCGGCCCTACACGGTCAACACGATTGCCGAGCATCTCGACATGCTGATGGTGTGCCACCATCTTTCGCCGTCGATCCCGGAAGACATCGCCTTTGCCGAAAGCCGTATCCGCAAGGAAACCATTGCGGCGGAAGACATTCTTCATGACATGGGCGCGTTTTCGATCATCTCGTCCGACAGCCAGGCGATGGGCCGCATCGGCGAAGTCGCGATCCGCACATGGCAAACCGCCGACAAGATGAAGCGCCAGCGCGGACGCTTGGCGCAGGAAACCGGCGACAACGACAATTTCCGCGTGCGCCGCTACATCGCGAAATACACGATCAATCCGGCCATCGCGCATGGTCTAAGCCGCGAAATAGGCTCGATCGAAGTCGGTAAGCGCGCCGATATCGTTTTGTGGAACCCTGCATTCTTCGGCGTGAAGCCGGACATGGTGCTGCTTGGCGGCACGATTGCGACAGCACCCATGGGCGACCCGAATGCCTCTATCCCGACGCCGCAGCCTGTCCATTATCGTCCGATGTTCGGCTCGTTCGGCAAGGCGATGACGAATTCATCCGTGACTTTCGTCTCAAAGGCAGCACTCGATTCCGGTCTGAGATCGCGTCTCGGCACGGACAAGGAAATGCTGGCTGTCGAAAACACGCGCGGCGGCATCGGTAAGCACTCCATGGTGCTCAACGATGCGACGCCTGACGTCGAGGTCGACACGGAAACCTATGAGGTTCGTGCGAATGGCGAATTGCTGACATGCGAACCCGCAACCGTGCTGCCCATGGCGCAGCGCTACTTCCTGTTTTGATTAAGGACTGAAAACAATGCTGCGTGCCATAGACCATCGCCACAGGCTGCCTGAAGGCGAAGCACCTCTGGACAGCGTGACGCTCGCGCATGACGAGCGCCATTTGCGCCGAAAGGTATTGCCGCTGAACGGCGGCGAGCGCGTGCTGGTCGATTTCCCGGAGCCGGTCATGCTTGGCCATGGCGACTTTCTCGTTCTCGAAGATGGCCGCCATGTCGGCATTCTGGCGGCGGAAGAAGAACTCTATGAGATTCGCGGGCGCGATGCGCTGCATCTGGCCCAACTTAGCTGGCACATCGGCAACCGGCATCTTGCAGCCGCAATCGAGGCGGACCGGATTTTGATCCTGCGCGATCATGTCATCAAGGCGATGCTGGAAGGTCTGGGCGCGCAAGTCAGCGATGTTGTCGAGCGCTTCCGTCCGCTTCGCGGCGCTTATTCCGGTCATGGCCACGACCACACGCATCATCATGGATAGGCAGCAGGCCTCGCTGCTTCGGCTGATGGCGTGGCTCTCGCCGGCCTTTCCGGTCGGCGGATTCAGCTACAGTCACGGGCTCGAACGCGCGGTTCACGATGGCCTGATTGTCGATCGCGCAAGTCTCGAGGACTGGCTCCGGCAATTACTCGACCATGGTTCGGGCTGGAACGACGCGGTGCTGTTTGCCGAGAGCTGGCGGCGCGCCCGCCATGGCGGCGATTTGAACGAAGTCGCAGAACTGGCCGAAGGGCTTGCCGGTTCGCTTGAGCGTCATCGCGAGACCATGCTTCAGGGCAGTGCATTTCTGACCGCAGCCAAGGCATGGCCGAGCCTCGTTTTCGAACGCCTGCCAAATGACTGCGCCTATTGCGTCGCGGCTGGTGCGATCTCCGGTGCGCATGGCATCGCTCTTGCCGATGCGCTGGCAGCATGGTTGCAGGCGTTTTCGTCCAATCTCGTGCAGGCGGCAATCCGTCTTGGCGTGACGGGACAATCCGGCGCGGTCGAAACGATTGCAGCACTTGAGCCGCTTCATCTCGGCTTGGCGTCCCGCGCGGCGGAAAGTTCACTCGACGATCTGGGCTCCGCGACGATAATCTCGGAAATCATGGCGATGCGGCATGAAACGCAGCATTCGCGCTTGTTTCGGTCCTGAAAGGCTAAAGAACATGACGAAAAACAATGGCCCGCTTCGCGTTGGCATCGGTGGCCCGGTCGGCTCCGGCAAGACGACGCTGACCGAAAAACTCTGCAAGGCCATGGCGAAGGAGTTTTCCATCGCCGTCGTCACCAACGACATCTACACCAAGGAAGACGCATTGATGCTGGCGCGTCTGCAGGCGTTGCCGGAAGAGCGCATCATGGGCGTGGAAACCGGCGGTTGCCCGCATACGGCGATCCGCGAGGATGCTTCGATCAATCTGGCCGCGATTGCCGAAATGAATGCCAAATTTCCCGATCTGGACATCGTCTTCATCGAGTCTGGCGGCGACAATCTGGCCGCAACCTTCTCGCCAGACCTCGCCGATCTGACGCTTTATGTCATTTCGGTCTGCCAGGGCGAGGAAATCCCCCGCAAGGGCGGGCCGGGCATCACGCGCTCGGATTTTCTGGTCATCAACAAGAGCGACCTTGCGCCTTATGTGAACGTCAATCTGGAAATCATGGAAGGCGACGCTGCCCGCATGCGCAGTGGCAGGCCTTTCGGCTTTACCGATCTTTCACGCAGAAAAGGACTTCAGGAGGTTGTGGATTTCATCGTCGATAATGGCGGCCTGCGCGTGGCTGAACGTCTGACGGCTTAGACCGCCGCATACAGATTGCGCTCAGCGATATTACTCCTCGGCATAAGCATTTCTCGCACCAAATTCGATTTTTTTATCGGGAAGGAACACCGGGCCGACTTTTCGAACATTGTCTTGCGCGCCGATGCTGGACGTCTCTTCGATTTCGATTTCGGCCACCGACAATGGCGACGATTTCAGGTTCGGCCGGCGTGTCGGTAGCGGGATGATGGCGTTCTCCAAATTCCGTGGAGTGATGGTACGCGCTCTGAATTCGTTGATACGTGCAAAGTAACGCGGCCAATTACAGGCGTTGAAGGTTTCTTGGGCTTGATAGCGAAAGGCTGTGGGAAGCTCCCGGTACGGCTTCTTTGTTGCCACCGAGATCATTTCATCCGTTTCAAGCTCCGGATCTTCCAGTACATACAAGGCCACGGCCTCGTTTTCGCAAAGGAAACGGCACTGTTCCTCGGCAGTCTTCAAATAGTCGTCCTTCGCGAATTGCGAGTTTGGCGCAGGAAAAAGATAGCCGTCCGAAAGCCGCACGCAATAGAAGAGTGTGCTGCCCCTGTATTCGGGTACTGCCTGTTTGGGAGTGGAATTCTTAGCCACTCGCTCTTGTGCGGGTTTTCTCTTAGTCCGAACTTCGCATCCAAGAGCTCGATAACGTGCCTGCAATGCGGCGGTGTTTTTGTTGTCAGCGCCTCTCGGTGAGATTTGTCGCTCAACATTCGCGCGCTGTTGAGCAAGGCCCCTGCAGGCATTGAAAAAGCCTCCGGCGGAGGCTTTTTCGTTTGTGCATGAACGCTGTCTTTCGAGTGAGCGAATGGCAGCGATCTGACGGCGAAGTTGCGCCGCCTGTGAGTTGGAGGCACTGGCGCCAGCGCGCATCTGACTTGCAATGGCAGCACAACTATCCGCCAGGGCTATTCCCGGGCTTGCAAGCAGCATCGCACTAATTATCGAAACCAATATCCAGAAGTGCCGCATCGGATGAACCCACCCTACACTTTTAGAAATATCAAGGGATTGGTCTCTTATCGAGACCGTAAATGTCCCTCGTCTTGAAGGTCGATGGCGTCAGCTGAGTTTCACAAGATCAATCTTTGAGATCGTCCGGGACCTTGCCGCCATTTTCGGCGAGTTTCTTCATGAGCGCCTTGTGAAGCCAGACATTCATCGTGGCTGAATCGCCCGTGTCGCCGGTGTAGTTGAGTTCTTTCGCCAGCTCCTTGCGGGCGCCGAGGCTGCTGTCGAGATCGAGCGCTTTCATCAGATCGACGATCGATGTGCGCCAGTTGAGCTTCTGGCCTTTTGATGCGACGGCCTTTTCGAGAACGGCTGCGACATCGACAGGAGCGCTGCTTGTAGCCGGTGGCGCTGATGGTGCTGGTGCGGGAGCCGCGCTCGGTGTGGAAGGTGCAGCCGAGGGAGTGGTTGGCGAGGCTGGTTCAGCCTTCGGCGCCGGGGCCGCTTGTGCGCTGCCAAAAATCGCACCTTTGATCTTGTCGAAAATACCCATGTCAAAACTCCAGTTCCAGTTTCAAACGAACGGGCAGATTATGAACGGGCCAACAGCTTTTGTCTTTGGATGAACCCGACAATAATCTGAACACCAACACTACCGCCTCCGGCAAAATTGCCCGGTAACGGCCGCAACGTCTGATTGCGCCACGATAATTGCCTCAATACAACCACAAAGTTGCCGGGACTTCACCTTTTTTGAGGCGAAGAGCTGCAAATTTGCCGAGAATGGTAAAGATCGCGGGTTTTTGCGGTTAAGGCTTGCGGTTCAAAGGCCGAGTTCGGCTCGCACATCTTCGAGGTTTTCGATGTAGAGCGCGCCTGAAAGCGGCTCCATCTTCTGCTGCGGCCAGAGCAATGTCTTCATGCCCGCGGCCACACCAGCAGACGCGCCGGTACGGCTGTCTTCCATCACGATCGTATGCGTGGGGTCGATTCCGGTCAGATAGGCGGCGCGCAGATAGGGTTCGGCGTCCGGCTTGCCGAGGCGTACATCGTTGCGGCTGACGGATTTGAACGCCGGTTCGTGAATGTCCAGCGCGCGCATATTGGTATCGACCACGAGGCGGTCGGAATTCGAAACCACCGCCTGCACGACGCCCTTTGCCTTCAATTCGAGAAAGATTTCCAAAGCACCGGAACGCGCCTTCAGTGAGGCTGCCTTGGAGAGGTAATGCGCGTATTTTATGCCGATCCATTGATCGAAAGGCAGGTCGAAACCGTATTCGGCGCGAAGCAGATCGTAGACCGGGCGGGCCGCTATGCCGATGATCTTGTCATGCAGATCCGACGGCGGCTCGACGCCGACGCTTCTGAGTGCGATGGCGAGGCATTCTTCATGCAGCGGTTCACTGTCGATCAGCGTTCCATCCATGTCCCAATATACGGCTTTTACTGTCATGATGCCTTCCTTCTTTCGCGAAAAGTCATAGAGGCTTTGCCGCGAGAGATAAACATGGGTGGCGGGAATAATGATAAGATACGCATTGCCGGTGCCCGCGATCAAATATAGCAGGCGATTGGCAATTGCTCTGTTGGCTGTATGATGATTTGTCCTCTTCGGGGGAATGAGAGAAGAGAAAGAACGCATGAGCGCCCGACCCGAAACCGGAAACCAGAGACTTGACGAAGCGGCGCGCGCCGGCTGGCTTTATTACGTCGCGGGCAACACGCAGGACCAAATTGCAGGCAAGCTCGGCGTGTCGCGCCAGACCGCGCAGCGGCTCGTTTCGCTCGCCGTTTCCGAAGGTCTTATCAAGGTTCGCGTCGATCATCCCATCGCCAATTGCCTGGATCTCGCGGCGCGGCTGAAGGCGCGTTTCGCGCTGGATCTGGCAGAAGTCGTGCCGACGGACCCGGATTCGACATCCACCACGATCGGTATCGCGCAGGCCGCCGCAGCTGAAATCGAGCGGCGTTTGCGTTCCGTGGAGCCCATCGTGCTGGCCATCGGAACGGGCCGGACGCTGAAAGCCGCTGCAGAGCAATTGCCGCAGATGGAGTGTCAGCATCACAAGGTCGTCTCGCTGACCGGCAACATAGCACCCGATGGTTCCGCCGCCTTCTACAATGTGATTTTCACGATGGCGGACAGGATCAAGGCGCGCAGTTTCCCTATGCCTCTGCCGGTAATAGCCTCGTCGCCGGAAGAGCGCGAAATGCTGCTGGGCCAGCCGATGATTCAGCCGACCCTGGCGCTTGCAGCCCGCGCCGATGTTACCTTCGTAGGCATAGGCGATCTTGGTCCGAAAGCCCCGCTTTACGAGGATGGGTTCATTTCCGAGGCCGAACTGAAGGCGCTTCAAAAGGCGGGTGCTGTCGGCGAAATAGTCGGCTGGGCGTATGACCGCGAAGGCAGGCTCATCGACGGGATCACCAATGACCGAGTGGCTTCCGCGCAATTGCCGTCGCGCGAAACCTCGCTGGTCGTGGCGCTTGCCAAGGGAGAGCGAAAGCTGCCCGGTATTCTTGCCGCTGCAACGCGGCGCCTGATAAACGGGCTGATTACCGACGAGCAGACGGCGGAAGCTCTGCTGAAAAGCTGATTATCTGCGTCTTCCCTTGGTGTCACCACCGTCCAGAAATCCCATATCGCGCTTCAAATGATCCGAGAGGCCGTTCACGTCAAGCTTTCGTTTGCGCGTTTTGACAGGCCAGAGAATGCGGAAAAGCTGTGCAATTCCGGCAGTCTTTTTCGTATTGATTGTTGAAGGTGCGATTGCGATCCGTTGCATGGTGCTTCCGGCGTCTAAGCCGCTCCTGTTTTATGCGTCGGACTATTATTTGCGCCAGAATTCCCTTATTTTCCAATTGAACATCGATAGGAATACATAAGGTGAGTTTATCCATATGAGCATGCAGCTTCCGCCGCTTGCAGCGATACGCGCCTTCGAGGCTGCGGCGCGCCATGCCAGTTTCACCAAGGCAGCGGACGAACTCGGCATGACGCAGGCCGCCGTCAGCTACCAGATCAAGCAATTGGAGGACCGTATCGGCGCGCCGCTGTTTCTGCGGCGTCCGCGGCAGGTGGTTCTGACCGATGTCGGGCGGCGCTTCGCACCGGTTCTGAGCGAAGCGTTTGCCCAGATTGCCGAGGCATACGCGTCGGTGCGCAGCGGGGCGCGGGGCACGCTTGCGATCACCACGGTCCAGACATTTGCCTCGCATTGGCTGGCACCACGTCTCGGTTCGTTCCAGATGGCGCATCCTGAATTGGCTGTGCGGCTCGACACCTCGCCCAAATTTGCCGATTTCGCCCGCGAGGACTTCGATGTCGCCATTCGCGCAGGCAGCGGCAATTGGCCGGACCTCGCGAAACACCACATCATGCCGACCGATTTCACGCCGATGCTCAGCCCCGAACTGGCTGCATCGATCGGCGGCGTGAAGGAACCTGCCGACCTGCTGAAGCTCAGGATCATCGATCCCGCCGACCTGTGGTGGGCGATCTGGCTGAAGGCGGCGGGCGTTTCTACAGAGGGGTTGAGCGAGCGCCGGCGTGTTGCGACGGGTTCGCAATCGATAGAGGCGAGCGCTGCCATTGCCGGGCAGGGCGTGGCGCTTCTGACCCCGGATTTCTTTCGCAATGAGCTTGCGCTTGGTCGCCTCATCCAGCCATTCGATCTCGTCTGCAATGACGGCAATTCATATTGGCTGGTCTATCCCGAAGCGCGCCGCAATGCGCCGAAGGTCAGGGCCTTCAGAGCCTGGCTGCTTGAGGAAATCGAACGGGCGAGATCGTAGTTCAAATACCGTCGCTCTCCGTCCAACACCCCTCATCCGCCCCTTCGGGGCACCTTCTCCCACAAGGGGAGAAGGGAGAGCGCGTTTCCTTCTCCCCTTGTGGGAGAAGGTGGCCGAGCGAAGCGAGGTCGGATGAGGGGTGTTCCAGTTTGCACCAACTTTTCATCTTTCCCTGAATGCCCTTCTGCTGCGCCGCAGCAATGAATCTGCCTTGACATAAATCACGAGCAGTGAATAATTGCCCAAAGACAAGGCAAATGCTCATGTCTTCAAGGGAGGAACCTCAATGAAACTGACCAAGCTCGTTCTGGGCATGTGTTCGGCAAGCGTGCTGGCTTTCGCAGCCCATGCCGAAACGCTCACCATCGCCACCGTCAACAATGGCGATATGATCCGCATGCAGAAGCTGACGGATGATTTCACGTCCAAGAACCCCGACATCCAACTCGAATGGGTGACGATGGAGGAAAATATCCTCCGCCAGAGAGTGACGACCGACATCGCCACCAAGGGCGGTCAGTACGACATTCTGACGATCGGAACGTATGAAGTGCCGATCTGGTCGAAGCAGGGCTGGCTTCTGCCGCTCGACAATCTCGGCGCCGATTACGATGTCGACGACCTTCTCCCCGCGATCCGCAGCGGCCTGACCACGGATGGCAAGCTCTACGCGGCACCATTCTACGGCGAAAGCTCGATGGTCATGTATCGCAAGGATTTGATGGAAAAGGCCGGGCTGACGATGCCCGATGCGCCGACCTGGGAATTCGTGGCGGACGCCGCCAAAAAGATGACCGACAAATCGACCGAGACATACGGCATCTGCCTTCGCGGCAAGGCCGGCTGGGGCGAGAACATGGCGTTCCTGACGGCGACCGCAAATTCCTTCGGAGCGCGCTGGTTCGATGAAAAATGGGCGCCGCAATTCGACCAGCCGGAATGGAAGCAGACGCTTCAGTTTTACGTCGATCTGATGAAGGAAGCTGGCCCTCCCGGTGCATCCTCCAACGGCTTCAATGAAAACCTCGCTTTGTTCCAGACCGGCAAATGCGGCATGTGGATCGACGCGACGGTTGCCGCATCCTTCGTGACCAACCCGGAAGAATCAAAGGTTGCCGACCAGGTCGGCTTCGCGCTGGCTCCCGACAATGGCCTCGGCAAGCGCGGCAACTGGCTCTGGGCGTGGAACCTCGGCATTCCGGCAGGCAGCCAGAAGGTCGAAGCTGCAGAGAAGTTCATCTCCTGGGCGACCAGCAAGCAGTATGCCGAACTGGTAGCAAGCAAGGAAGGCTGGGCGAATGTCCCTCCGGGCACCCGCAAGTCGCTTTATGAGAATGCCGAGTACCAGAAGGCAGCACCTTTCGCGAAGATGACGCTGGACTCGATCAACTCCGCTGATCCGACGAAGCCGACGGTCAAGCCGGTGCCTTATGTCGGCGTGCAGTTCGTCGCCATTCCTGAATTCCAGGGCCTTGGCACGGCGGTCGGCCAGCAATTCGCGGCAGCACTTGCCGGTCAGGTGACGGTCGATCAGGCGCTCCAGAATGCGCAGCAATTGGCGACGCGTGAAATGACGCGCGCCGGCTACATCAAGTAGTTCTCCCAAGCCCGGGGCCGCGCTTCCCAGTCGCGGCCCCGGTTTTTTCAAGCCTGTCTTACGGCCTGCCGTTGGAGGAAACCATGGCGACGCAGAACACGCGCGCGAGCGCTCGGCTTATGCTTGCACCTGCTGTCATCCTCTTTCTCATCTGGATGATCGTGCCTCTGGTCATGACCATCTATTTCTCGTTCCTCCGCTACAATCTCCTTATGCCGGGGATGGAGGAATGGGCCGGCCTCGACAATTACTATTACTTCCTCACCGATCCAGCCTTCGGCGCGGCCTTGAAGAACACGCTTCTTCTGGTCGGCGGCGTGCTTCTCATCACGGTCGTCGGCGGCACTGCGCTGGCGATCCTGCTCGACCAGCCGATCTTCGGGCAGGGCATAGTCCGGCTTCTGGTCATCGCGCCTTTCTTCGTCATGCCGACCGTTTCGGCGCTGGTCTGGAAGAACATGCTGATGCATCCGGTGAACGGAATGTTCGCCTGGATTGCCAAAAGTTTCGGCCTCCAGCCGGTCGACTGGCTGGCGCAATGGCCACTCTTTTCCGTCACCATCATCGTCGCGTGGCAATGGCTGCCCTTTGCGACGCTGATCCTGCTCACCGCAATTCAATCGCTTGACGAGGAACAGAAGGAAGCCGCCGAAATGGACGGTGCGGGCGTCGTTTCGCGGTTCCGCTATATCGTGCTGCCGCATCTGTCGCGGGCAATCACCGTCGTCGTCCTTATCCAGACGATCTTCCTGCTTTCGGTCTTCGCCGAAATCCTCGTCACGACCAATGGCGGGCCGGGTGTGCAGAGCACGAACCTCACTTACCTGATCTATGTGCAGGCGCTTCTGCAATATGATGTGGGCGGTGCGTCCGCAGGCGGCATCGTCGCGGTTATCCTCGCCAACATCGTCGCCTTCTTCCTTATCCGCCTTATCGGCAAGAACCTGGACAAGTGAGGATCTGAGCCATGGCACGCGCAATCTCGACACGTCGCAAACTGACCTTCACCTTCTTTGCTTGGCTGATCGGGCTGCTCATCTTCTTCCCGATCCTGTGGACGGTTCTGACGAGCTTCAAGACCGAAGCCGATGCGGTCGCATCCCCGCCGCAATTCCTGCTCTTCGACTGGACCTTGCAGAACTATTTCGAGGTGCAAAGCCGATCGAACTATTTCCGCTTCGTAACGAATTCGATCATCATATCGATCGGCTCGACACTGCTCGGCCTGCTCATTGCAGTCCCTGCCGCATGGTCGATGGCCTTTTCGCCGACCAAGCGCACCAAGGACATTCTGATGTGGATGCTGTCCACCAAGATGCTGCCGCCGGTCGGCGTGCTCCTGCCGATCTATCTGATGTTCCGCGATGGCGGCCTTCTCGATACGAGGCTGGGGCTGGTGATGGTGCTGACCATGATCAACCTGCCGATCATCGTGTGGATGCTCTACACCTATTTCAAGGAAATCCCCGGTGAAATCCTTGAAGCGGCCCGCATGGATGGTGCGTCTCTGTGGAAGGAAATCATCTACGTTCTGACGCCGATGGCCATTCCCGGCATCGCCTCCACCATGCTTCTCAACATCATCCTCGCCTGGAACGAGGCGTTCTGGACGCTCAATCTGACGGCGTCGAAAGCGGCACCGCTGACTGCGTTCATCGCGTCCTATTCCAGTCCCGAAGGTCTGTTCTGGGCGAAGCTTTCGGCAGCCTCGACGCTGGCGATTGCACCTATCCTCATCATGGGCTGGTTCTCGCAACGCCAGCTTATCCGCGGTCTCACCTTCGGCGCAGTGAAATAGGAGGTCATCATGGGAAATATCCGGCTGAACGGCGTGTCGAAATCCTTCGGCGCGACAAGCATCATCCCCAATATCGACCTCGAAATTGCCGATGGTGAGTTCGTCGTCTTCGTCGGTCCTTCCGGCTGCGGCAAGTCCACGCTGCTCCGGCTCATCGCAGGTCTGGAAGACGTAAGCGGCGGCAACATCAACATCGATGGCCGCGACGTGACAGGCGAGGCGCCTGCAAAGCGTGGGCTGGCAATGGTGTTCCAGTCCTATGCGCTCTACCCGCATATGACGGTCTACAATAACATCGCCTTTCCGCTGAAAATGAGCGGCGAAAGCAAGGAAGCCATTAACAAGAAGGTGACGGATGCCGCGCGCGTTCTAAACCTGACCGACTATCTTGAAAGGCGGCCGGGCCAGCTATCCGGCGGTCAGCGCCAGCGCGTCGCCATCGGCCGCGCCATCGTTCGCCAGCCGGAAGCCTTCCTGTTCGACGAACCGCTGTCCAACCTCGATGCGGCGCTGCGCGGCACCATGCGCTTGGAAATCAGCGAGCTTCACCATCAGCTCAAGACCACGATGATTTATGTGACGCACGATCAGGTCGAAGCCATGACCATGGCCGACAAGATCGTCGTGCTGAATGCGGGCAATATCGAGCAGGTCGGCTCGCCGCTCGACCTCTATCGCAGCCCGCAGAACCTCTTCGTCGCAGGCTTCATCGGTTCGCCGCGCATGAACCTCATAACAGGGGAATCCGCCGTGAAAAACGGTGCTGAAACCATCGGCATCCGCCCGGAGCATCTGAAGATTTCGACCACTGAAGGCATGTGGAAGGGCAAGGTCGGCGTGGCCGAGCATCTTGGCTCCGACACCTTCCTCCATGTCGATGCGGGCAGTGTCGGTCAGATCACCGTGCGTGCCGAAGGCGAGATCGGCCTCGACCACGGCTCGACAATCTATCTGTCGCCGGATCCGGCCAAGCTGCACCGCTTCGGGGTGGATGGAAAAGCTTTGTGACGCAAGGTTCCGCACGAAAAGTTATTTGGAAAGGGCATGGCCCAATGAGCGTCAAACTCTCTGCCGAAACCCTCGGGCAACTGCCTGAAAATGTCGGGCGGCCAAATTACAGCGTGGGTGATCTGAAGGCTGGTATCCTGCATTTCGGTGTCGGCAATTTTCATCGCGCGCATCAGGCCGTTTACCTCGACGATCTGTTCAATGCGGGACAGGACCATGATTGGGCGCTGATCGGCGCAGGCGTGTTCGACGCGGAAAAGGCCGGCCGCGAAAAGCTCGCCGCTCAGGATTGGCTAACCACCGTGGTCGAGCAGGACAGTGGACATCTCGAAGCGCATGTCACTGGTGCGATGATCGATTTCATCGAGCCCGGCGACACGGAAACGCTGGTCGCGCGGCTCGCCCATCCGGCAATCCGCATCGTGTCCATGACGATCACCGAAGGCGGATATTTCATCGATCCGGCGTCGGGAACATTCAATCCCGATCATCCCGACATCGTGAAGGATGCGCAGAACCCGACGCATCCAAAGACGGTTTTCGGGCTGATCCTCGCCGGGCTGAAACACCGCCGCGAGGAAGGCACGCCAGCCTTCACCGTCATGTCCTGCGACAACATTCCCCATAATGGCCATGTCACCGCAGACGCCGTAATCGGCATTGCAAAGCTCAGCGATCCTGAACTCGCTGCGTGGGTGAAGGAAAACGTCGCCTTTCCGAACGGCATGGTGGACCGCATCACACCTGCCACCACGGACCGCGAGCGCAAAAGCTTGGCACACGATTTCGGGGTGGAAGACAATTGGCCGGTGTTCTGCGAACCGTTCAGGCAATGGGTGCTGGAAGACAATTTCCCGACTGGCCGTCCAAGTCTCGAAAACGCTGGCGTAACTTTCGTCAAAGATGTCAGCCCCTACGAGTTGATGAAAATCCGCATTCTCAATGGCGGCCATGCGGCGATTGCCTATCCGGCAGCGCTCATGGACATTCATTTTGTTCATGAGGCGATGGAAGAACCGCTCATCCGGGATTTTCTGGCCAAGCTGGAGCGCGAAGAGATCATTCCGATCGTGCCGCCCGTGCCCGATACCGATCTGAACGAGTATTTCCAGCTCATCGAAAAGCGCTTCTCCAATCCGCGCATCGGCGACACGATCCCGCGTCTGTGTCAGGACGGCTCCAACCGGCAGCCAAAATTCATCCTGCCATCGACCGCGGACCGGCTGAAGGCGGGCAAGGACATCACCGGTCTGGCGCTGGTTTCCGCGCTCTGGTGCCGTTTTTGCGCGGGCACCACCGACAGTGGAAAACCGACCGATTACAATGATGCGAGCGCCGAGCGTCTGAAGAAAGAAGCGCTGAAGGCAAAGGACGATCCGAGCGCATTTCTTGCCATGAGCGATATTTTCGGTGCGGTCGGCACGTCGGAAATCTTTGCAAAGACATTCGCCGCGCACTTGAGATCATTGTGGGAACATGGCACTCGCGAGGTTCTGACGCGCTATCTCGCGCGCTAAAATCAGAATCCTGGTTGGAGACTTCATGTCCGCGCATTGGCCGCAGCTTGTCATTTTCGATTGCGACGGCGTTCTCGTCGATAGCGAGACGATTTCGATTTCGGTTCTTCTCGACATCATCGCCCGTGCGGGCGGAACGGTCAGCGAGGAAACCGCCTATCTGCGCTTTCTCGGACGCAGCATGGCGACGATCCGCGATACGCTGAGCAGCGATTTCGGTCTGGTGTTCAACGATGAGCATCTAGGTCACATGCGGGCAGCACTTCTCGAACGCTTCCATGCCGAGTTGAAGCCGATACCGGGCGTCGGAGACGCCATCCGGGCGATCGACACGCAATGCTGCGTCGCGTCCTCCAGCCAGCTTGAGAGAATCCGGCTGACCCTGTCGCTGACGGGACTGCTGGAATTGCTCGATCCGCATATATACAGTGCTTCCATGGTCAAAAACGGCAAGCCAGCACCCGACCTTTTCCTGCATGCGGCAAGCGGTATGGGAGTCGCGCCGCAGGATTGTCTCGTCATAGAAGACAGCCCGGCAGGCATCCAGGCCGCAAAGAGCGCAGGCATGACGGTGTTCGGTTTCACCGGCGGTTCTCATGCGGGCGCTGCATCGCTCGCGACCACGCTTGAAGGTTTGAAACCGGACCTGATCTTCAACAATATGAGTAAGCTGCCGGAATTGATCGCCGGACATGCGGCGCTGGGGAAAGCCTCCTGATGCAGGAGCTGGTCTGCGCAGTCGATGTCGGCACCGGCAGCGCGCGTGCAGGCATCCTCGACAGGAACGGCCGTCTGCTCGCACGCTGCGAGCATCCCATTCGCATGAACCGCCCGAAATCCGAACATGCCGAGCATGATTCGGAAGACATCTGGTCTGCCGTCTGCATTTCGGTGCGCGCCGCGGTGGAAAAGGCAGGCGTCAGCCCCGGCGACATTCGCGGCATCAGCTTCGACGCCACGTGTTCGCTCGTATTGCGTGACGGAAACGGCGATCAGGTCAGTGCTTCGGTAACGGGTGAGGACCGCTGGGACACGATCGTCTGGCTCGATCACCGCGCGCTGGCCGAGGCCGATGAATGCACAGCCACAAAGCATCGCGTGCTCGACCATATCGGCGGCGTCATGTCGCCGGAAATGCAGATCCCGAAGCTGATGTGGCTGAAGCGCAATTTGCCTGCAAGCTGGGCGCGCACCGGCCATATATTCGACCTCGCCGATTTCCTGACCTATCGCGCATCCGGTTCATTTGCCCGTTCGCAAGGCACGCTCACCTGCAAATGGACATACCTCGCGCATGAAGAACCGGGCTGGAAGCCCGATTTTCTGGAAATGGTCGGTGTGGGCGACCTTCTGGAACGCGGCGGCCTGCCAGATAGAGCAAGTCCTATCGGCGCCGATATAGGCGCGCTGACGCCGCAATCGGCTGAAGAACTTGGGCTGACCGCCGATTGCCGTGTCGGGATTGGTCTGATCGATGCCTATGCTGGCGCGCTTGGCGTGCTTGGCGGTTTTTCAGCCGATCCTGAAGGGCTCAGCAGTCATCTGGCGCTGATTGCCGGCACATCGAGCTGCGTTATGGCGATGTCTGAAAACCCGCGTCCTTTTTCGGGCGGCTGGGGTCCGTATTTTGGCGCGGCCCTGCCGGAATTCTGGATATCGGAGGGCGGGCAGTCGGCAACGGGCGCGCTGCTCGATCACATCATTCGCTGGCATGGCGCAGGCGGTGAGCCGGATGCGGCAATGCACAAGCGCATCGGCGAGCGCATCGCCGCCCTGCGCGCAGCCGAAGGCGTCGACTTCGCCGCCCGCCTGCATGTCCTGCCGGATTTCCATGGCAACCGCTCGCCCTTTGCCGACCCGCATGCGGTCGGCGTCGTCAGCGGGCTGACGCTTGATGCCTCCTTCGACAGTCTGTGCAGGCTCTATTGGCGCACATCGGTCGGCATCGCGCTTGGCGTGCGACACATTCTGGAATCGCTGAACCGTGACGGCAGCGCGATCGAGACCCTGCACGTCACCGGCGGTCACACCAAAAATCCCGTCCTGATGGAGCTTTATGCCGATGTCTGCGGCTGCGCCGTCGTCGAGCCTTTGGCGGAAGATGCAGTGTTGCTCGGCACAGGCATGGTTGCTGCCGCTGCTGCCGGACTTTTCCCTTCGGTTGCCGATGCAGCCAAGGCGATGAGGCATGGGGTTCGCCGCCATGAGGGCAATGAGAACATGGCTGCGCGCTATGACCGCGATTACCGGATTTTCCTCGAAATGCATCGCCAGCGTCGCGTGCTCGACGAGATGGCCTGACGTTTCTGGCTCAACCGATAGAAACGTATAAACCTTGTCGTCGCCAAAAATTTCGTACAAATACGAAAATCCGGCCAAAACTGCGTTTGTTTTTGCCGAAATTGCGCGCGAAGCGGCAAGTTTTGGCCTGCGCGACCACTGAAAGACGACAAAAATGTCTGCGATAGATGCCGGTGTGAAAGCTCCGGAAAGCCCTTGGCGTCGCGAAATACGGGCGATGCTGGCACTTGCCTGGCCGATGGTTTTGACCAACCTCGCCCAGACGGCGATGACTGCGACCGACGTCATGATGATGGGACGGCTGGGCGCGCATACGCTTGCGGCCGGTTCTCTTGGCTCCAACCTCTATTTCGCACCGATGATTTTCGGTCTCGGCCTTATGCTGGCGACGTCGCCGATGATCGCTACAGAACTTGGTCGCAAGCGCTATTCCGTGCGCGATCTTCGCCGCACGGTGCGTCAGGGTCTGTGGGTCGCGATCATGATTTCCGTGCCGATCTGGATCGTGCTCTGGAATGCGGAGCGCATTCTGCTGGCCATGGGGCAGGAGCCTGCCCTCGCCGTGGAGGCAGGCATCTATGTGCGCTGGCTGCAATGGGCCGTGCTGCCATTCTACGGCTACATCGTGCTCCGCTCCTTTATCGCCGCGCTGGAAAGACCCGGCTGGGCGCTGGCGATCGTGCTGTTTGCCGTTGCCTTCAACGTGCTGGCGAACTGGTGCCTGATGTTCGGCAATCTCGGTTTTCCGGCCATGGGCATCGCCGGTTCGGGCCTGGCGACGACCTTGTCCAGCTTCCTCATGTTCATCGGTCTGGCCATCGTCGTCTCATGGGAGAGGCAGTTTCGGCGTTATCGCCTTTTCGGGCGCTTCTGGCGCGCGGACTGGCCGCGTTTTCGTGCGCTTTTGCGTCTTGGACTGCCGATTGCCGGAATTCTTGCCTTCGAGGTGACGATCTTCAACGCTGCCGCAATGCTGATGGGGCTGCTTGATGCGGATTCGCTTGCCGCGCACGCAATAGCAATGCAGATCGCTTCGGTCACCTTTATGGTGCCGATGGGCCTCAGCCAGGCGGTCACGGTGCGTGTCAGCCTGGCCTATGGCGCGGGAAGCGGGGAAGCCATCAGCCGTGCCGGATGGACGGCTTTCGTGCTTGGCGTCAGCTTCATGGCGGTGATGGCATCGATCATGCTCATCTGGCCAAACCTGCTCATCAGCGCGTTCATCGACACGACCAATCCGGTGAATTTCAACGTTATCGCCCTTGCCGTCAGCTTTCTGGCCTTTGCCGCCCTGTTCCAGATTTTCGATGGAGCGCAAGCCGTGGCTGCGGGCATGCTGCGCGGGCTTCACGATACCAAGGTGCCGATGATCTATGCGGCAATAGGCTATTGGGGCATCGGCCTGCCGCTCGGTGTGCTGCTTGCTTTCCCGCTGGGCTTTCGCGGAAACGGAATTTGGATCGGCCTGTCCTGCGGCCTTGCGGTCGTGGCCGTGCTGCTTCTGTCGCGCTGGCTGCGGCGCGGCGAGCTGCGTCTGGCTTCCTTCTAGGACCGATCGATGAATGTCGATTGGCCCTAAAGATCGCCGCTCCAACGCATTAGCAGGGCAACATTCCTAATGGCTGGTGCGCGTCGTTGTGAAATGTTAGCGGTTTAACGAGATCGCGCGCGAATCCAAAGATTTGGACGGGATTGTCTAAAAGCGTTCGCCTTTGCATTTGCGAGCGTGGAGGGGAAGTAAATGGCCAAGACAGATATTGCGCGGCGGGTCTATAACCATACCTGGAAGCTCGATCCGATCGTGCGCAGTCTGCTCGACACGGATTTCTACAAACTTCTGATGCTGCAGATGATCTGGGGCATGTATCCAAATGTCGATGTGACCTTCTCCCTGATCAACCGGACGACGAAGGTCCGGCTGGCCGACGAGATCGACGAACAGGAACTGCGCGAGCAACTCGATCACGCCCGCACGCTGCGCTTCAGCAAGAAGGAGATGATCTGGCTCGGCGGTAACACTTTCTATGGCCGCAAGCAGATTTTCGAGCCGGAATTCCTCGCCTGGCTCGCCAATTTCCAGTTGCCGGAATACGAACTGAGCAAGCGCGACGGCCAGTACGAACTCGAATTCCACGGGCCGTGGATGTACACGACGCTGTGGGAAATTCCCGCTCTTTCGATCATCAACGAGTTGCGTTCGCGCGCCGCCATGCGCCGCTTCGGTCCCTTCTCGCTGGATGTGGTCTATGCGCGCGCCAAGGCCAAGATGTGGGCGAAGACGGAACGGCTGCGCAAGCTCCCCAATCTCAAGATTTCCGATTTCGGCACGCGCAGGCGCCACAGCTTCCTTTGGCAGCGCTGGTGTGTCGAGGCGCTGAAGGAAGGCATCGGCGAAGCATTCACAGGCACCAGCAATGTGCTGCTGGCCATGGACAACGACCTCGAAGCGCTAGGCACCAACGCCCATGAATTGCCGATGGTGTTCGCCGCACTGACCGATACCGAGGAAGAACTGAAGCAGTCGCCCTACCGCGTGCTTCAGGACTGGCAGCGCTATTATGGCGGCAACCTCCTGATCGTCCTGCCGGATGCTTTCGGGACGAGCGCCTTTCTGCGCGACGCACCGGACTGGATCACCAATTGGACCGGTTTCCGGCCAGATAGCGCGCCGCCCATCGAGGCTGGCGAAAAGATCATGGCGTGGTGGCGCGAAAAGGGCGTTGATCCGCGTAAGAAACTGCTGATTTTTTCCGACGGTCTCGACACCGATAGCATCGAAGAAACCTACCGGCATTTCTCCGGCAAAGTGCGCATGTCGTTTGGTTGGGGTACGAATCTGACCAATGATTTCGAGGATTGCGCGCCGGTCGAAACCGAAGGCCTGAAGGCGATTTCGCTGGTCTGCAAGGTCACGCAAGCCAATGGCCGTCCGGTCGTCAAACTTTCGGACAATCCGGCCAAGGCGACTGGTGACCTGAAGGAAATCGAACGCTATTTGCGGATTTTCGGCGATAGTGATCGCGTGGAACAGCTTGTGAAAGTCTAACGCGACAATGCGTTTTCGACTGACGATCTTCCTGGGTGTTTTGGCGTGGAGCGGCGAGGCGCTGGCCCATGCCTCCGAGCGCGGGCATGTTCTGCTTCTGCCGACCGGGCACTATCTGGTCGGCGGCGCATTGGCCGTGTTGGCCAGCTTTCTGGTTTTGCTGCTCATTCCGCCCGCTGCGCTAGATGCTATTGCGGCCAAGCGGCTAAAGCTGTTCCGCGTTTCAGACGCGCCGCGCATCTTCGTCAGCCTCATCTCCTTTGGCGTTCTGATCGCGTTGGTCGCCGCTGGCCTGTTCGGCAGCCGCGACCCGCTTTCAAACCCACTTCCGCTGGTCATCTGGACGCTTCTCTGGGTGGGGCTTTCGCTGGTTCAAAGCGTGTTCGGCAATCTCTGGCACTGGATAAACCCTTGGTCCGGGCCGGTGCGGATCGTCGGTCTTCTGACCGGCAAGGAAGCGCCGTTCGCGCTCGCCCCGCGTCTCGCCTACTGGCCCGCGGTAGCTTTGTTCTTCGCCTTCGCATGGTTCGAACTCGTCTATCCCGCGCCCAGCGATCCGGCGATCCTTGCGCAGGCGGTCGCGTGTTACTGGATTGCGACCTTCATTCTGATGCTGGCTTTCGGTCATGAACAATGGAGCGCGCGCGGCGAATTCCTGTCCGTCTTTTTCGGTATGCTTTCGCGGTTTTCGATCTTCGAGCGTGATGAAAAAGGATTGCTCTCGCTGGGCTGGCCGGGCGCAAAACTCTGGAAAGCCGAGGCTTTGCCGCTCAGCGGCATCGCCTTCCTGCTTTTGACATTGGCATCCGTATCTTTTGACGGGCTGTCAAAGACGTTTTTCTGGCTGGGCGGCATCGGCGTCAACCCGCTCGAATATCCCGGCCGCTCCGCATTGGCCTGCATAAACACGACTGGCCTGCTGCTCGCGCCGCTGGTGCTTTTGTCGGCTTATTTTCTTGCCGTTTTCATTGGCGAGTGGCTGGTTTCGAACAGATCGACATTTCGTTCTTCAGCCGGTTTGCTCGTCTGGTCGATCGTGCCGATCGCCTTCGCCTATCATTTCTCGCACTATCTGACGTCGCTTGCCGTCGATGGGCAATATGCGCTCAAGGCGCTTTCCGATCCCTTTGCGCTTGGCTGGAACCTGTTCGGCACATCGAACATGAATGTCGAGGCGGCAATTATGATGGGGCATGGCCCGGCATGGGTTGTCTGGAACCTTCAGGCGGCAGCGATTGTCGGCGGGCATGTTCTGGCCGTTCTCGTTGCCCACGGGCTGGCGTTCAGGCTTCACCCGAAAAACAGCGATGCCGTAAAAAGCCAGATTCCGCTAACTGTATTGATGATCCTCTATACGGTTTTCGGCCTCTGGCTGCTTTCCACGCCTACAGCCGGTTGACGCTGGGGAATGCTTGTTGCAATGCAGCACCGAGATGTTTTAGGTTGCGCGCATTTCGGCTCGGGCGCATGAAGCGTCTCGATTGGACGAGCCGCTTGTTTGAGGGAACATTGAAGTGAAATCCAGATTTTCGGGGACGAAAAATCTCATCACACGCCGCGATGCCATCAAGGGCATAGCCGCTTCGGCTGTGGCTCTGACCGCCGCGCCCGGTTTCGTCCGCTATTCGCAGGCGCAGAGTTCAGCGCCCATCAAGATCGGCTTTCAGGCGCATCGCACCGGCATCGGCGCTGCCTATGGCCGCTGGTATGAAAGAACGACCAACGCCGCAGTCAAGCTCATCAATGAGGCTGGCGGCATCAATGGCCGCCCGGTCGAAATCATCGTCGAGGATGACGGCACGGACCCCAAGCGCGGCGCCGAAGTGGTCGCCAAATTCGCCAGCCAGCACAAGGCCGATCTGGTCTATGGAACGCTGTTCAGCCATGTCGTCACCGGTTCGGCCCCGACCGCCGGCGAACTCAAGATTCCCTATTATGTCGTCAGCGAAGGTTTTCACGTCGCCTCTGGCAAGCTGAACCGCTACGTGCTTCAGCCGGGCATCACGGATGTCCGCTCGCAGGTCGTTTCGGTCGCGCCGTGGATCGGCGCCAATCTCGGCAAGAAGGTCACGATGATCTACCCGGATTACGCGTTCGGCTACGACCATCGCGATTATTTCCCGGCAGCCATCGAAGCGCAGGGCGGCGAGGTGATCGCCAAGATTGCGATCCCGCCGACGGAAAGCTCTTTCACCCGCTATCTGCCGCAAATTCCGGCCGAGACGGAAGTTATCTATCATGTGATGGTGGGACCTGCCGTTTTGACCTTCGTCAAGGAACTGGGCGAGTTTTACGGTTCGAACCGGCCGGAGCTTTTCGGCTTCATCGATTCGCTGGAAGCCGTCGACATCAACAGTCCCGGCCTCGAATTCCTGGATGGCAGCCATTTCTGGGAAGGCATGCCGCGCTATCTGCAGGACAATGCGTCGGACGCCGAGAAATTCTATCGCGATGCGGTCGGCATCAATGCGGATGGCGCAAGCGTTGCCGATCCGCGCGACATCTCGACGGCAGGCCACATGTTCGGTTGCTGGGAAACGCTCTACGTCATCAAGCAGGCCATGGAAGCATCCGGTTATCGCGGACCGGAAGACCGGGTAAAGCTGATCGAGGCGACCGAAGCGCTGACCGAATTCAAGGAAGGCCGCGAGCATCCGCAGGGCGACAAGATATTCAACGGCAAGAACCATCAGGTCTACGGCCATCAGAATATCTCGAAGCTGGAAGGCGGCAAGCTGAAGGTCGTGCACCGCACGGCAATCGAGGATGGGCTTTACGACGTCGAAGCCGATTACTCGACGCAGCCGTTCTGATCCTGTTTGGTTGTGTTTGCGTCAAGTGACACCCCCCTCTGGCTTGCCAGCCATCTCCCCCTCAAGGGGGGAGATTGGCAGTTTCGCCAACCCTGCAATTACGATGAAGATTTTCGAAAACCAATTTGGCATCTGATCTCCCCCCTTGAGGGGGAGATGGCTGGCAAGCCAGAGGGGGGTGCTGCCTCGCTCCGATCCTCCTCCCGCAGGCAAACCCCATAATGGCCTTCGGACCGCACCTCCTTCTGGCAACCCTCGAAGGCCTCGTAACCTCTGCGGTTCTGGCGCTCATGGCGCTTGGACTGTCGCTCGTCTTCGGCGTCATGCGGGTGGTCAATGTCGCGCATGGTGAGTTCTACATGCTGGGCGCGGTGCTTGCGTGGTGGGTGTCGAGCCTCGTTTCGGGCCACCCGGCCATCGGGTTTCTCGCAGCCCTTGTCATCGCCCCGCTGATCGTCGGTGCCGTTGCGCTCGTTGCCGAAAGGCTCGTTCTGCGCCGCTTGAACTATAATCCAGAAGCGACGATCGTCGCGACGATCGGCCTTCTCTATATCATCCAGCAGGCGGCCCTGACCTTCTACGGCCCCGACGCCCGGCCCGTCTCACCGCCTTTCAACTATCGCATCCTGCTGCCCTGGTTCGGCTATTCCGGCTACAAGCTCGCGATCATCGGTGTCTCGATTCTCTTGTTGATCGTGACCTGGCTCGTCCTGACGCGGACAAGGGCCGGGTTGATCATGCGCGCGACGCAATATGACCGCGAAACCGCGCAGGCCTTCGGCATTGCAGTCGACAAGGTCTATGCGGGCGTGTTTGCGCTGGGTGCGATGCTGGCTGCAATCGCCGCCGTTCTGATCGTGCCGATCAGCCAGGCCCATTATCTGATGGGCTTCGACCCGCTGCTGCTCTCCTTCATCGTCGTCATCATCGGCGGGCTGGGTTCGCTGCGCGGCACGGTCGTTGCCGCATTGCTGATCGGCGTCAGTGACGGCGTCATATCCATGTTCTTCTCGCCAACGCTGGCAAAAATCATCGCGACAATGCTGGTTGCCATGGTGCTAGTGTTCCGTCCGTCCGGCCTGTTCGGCACGGCGGTCAAATGATGGAACGCGGCGCATCGACAAAAGCCATCGTGCTTCATCTGGCGGTCATTGCCGGGCTGGTCGCGCTGAATTTCGTGCTGCCCGAATATCATCACGGCGTCATGGCGCGCATTCTGGTGCTGGCAGTATTCGCCATGGGCTACAATCTGCTCTTCGGCTATGTCGGACTGTTGAGCCTCGGCCATGCGATGTTCTTCGCCGCCGGTCTTTATGGTGCGGGGCTCACCGTCTACCATCTGGAATGGAGCGTGCCGGCGGGCTTTGCAGCGGGCATCGTTTCCGGTGCATTGCTTTCCGTGGTCATCGGCGCGCTCGCGCTGCGCACGACCGGCGTCGCGTTCATGATAGTCACTATGATGTTCTCGCAGGTCGTCTATCTGCTTACGCTCTATTTCAGCGAATGGACGCGCGGTGATGAAGGGCTGGTGCTGCAGGCGCGACGTATGGAGTTCGGCGCATTTCAGCTCAACCTTGCCGACCCGACCACGCGTTACATGCTGGCGCTTTCGCTCTTTTCGATTGTCCTGCTGATCACGCTGGCCATCGTGCGCTCGCGCCATGGCCGCGTGCTTGTGGCGATCCGCGAGAATGAGGAACGCGCACGCATGCTGGGTTACGACACCTTCGCCAACAAGCTCTTGGCGGTCGTGGCGTCGGGCACCATTTGTGCCGCTGCGGGTGCGGCCTATGCGCTGCTGTTCGGATATGTCGGCTCGTCTTTCGCCGCCGTTCACTATTCCATTTTGCCGCTGCTATGGGTGCTGGTCGGCGGCACAGCCACGACGCTTGGGCCGCTGCTCGGCACGTTCGTCATGTATTATCTGATCGATCTGTCGAACGATTTCATCAACGCCTACATACCGTCCTGGGACATCAGCTATCTGGGCATTGTCGGCGTGGCGCTGGTGCTTCTCGTGCTTTATTTCCCGAAAGGCATGCTTGGAGCATTGCGTGACCGCTGGTTGAGGTGGCTGCCATGAAGCCGCTTCTCATCACCAAAAATCTTTCCAAGCATTTCGACGGCCTGCGTGCCGTAAACGATGCGAATTTCACGCTGCCGGGCGGCGAGATACGCGCCGTCATCGGGCCGAATGGCGCGGGCAAGACGACCTTCGTCAACATGATCAGCGGGCGCACGACGCCGTCCTCCGGCTCCATCTTTTTCGACGGGCAGGACATCACCGATCTGCCTGCGCATCGCCGCGTTCGTTTGGGCATCGCCTACACGTTCCAGATCACCAGCGTCTTCGCCAATCTGAGCGCTTACGACAATGTCGCGCTGGCCGTTCAGCGCGGGCTTTCCGGCCACAGCCTCGATCATGAAATCATGTCGGCGCTGGAGCGCACGGGCCTGGCCAGCTATGCGCAGACGCAGGCGGGAAACCTCGCCTACGGGCATCAAAGGCTGCTCGAAGTCGCGATGGGTCTTGCGCTTAAACCGCGCCTGCTGATCCTCGACGAACCGACGCAAGGGCTGTCCGATGGCGAAATCGAAACCTTCATCGAACTGGTGCGCGAGATAGCGCGCGATGCGACGATCATGCTGATCGAGCACAATATGCAGGTCGTCATGGCGCTGGCGGATCGCATAACCGTCTTCGAATCCGGCAGCATTCTTGCCGAAGGAATTCCTTCCGAAATCCGCGAAAACGAAGCGGTGCAGCGCGCCTATCTCGGATCAACCGTCGATGGATAATGCGCTGACGATCACCGGCCTCGATTGCTTCTACGGCGAAGTGCAGATTTTGCACGGGCTGAACCTCGACCTGAAGAAGGGCGAGGTGCTTTGCCTGCTCGGCCGCAATGGCGCAGGCAAGACGACGCTGCTCAAGGCGATCATGGGTCTTGTGCCCGCACGGTCAGGATCGATCCTGTTGGGCGAGCGTGAGCTGACAACGCTTGCCGCACATGAAGTGCCGAAGGCGGGCGTCGCCTATGTGCCGCAGGGCAGGCGGCTTTTTGCCGAACTCACCGTTGCCGAGAATATCGAAATCGGCCTGATGGCGCGCGGCAAGGGCAAGCCGACGCGCGACAGCGTGCTGGACCTGTTTCCGATATTGCGCGAGAGGCTGAAACAGCGCTCCGGCACGCTTTCGGGCGGCGAACAGCAGATGCTGGCCATGGCCCGTGCCTTGTGTCTGGAGCCGGACGTTCTGTTGCTCGATGAGCCGACCGAAGGGCTGATGCCGTCGATGATCGCCAAGATACGCGAGACGGTGACGGAACTGCGCAGCCGTGGCGTCTCGACCATTCTGGTGGAGCAGCGCGTCGATGCAGTACTTCCCGTTGCCGACCGCATCGCCTTCATCGAAAACGGTCGCAACCGTGAAACGGTCACGGTCGAAACGCTGCGCGCCGACCCTTCGCTGGTTCGCCGTTACGTCGGCGTTTAAACCAGCTTTACACCCGCATCCTTCATCCGTGCGGTCATGGCTTCCAGCGATCCGCCAAGATCAATCGCCCGGCATGCATCCATGCGAACCGTCGTATCGAAGCCGTGTGTAACCGCATCGAGCGCGGAAAAGGCGACGCAAAAATCCGTCGCCAACCCGACAAGCGTCACCGAATTGATGCCGCGCTCCTTCAGATAGCCCGCAAGACCGGTGGGCGTCGTGCGGTCGTTTTCAAAGAATGCCGAATAGCTGTCGATCTCGGCGCGGAATCCTTTACGCACGACGAGTTCGGCTTTCGTCCATTTGAGCGCGGGGTGAAAGGCAGCACCGCCCGAACCCTGAATGCAATGATCCGGCCACAGCGTCTGCTCGCCATAAGGCATGGTGATCGTCTGGAACGGCTCGCGGCCGGAATGAACGGAAGCAAAGCTGGAATGCCGCGCCGGATGCCAGTCTTGCGTTAAGATCACGTGGTCGAAGCTGCGGATCATATCGTTGACCAGCGGAACGATCTCATCGCCGCCGACGACAGCGAGCGCGCCGCCGGGGCAGAAATCGTTCTGCACGTCGATGACGATCAGGGCTTCTTGGCTCATTCCCGGCTCCTTCTGCGTGTATATTAGCCAAAGCGGCAAAGGGCCGTTACGTCAATCCGCTACCGGGAAAAACGCTAAATTAGGACAAAATTTCTGACAGCTTTGCATGTTGAGAGAAATTTCTCATTTCAGGCCAAAATGCAAAACAAACCGCCTCGATGCCGCATAAGATTGGAAAGGAGTTTCGGTCAGCAATCTTGACCCGATGGGCATTTCCGTCATAGAAAATCCGCGACACAAGAGCGCGCTTTTCCCGCTTTTTCTCCGGTTTCTTTTGTTATTAGAACCGGCGCACCATATTCGGCGCAATTCTTCAGCATGTCACGAAAGGTTCCGTAAGCATGCAGCCTGTATCCGCACAAGCGCAAGACGATCGTTCACCGAAGTTTCCGATCCCGGCAAATGTCTATGCCGAGACGATCGTATCGGTGAAACATTACACGGACCGTCTGTTCTCTTTCCGCGTGACGCGTCCGCAGACGCTGCGTTTCCGTTCGGGCGAATTCGTGATGATCGGCCTGCCGAATGCAGAAAAGCCTGTCTTCCGCGCCTATTCGGTTGCCAGCCCAAGCTGGGACGAAGAACTCGAATTCTTCTCGATCAAGGTGCCGGATGGTCCGCTGACCTCCGAGCTGCAGAAAATACAGCCCGGCGACACGCTGCTGCTGCGCCAGAAGGCGACCGGCACGCTGGTTCTTGACGCACTGACGCCTGCCAAGCGCCTGTTCATGATTTCGACCGGCACCGGCATTGCGCCCTTCGCCAGCCTGCTGCGCGATCCGGATACTTATGACCGCTTCGAGCACGTCTATCTTACGCACACCTGCCGCGATGTGGCCGAGCTTTCCTATGGCCGCGAGCTTATCGATGCGCTGCAGGACGATCCGCTGATCGGTGAACTGACGCATGGCCGCGTGACGCTTTACAACAGCACGACGCAGGAAACCTCCGAGCGCATGGGCCGCATCACCGCACTCATCGGTTCCGGTAAATTCTATACGGATCTCGGCATCGAAAAGCTGAACCCTGAAACGGACCGCATCATGATCTGCGGCTCGATGCATATGCTGAAAGACGTCAAGGAACTGGCCGAAAGCCTCGGTTTCGAGGAAGGCTCGCTCAACAAGCCAGATAGCTTCGTCGTCGAGCGCGCTTTCGTCGGCTAATCTACCGTATACGCTGACCGTCCGTGCCGAAGCGGTATGTGCGGTTGGCGTCGGGCGTTGCATAAAGTTCCTGTCCGGGATCGGCCTGATACTCGCCGAAAATGCGCACTGTGATCAGTCCCGTCTGTTCGCTCTCCAGATAAAGATTGGTGTCCGCGCCCAGATGTTCTGCGTGGATGACCGTGCCTTTCCAAGTGCCGGATTTGGCGTTGACAGTCAGATGCTCCGGCCGAACGCCGATCGTGGCCGCCTCGTCGCCGACACGCTTGCCGTCGATGAAATTCATCTTCGGTGAGCCGATAAAGCCTGCCACAAACAGATTTGCCGGATCGTTATAAAGCTCCATCGGCGCGCCGATCTGCTCGATGCGCCCGGCGTTCAGCACGACGATGCGGTCGGCCAGCGTCATCGCCTCCACCTGATCATGCGTCACATAGATCATCGTTGCGGAGAGATGCCGGTGAAGCCGTGCAATCTCCAGCCGCGTGTTGACGCGAAGTGCGGCGTCGAGGTTTGAAAGCGGCTCGTCGAACAGGAACAGGCTCGGCTCGCGAACCAGCGCCCGGCCGATGGCGACACGCTGGCGTTGCCCGCCCGAAAGCTCGGCGGGGCGGCGGGCGAGGTATGGTTCAAGCGAAAGCATCGAGGACGCATCCGCCACGCGTTTTTCGATTTCGGCGGCCGGTGTACCTGCCTGTTTGAGGCCAAGCCCCATATTGTTCTTGACCGTCAGATGCGGGTAGAGCGCATAGGTCTGGAACACCATGGCGATGCCGCGTTTTGCGGGCGGCACGTTGTTCACAGCCTTGCCGTCGATCTTTATGCTGCCGGACGTCGCATCCTCGAGCCCGGCGATAATGCGCAACAGCGTGGATTTTCCGCAGCCAGAAGGCCCAACGAAGACGATGAGTTCGCCATCCTTCACATCCAGATCGACGCCCTTCAGCACCTCGACCTGGCCGAAGGATTTCTTGATGTTTTCGATTGTTAAAGAGCCCATGCGCCGCCCCCGATAGAATGAATTTCCCCCACTCCGACCCTTCGGGGCACCTCTCCCCCTGCAAGGGGGAGAGGAACCCAGGCTGGAAAAGCGCCGGCCTCGCGGCAGCGTTTCCTCTCCCCCGGGCAGGGGGAGAGGTGGTTTGCGTAGCAAATCGGAGTGGGGGTGTTTGCCCGCATCACAACATCACCGCCTGACCGCTGCGAACGCTTTCGTCGGCGGCAAGGCAGACGCGCAGCGATTTCACAGCGTCGTCCATATGGCGCGTCAGATCGATATCCTCGCGAATGGCTTTCAGCACAAAAGCCTGTTCCAGATCGCAAAGCTCCTGATGGCCGGGCTCGCCTGCCATGGAAAGCAATTCGTCCTGCCTTGCGAATGCGCCGTCCGCAGCGGTCTTCGCGCTGTGCAGCTTGATCGTCGAGGTCTTGGTATGCGCGTCGATGTCGTCGGATTTAGCATTCTCGTCCATGACGATCGAGACCGACCCGTTGGGCGACATGACATCCTTCACGAAGAAGGCCGTCTCCGAAATCATCGGCCCCCAGCCTGCCTCGTACCAGCCAACCGATCCGTCATCGAACAGCACCTGAAGATGCCCGTAATTATACATGTCGTCGGCAATTTCGTCCGACAGGCGTACGCCCATGCCGCGCACCTGAACGGGCTTGGCATCGGTTATCTGGCACATCACATCCAGATAGTGCACGCCGCAATCGACAATCGGCGAAGTGGTTTTCATGAGCTGCTTGTGGGTTGCCCAGGTCGCGCCGCTCGATTGCTGGTTGAGGTTCATGCGGAACACGTAAGGCCCGCCAAGCTTGCGTGCTTCGGCAATCAGCCGCATCCATGAAGGGTGGTGGCGCAGAATATAGCCGATCACCAGTTTGCGGCCATTGGCCTTCGCAGCGGCCACCACACGCTCCGCATCGGCGACGGTGGTCGCCAGCGGCTTTTCCACGAAGACGTGGCAACCAGCTTCCAGCGCCTTTATCGCATATTCGGCATGGCTGTCCGAATAGGTGTTAATCGACGCGACATCCGGCTTCAACTCGGCAAGCGTCTCCTCGAACGAGCGGCGGATTTTATAAGCTGACAGTTCGGACGGCAGCGGCACATCGGATCGGTTGACCATCGCGACGATCTCGAAGCCCGGATTGTCGTGATAGGCGAGCGCATGGCTGCGGCCCATATTGCCAAGCCCGGCCACCAGCACGCGCAAGGGTTGATCTTTCGTACTGCTCACTTGACTGCCCCGGATGTGATGCCGCGGATAAGCTGCCGCGAGAAGATCAGATAAAGAATGAGGACGGGCAGGATGGCGAGCGACAGTGCTGCCAGAACCGCGTTCCAGTTGGTCACGAATTGCCCGATGAATATCTGCGCGCCGAGCGTCACCGTCTTGGTGGCTTCCGAAGGCGCAAGAATCAGCGGGAACCACAGATCGTTCCAGATCGGGATCATGGTGAAGACGGCAACCGTCGCCATGGCCGGGCGCACCAGCGGCAGCACCAGCCGGAAGAAGATGCGGTATTCTGAAAGGCCGTCTATTCGGCCCGCATTTTTCAGATCGTCGGAAACCTGCTTCATGAATTCGGAGAGAATGAACACGCAAAGCGGCAGGCCCTGCGCCGTGTAGACGAGGATCAGCGCGGTCAGCGTGTTGACCAGCCCGCTTGCCACCATCAACTGAAGGATCGCGACCGTGCCGAGGCGGATCGGTATCATGATGCCGAGCGCCAGATAGAGCCCCATCAGGCTATTGCCCTTGAAGCGGTATTCAGAAAGCGCGAACGCCGCCATGGCGCCGAAGATCAGGACAAGAGTCAGCGAAACGACGGTGACGATGACACTGTTCTGGAAATAGAGGAAGAAATCGCCCTGCCGCAGAACGGTGGTGTAGCCGATCAAATCGAAGGTTTCCGGTGTCGGCAGCGAAAGCGGCGAACGGAAGATCGCATTGCGCGACTTGAACGAGTTGATGATGATGACGACCACCGGGAAAAGAGCGATTGCGGTGTAAGTCAGCAGGATCGCATGGGCTGCGATATTGCGGGGAAGCGATTGCGTCGCGCGGCTCATGGCGCCATTCCTGAAATGTGAAGCACCCCCGCTCCGGCCCTTCGGGCCACCTCTCCCCCTGCCCGGGGGAGAGGAACCCAAGCTGGATTAGCTCTGGTGTTGCGGCAGCGATTCCTCTCCCACGGACAGGAGGAGAGGTGGCGAGCGGAGCGAGACGGAGTGGGGGCGCTTGTCATTTTTATCATCCCCTCAGAACTGATACCGACGCAGGCGCGTCTGGACGGCGAAGAGATAGAGGCACACGCCCGCGAGAATGATGACGAACATCATCGATGCAATGGTCGCGCCCATATGCATATCGCCGGTCTGCAACTGGAAACCGAAGAAGGTGCGGTAGAGGAAAGTGCCCAGAATGTCGGTTGCATAGTTCGGCCCGGCCAGTGCGCCTTGCGCCGAATAGATCAGGTCGAAGGCGTTGAAATTGGCGACGAAGGTCAACACGGAGATGATGCCGATCGAGGGCAGGATGAGCGGCAGCTTTATCTTCCAGAATTGCGCCATGCCGGTAATGCCGTCGCATTCGGCGGCCTCGATCACCTCGTCGGGAATGGAAAGCAGCGCGGCATAGATCAGCATCATGGGAATGCCGACGAACTGCCAGACCGAGATCAGGCTGAGCGTCGTCAGCGCATACTCTTCCTTGCCAAGCCACGGCGTGAACCAGCTTTTGAGGCCAACCATATCCATCATATTGGGCGCGATGCCCCAGAGCGGGCTGAGTATCAGCTTCCATGCAAAGCCGACGATCACGAAGGAAAGGATCGTCGGAATGAAAATCGCAGTTCGATAGAAACTCGAAAACCGCAGCTTGGGGCTGGAAAGCAAGGCTGCCAGTGCGATACCTATCGGGTTCTGCACCAGCATGTGAATGATGAAAAACCACGTATTGTTGCCCAGCGCGTTCCAGAAGCTGGCAGACCAGCGCGGGTCGCCGAACAGGGTGCGGAAATTGTCGAACCAGACGAAGGACAGTTCCTGCGCCTGCGTCCGGAAGAACGACAATTGCAGCGTGCCGAAAAGCGGCAGGATCATAACGATCGTGTAGATCAGAACGGCGGGCGCGAGAAAGACCGCGATGTGCCAGCGGATCGGCCTCCTGCGTTCTGTTTCTTCCGCCATTCGATTTTTCCTGGTTTCAGCGAAATGGTTTTCGCATCTGCCCCTCATCCGCCTGCCGGCACCTTCTCCCCGCAGGCGGGGAGAAGGAAGGATGGGGCTTATGTCTACGCTATTTTCCCTCATGGGAGCATCCACCGCGCCATTGATCCTTCTCCCCGTTCACGTGGAGAAGGTGCCGGCAGGCGGATGAGGGGCGTCGTCGCTGCCTTACTTAGCCGGCTTGTACCAGCTATCGAGACCCTTCTGGAGCTTCTCACCGGCGACTTCAGGCGTATCGGTGCCGTTGATGACATTGGCCGATTCGACCCAGGTTTCGTTTTCGAGGTTCGGCGTGCCGCGCGACAGGATCTGGTAGGTCGAGCGGATCGTCGGCTTGCACTTTTCGCGCCACGAAACGAATTCCTGCGCCAGCGGGTCTTCCATCTTCACCGGCGTCGAGGACAGGCTGAAGAAGCCCGGCAGCGCATTGGCGTAGATTTCGGCGAATTCCGGCGATGCGACCCATGTCAGGAAGGTTTTCGCAGCTTCGGGATTCTTGCTCTTGGCGTTCAGGCCGATGCCAATGTCGTTGTGATCGGAGATGTAGCAGGTGTCACCGGCGTTTTTCACCGGTGGCGGGAAAGCGCCCATCTTGAAATCGACCTGCGTGTTGAACACCGAGATTTCCCACGAACCGGCGGGGAAGATCGCTGCGCGGCCGAGCGTGAACAGGTTCTGGCTGTCCGGATAGCTTTGCGCTTCGAAACCGTCGCCCAGATAGTCCTTCCACTTAGCAAGAACGGCATATGGCTCGACCCATTGCGGATCGGTCAGCTTTTCGGTGCCCTTGATCAGCGCCAGGCGGCCTTCTTCACCCTTCCAGTAGGTCGGGCCGATATTCTGGTAGCCCATTGTGGCGGCTTCCCAGAGATCCTTGGTGCCCATTGCCAGCGGGATGTAGGTGCCGTCTGCCTTGATCTTGTCGAGGGCTGCGAAGAATTCGGCCTCGGTCGCGGGCGGCGTGATGCCGAGCTTTTCGAAGGCGTCCGCATTGTAGATGAAGCCGTGAATGACGGACGCCATTGGCACGCAGAACGTCTTGGAGCCGTCATCGGTGGTCCATGCGGATTTCGCGACGTCGGAGAAATTCTCCATGCCCGGCAGCGAGGTCAGGTCGGCGATCTGGCCCTTGTTGAAGAGTTCGAGCGAGGCGTCGAAGGGGCGGCAGGTCACGAGGTCGCCTGCGGAACCGGCGTCGAGCTTGGCATTGAGCGCCGCGTTGTATTCGGTTGGAGCCGAAGGCGCGAAGACGAGCTTGATGCCGGGGTTCTTGGCTTCGAATGCCGGAATCAGCTTTTCCTGCCAGATGGCAAGGTCGTCATTGCGCCAGCTTTCGATGTTGAGCGTCACATCCTGGGCGAAGGCGGCACTTGCCGAGCCTAGAATGCTGGAGGCCAGAAGCAGCCCCTTAAAATATCCATTTCCCATTTTATTCTCCCTGTTGACCTGTTCAGGTTCGGTTTTGATGAGAGGCTTTGTTCCCCTCGAGTTCCGAAAGGGCCGGCCTTAATTTCTGGCCTGTCCCTTCGAGAAGTTCTCTGGCAGCATCGATGCTCTTTGCCCCGGCGGCCAGAAGAATTGCCGCTTTCACGGAGCCGTTACTTTCCGCGAGGCGCTTTTCCGCCTCTGCCTGCGTACACCCTGCGATAGAAGCGACGATGCGCGCGGCGCGTACACGCAGCTTGATATTATCAGCATGCAGATTGACCATATGGCCGTCATGGACATGGCCGAGATGGATCGCCGCCAATGTGGACATGAGGTTCAGCGCGATTTTCTGGGCGGTTCCCGCACCCATGCGCGTCGAGCCTGCGACGACTTCCGGCGGCGTCTGCAGCAGGATTGGAATGTCTGCGGTTTGCATCAGCGGCGTGCCGGCATTGTTGGCTATCGCGATCGTCTCCAAGCCAACGCGTTTGGCTTCGGTAAGTGCCGCCAACGCATAAGGCGTCGAACCGCTGGCGCTGATTGCGATCAGGCAATCGCCTTTTTTCAGGCCATTCGTTTTAAAGTCCGAAAGCGCCTGATCGACATCGTCTTCGGGCGCACCTGCAAGATTGGTCAGCGCCTCAACACCGCCTGCCAGCATGATAATTATGCGGTCGCGCGGAATGCCGAAAGTGCCGGGAAGTTCGAGCGCATCGGCCAGCGCCATCAGGCCGGAGCTTCCGGCTGCTGCATAAGCGATGCGACCGCCATTGGAGAGGGTGCGCGCGAAGCACTTCGCAGCGTCTACGATCTCGGAAATTGCGTCGAGCGGTACTTTGGCGGCTTCGATCTGCGCGTCATTCAGAAGTTGAAGAATAGCCTCGGGCGACTTCGTGTCGAGCCCGTCAGCATCCCTGTGCATCGCTTCTGTACGCGCCAGCACCATATCTGTTCTCCCATTGCGCTCGACAATACCAAAAAAATACCACTTGTCTAGCGGCGTTAACGATTGTCAGGAAGGCAAAAGGGTGAGTTTTTGAAAAATTAAACAATTACAGCTAGTTGTTGGTTATCCTATAGATCGGCTGGCCTTGTAAAAATTAATCCTTGGCTATTGGTATTTTATTGGTATTATTCAGTTCAGGAGGCCTTTCAGTGGATCTGGTGCTTGGTATCGATGGCGGCGGCACAAGCTGCAGGGCTGCTCTGGCAACCTCGTCAGGCGAGGTGCTTGGCCGTGGTAAAAGCGGCCCTTCCAACATCATGTCCGATTTCGATGGCGCGAGAAACAATATTCTCGAGGCCACGCGTCTGGCATTCGTGGACGCTGGAAAAGACCCTGCTTTGATCCCGCAAACGACCGCCGTTCTGGGCCTCGCCGGAACCAATGTCGGCGGCTATGGGCAGCGGTTGAAGGATGTTCTTCCTTTCCGCCAAAGCTTCGTCGAAAGCGATGCGCTGATCGCGCTGAATGGCGCGCTTGGCGATCATGACGGCGCAATCGCGATCATCGGCACCGGCTCGATATTCATGTCGCGCAAAAGCGCCAAACTCACCACCATAGGCGGCTGGGGTTTCATGCTGGGCGACCTGGGTGGCGGTGCGCGCATGGGGCGCGATCTGCTTCAGGAAACGCTCATCGTCCATGACGACATTCGGCCGGGTTCGGCACTTTCCAGCGCGGTTATGGAGAAGTTTTCCGGCGATCCGCGCGAAATCGTGAAATTCGGGGCAGCTTCCAAACCTTCCGATTTCGGAACATTCGCGCCGATGGTTTTCGACTATATCGACAAGGGTGACGCGGTGGCCGTCCGCGTTCTGGCGCGCGCCGTTTCGGATATCGAGGAGGCGCTCGACGTTTTGAAGCTCGATGCGGATGATCGTCTTTGTCTGCTCGGCGGCCTCGCACAGCTTTTCACGCCGCATCTTTCGGAGCGTTATCGCAAGATCGTTCACCCGCCGCTGCAGGATGCGCTGGGCGGCGCGGTCATGATGGCGGTGCGCGCGCTTGGCCAAAAGGAGCCGGCGGGTCATGTCTGATGCTGCCGAGCGGATATTTTCGAGCGTAAAGGATGCGCCGCTCAAAGGCGCGCCGCTCTATCTCCAGCTCAAGCGCAGCATCGAGGATGCCGTCACCAGCGGCGTGATCGGGCCGGGCGACGCACTGCCTTCCGAGCGCGACATCGCAATTAAAGCGGACGTCTCGCGGGTAACGGTGCGCAAGGCCGTTCAGGATCTGGTGAAGGGCGGCATTCTTGTTCAGCGCCATGGCTCCGGCACTTTCGTCGCGCCGCGCGTCGAACGCGTCGAGCAATCCCTGTCGCGTTTGACTTCGTTCACTGAAGACATGGCGCGGCGCGGCATGGAGGTGCATTCGCGATGGCTGGATCGCGGCATCTTCCCGCCATCGCCGGACGAAATGATGGTGCTGGGGCTTTCGTCCAAAGAGATGGTTGCGCGTATCAGCCGCCTGCGCATTGCAAACGGCATGCCCCTGGCAATCGAGCGCGCCGCAATCTCGGCCAGCATTCTGCCTGATCCGGCAGCGATCGGCCTTTCACTTTATGCGGCTTTGGGACAGACCGGAAACCATCCGGTGCGCGCCGTGCAACGTATATCGGCAGCCAATCTTGGCGAGGCCGATGCAAAACTTCTTCAGGTTCCAGCGGGTTCGGCGGGGCTGAATATCGAGCGCATTTCCTATCTCGAAAGCGGCCGGGTGATCGAGTTTACGCGCTCGGTCTATCGCGGCGATACCTATGATTTCGTCGCGGAATTGCGCCTGACCCGGCCCGAAATCAGCGCAGGAGACCGCAATTGACTGAAACAACGCATATGCGCCGCGAAATCGTCGAAATTCCCGATGCAGTCGCGCGCTTGCTGGACGGTTCGGGTGACGTAATTGCCACTGCGGGCCGCGCCATCAATGCGCTCGATCCGAATTTTATCGTCACCGTTGCGCGCGGCTCGTCCGATCATGCGGCGACGTTTTTGAAATACGCCATCGAGTTGACCGCGGGGCTGGCAGTGGCTTCGGTCGGGCCGTCCGTTGCCTCGATCTACAAGGCGAAATTGAAGCTGAACGGCTCGGCCTGCCTGGCAATTTCGCAATCAGGTAAAAGCCCCGACATCGTTGCGATGGCGCAGATGGCGCGAAAGGCCGGAGCACTGACGATAGCACTTACCAATACGGCAGATTCGCCGCTGGCTGCCGCTTCCGACCATGCAATCGACATTCTGGCAGGCACCGAAAAGAGCGTTGCGGCGACCAAGACATTCGTCAATTCGGCGGTTGCCGGCCTGCTGCTCATGGCGCATTGCACGAATGACGAGCCGTTGCTCGCCGCACTTCGCGAGTTGCCGGGGCATTTTCGCAAGGCAGTGGATTGCGACTGGATGGAAATTGCAGGCGTGCTTTCGGGCAACCCTTCGCTGTTCATTCTCGGACGCGGACCGTCGGTCGCGATTGCCAATGAAGCGGCTCTGAAATTCAAAGAGACCTGCGGCATGCATGCGGAGGCCTACAGCGCCGCCGAAGTTATGCATGGCCCGCTGGCCCTCATTCATCCGGGCTTCCCCGTTCTGGCACTCACCGCGCGCGACGCATCCGAGGCGTCGCTGGTCGATACCGCCGATCGCCTGGCCGAGAAGGGCGCGTCGATTTATGCGACATCGGCTCTTAGCCAAAAGGCGGCAAAGCTTCCCTTCGCACCGACCGGCCATCCTTTGACCGACCCGCTGTCGTTGATCGTTTCCTTCTATGCCTTCGTGGAGGCGTTTGCGCGTCACAGGGGGCTGAACCCCGACGAGCCGCGCAACCTCAGAAAAGTGACCGAAACCGTATGAGCGATCTCTACGCCATAAGGGCCGCGCGCATTTTTGACGGCGAAAGCTGGCACGACGATGCAGCCTTGATCGTGCGCGGCGGAACGGTCGAAGGCGTGGTACCTGAAGGCGCTTTGCCGGGCGATATCACGACAGTTTCCGCGCAGGCAGATATGCTTGTGCCGGGCTTTGTCGACCTTCAGGTCAATGGTGGTGGCGGCGTGATGCTGAACGACCACCCGGACGTCGAGACGATCAGAACGATATGCGCCGCGCATGCGCCATTCGGAACGACGGCACTGCTGCCGACCCTGATCACCGATACGCGCGAGATAGTGCGGGCCGCGCTGAATGCCGGAGCAGAAGCGGCACGGCTGGACGTGCCGGGTTTTCTCGGCCTTCATCTTGAGGGGCCGCATCTTTCGCTTGCCCGCAAAGGCGCGCACGATCCGGCCTTGATCCGCCCGATGGAGGCCGACGATCTGGCCTCGGTCGTCGCGGGCCGCAAGGCGATGCCGGTTCTTTTGACGACGGTCGCGCCGGAATCCGTTTCGACGGAGCAGATCAAGGCGCTTGCCGAGGCGGGTGTCGTGGTCAGTCTCGGCCATTCCGATACAGGCTATGAGCGCGCCGCGCAGTATGCCGCGGCGGGCGCATCGATGACCACGCATCTGTTCAACGCCATGAGCCAGATCGGCAATCGCGAACCGGGTCTCGTCGGTGCGGCGATCGATGTCGGCGCGTTGTCCGCCGGTCTCATCGCGGATGGTATTCACGTCGATCCGGCGACGATGGTGATTGCGCTGCGCGCCAAGAATGGGCCGGGCCGTATTTTCCTCGTCACCGATGCGATGGCGACCATCGGAACGGACATGAAATCCTTCACGCTGAACGGGCGCACGGTCTATCGCGAAAACGGCCGCCTGACACTGGCCGACGGCACGCTGGCAGGTGCCGATCTCGACATGGTCTCGGCGGTCCGTTTCATGCATGAGCGCATTGGGCTCGAACTCGGCGAGGCGCTTCGCATGGCCTCGCTCTATCCGGCTGAGAGCGTTGGGCAAGCCGACAGGCTTGGGCGGTTCACCGCTGGAGCGGCGGCGAATATCGTTGCGCTGTCCGCCGATCTGGTCGTGCGAAAGGTCTGGATTGACGGCGCGCCTGTTTTTGAGGCTTAGCTGCGCGCTTTGTCGCCCGCCGTGCGGATTGCCGCGATGTTGGCGCGGTAGGCGTCTTCGTTCCCACCCTTGAAGACTGCGGCGCCTGCGACCAGCACATCGGCTCCGGCTGCGGTAACGAGCGGTGCGGTTTCGGGCGAAACACCGCCATCGATCTCGATAAGGATAGGGCGGCTGCCGATCATCGCCTTGATGCGCTTCACCTTCTCGACGACTGCCGGAATGAAAGCCTGTCCGCCGAAGCCCGGATTGACGGTCATCAGCAGAACGAGATCGAGCCGGTCCAGCACATATTCGATCACGCTTTCGGGCGTCGAAGGGTTCAGCGAAACGCCGGCCTTCTTGCCCAGATTGCGGATGGTCTGGAGCGAGCGGTCGAGATGCGGACCGGCTTCGGCATGCACGGTAATGTAGTCGCAGCCTGCGTCGGCGAATGCCGCGAGATAAGGGTCGGCTGGCGCGATCATCAGATGGCAGTCGAAAATCTTGTCGGTGCGGTTGCGGATCGCCTTGATGACGGGCGGGCCAAAAGTGATGTTCGGCACGAAATGCCCGTCCATCACGTCCAGATGAATCCAGTCCGCACCCGCCGCCGCCACGGCCTCGACCTCGTCACCGAGTTTCGAGAAGTCCGCCGATAGAACCGACGGCGCAATCAATGTTTTTCCGCTCATGGCATTGGCTCCGTAAATCTTTCGGTTCGCCTAACGGTCTTGGCGGGGGTTGTCGATAGCGGGGGTGCTTCGTGCTGTGAAAATCGCACACTTTACCATCGCCACGCCCGCAATTGCGTCTGGCCATTGTCAAGAACCGGGAAGCGGGGCGCTTGGCCGTGCCTTCCTAGTGTAAGTAATTATGTGGCGCGACGTCCGCACCCCGCCGTTCGGAGCTCGAGAAGCCAAATCGTTGGCTTCTCGCCCGCTGCGCGGACCGCTCCTCACCTGCTATCCGGTCGGTCGGGCACAATGTTTCTGCATTCAATAGTGCAGGAAAACATCGCGGTTTCTCCGCACGCTTTGGGATGTTTCATCGACAGGGTTTGTCACTTCCTGCCATGAACGCATCTTCAACGCGCCGACCTGTCCCGGCCCTCCGCTATGGCTCCGGGCGTTCGACATTCAAAAAGCCAAATCGTTGGCTTTTTGCCGACCTATGGTCGGACATGCCTCACCCCTCGGGTCTCACGACTACCGCAGTCGCAAATAGGAGGTCACCGCTGTCTGAACCGATACCCGGTGCGCACCGGCTTCCCGCTCAGACAGTGGGGAGATGATAGGAGTGTGGAAAAGGGGGTGAATAAAAAACATGAAATTGGAGTTTTTTATCCACGCGCTGTTGTTTAAAGGAATCGCGAGGCGCCCCCCTCTGTCCTGCCGGACCCTGCCCTTCGCTATGGCTCCGGGCGTTCGTCATTCGAAAAGCCAAATCGTTGGCTTTTCGTCCGCTGCGCGGACCATTCCTCACCCCACAGGTGGGGAGATTGGCTGACACAACTCTCTCCGCTTTCATTCTGCAGCGTTCAGTAATTAGTGCCGAGCGTTCATGATGGGGTAATCTCCCCACTTGTGGGGGAGATGTCCGGCAGGACAGAGGGGGGCGCTGTCCCGCCGGCTTATCTATCTAAAGCGAAGGGCTCTAGCTTTCCAAAGTCACGCTGCGCTCTGTCTTTGCAATCGCCCAGCGCGACCAGAGGAACGCGGCGATGAAGAAGATGCTCATGATGAGCACGATGGTAGGTGCAGGCGCGCTGTCGATGAAGAAGCTGATATAGACGCCGAGGAAAGAGGCGACCACGGCGATTGCGACCGAGAGCGGGAGCATGCGGTCGAAGCGGTTGGTCAACAGATAGGCGATGGCGCCCGGTGCAATGAGCATGGCGATTGCGAGGATGATGCCGACTGCTTTAAGTGCGCCGACAATGGTCAACGACAGGATAGTGAGCAGGCCGTAATGCAGCAGGCGCACCGGCAGTCCGATGGCGCGGGCGTGTTGCGGGTCGAAGGAATGCAGCAGCAGATCGCGGCGAAAAATCCAGACCGCACCGGTCGAGATCGCGGCGATGATGCCGCTTTCGAGAACGTCGCGCCAGCTAATGCCCAGAATGTCGCCGAACAATATGTGGTCGAGGTGAATGTCCGACTGGATCTTCGTGTAAAGCACGATGCCCAGCCCGAACATGCCCGAAAACACGACGCCCATGACCGTGTCTTCCTTGATGCGGCTGTTTTCCTTGAGAAAGCCGGTTGCCAGTGCGCAGACCATACCCGCACCGAAAGCGCCGATGGCGAGCGGCAGACCGGCAATATAGGCCAGCACGACGCCCGGAAGCACGGCATGGCTGATCGCGTCGCCCATCAGCGACCAGCCTTTCAGGACGAGGAAGGACGACAGCAGCGCCATCGGTATCGCAACCAGAATGGAGATGACGAAGGCTTCCCGCATGAAGGGGAAGGCGAAAGGTTGGATGAGAGTTTCGATCATAGGCCCGCCTCCAAGGCTTCGCGCGTACGGCGACGCGCGGCGAGCATTCCATGTTTTGGTGCGAAGACGAAGGCTGTGAGGAAGATCAGCGTTTGCAGGCAGACGATGATGCCACCCGTTGCGCCGTCGAGAAAGTAGCTCGCATAGGCGCCGACGAAGCTTGTGACGCTGCCGATCAGAACGCTGACGCCGATCAGGCGCGGGAAGCGGTCGCAGAGAAGATAGGCTGTGGCGCCGGGCGTCACCACCATGGCGATGACGAGAAACGCGCCGACCGTTTGCAGGGCTGCGACCGTCGATGCGCTGAGCAGCGTGAAGAAAAGCACCTTCATATGGTCGGGGTTGATGCCGATGGAGCGGGCGTGGTTTTCATCGAAAAAGCTGACCATCAAATCCTTCCATTTTATCAGAAGGACGACAAGCGATACGCCGGCAATGAGCACTAGCTGAAGCGTGTCTTCTGGCGTCACCGCCAGGATGTTGCCGAGCACGATCGTCTGGATGTTCACCGAGGCTGGCGACAGCGAGATCATGAACAGGCCAAGGCCGAAGAAGGACGTGAAGATCAGCCCGATGATGGCGTCTTCCTTGAGCTTCGTGCGCTGGTTGAGAAACAGCATCGCGCCTGCGGCCAGACCGCCGGAGATGAATGCGCCGAAGGCAAACGGGAAGCCCAGCATGTAGGCCCCGGCGACGCCTGGAACGATGGAGTGTGAAAGCGCATCGCCGATGAGCGACCAGCCTTTCAGCATCAGATAGGCCGAGAGGAAGGCGCAGACGGCACCAACAAGCGCGCTGACCCACATCGCATTGACCATGTAGCCATAGGTGAATGGCTCGGTGAGCAGCGTTATCATTTTACGTTTTCCGGCTTGCGGTCGTCGCCGTCGCCATAGATGACGAATGGATGCTCGTCGTCGGTCAAAACGGTGACCTTGCGCTTGTCGTCATCGTCGTGGAGGTCAGCACCGCCCAGCGTGAACTGGCGCAGCACGCCGCCGAATGCTTTTTCGAGGTTCTCGCGGGTGAACACGTCTTCGGTTTTCCCCGCCGCAAGCACAGTACGATTGATGAGAACCGCGCGGTCGCAGAAGCGCGGAACACTGCCGAGATTATGCGTGGAAACCAGCATGACGCGGCCTTCGTCGCGCAGCGATTGCAGGAGCGTGATGATCGCTTCCTCGGTGCGCACATCGACACCGGTGAAAGGCTCGTCGAGCAGGATGATACGGCCGTTCTGGGCAAGTGCGCGGGCAAGGAAAACGCGCTTCTTCTGGCCGCCGGACAATTCGCCGATCTGGCGCTTGCGATAGGCGCTCATGCCGACGCGCTCGAGTGCGGCGTCAACGGCTTCGCGGTCCGCCGCGCGCGCCACGCGCATGAAATTCATGTGGCCGTAGCGGCCCATCATGACGACGTCTTCGACGAGAACCGGGAAGTTCCAATCGACATCCTCGCTTTGCGGGACATAGGCGACGGCGTTTTCCTTGAGCGCCACGGCGGCAGGCTTGCCCAGAATGGAAACGGAGCCCTTGCCGAGCGGCACGAACCCCATGATCGCCTTGAACAATGTCGACTTGCCGCTGCCATTGACGCCGACAAGCGCCGTAATCGTGCCGCGCGGTATCGCAAAACTCGCGTCGCGAAGCGCCGTATGGCCATTGCGATAAGTGACGTTTATATGCTCGACGCGCAGCCCCTCGGACTGCGCGTCGGTTTCCCTGGCCTGGCTTAGAATGTTCATTCCGATAGACCATCCACGATTGTCTTTGCAGTTACGCTGAGCAGGTCGAGATAGGTGGGCACCGGGCCGCTTTCGGAGCTGAGCGAGTCCACATAAAGCACGCCACCATATTTCGCGCCGGTTTCGCGGGCGACCTGTTTTGCCGGGTCGGGAGAAATCGTGCTTTCGCTGAAGACGACCGGGATTTTGTGCTCACGCACCGCATCGATGACCTTGCGAACCTGCTGCGGCGTACCTTGCTGGTCGGCATTGATCGGCCAGAGGTAAAGCTCCTTTAGGCCGAAATCGCGCGCCAGATAGGAGAACGCACCCTCGCTGGTGACGAGCCAGCGTCGATCCTCGGGGATCGCTTCGATTTCCGCGCGGATCGGCACGAAGGTCGCCTTGATCTTTTCGGAATAGGCGGCGGCGTTCTTCGCGTAGATTTCAGCGTTGGCCGGGTCCTGCTCGGCGAATGCCTTGCGGATGTTTTCGACATAGATCAGCGCCGCATCAGGCGACATCCATGCGTGCGGGTTCGGCTTGCCGGTGTAGGGGCCTTCGGCGATGCCCATCGGCTCGACGCCTTCCGAGACGACAGCGCTCGGCACGTCGCTCAGATTGGAAAAGAACTTCTCGAACCACAATTCGAGATTGAGACCATTCCAGAGAATGAGCTTTGCATTCTGCGCCTTGATCATGTCGCCCGGCGTCGGCTGGTAATTGTGAATCTCGGCATCCGGCTTGGTGATGGATTCGACGTCGGCGGCTTCACCGGCGACGTTGCGGGCCATATCGGCAATGACGGTGAATGTCGTCACGACCTTCATTTTCTCTTCCGCCTGGCTCGCGGCCGGGAAGAGCGTCATGCCGGTCAGGGCGAGAGAAGCGAAGAGCGCAGGCAGAAGTCTCAATGGTTTTTCCTTGATGGTTTTCTTGGGGTTTTACGGATGTGCGGAATTCTCATCCCTAGAGCTAGGGCAGCGCTCGCAACTTGTCAATGCAATTGCAAATCGTTTGCAAGAAGAAAATCCATCCACGGTTTTCTGCCCCGGCAATCTTTGCAACTGGGTGTCATCTGGCGCATAGTGGTGCCATGGCAAAGACGGTGAATAGAAACCCTGATTACGAGAAAATGCTGCGGGGCGCGGGCGTGCGCATCACGCGGCCGCGTCGTATTATTCTCGGCATTCTGGGTGAAACGGGATCGCATCCCGATGCCCTCGAAATCTTCCAGCGCGCGGTGGCGATCGACAATTCGATCTCGCTATCGACGGTTTATCGCACGATGAAGCTGCTGGAGGGCATGGGCGCGATACACAGGCACGCTTTCGAGGGCGGGCCTTCGCGTTTCGAGCAGGCGGATGGCGATCATCACGATCATCTGATCGACCTAGACACCGGTGATGTCATAGAATTCCATTCGGACCGCATCGAGGCCCTGCAGGACGAGATAGCCAGGGAACTCGGCTATGATATCGTCCATCACAGATTGGAACTCTACGGACGCAAGCGCCGCGCGGGTTAGTTTAAAACAAAGCGATTTCAACATAACAGCCAGCCGTTTCCGGCTGACCGAAACAAACTGCAAAGGAATAGCGTGATGGAAAAAGCCGATATCGGCCTCATCGGTCTGGGCGTCATGGGCTCCAACCTCGCCCTGAACATCGCGGAAAAAGGACACCGCATCGCGGTCTATAACCGTACGCCGGAAAAGACGGACGCTTTCGTTGCCAGTGCGGGCGAATTGCGCGACCGGATCATTCCGTGCAAGTCGCTGGAGGAACTGGCCGAGGCAATCCGCCCGCCGCGCCCGGTCATCATCATGGTTCTGGCAGGCCAGCCGGTCGATGAACAGATCGAACATCTGCGCGGCGTCCTGTCGGACGGTGACATCATGATCGATGCGGGCAATGCGAATTTCCGCGACACGGTGCGCCGTTTTGCCGAACTCGAAAATTCCGGCCTGACCTTTATCGGCATGGGCGTTTCGGGCGGTGAAGAAGGCGCGCGTCACGGACCCTCCATCATGGTTGGCGGCACAAAGGAAGCCTATGCCCGCGTCGAGGATGTGCTGACCGCGATCTCCGCGAAATATGAGGGCGAGGCATGTTCTGCCTGGCTGGGCACGGATGGTGCCGGGCATTTCGTCAAGACGATCCACAACGGTATCGAATATGGCGACATGCAGATGATCGCCGAAGTCTACGGCATCTTGCGTGACGGGCTCGGCATGGCGCCGAAGGACATCGGCAAAGTGTTCGGTGAGTGGAACAAGGGCAGGCTGAATTCCTACCTGATCGAAATCACCGCGGAAGTGCTTGCAGCCGACGATCCGAAAACCGGCAAGCCTGTCGTCGATATCATTCTCGACCGCGCGGGCCAGAAAGGCACCGGCAAATGGTCGGCGATCGAGGCGCAGACGCTGGGCGTTCCAGCAACCACGATCGAGGCCGCCGTTTCCGCGCGCGTGCTTTCATCCATGAAAGACCAGCGACTGGCTGCCGAAAAAGCCTATGGCAAGCCGGATGTCACCGCACTTTCGAAAGACAGGGATGCGGTGCTTGCCGATCTCGAACTGGCGCTTTTTGCTGGCAAGATCGCCGCATATGCACAGGGCTTTGCGGTTATGGATGCGGCATCGAAAGAATTCGGCTGGAACCTGCCCTTGCCGACCGTCGCCAAGATCTGGCGCGCAGGCTGCATCATTCGTTCGCAGTTTCTCGGCACGCTGGCCGACGCTTTCGGCGGCGCGCCAGTGGCAAATCTCCTGATGGCTCCGGCCTTCGTCGAGATGATGAGCGAAGCGCATCCGGCGCTGCGCCGCATCGTGGCGAAAGCTTCGGAAGCCGGATTGCCGGTGCCAGCCCTTGCCTCCGCCCTCGCCTATTTCGACAGCTACCGTCAGGGCCGCGGCACGTCCGATCTCATTCAGGGACAGCGCGACTTCTTCGGCGCGCATGGTTTTGAGCGGATCGACGGACCCGGCGCATTCCACGGACCTTGGGGAAGCAACGCCTGACCGGATAATTCCTTGCCCCGCACGATGTTCGCGAAAATCTGGTAGGACCAGTTGACTGTTGGCCTTTCTCGGTCGAATGTTGTGCGGGGAGAGGCGCCGGATGCCCGGCGTGGAGAAAATTGAAACGAACGTCTCTGAGACGTCATTTCTAAACCGGGAGGACATTGCGAATGTCTAAGACGATCAAGGGGCCTGCGATTTTCCTTGCGCAGTTTGCCGGGGATGTTGCCCCGTTCAATTCGCTGAAAAGCATCACGAAATGGGCAGGCGACCTCGGCTATAAGGGTGTCCAGATTCCGACATGGGACGGGCGTCTGTTCGATCTGAAAAAGGCCGCATCGTCGAAGACCTATTGCGACGAGGTGAAAGGCATTTGCGCTGACGCAGGTGTCGAGGTGACGGAGCTTTCGACCCATCTTCAGGGCCAGCTCGTCGCGGTCCACCCGGCTTACGATGCGCAGTTCGACGGTTTCGCGCCCGCAAAGGTGCATAACAATCCCAAGGCCCGCCAGAAATGGGCGGTCGAGCAGCTTCGCTGGGGCGCGAAGGCCTCGAAGAATTTCGGCCTGAAAGCCTCGGTCACATTCAGCGGCGCACTGGCATTTCCTTATCTTTATCCCTGGCCGCAGCGCCCGGCAGGCTTGATCGAGGAGGCCTTCGCCGAACTCGGCAAGCGCTGGTCGCCCATTCTCGACGCCTATGAGGATGCCGGTGTCGATCTCTGCTACGAAATCCATCCGGGCGAGGATATTTTCGACGGCGTGACCTTCGAAATGTTCCTTGATGCGGTGAAGGGGCACAAGCGCTGCAACATCAATTACGACCCGTCGCATTTCCTGTTGCAGCAGCTCGACTATCTGGCCTTCATCGACATTTATCACGAACGCATCAAGGCGTTTCACGTCAAGGATGCCGAGTTCAATCCCGATGGCAGGCAGGGCGTCTATTCCGGCTATCAGGGCTGGCTGAACCGCGCGGGCCGCTTCCGTTCGCTGGGCGACGGGCAGGTCGATTTCTCCGGTATTTTCTCGAAGCTTTCCGGCTATGATTACGATAGCTGGGCGGTGCTCGAATGGGAATGCTGCCTCAAGCACCCCGAAGATGGTGCAGCCGAAGGCGCTCCCTTCATCCAGAGCCACATCATCCGTGTCACCGAAAAAGCGTTCGACGATTTCGCCAGCGGCACGACCGACAAGAAACTGCTCCGCTCCATGATGGGCATCTGAGGGAGAATCGGCATGGCGATAGAGGGACGCAGTGAAAAGGCAAACCGGCCGATAAGGCTTGGCATGGTCGGCGGCGGGCAGGGCGCATTCATCGGCGCGGTGCACCGCATAGCAGCCCGGATAGACAATGAGTTCGTGCTGGTCGCGGGCGCATTGTCGTCCGACCCGGCGCGCGCAAAAGCTTCCGGGGCCGAGCTGGGTCTCGACCCGGAGCGCAGCTACGCCTCGTTTCAGGAAATGGCCAAGGCAGAAGCGGCAAGGCCCGATGGCATCGAAGTCGTCTCGATCGTCACGCCGAACCACATGCATTATCCGGCGGCCAAGGCTTTTCTCGAAGCTGGCATCCATGTGATTTCCGACAAGCCGCTGACCTCCAATCTGGCCGATGCGAAGAAGCTTGCTGCCCTTGTCGAAAAGACCGGCAAGGTTTTCGTGCTGACGCATAATTACACCGGCTATCCGATGATCCGGCAGGCGCGCGAGATGATCGCCAAAGGCCAGCTCGGCGACATTCGCGTCGTGCAGGCCGAATATCCGCAGGATTGGCTGACCGAGAAGGTCGAGGATACGGGTTCGAAACAGGCGTCATGGCGCGTCGATCCGAAACAGTCCGGCGTCGGCGGCTCGACGGGCGACATAGGCACCCACGCCTATAATCTCGCCCGCTTCGTAACGGGTCTGGAACTGGACAGCCTTTCGGCCGATCTCGATTCCTTCGTCAAAGGCCGCGCGCTGGACGACAATGCCCACGTGATGCTGCGCTTCAAGGGCGGCGCGAAGGGCATGCTCTGGGCAAGTCAGGTCGCGCCCGGCAATGAAAACGGGCTGAAACTGCGCGTTTACGGCATCAAGGGCGGGCTGGAATGGACGCAGGCTGACCCGAACTATCTCTGGTACACGCCGTTCGGCCAGCCGAAGCAGTTGATCACCCGCAACGGTGCGGGCGCCGGACCTGCTGCGGCGCGTGTCAGCCGCGTGCCACCCGGCCACCCTGAAGGCTATCTCGAAGGCTTTGCCAATATCTATGCGGAAGCCGCGCGCGCAATTCGCGCTGCACGCCGCAAAGGCGGCAAGCCGGCAAAGGACGTTGTCTACCCGACCGTCAAGGACGGGGTCGAAGGCGTCGCCTTTGTCGAGGCCTGCGTGAAATCGTCGAAAAAGAACGCCGCCTGGACGAAGCTTTAGAGCGTTTCCTGTTTTGACGGAATCGCGAGGCGCCCCCCTCTGTCCTGCCGGACATCTCCCCCACAGGTGGGGCATTGTTTACATCCGACTGTTTTTGGATTCTTCTGCTGCCTATCATGTGATTTGGTGGGGAGAAAAAGGATGGACTGTCCAAATTGCCAGAGCCAGGATTTGCGCAAGACCGGTCGCAAGGAC